>NZ_JBJJNY010000009.1:0-51669 GCF_045504165.1 Weissella kandleri | reverse complement strand
ACTCTTTGAATCCGATATTGACTTACTATCTGAATCGGAAGTACTTGTACTCTTTGAATCTGATGTTGATTTACTGTCTGAATCAGAAGTACTTATACTGTTTGAATCAGATGTTGACTTACTATCTGAATTTGATGTACTTGTACTCTTAGATTCCGACATAGACTTACTTTCTGAATCGGAGGTACTTGTACTCTCTGAAATTGCTGGGTCATCAATAGTTAAATGAGCCTCTACATCGTGATCATATAGCTTACTATCAGTATATTTCAAAATAACAGTGTAGGTTCCGGCACTATCATAGTCTACATTACTATCATCAAGTTTAACCTTTGAAATATCCCCTTTCTTTCCATCAGGCTCCAGAAGCTCCTTAACATAGTCACTAGCTTTAGGTTTATTTGTATCCCCAACACTATACGTTAAATCATTAGTAGTAAACAAAAATTCACTTTTTAGATAAATATATTCAACTATTGGTGCTGAACCAATATCATCAGAAGAATGATAAGTAGATCGATCATTTAATGCGTAAGTAATATCACTCCAATTTGTTAAATCTACACCCAGCGCACCCAAAAGAAGCCCCATAGATAATCTACTACCATTTAACGTTAAATACGACGCATCAATATCTGGATAAAGTCCATCTATTTCAGGAGGCTTAATAAACTGCCAAGTTTCAGCCCCATCATGAATTTGAAAAGTAACTTTTGGCGCAACTTCATTGCCCGCTTCATCTTTAAATGTTTCGACTGCTGTATAAGGATAAGCAAATGTATTCTTTCCATTAGTAGTTTTACTATCTTCAATCGCAACTTGAGATGTCTCAGAAGATGAAGAATCTTCATTATCAGGTTTATCTGTCTTATGATTGACCAAAGATATAATACTACTATTCTGATTTGCTAGAGTTTTAGTGCTGCCATCAATTTCCCTAGAATGTCGACTATTAACTTGATCATCACTACCATTAATTTCATCAGCTAATACTACCCCAGATGGTAATCCTAACCCCAAAAGTGATGTTATAAAGACCTTTTTTGTCAAACCCTGATTTGTTATTCCGTCTATAGTTGATATCTTCGTAAATTGATTTTGTCCATTAACTAAAAATTTACCACTTTTAAAAAGACGATATTTGATAAATTTTTTTATCATTTTCTCCATACCACTTATTCCTCGCTCAATAATTCAAAATTAATATCATGCAAATTCAAATCCGAATTTTTTAAGAGTTCGTAATCTTTTTTATTTACACGGATTGTATTAATTGAAATATTTGAATTATTAATTACCAATTCTAAGTTTCCAAAAATATCTCCAGCACTATTTAATACACCATCGTACAGCGATAAAACTGTATTCTCAGTAGAGAAGTCAATTTCCCTGCCTAATTGTGAAATGTTGAATATAGCATTCGGGTGCTCTTTTAAAATTGCTTTTACATACTCATTACTATTTGGATATTTTTGGGAATTCGAATACACCAAATTCATTGCACCTTCAAAATGGAAATTTTGTGTGATCATTTGCTCATTGTTATCATAAAAATTTGCTTGAATTAACTCCCCTACATCATAGTACTCTCTAGAGAATAACGAACCATCTCGCCTGTATATATCAACATAATCAATTTTAGATTCCCTTGTTAGCCACTGAACCGACTTAACTATTCTATGTGAATCATTAAACCATTTCATCCGAGCAATTTGATGTCCCTGTTGCATAACTGCGATTTCCCAATTTTTTTTAATCGTGAATGTTGCATTATTAGGTACCCTTAAATCGCTCCACCAAATCCCCATTTCTTCATTAATTGGTTTCAGGTATTTTTGTGTATAAATATCAAATACTTTTAACTTACCCAAATCGTAGCCAAAAGTTGCCAAAATCCTTTCTGCATCTTCATGTGGTGTCGCTAACCATAATTCATCACTGACGCCTCGTTTAACATCTAGAATTTGTTTTTTGACACCTCCAAAATTTATAAAATCTAGTGAATTAATTACTTCAATTTTCTTCATTCTCCCATACCAACAGTCCTTTCCACTTTTGAGCAATTTTATTAGATGCATATATCTCTCCAATATGATGTGCACCCTCAGCTAACAGATCGTGATTCTCAATCACCTTTTTTATACCATTGGATAAGTTAATTATATTTTGCTCTCGTTTTGAATTTTCCACCTCAAAGGGAACCAAAATCCCATTAAAATTGTCTCTGATCAATTCTTGCGCACCATATAAATTATCATAACTAACTATTGGTATGGAATCTGAAATCGCCTCAATAAATGTCAACCCGAACCCTTCAGAATAGGAAGCACCAATAAATGCATCATAACCTTTAATATCATCTACTACATTTTGACTCAACCCTTTTAATTGAACATTTGATTCTAATTGCAAATCATCAATTAGTTGCTGCAATTTTTCTTTCTCGCCTCCAGCACCGAAAATATCAAGCTGGACTTCAATATCATTCTCATTTAATTTCTTAATCGCTTCAATAATTTGATCAATATGTTTTTCTTCATGTAATCTTGAAACTGTCACTAATTGTACCTTTTTAAGATTGATTCTCTTAACAGGTAGTAACCGATCGACCCCGCCAACTGGTATTGAAACAATCTTATTTTTTGCATCAACTCCAATTTGTGATAAATTTTTAATAACTGCATCTCGCTGTAATTTAGTTGCTACAATTACATGGTCAATTTCATCAAGATGACCAAACATGTATTCATAGTGATTATTCCAAAGCATATGCTTACCTTGCTGTTCAACTAGATGGGCAGCATGGACTATATTAATTATTTTAAAATTATTACGCTTCTGCTTTAAATTTGTTAAAACTTCTTCATTTTCAATTCCGCGATCTAAAATATATATATTTTCTGAAAATTCTTGATTTAACAATTCAAAGAAAACTTCTAATAATTTATGAAAATTTTCATAATAGTAATCCCGACCCATAAAATTAAAAAGACGGATGTCCACCATATTATTGTCTTCATCAACTAACCATGACATCTCACGTTGCTCATTTTTTAAAATAACACGACTATCCCCAACAATATAAATATCATCCTTTTTTGAAAATTTCTTATTTCTAAGTGCTGTTATCTTAAAATCACTACTTGTTTGTCTATTGATAATGCGTTGCGTATTACTTAAATCCCATAATATTTCAGTTGTGGTTTCTTGAGGCACATGAGTTATCCCCTTACGTAGGTAGCTCATAGGATCAGAGCTCATAAAAAAGTCAAAAATATTAATAACTTCATCTTCGGCTAAACCCCATTCCTTCATGTGTATATGTAGCTCTGGCAATAAACTAGTAAATATCAATTTAAATGGCAGTTTTATTTCCCTAAATATTTTTGCTCGATAAAATTGAGCATGCTCTACTCCGCTATTTCCATGACCCATTGCTTTATTTACAAAAAAATTCATGATAAACCCTCTTGGAAAGTATTCTCTTTATGTATCAAATTATACATTCTCACTGGGTAACATTTGTTCCATATTTTTCCATATTTCTTACAAAAATAGTTTTTTTGTGCTCTTATATTAATATTTATATATACCAATTAGTATATATAGATAGCTTTTGCTTATTTTAGTAGCAAATTATATATATACCAAAAGTAAGTAAAAATTTCAGATAAAACATTTATATTGTAAAGTAAATGAATCGTCTTTAAAATTTAAATATTTTCTAGAATAATAACGTTTACATTTAATGCTGTTTCGTTATACTTACGTTATACGGAGGGTAAATCTATGTTAAAAAAGATTTTAATATTAATTTTAGAAATATTGTTTATATATTGTGTTAGTAGTCTTATCTTTAACAATTGGTCACTCACTGAGTTTCTTCTTATAAGTATTTTTTGTATCTCATTTGATATTATTGATACATATTTAGGAAACCGTCATCGTAAAAGATCTTCACTACAACAAAAATAACTTATCAATGTTTATTTTGATCAACGAATCGCTATTATAAGTTATAGAATTAAAAAGGCCTAACATCACTTAAAGTGAACCCCCTAAGTTGGATAATAATGTTCAACTTAGGGGGTATTTTTTATGACAGGGCGTTAGTCAATGCTAATATCCTTATATTTCAATCTATTCAAGTTACTTTAAATACTAAAGTACTCTTATAAGTACCCAATAAAAAAGTCCCAGTTTAGATAAACACAATAAAAAACCACCAACTAGAAATCTAGTCAGTAAGCTTTTAATTTATATGCTCCTATACTGATAAATGGCACAAGAAAAGAGAAACGTCTTGCGCGATAATTTAATCAGAATAGAAGAAAAAAGCCTCTGTACTGTCGTCAGTACGGTCTACCGCAAGCTATATTTCTTTCTCTATTAAGCGCAATCAAGATAGGTGCTAATGTAGTGTTCACTTTTCATCTACTTCCATTAACAGTTTCACCGCTTCCTTTTTATGCTCCCACAGTGCTATGAGCAAGGTTATTCAAATTTCGTCCACTATCCCCACTTGTGGCATTTTTCGGAGTGCGCTTTAACTCAAATTCGCCGTAACGTGGCAGATTAACGGGCAGTTATCACTAATCATCTACCGGGTAGGACAGCTTCTTAAACGTTGTTTCCCTCTCTTTTCAAACGAATAAAATAATGTTATAATAATCTACATGTTTTATTAATTATCGAAAAATTGCATAATTAATAAACGCTTAGATTAATATTTTTTAAACGTAAAGTTGAGAAATATTCAATTTTTTTGGTTAAGACTTACGGGGTGTAAAGAGAGGCTCGCCAAAGTATCTCTCTTTACTAAACTAAAGTCTTTTTATTTTTCTCTGATGTTTTCATCATACTTTCTCATTTGAAAAACATCTTCTAAACTAACACCTAAAACTTTAACTAATTTTTCGACATTTCTTGGACTTGGAGATTTTTTGTTTTGTTCATATTCAAACAATGAAGTTTCAGAAATTCCAGATTTTACAGCTGCTGCACTAAAGCTCAACTGTTTGCTATTCCGCCAATTTTTAATCGCAATAGAAAGTGATTTTTTCCATTATTTTTACCCCCTTTCACTTAAAGTTGTTTGCAAAAGCGAACGATTTATTCAAAAAAATAGCGCTGTAACAAAGAGCATTTACCTCTCTTACAACACTTTATATGTTAACAGGTTTATAATAATTTACCGCTAAACTTATCGCATATGCAAAATATTACAGATTAGGAGTATCTCATGAACACTTTCCAAATAATTATTGATGTTTTCTTACATCTAGACAAACATCTCGCCTATTGGGTGAATATTTTGGGCCCTTGGTCGTACGCTTTACTATTTGCTGTCATCTTTATTGAAACCGGTGCCGTCATCTTACCTTTCCTACCTGGTGATTCATTATTGTTTGCCGCTGGAGCCATTTCAGCCATCCCCGGTAGTGACTTAAATCACTACGCTTTAATTCTGCTTTTTTGGTTAGCTGCCATCTTAGGTGATTCTTGTAATTTCTTCTTAGGACGAACTGTGGGTCTAAAATTAGTGCAGCATCCATTTTTAGGTCGTTTCATTAAGGCAAGTAATTTAGAGGAAGCCAACGACTTTTTTATTAAGCATGGACCTCTTGCGATTATTTTCTCTCGCTTTTTACCTATCATTCGTACTTTAACGCCCTTTGTCGCCTCCGTTTCCGGCTTTAGTTACAAACGTTTCGTGATTTTAGACATCATCGCGGCAACCCTGTGGACCTTTATTGCTGTAGAAGCAGGTTACTATTTCGGAAGTATTCCCTTTATTCGTGACCATTTCTCCTTAGTAATTATTGGTATTCTAGTTGTTACTGCTTTACCAGCCATCATTGCCGGATTACGATCACAGATGACCCGTCAAAAAGAAAAAAAGATGCAAAAATAAATCATAATAAAAGGGTATCGCTTCAATACGATACCCTTTTTTATTATTCATTAATTACTGCTTCCCCATCAATGGATTCATGCACTTCAACTTCTTCTTCAAATAATTCCGATGTGGTTCGCCACCATTGATAAAAGTTAATAACAATCACCTTCAGGGCTGCGTACCCTGGGATACCAAGCAATACACCCCAAAAGCCAAACATCGCTCCTGATGAAAGCAAAATTACCACGACTGTCACAGGATGGATTTTCAATGAATCCCCTAATAATTTAGGAGAGACAACTTTACCTTCTAGAATTTGTTCAACGGAAAAGACAATTAAAACCTTCAATAGCAGCATCGGCGAAACAAATACCGCTACAATCAGAGCTGGAATCATGGCCAAAAATGACCCCAAAAATGGAATTAAGTTTAGAAATCCCGCTAAAATAGCCAGTAACCAACCATAAGGTAATCCAACTGCCACAAAACCAATCGCAAACATAATCATAACCACCCCCGCAACTGATAACTGCCCGCGAATGTAGTTGGCCATTTGCGCATTAATTGCCGATTCAGTCTTTAAAAATGGTTGTCGCATTTTGTTTGGTAAAAATTTAGCCATATAGGGGGCGACACGATCACCATCTTTTAACAGGTAAAATAAAATCAATGGGAAGGTGATAACCGTGACCATCACCTTTGTCATTGAGCTAAAGAAACCGGAAAGATTTTGCGTGCCACCATGTAGAAATGATGACATAAATTTTTGTATAGCATCGTTATTGAGTTGCAGCCATTGGTTCACACTACTAAACTCATCTCTGGAAAAAGTTTGATTCATCCATTCAGTTAAACTTTTCCAGTAACTGGGCCAATGTTGTATCAAACTAATACTTTGATCACGTAACCAAGGGATAACCGAGACGATGCCAATAAAAATCAATGCGGCTAAAACAATAAATTGACCGACAATCACAGTCGTCCGTGTAATTTTAAAACGTCGCGTTAAATAATTAACCATTGGATTCATCAGATAATAAAAAATAAAAGCAACAATAATCGGAGTACCTACCGTCTGCAATAGAACCCGAACTGGATAAAAGATAAAATTAACTTTATTTAACATAAAGATAATTATTAAAATTAATAGCGTTATTACCAATGCCATCACACTTTTATTATTCAAAAAACGCTGCAAATTTGAAGCATTTGTTTGTTCCGAATGATTCATATATTATTCAACCTCTGCTTTTATTTATTTGATAAATTCAACGCGAACACCTTCTGGAATCAGGAAATCTTGTTGGACTAATTTTAACATACCTGTCTCAGGATTGCGCACATAAACGCTCACATTATCAGTGTTTTGGTTCGCCACGACCAAATATGTCTCATTTTGATTCAAAGCCATATCCCGTGGAAAGTCACCTTCCGTAGAAATCAATTGAATCAGCTTAACGCCATCATCTTGCACCGCAAAAACAGCTACCGTGTTATTGCCTCGATTAGAAGCATAAACAAACCTCCCATCTTGAGTGACTCGTAAAGCCGCCGCTCCGTTATGCTCGGTCCAATCAGCCGGAATGGTTGAAACGATTTGCCGTAATCGCATTTGACCATCCATATAGTCTAAGACCGCTAATTGTGAAGAAAGCTCACCTAGCACATAAGCCGTTTTCCCATCTGGGCTAAATCGAATATGCCGTGGCCCGAATCCAGCCTCAAACTTAAAGGTTGTTGGATGCGTTAGTTTACCATTGGCTTGCACATCAAAAAAGAATATTTCATCGGTTCCTAAATCAACCACAGCTAATTTTTGATCGGGAGTTAAATTAGTAAAATGAACGTGTGAACTTTCTTGCTCAGGTCGTGGACCTGAGCCATGATTAGTAAATGTATCCGCTAAAGTCAATTGACCATCCGCAGCAATTTGGTACACTTCGGCCGTTCCTTTATGATAATTTCCAACATATAGGAATTGACGCTTAGCATCATAACCTAAATAAGCAGGGGATGCTCCGGTACTCAAAACCTCTTGCTTAATCTCACCCGTCTTACGGTTAACAACGGCCACCCCGCCTTGATCTACTTGCTTATCTACCACATACAAAATTTGATTTGGCCCTTGCGTTGTATAAGTTGGTCCCCCAATCTGTGTAACAACTTTAGCATCTTCCAGCTGACCGTTTTCCCCATTTAACGTGGCTTGATACACTCCCTTTGAGCTGCGTTTAGTATAAGTTCCAAAAACAATTTCTTCATTTTGCATAATTTAATCCTCCCTAATTCTGAACAATTAAAGTATACCATGAGAACGGTTTCATTTATTGCCAATTCTACTTTTTAAATTTTAATAGAACCTAACCCGCGTACACACTCAATCTTAATCAGGTTATTTTCAAAAATGCTACACTAAAAGTAATATTTGATCAATTTATCACTTAAAAAAATCTATAAAAACAATTCGGTTGATTTTTATCATAAAAAAACTCGAAAAGACAACCATCGCCCTTTTCGAGTTTAAAAGACAAAGCTTACAAGAGCCGTTGCCGTTCTTCTTCAGTTAGATTCGTAACAAATTCAATATGTTGTTGAATATTGTGAAAGTGCATTGGCGCATCTCCACCATATTCACCATCTAAGTTCACCATGACCTGATCTTCAGTCTTTAATGGTTCAATCGTAACATCCTTAGACTTTAAATACAGCAAATTTGGATTATCAATATGTTGACCACCCTTTAAGACTTCCGTCATCAAAGTCATGATTTCAGGAATTTTCGTCGTTTTCACCACGAGAACGGTGAAAATACCATCATCCAATTTAGCATCTGGCACAATTGTTTCAAAACCACCGACTGAATTCGTTAAGGCTAAGAAAAACATTGAGGCAGCGCCTTCATAAATACCATGATCATGGGTAATCCGTAAATGCATAGGCTTCATGCGTGGAATTAGCTCGGCCCCCTTCACAACATATGCCAAATAACCATACATCGATTTCAACTTAGAAGGTACTTTATACGTTAATTCAGACAATGAACCACCGGCAGCAATATTAATAAAGTAATTGGCGCCCGCTTGGCCAACGTCTAGAAAGGCTGACTGACCATTTAAAATGACTTTCGCTGCTTCTAATGGCTCATTACGTGGAATGTGCAAAGCACGCGCAAAATCATTCGTAGTCCCACACGGAATAATGGCCAACTTAGGTCGTTTTTCCAATGGCGTAATTCCACTAACCACTTCATTAATAGTTCCGTCTCCACCAGCGGCAATTAACAATTCAAACCCATCTTCTGCCGCCCGGCGTGCTTCATTTTGTGCTGATAATGGCTCAGGAGTCGTTGCAAAAGCCGATGTTTCATAACCAGCTTGCTCATACACGGCTAAAATATCGACTAAATCACGTCGAACGGCTTCCCGACCAGATGTCGGATTATAAATTATGCGTGCCCGTTTCAAAGCCATTACCTCCGTGCTTCAAGTGCTTGATGTAGCAAATCATTCACCACATTCGGATTAGCATTTCCCTTAGTTGCTTTCATAATTGGGCCGATCAAAGCCTTGGTAGCACGTTCTTTTCCACCTAAGAAATCTTGAACTGACTGTTCATTGTTATCCAAGACTTCTTCAATCATTGGCAACAAAATCGCTGGATCAGACAATTGCTTCAAATTATGATCTTCAACATACTGAACTGGCTCTTGTCCGTCAGTAATCGCTTTAAAGACCTGCTTAGCCATCTTAGTAGAAATTACATCTTCATCAATGAGCTTGATCATATCTGCTAAATGCTCAGGGGTCAGCTTGGTATCTTCTAAATCTTGATGATTAGCGTTCAAAAAGGCATTCACATCCCCCATCAAGTAATTAGCCGTACGCTTGGCACTGGCACCTTGTTCCACGGTTGCATCAAAGAAATTAGCCATTGCTAACGTTTGCGTCAAAACCTCTGCATCATAGACATCTAGGCCTAATTCCTCGACATACCGTTGTCGACGGGTTTTTGCATCCTCAGGCAACTTTTGAGCGACCGTGTCAATCCAAGGTTGATCAATATGAATTGGTGCTAAATCAGGTTCAGGGAAATAACGATAATCATCGGCTGCTTCCTTCACCCGCATCAAGATGGTTTCACCAGTGGCTTCATCATAGCGTCGCGTTTGTTGCTTTAAAGTTTCACCCGCTAGATACGCTTTAGCTTGCCGTTGTTCTTCAAACAACAAACCTTTCCGCACATAGTTAAATGAATTCAAATTCTTCAACTCAACTTTTGTCCCGTATTGCTTAGAACCAATTGGTCGGATAGAAATATTAGCATCAACTCGCATGGAACCTTCCTCCATCTTCACATCAGAAATTCCAGTAAACTGGATGGTTTCTTTTAATGCTTCCAAATAAGCATATGCTTCATCCGGTGAAGTTAAATCAGGCTCTCCAACAATTTCAATCAAGGGCGTTCCTTGCCGATTTAAATCGACATATGAATAACCGTTAGTTCCGTGCGTATTTTTTCCAGCGTCTTCTTCGACGTGCATCTCGGTAATTCCGACCCGCTTCTTTTGACCATCAACCTCAATTTCAAGCCAACCATGTTTAGCAATTGGCTCAAATTGTTGTGTGATTTGGTATGCTTTTGGATTATCGGGATAGAAATAATTTTTCCGATCCCAATGCAAATCAGGGGTAATATCAGCATGCAAAGCTAAAGCCGCCATCATACCAGCTTCAATTGCACCACGATTAGCTTGTGGCAATACTCCCGGATAACCCCAATCAATTACATTAGTATTTTGGTTGGGGGCTGCCCCATACTCAACCGGCGAAGGCGACATTGCCTTTGAATTAGTTTTTAATTCAATGTGGACTTCAAGCCCGATGGTTGTTTCAAAATTAGAAATCGCCATTATTTGACACCTCCTGGGATTTTTTCAAAAAGTCGTGTTGCTTGCTCAAAGGCATCAGCGACCCGGTACAAAGTTGCTTCTTCAAAGCGATTACCAATAAGTTGCATCCCCACTGGTAATCCATCCACAAAACCAGCATTAATTGACAAGCCTGGTAAACCAGCTAAATTAACTGGAATCGTCAAAACGTCATTCATATATGCAACTTGCGGATCATCTTGATTTTCACCAAAATTATAAGCCACATTGGGCGTAGTAGGTGCCACAATCAAATCATATTGTGCAAACACCCGTTGGAATTCTTCATTAATCAACGTCCGTACTTGGGCAGCCTTTTTAAAGTAAGCATCATATGAACCGGCCGATAGTGAATAAGTTCCCAACATAATCCGCCGTTTTACTTCATCCCCGAAACCTTGCGTCCGAGTCTGTACATATAATTCTTCAAGGCTTTGTACATTATTAGCCCGAAAACCATACCGAATTCCATCAAAACGTTGTAAGTTGGATGACGCTTCGGATGATCCCAAGATGTAATAAGCCGCCACACCGTATTTCGTATGTGGCAATGAAACCTCCTCGACTTGTGCTCCGAGTGCCTCTAATTGCTTAATGCCTTCACGCACCGTATCCGCAACTCGTTCATCAACGCCAGCACCAAAATACTCGGTTGGAACGGCAATCTTCAAGCCCTTAATATCCCCAGTTAAACTAGCCGTAAAATCAGGGACTGCGAGCTTAGCTGACGTTTGATCGCGCTCATCATGTCCAGCAATTGCGTTTAAGACCAAAGCGTTATCCTTAACAGTCCGCGTCAAAGGTCCAATTTGATCAAGCGATGAGGCAAAAGCAATCAAGCCCCACCGTGAAACCCGACCATACGTTGGCTTCAAGCCGACAATTCCATTAAAAGCGGCTGGTTGACGAATTGATCCACCAGTATCAGAACCCAAAGCAAAAGGAACTTCCCCCGCAGCCACAGCTGCGGCCGAACCACCCGATGATCCACCCGGAATCTTAGTGTGATCCCAAGCGTTTTTAGTCGTCTTGTAATATGATGTTTCCGTAGTTGAACCCATTGCAAATTCATCAAGGTTTAATTTACCGACATTAACCGCTCCGGCAGTTTGTAACTTTTCAACTACCGCTGCATCATAAATGGGTTTGAAATCCTCTAGAATATGCGAAGCTGCTGTGGTTTCCAAGCCTTTAGTCATAAGGTTGTCTTTAGCTCCGTATGGAATCCCAGCCAACTTATGATCTCCAGCTACTCCCTTAGCATCGACTTGCTCGGCCTGGGCTAAAGCCTGATCCTTAGCAATCGTGATAAAAGCTTCTAGCTCCGGATCCATCACTGCGATATTATCTAATGTTGCTTGGGTCAATTCAGTTGCGGAAATTTCTCCGTTCACTAATTGCTCATGGAGCTCACTTAAATTCGTCTTTAAAAAATTCATTAGTTCTCTTCCTCCGCATTCAAAATCGCTGGTACCTTAATGAGGTTTTCTTGCGTTTCAGGAGCGTTTGCCAACAAGTCCGCGGTTTCATTTGCTGGAACCGCTACATCATCACGCAGCACCGTCGTCAAATCCGTTACGGTATATGTAGGTTTAACATTAGTTGTGTCCACTTCAGCCAATGTATCAACTAAGCCAAAAATCTTATCCAATTGGTGGGTAAAAGCCTCCTTATCAGCCTCAGTTAACGCTAATTTGGCTAAACCTGCAACGTGTTCAACTTCTTCGGGCGTAATCTTATCTGTTGCCATTTTAAATCCTTCCTTGTTCTCAGTTTTATATGCTTATTTTAGCATTATCAAGCCGTTATCGTCACTATTTCTCACCATTCTTATGGTTTTTGCTGAAATTCAGCAGATTCCAGAACTAGCTTCGTGGTTGAAAACGAAGTCCTTTTGGATAAAAGTTCTTCATTTGACCATTCACTAACTTACCATAACCCATCCCATTACCATTCATGACTAATAAATACCAACCATTTGGTAACTCTTCGGAAATAGCGAAAACATCCCCATGAACGTAAGCACGCCATTCTTCCAAATTTAAGCTGTAAACCTGCTTTTGTTGCGCAGGATTAATCGCCAAAGCTAAAGCAAAACTTGGTTCAAAGCGTTTCTTTTTAAACGTTCCTAAATGTAATCCGGCCCGTAAGACTTTCAAGTGACCCAAATCCGGGGTTCCAGCAGGCAAGGCATATAATTGATCTCCAAATGCTACTAAAACAGCGGGCTGATAATCTTGTAATTGAGCTTGTTGGAACATTTGCCAAAGCGCTTTGTGTTCAGCCGTCAAATTGGTACGTGCCAACTTAGGTGCTTTAGAGTTCTTTGCTTCCGCTGCGGATAGTCGACGGTGCAAACGAGCTACGAAATGACCTTCCCCTACTAAATGATGAGGAAATAAACGGGCCGTTCCCGCCAAGGCTGGATTACCATCGGCCCACGCCGGTTGACCGGCATCGACTCCCATTGGCCGCTGAATAGGCACAATTTCGAAATCAGCGTATTCATGCAACAACCAAGCAATCACTTGTTCATCTTCTTCAGGCGCAAAAGTACATGTCGAGTAAATTAATTCACCCCCGGGCTTTAACATCTTAACCGCTTCGGTCAAAATCTCTCGCTGCAAGCGTGCACATTCTGCTGGATAATCAGGATGCCAATATTGCATCGCGTCCGGATCTTTACGAAACATTCCTTCACCTGAACAAGGCGCATCCAAAACAATACGATCAAAATATTCTGGAAATTGAGGACTCAATTCTTCTGGGGCATGATTGGTGACCAGAGTATTAGTTAATCCAAACCGCTCCACATTCTCACTCAAAATTTGCGCCCGCTTATAGAAAATTTCATTACTAATTAGCAACCCGGCTTGATTCATAAACGAAGCAAGATGGGTCGTTTTACCACCTGGCGCAGCGGCCAAGTCTAACACTTTTTCACCCGGACGGGGATGGGCAACCTCACCTACCAATTGGGCACTGGGTTCTTGTGAATAGATTAGGCCTGAGGTATGGTCCACAGAATGACCATTAACCTCACCAAAATATCCCCATGCACCCCACGGTACCCGTCCTTGGGGTGCTGTATCAAATAACTGTGTTTGCGCCTTTAAGGGGTTGACGCGAAAGCCTTTTTGTCCGGGCTGCTCTAATGCGTGTAAGAAAGCGGGCGCTTCATCGCCCAATAATATTTGGTACTTTTCTGCAAAACCTGCCGGCCATTTCGTCATTTTTTATCCCCCCGAATCTCCAATTTTAAAACTTTTTGCAAATAACGGGCTAACCCATCTTCTTCATTGGTATAATCTGTCATTTCATTTGCCACCGTTTTTAAAGCCAGATTCCCATTGACCATTAAAACTCCATGCTTAGCATATGCTAACATTTCTAAATCATTCATTTCATCACCAAATGCATACACATCATCGGGTTCAATCGCAAAAGACCGTTGCAAAACTCGCAATCCGGTATCTTTAGCGACCCCAGCCGGCGCAACTTCGATGACCGGATCATCAGCTCCCCATGTTTTCACCGTGACCTGATCTTTCCCATAACGCGCCTTCAACCATTTTTGGGTTTGCGGAATGGAATTTTGCGTGACATGTAACAAAATAGCATTTACATCTCCCCGTACATTTTGAGGGGTCAAAGCAGCTCTTTGCCCTTGATCTTGAGGGAAAAATGTTAAATTAGTTGGCACTTGCTCACGCCCGGGAAAGCGTTGACCAAAAGCTTGCTGCGCTTGTTCAGCGACAATCGTATTCACGGATAAATTTGGTGCCTGTTCTACTAAATCAAAGACAATATCACGCTTGACTTGATATGAGTACGCATCCGCCCAGCGCTGGCGTGGATTATAACCCAAACCACCATTAAAATTGATCATCGGCGTTTTTAAACCAATTTGATCATAAATATCCTGCGCTAAACGAGGCGGACGACCAGTAATAATTGCCACAATATGTCCGGCCGCTTGGGCCGCTTGCAGAGTCTTTTTTGTGACCGGACTCACCTGCCCCGCCTCATTTAACGTTGTATGGTCTAAATCAATCCCAATTAACTTACGGCCCATTTCGCATACCTCCTAGAAATTCATTTCTTCATTATAGCAAGTTTTAGTGAATTTATATATTTAAACTAACTTACTATTGATTCATCATGAAAATAACCTAGAGAGTTTTTAACCTCCCTAGGCTATTTTTGGTTTAATAAGTGGCTGATAGCAGTTCTACACCAACCTACTTTAAAATTTGTTCGATTTTAGCTAATTCCTCATCTGATAAGGTCATATTATCAGTTACCTTAACGTTATCCAAGAGGTGTTTTAAGCTTGAAGCCCCAATCACGATTGAAGCTACTCGTGGATCTTTCAATAACCACGCCATCGCTAATTGCGCTAATGTTTGACCACGATCAGCTGCAATTGCATTCAAAGCGTTCAATTTCGCTACGGTAGCATTTGGATTTTGAGCCAAGGCGGCATTAGTCCGATGCAATGGGAAATCAGCTGGGAAGCCATTCAAGTACCGATCAGTTAACAATCCTTCAGCCAATGGTCCGTATGCGACAACTCCTGCATGGTTGTCATTTAACAAATCTAACATCCCATCAGTTTCAGCCTCTTCACGATGTAACATATTGTAAGAAACTTGGTTAACTACAAAGGGGGTACGCAAGTCTTTAAAGATTTCAATAATGGCTGCCGTTTGTTCAGCGGTGTAATTTGATACTCCAACATACAAAGCTTTTCCTTGACGCACCAAATCATCCAAAGCTACAGCCGTCTCTTCCAAGTTAGTATTTGGATCAAAACGATGAGCATAGAAAATATCAACATAATCTAAGTGCATCCGCTTTAATGACAAATCTAAGGCGGCATGTAAAGTCTTACGTCCTGAGAATTCACCCAAAGGCCCAGGCCACATATGATAACCCGCCTTAGTCGTAATAACTAATTCGTCACGGTAAGGCTTTAGATCAGATTGATATACAGCCCCAAAGGTTTCTTCCGCGCTTCCATTTGAAGGACCGTAGTTAGAAGCATTATCAAATGAATAAATTCCATTATCAAACGCCTTCAACATTACTTCACGAGAATTAGCTAAAGGCTTTTCATCACCTAAATTACGCCATAGCCCAAAAGAAAGGGCGGGTAAAATTAAGCCTGAATCAGAAACACGCCGCACAGGCATTTTTTCATAACGATTTTCATTAGCTGCATAAACCATTTTATTTCTCCTTAAATTTTAATATCAGGGTTATGGCGTGAACGCAACAAACCAGATAATTCACGGTCTTCATGGACCCGCTCAATTGCCGCCGCAATCAAAGGCGCCACCGTCACAACTTCTAACTTATTAAAGCGCTTCTCTGCTGGAATATCAACAGAATCCGTCACAATCACCCGTTCTACTTCCGGACAATCCGCCAAACGTTCAGTGGCCCCGTCTGAAAAGACACCATGCGTTGCCGCTACATAAACTTCCGTAGCTCCTGCATAACGCAAAGCTTGAGCTGAACGTGTCATTCGCTTTCCCGTATCAATGATATCATCAACCACCAAAACGCGTTTACCGGCGACTTCACCCACAATTCCATTGGGGCTCTTAATATTTTCTTCCACTGCACGATCATTAATCACACCCCAATTTGTCCCTAAAATTGAAGCAAATTGACGTGCACGGCCTGCACCATTATGATCAGGTGCAAAGACAACCAAATCTTCTAAATCAAATTTGCGTTCAAAAAAATACTCGGTGAGCAGCGGAGCAGCTAATAACTGATCAACTGGAATATCAAAGAAACCTTGAACTTGATCAGCGTGCAAATCAACCGCTAACACCCGGGCCACTCCATTCATTTCAATTAAAGAAGATACCATTTTTGCAGTAATTGGTTCGCGCGACTTGGTCTTGCGATCTTGGCGGACGTAACCGAAATATGGTAGGACTAAATTAATCTGATGTGCCGAAGCCCGGCGTAGCGCATCAACGACAATCATAATCTCCATAAAGCTATCATTTACTTCGCCTGCAATAGGGGCAATGACATAGACATCTGCGCCCCGCACGCTATCCATAATTCGTTCATAAATTTCACCATCTGCAAATTGGTTGATTGTCATAGGCATTAAGGGTTCACCTACTTCATCTGCAATTTTTTGGGCCAGTTGATGATTGGTACTTAACCCGATTAATTTTAATTCATGTTCCACGCTACCATCCTCCATCTCTGTTTAATATTTTACCAAAAAATGCGCTTTTTTGCATGCTATATCCTGGTTTTAGTCGCGTCCAACCAGTTTCAAATTTAACGCGAGACTGTTTAACGCGAGACTGCACCTTGTTTATTTTAAAAAAATATTCTACAATGAGAGGGAACATATTAAACAAGCTGGGGCGCTCTTAATTGGGCTGAGAAGGACCCATCGAACCTGATACGGTTAGCACCGACGAAGGGAGCTTGTGGTCCTTAACCATGAGAACATTGGAGAGCCACGCCTAAGTCCTGCTTACGCTGGCTTTTTTATTTGTTTAAAACATCATTTTTAAGGAGCTTCATCATGTCAAACACAAACAAAACCACCGGCTGGCAAGTTCGGGATGTCATTTATTTAGCTATTATTGCCATCTTCTTTGGGGTTATCTACCAACTCTGGAGTCTCCCTTATACGCTCATCGCTGCGACTCCCTTAAAACCTTTTGCCAATGATTTAACCATCGGCGTCTGGGTCATGGCCGGACCATTAGCAAGCTTAATTATTAAAAAGCCCGGAGCGGGACTTTTAGGTGAAGTTATCGCTGCGACCGTAGAAATGTTCTTATTCTCACAATGGGGTGTTTTGAATTTGATTTCCGGTTTCATTCAAGGTGCTCCCGCCGAATTAGGTTTTACCGTCACCGGCTATCACACTTGGAGCAAGCGTAATCTTTTCCTCAGTACCATTTTCATGACCATTATTACCTTCATTTGGGATCTTTTCCAAAATGGTTATCTGGCCTATCAATTATCTCTTCTCATCAGCCTTTTCATTATTCGCTTCCTTTCGATTGGCTTCTTTGCCGGTGTTTTAGTTTATCTAATTGCTAAGATGCTGCACCAAGCTGGTTTACGGTGATCCAAAATGACCAATTTAACCATTAACAATTTAAGTTATACGCATCCAGATGAAACGACCCCCCTCTTAGATAAAATCAATTATCAATTTCAGCCCGGGACGCTAACTTTAATCCAGGGCGCTAATGGGGCCGGTAAGTCGACGCTTTTACGAATATTGGCCGGTCTGTTGATGCCGTCAAGCGGCGATATTACTATCGATGGTCACCCTTTAGAACAATTTACCAATGCTCAGCGGGCTACTAAAATTGGCTTACTTTTTCAAGATGCCACCCAACAATTTACCATGGCCACGGCTTTAGAAGAATTGACCTTTACTTTGCAAAATTTGGAGGTACCTTGGGCAACAATTCCAACGCGTATTAGGGCGGCTTTTCCCGAACCTTTGGATTCTTGGTCGCAAAAAAAAATCAACCAACTATCAGGTGGTCAGCAGCAACAGCTAGCACTAGCCATCAGCTTGGCCACAGATGCGGATATTTTATTATTAGATGAACCTTTTGCTAATATCGACCTAGCGCAACGCCAAGCCTTATTAGCTCAACTCACGCGTCTCAAGCAACAAGAACATAAAACCTTAATTCTCATTGAGCATGACACCAGTGATCTCGCTGATTATGTTGATACAACTTTACAACTCACCGAAACAGGAAATTTAATCCCGGCTCCTGCGACCTTAACAAAGCAACCGACTTTAACTTTTCCACCTCGTTACCAAAAAGCAGCTGGTCCCTTGCGTTGGGACAACTTAACGGTGGAACCTTATGAACAAACGTTAATTAAGGACAGCACTTTTCAAATTCCTAAAGGAACCATTGGCCTACTTTCCGGTACCAATGGAAGCGGTAAGTCAACGCTCTTTCGTGTTTTAATTCAACAACTCAAGGCGACACAAGGCACCATTCTATGGCAAGGCCGTCGAATCCCTAAACACTTTGAGCACTACGTCGGGGCCGGCTTCCAACATGCAATTGACCAATTTGTCAGTCTCACCTTAAAAGATGAAATTAAAATTAGTCAAAAACAAAATCCACACCCCAGCTATTGGCAGGCGGAGCAATTACAGACCGCCCTAGATGATTTACAACTAACCCCGCTCCTCGATCAAAGCCTCTATCGCCTCTCGGGAGGCCAACAAAAAAAGGCCCAATTGATTAGTCTCTTAATCCTGGAGCTACCGGTATTACTCTTAGATGAACCTTTTGCTGGTTTAGATTTAGCTTCTAGTGCACAGTTTAGTCGCTACATGCAAGCCACAGTTCAAAAAACGAAAACTAGTATTTTATTAATTTCACATCAACGCCAAGGTCTGGCTGATAGCATCGATTATGAATTAGTCTTGCATAATCAACACCTTAATTTATGGCATCCGGAGGCTCAACATGACCCAACGCTCTCAATTTGAACCGGCCCTCTTTTTAGGGTTCATTGTAATTTTTTCATTAGAAATTGCCTTTACTTTAAAAATCAATCCAAACCTCTTTCTCATTGGAATCAGCCTAATTTATATGCTATGGCTAAGAGTCTCACCTCATAAAATTTTATGGGCATTAATCATTGTTACTCCCCTTGCTTTTGGAACTTGGTGTTCTTTTTGGTTCTTTAGTCAAGGCGATCGTTTATTCAACGCAACCCTGTATGTCGCCCGTCTGTTTGCCTACGTAAGCATGGGGTCGGCCTTAACCTTGACGACCACTCCCAAAGACTTGCTCCAAAATGTCCATCAACGGTTTCATTTATCAAATACATTTATATACGGCTTAATCGCAGCTTTAAATTTATTATCGCAAGTTCAAAATCAACTTAAAACAATTCAATATGCGGCGGCTTTGCGCGGGATTAAATACCACCTCTGGAGCCCTCAATTATATTTTAAAGTCTTAGTGAATGCTGGCCGCTGGTCAGAACATTTAGCTGATGCCATGCATGCTCATGGCTTTACCGAGGGCGCTCCACGAACGGAGGACCCAACCGGCGCTTGGTCCATGCTACAAATCATCTTGCTAAGCACAATTTTAATTTTATTAAATGTAATCATCTTTTGGCCATAATTTTGATCGATCATTAAGAGGCAATGCGGATCGTCGATCCGCATTGCCTTTTTATTAACATCAAAAGCATGCGTATTGCTTCCAACCGACAAAAAAGAACCGCTAATGCTAGCGGTTCTAGTATTCCATCATTCAAAATAAAATTACTTATTCAGCTTTGCCTTCACTTCGCGAATAATTCGCAATATCAGCGAACAATTTTTCCTTAAAGTCCTGATATGGTAGCGTTTCAGTAGCCCGTGAACCAAATTGACGAATCGTTACACTCTGATGCGCTTTTTCATCATCCCCGATTACCAAGGTATAAGGAATCTTCAATGATTGCGCATCGCGAATCAGATAACCCAACTTTTCGTTACGTTCATCATACTCGGCGCGAATACCTTCATGCTTTAGCTCATCAACGATGGTCTTAGCATACTCACTGTGAGCTTCCCGATTAACCGGAATCACCCGCACTTGATGAGGGGCCAACCAAGTTGGGAAGGCACCCTTATACATCTCAATCAAGTGTGCGGTGAAGCGCTCCATCGTTGAAATAACACCCCGGTGAATCATCACAGGCCGGTGCTTTTCACCATCAGCACCAATATAGTTCAAATCAAACTTTTCAGGCAATAAGAAGTCTAATTGAATTGTTGACAACGTCTCTTCACCACCCAAAGCCGTCTTGATTTGGACATCTAGCTTAGGCCCGTAAAAGGCTGCTTCCCCTTCGGCCTCAAAGTAATCCAACCCCATGTCATCCATCGCTGCTTTCAACATGGTTTGTGACTTAGCCCACATTTCATCATCATCAAAATACTTTTCCGTATTCTCAGGATCGCGATATGAAAGGCGGAAACGATATTCATTAATATCAAAATCATCATAAACATCAATCATCAAATTCAAAATATTTTTGAATTCATCCTCGATTTGATCTAAGGTAACAAACGTGTGCCCATCATTCAAAGTCATTTCACGAACACGTGATAAACCAGTCAAAGCCCCTGACTTCTCATAACGATGCATCATTCCCAGTTCCGCAATCCGCAATGGTAATTCCTTATATGAACGAGGGTGATGCTTATAAACTTGAATATGCGAAGGACAATTCATCGGCCGCAATTCCAAGAATTCACCATCACCCATATCCATTGGTGGGAACATGTCTTCATGGTAGTGATCCCAATGTCCTGAAGTCTTATATAATTCCAGGTTTGACAAAATTGGCGTATAAACGTGCTCGTAACCGGCCTCTAATTCGCGGTCAACGATATAACGCTCCAACGTACGACGAATGGCCGCCCCATTTGGCATCCAAACTGGCAATCCAGACCCTACTTCTTGAGAAGTAAAGAACAAATCTTGTTGTGCCCCAATCCGACGGTGGTCACGTTCTTTGGCTTCTTCACGCCGCTTCAATTCTGCTTCCAAATCTTCATCATTCCAAAAAGCCGTCCCATAAATTCGTTGCAACATTGGGTTAGAAGACTTTCCACGCCAATAAGCCCCAGCCACTGAAGTCAACTTAAAGTGCTTAATCCACCCCGTTGAAGGGACTAATCCGCCTTTATCTAGTTCCACGTGTTCACCTTGCACCGCGATTGAAATTTTTTCGTCAGCAGGCAAATCATTGATCAATTCCACCTTATATGGATCATCTTTAAACATTTCCAAGGCTTCAGTCCGTGAAATTTGATGTGAAACAATTGGGAGATTCTCTTTGACAATTTTATGCATGATTTTTTCAATCTCAGGGAATTCCTCAACTGAAACCTGACCATCTGCATTATCAGTGTCATAATAAAAACCATTATCAATGGCTGGTCCTACTCCAAAATGCATATCAGGATGCAAACGCTTGAGGGCTTGGGCCATCAAATGCGAAGCTGAATGCCGAAGCAAACGTAAAGCTTCATCCGAATCCTTAGTAATTAATTCAAAATCACCACCAACTTCCATTGCATCGTGCATTCCAACATATTCACCATTTAAGCGACCTGAAACCGCCTTCTTAGCGAGCGATTTTGAAATTCCATTTGCCACTTCTAGTGGTGTTATGCCGGTTGCAAATTCTTTTACCGCTCCATCTGGAAACTTAATCTCAATTTGTGCCATGATTTACTCCTTATATTATTGAATCTTACTCATTGTTAAATCTATTGAAAATAAAAAAGCGCCCCATTCTGACAAATATAGCCAGAACAGGACGTTTCCACGTGGTACCACCCGTTTTCTATTCCCGAAAAGGAATACTCAAACTCCCTTAACGCGGGAAACGCAATCTATTATTTCTAGACTGTCTTCAAAAGTAGTATCATCAATGCTCCGAGGACTGTCTCTCACCAATCACAATCTCGCTATTTCTCTTTTAGCATTCATAACGTGTCTTTATCAACGATTTATTAATTTCATTATAGGCATATCTTCTCATAATAACAAGGTTAGATTTTACTCTAAAATGTTTAAATGTGCAAACACAGCGCCTGCTAACGCTGTTGCGCGGTTTGAACAAGTTGCTGGGTAAACTTTTGTAAGGTCTCCACAGCCTGAGCGTCCGGGCGTAAATTAACTTTCACCCCTGAAGCACCTTTGATACCAGCCGTCTTTTCAAATTGATCTTCCAATAAATCTACAGCCGTCCCATAATCATCACCATAATAAACGTCACCTGATCCGGCGACACCATAAATCACTTGTTTTAAATTAGCATCCGGCAAATCTTCGTAAAAATCGAGGGCCTCATCCGCTAAAGTTCCTAAATCAAAGGTATAAACGACTGTCACTAAAATATCTTGTTCAGCTGGGTCAAGGTCCAAGGCATCAACATACGTGATATCTTCTTTGGTTGTTTCAACTTGAAGGCGTTGCAATTCGGCGATAATCACATCGGCGACTTCTTCATTATTTCCTGTCAAAGTTGCATATAGTACTCGTGCCCGCATGTTTAGTCCTCCTTTAATCGGCATGATTTTTAGTATGATATTCCATTCCCATCCCCTTTAATAAGTTTCGCAAATAACGGTCCCCAGCAGGTCGGTAATTTCGATGATCCGACCGCCGTAAAACTGCACTTAATTCGGCGTTTGAAACTTTGATACCTGCAGTCTTAAAGAAACTTTGATAATCTTCACTGGTATAGTGCATCGCAATTTTAAGTTTTTTCATCACCACATTGTTAATGTCGTCTTCTTTTTGCATATCAAACGTCAGAGGCTCTGGCTCTCCATTAGCCTTACGCTTAATCCCTCGTTGCGAAATAATTAACCCATTCATAAATCGTTCTAATTCTCGCATCGTTAAATTCTGATCGCGAGCTGTTTCTGGGGCTTGCTTTTGTAAAATTTTATGTAGGAGACTCGCGTCCACTTGTAATCCACCAAAATTAAAAATTTTCATCATATCTGGATCGCTAATTGATAACGCATATTTTAAGCGAATCACAATATCATTATTATTCATTTTTTTCTCCACTTTAAACTAGAAAGGATGTTGGTCATATTCTTGCCAGGGTTCATGACTATCTTGAATCCGTTTAAACATCTTTGCCAAATCCCGATCCGTTAAATGAACTACGACCGGCCGACCATGCGGACAATTATAAGGATTTTTAGTTTGCTGTAACTGATCGAGCAAGCCCTGAGCTTCGGTACCATTTAATTTCCAATTGGCCTTAATGGAACGTTTGCAAGCCATCATAATCGCCGTCCGCTCACGAAAATCAGCCAACGTTAACCGCCCATCGCGTAACACCCAGTCCAACATTTCACGTACAATGGCTTCTTCTTGTCCCGCAATCATCCAGCCGGGATGTTCACGCAACATCAAAGTATTCTTACCAAATTGCTCCAAGTGTAAGCCTAATTCTTCTAACTGCGTTTTTTCACCTTCCAATTGTAACATTTCGGCGGTTGAAAATTCAAAGACCAAAGGTACTAACAATTTTTGTTGCTCTAAACCAGTTTGCGCTAGCTGTTCATAAAAAGCTTCATATTTAATCCGCTCTTGCGCAGCATGCTGGTCAATTAGATACAAGCCATCCAACCCTTGTGCAAATAAAAAGGTTCCATGAAATTGTCCAATGTATTCCAAATTAGGAAAACTAGAATTAACTGTCGGTTGTTCACTAGCATCAACCGTCTCATTCAACGTCAAAGCAGTTTGCATTCCTGGCAAACGGGGTGAATTCTGCGGACCAAAAGGTGTTACTTCATTACCTTCATATTTATGCGCAAAATCTTGCACGGTGCCTCTTTTTAAATCTGCTTTAGTCGCGACCATAATAGGGACTACTACTTGCATATCTTCCACAGGCCGCTTGTTCTCTGGTACGGACTGCTCAATCGATTCATGCATCGTAAAATGAGCCATGGTTTGCTTTTGTGAGGTAGCATTTAATTGATTAATAAAATTTGTTGAGGCTAATGGATCCTCATCCTTCAATTCATCCTTAGAATTAGTGGCGTTCGCAGCTGTCTCATTTAAATTTTCATACCCATCTGGAATAAGATTTACTGCTTGAAAAGCCCCTTGTACCATCTGCTCCAACAAAGCTTCCAGTTGATTCTCTTTACTGATACGGACTTCAAACTTTTGGGGATGGACGTTCACATCTACTAACCGGGGATCCATTTCAATTTGTAAAACAGCAATGGGAAAACGCCCGACCATAAGCCGAGTGCCATACCCTTTCAACAGCGCATTCGTCAAAGCATAATTTTTAACATAACGTCCATTAATTAATAACGTCATATACGAACGATTTGAGCGCGTCACTTGGGGCTTAGCAATCCAACCTTGCACTTTAAAATCCGCATCATGCGCTTTTACAGCCAGCATTTCACGCGCATTATTGACCCCATACACTGAACTAATCACTTGTTGTAAATTATCATTGCCCGAGGTCGCTAATACTTTTTTACCATTATGTTGAAGCCGGAAGGCAATATGTGGATAACTAAACGCCAAGCGATTAATAATATCAACAATTTTGGCCATTTCCGTACTCTGTGACTTTAAATATTTTAAGCGTGCCGGTGTATTATAAAACAAATCACGAACGGTGATGTCCGTACCTTGCCGCGCACTTCCACTGCGTTCCGTTAACCATTCGTTCCCTTTAATTTGCACATACGCGCCTTGCTGAGCGCCCGGAATGGCTGTCTCTAGTACCACATCGGCAACAGACGCAATCGAAGGTAACGCCTCACCACGAAAACCCAAGGTCATAATTTTAAATAAATCACCTTTATCATAAATTTTTGACGTTGCATGCCGCAAGAAAGCCGCCTTTACCTGATTAGCTGGAATTCCTAAACCATCATCAATAACTTCAATCGATTGAACACCGGCCGCTTCAACTAACACGTCAATTGTATGTGCCTGAGCATCAATCGCATTTTCAACTAATTCTTTTACCACAGACGCGGGACGCTCAATGACTTCACCAGCCGCAATCTGATTGGCCAAAGTTTCTGAAAGCTCTAAAATATCTGCCATCGTTCCCCTTCACCTCTAATCTAAGCGTCTTTGCCCTGACGCAAATGATGTATTTTTTGATATAACCACAAACCACATGTTCCCATCGTTGCAATAACCACGAAGTTGCTAATTCCCGCATACCAACCTTGTTTGAAGACAATCGCTGAGGGTGATCCATAAATCAAAACATCGCCTAATGGTGCAATCACCATCCAGGCGATAACATTGGCCACTAATTGCCATAAATTAAATTGCCAAATTTTAGACCATGTCAACCGCCCTTGTCCTAATTTCAAACGTTGGGCCGCTAGACCAAGCAATAACCCAAATAAACCGTCCGCAATCACCCAAGACCACCAAGCGTTGCCAATAAACCAGAGATCATGAACGGCATGCCCAAACAGGGCCACTAACATCCCTAAAATCGGACCACCCGCGGCCGTCACCACCGCTAACCAACCCATTCCTAAGTTAATTTGCGTATGATCAATCCCCGTTGGAATTTTAAACCATAACATCAATCCTGTAAAAATCAGGCTACCAATAATTAAAGCTAAGATCCACTTCGTTTTTTTAAACCGCATCCCACTTAAACTCCTTTAGTCGTCTTTTTTACAGCGGATTTTTTTGTTAGTTCCTTTTTAGCTTTCGGCTTAGTAGCTTTTTTCACCGCTTTTGTTACTTTAGCAGTATCCGGTGCTAACTCAGACTCTGCTTTGGGCTCTTGATAATTATTAATGCTTTCAAGTTCTTGATCAAAAAATTGCGCAATTTTACCTTTAACTGAATCTGAATCATCCAGATAACTTTGCACTGAAGCGGCTAATTCAATCCGCAAACCAGACCGGGTCACATGGGGATGCTCAACAATCATATAAATGTTCACTTCTTTGGCTGGATCATCAATCACAATTTTACTGATTTGATTAACATACCGTAATGGTAAATTAATTAAATTACTTTCTAAAGTTAGATGAATCGGCTCCGTCCCACTAATCATAATTTCGCCACTGACCATTTGATTAGCCTGTAATTGCTGTTCAACATAATCAAACAGCGGATCTAATTGCACTGTACTCTGATCTGCCGCCGTCCATACCTTATGTTCAATCTCTTCGGCCTTGAGTAGCGCAATTAACTCATTTCCTGTCCGTTCCATACTTATACATCCTTTTTATAGAATTACCTTTATCCTAATAAACTTTTAACTTTCATTTTAACATACATTAACGGTGAACCGCTTAGTTTAAAACTATAAAAAAGAAGCTAAGCAACCAATCATTGCTTAACCTCTTATTTTAAATCAATTTCATTGATAAACTATCTAATAGTTTACATCATTCCACCCATTCCAGCTTGTGGGTTAGCAACTGGGGCGTCGTTATCAGCTGGTACGTCCGCTACAACTGCTTCAGTCGTCAACATCAAAGCTGAAACTGAGGCTGCATTTTGCAAAGCTGAACGCGTAACCTTGGTTGGATCAACGATTCCGGCTGAAATCATATCAACCCATGAATCATCGGCAGCATTGTACCCAGTTCCAACTTCTTGCATTTTCAACTTATTAACAATTACTGAGCCTTCTAATCCAGCATTTTCAGCAATTTGACGCACAGGAGCCTCCAAAGCCCGCTCAACAATGCTAATTCCAGTTTGAACATCTCCTTCGGCCTTCAAAGCTTGAACAGCTGGGATAGCATTAACCAAAGCGGTTCCACCACCAGCAACAAAGCCTTCTTCAACGGCGGCTCGAGTTGCGTTCAAAGCATCTTCAATCCGGTACTTGCGTTCCTTCAATTCAGTTTCAGTGGCGGCCCCAACGTTAATCACAGCAACACCACCAGCCAACTTAGCCAAACGCTCTTGCAATTTCTCACGATCAAAGTCAGAAGTTGTCTCAGCAACTTGCTTCTTGATTAGTCCAACACGCTCATCCAAAAGGGCTTTATCACCAGCTCCTTCAACGATAGTAGTTGAATCCTTTGTAATGGTAATCTTAGCAGCTTGTCCCAAATTATCAATTGTAACATCCTTCAAATTCAAGCCCAAGTCATCAGTAATAACAGTTCCACCCGTCAAGATGGCGATATCAGCTAACATTTCCTTACGCCGATCTCCAAAACCAGGAGCCTTAACCGCAACCACATTGAAGGTTCCACGCATCTTATTCAAGACCAATGTTGGCAAAGCTTCACCTGTCACATCATCAGCAATAATAATCAAAGACCGACCTTGTTCAACAACTTGTTGCAAAACAGGCAAGATATCTTGAATGTTTCCAATCTTTTTA
Source organism: Weissella kandleri (assembly GCF_045504165.1). Taxonomy (GTDB): domain Bacteria; phylum Bacillota; class Bacilli; order Lactobacillales; family Lactobacillaceae; genus Weissella; species Weissella kandleri_A. The sequence goes on along the minus strand of NZ_JBJJNY010000009.1, from coordinate 23,917 downwards.
TCTGTAATCAAGATGTATGGATTATCCAAATTGGCTTCCATCTTTTCATTATCAGTAACCATGTATTGTGACATGTATCCACGATCGAATTGCATTCCTTCAACTACATCCAAAGTTGTGTCAATTCCTTTTGATTCTTCGATGGTAATGACACCATCATGACCAACTTTTTCCATAGCTTCTGCAATCAAAGCCCCAACTTCTTCATTAGCGGCTGAAATTGAAGCAATTTGCGCAATTTCTTCCTTTGTTGAGACAGTCTTTGACATATCATGCAACGCCTTAACTGCTGCATTTGTAGCCATCTCAATTCCATGCCGGACCCCCACTGGGTTAGCCCCAGCCGTAACATTCTTCAACCCTTCATTAATAATTGCTTGGGCCAAGACCGTAGCAGTTGTGGTTCCATCACCGGCAATATCATTTGTCTTTGAAGCAACTTCGGCTACTAACTTAGCCCCCATGTCTTCGAAATGATCTTCAAGGTCAATTGACTTGGCAATTGTAACTCCGTCATTAGTGATTGTTGGAGCTCCAAAGCTTTGTTCAATCACAACGTTTCGCCCCTTAGGACCAATTGTTGTTTTAACAGTATTAGCTAATTGATCAACCCCAGCTTGCATCTTTGCACGTGCATCTTCTGAAAACTTTAATTCTTTAGCCATTTTATTTTTCCTCGCTTCATTTAAAATATTTCTATAAAGATTGCAATTTTAAATTTTTTACATAACCGCCATTACATCTTTTTCATGTAAAACGATGTACTTTTGCCCGTCATTTTCAATTTCTTTACCGGCGTATTGATCATACATGACTTGATCACCAACTTTAACCGCTTGAGGAGCTTTCAAATCGCCCACAGTCACTTCAGAAACAGCGACAACTTCACCTGTTCCTGAGTTTTCTTGTGCATTCGAAGCAAGCACGATTCCACCTACCGTCTGTTCCTTTTCGCTAACAACTTGGACCAAAATACGATCTCCTAATGGCTTCAACATGATACGAATTCCTCCTTATTTTTTAGCACTCTCTTTTTATCAGTGCTAATCTACAACTAATATAATAACACACTGGGCTGATTTTTCAAATTTTTTTTAATATTTTCGCCATTTTTTATTTGCAACAGACTACAAAGTCTTATCACAGCAAGGTTTAGCGTTCACCTTGCACTTCAGCTTTAAATTCATCGAGGAAGAATTCCATGAAGGCCGTCCGCCGCTTAGCAATTTCCCGTGCGCTTTCCGTATTCATTAAATCAGCTAATTTCAACAATTTTTCATAAAAATGATTAATCACTGTACTGTTTTTCCGATATTCATCGTGCGTTAAATCCTTCCGGGCTGCTTCATTTGGATTATACATCAAATTACCTGCATATCCCCCATACATAAAAGTCCGTCCAATACCGAGAGCACCAAGTGCATCAAGACGATCAGCATCTTGAACAATTTGACCTTCCGTAGATAACGTATAGTGTTGCTCCAAATTTGCCGAGTAAGACATATGCGTCATAATCTCTAAGACCGCCGCCCGCTCGTCATCGCTAAGACCCCATTCACGCATCTGAACTCTTAAATCATCAATGGCTTGATTGACATCATCAATTAATTTTTCATCAATTAAATCATGCAATAACACTGTAGTCCGTACGACATCCGCATCAAAGGCTTGATCAGGCATTTTTTGCATGATTTGTTCGGCATTTTTTAAAACCCGTTCTAAATGTAGAAAATCATGTCCTGAAGAATCATTTCGCGTCATTGTTTGCACATAATCTTTTATTTCATCCAAATTCATTCTAATTCAACCCACTTTCGCTATCCTCATTTAAAGTTTTACAATGTACCATTCATTTAATCCAAGCCTGTAATCCGGCCATTTTCATCAATATCAATCCGATTCGCAGATGGTACTTTAGGCAACCCCGGCATGGTTAAAATATTACCGGTCAACGCCACAATGAAGCCCGCGCCTTTTTTAAGCTCCAACTCACGAATATGAATAATAAAGTCTTCAGGCGCCCCCAACTGTTTGGCATCATCAGAAAATGAATATTGTGTCTTGGCCATCACAATCGGCATTTTATCCCAACCATACGTTTTAAAGGTGGCTAATTGTTTTTGCGCCTTGGGAGCTAATTCATAACCGCGGCCACCATAAATTTCAGTCACAATCTTTTGCATCTTGGTCTCAAATTTATCGTCGGCCTGATACAATGGTTGGAAAGTTTGCTCATTATTAGCTACTTCTTGCACAGCTTGTGCTAAGTCAAGTGCCCCTTCTCCCCCATGAGCCCAAACATTGGTTTCATAAGCTTGACTACCATGTTGAGCGGTAAATTGTTGAATCAAGGCTACTTCTTCATCGGTATCCGTCACAAACCGATTAATTGCGACCAATACCGGTTTACCATAACGTTGCATTGCTTGCAAATGCCGTGCTAAATTCTTTAGTCCCACCTTCAGCGCCTTCAAGTCAGGTATCTGCAAGTCTTTTCGTGCTTGACCACCGTTATACTTTAAGGCCCGTACTGTCGCCACCACCACTACCACATCAGGTGCTTGGCCTAAAATCGGCACTTTAATATCCATAAATTTTTCGCCACCCAAATCAGCGCCAAAGCCAGCTTCGGTAATGGTAAAATCAGCCAATTGCAAAGCCGTATCCGTGGCCAAAACGGAATTAGTCCCCTGCGCAATATTAGCAAACGGTCCACCGTGAATCAAAGCAGGAGTATGTTCTAAGGTTTGAACTAAGTTAGGCTTAATAGCATCTTTTAACATCACCGTTAACGCTCCGGCTACGCCTAATTGTGCGACATTGACCGGTTCATTATCATAGGTATAACCAATCACAATCCGTTCAATCCGATTTTTCAAATCCATCAAATCCTGCGATAAGGTTAAAATTGCCATTAATTCGGAAGCAACGGTAATATCAAACCCACTTTCGCGGGGAACTCCTGAAGTTGTCCCCCCCAGGCCAATATTTACATGGCGGAGTGCGCGATCATTCACATCTAAGACCCGCTTCCAAACAATCCGCCGTGGATCTAATTGCAACGGATTTCCCTGCTGTAAACTATTATCAATCAGCGCAGCTAATGTATTATGTGCACTCGTTAAAGCATGAAAGTCACCGGTAAAATGTAAATTAATATCAGCCATTGGAATAACTTGTGCCATTCCACCACCAGTCGCACCACCTTTTAATCCCATCACAGGCCCCATTGACGGTTCACGCAACGCCACCATTGTTTTAACCCGGGTTTGATTCATTGCATCAGCTAAGCCAACCGTGACAGTCGATTTCCCTTCGCCGGCTGGGGTGGGACTAATTGCGGTCACCAAGACCAATTTCCCCCGAACCCGTTCTTTTTTAAGCGTAATTTTAGCTTTATCGTTTCCATAAGGCTCAAATTCGTCTGGCATTAACTCCACCCGTTCGGCTATTCGGTCAATCGGCCAAATTTCAGCGTTCTGTGCAATCTCAACATCACTTAACATCACAATCCCTCACTTACTTCCACTTAACAGCAAACTTTTATCCTTAAACTTAAATAATATAACTATGTTTCCATTATACTAAAAAAATGCTGATTCCTTGGCTTTTTCCACCTTAGCATCAACATTCTAGTAAATTTATAATTTATTAATCGCTTTTAAGACCGGACCACCTACTAATAGGCTTAACACCCCGTCTAAAAAGATTTCTAATACAGCATTCGCCCCAGCTAAAGAAGTAAACATCCAAATAATTCCAACATTATTAGGAAGCCCTGCTACCGTAGTATTAAAGATCCGAAAATGAATCCACGTTAACATAATTACCAACACCGTATTAATCAGAGCCGTTAACGCCCCCATCATAAACATGCTGACTAAATGCTTTGCTCCTTGTTGCTGGCGCACATACCGCCAGTAGAGCCACCCAATAATGATCCCCCCTAACATCCGAGGCACAAACGCCACTAATGGGTCACGAAACATTAAAGCACCGATACCCATCGGAATGGTCCACGCATGGTAAAAAGATAAAGCCCCCATTACCAAACCCAACAACATCCCCACTTTCGGTCCTAAGATCATGGCACCTAAAGCTACCGTAAAAGGAATAATAGTGACGCGCACCATCGGGTTAATTGGAATAAATCCTAGCCAAGGAATAATACTTTGTAACAAGACAATCGCAATAAACAACGCGGTTAAAACCAGGCGTTGGGTTGAATTTTTTTGCCGATTCATCATGCACTCCTTCAATCTTTGCGTAAGCGAATCCTTTAGGCCCGCTCAGCCCGTTTTTTTTCAATCCAAGCTGCCATTCGATCCATTGCAACCGCTAAGGCTTCATCATCTCCAGCGTAACAAATACGAATATATTCTGCTGTTGCATCCGAGAAGGCTATCCCAGGGGCAACACCTACGCCTCCTTCAACCGCCAAATCCCACGCAAATTGTAAACCGTCTGTACCAGCTGAAAAGTCTTCTGGAATTTTAGCAAAAATATAGAAAGCCCCCTGAGGATTACCAACATCAAAGCCCATGTCTGACATTCGCTGCATCGCATAATCACGGCGCCGTTGATAAATTGGGCGCATTTGATCTGGCGCGTCAGCCGCAATGGTTACTGCCGCTCGGGCTCCATCTTGCGTCACTTGTGGTAACGCGAAAGTCAAAGTGTCATGCACTTTCCCGACTTCGTTAATAATAGCTTCAGACCCCATGACAAAGCCAATCCGATAGCCCGTCATCGCGTGCGACTTAGATAATCCGGTAATTAATACCGTTTGATCTGGTAACAGGTTCATCATTGACATATGCTTAACATCATATGTTAACTCCGCATAAATTTCATCTGAAATAACCCAAATTTGATGCTTTTTGAAGACTTCCGCTAAAGCTTTAAGTTCATCTTCAGTATAAGTTACTCCCGTGGGATTACTTGGGTAGTTAAAGAGAACAACTTTAACTTTCAAATCGGTCTCAGCCAAGGCTTTTTCCACCGCTTCAGGCGTCAACTTAAAGTGATTTGAAGTCGTGTCTAACTTCAACATTTTACCCCCAATAATATTAATTGCCGCAAAATATGGAGGGTAAGATGGGGTTGGAATTAAGACCCCATCACCAGGTGTCAACAAAGTTTGGAACAACGCATAAATCGATTCAGTCACCCCAGAGGTAACGATGACATTTTCAGGACCATGAAAATGTAAATCAAACTTCCGATCATAATAATCGACTGCAGCTTGCCGTAATGCCAAATCACCTTCAGCTACGGCGTAGTGTGAATGATCATCTTCGATTGCTTGAATCATGGTTTGTTTAACCCGATCATCAACATTAAACCCGGGTTCTCCAAAAGTTAAGTATACTAAATCATCAAGCCCAGAAAGTTTCTTTTGAAAACCGGTTAGGCCATCAATCGTCATCGCTTTGACTGTTTGATTAATTGGTTGAATAAAATCTTTCGTCATCTAAAATATAGCCTCCATTTTTGCTAGATTTCAAAACCGCGGCAGGCTCATTGCTTATCCCCACGCGCTAAAAATTATTACTATGTGAAACTTATTCGTTATTTTAACACTATTTCTATCGCTTACGCTACCTCTTTACTAAAATCACCTACGTGACCACTACGAAATAATTACATTAAATTTGTATTTTTATTATCCATCAATCAAAGTAGCCGCAAACACCACACTAATTTCTGAAGATTATTGTTCCCCTTGATTCATTTTCGGTATAATAAAAGACAAGACTTATATCACAAGACAAACAGAAAGAGGTTTTCATGGACCAAGAATTATATCAACCCATTCCTAAAGATATTGCTACATGGGATTGGAGCGCTACTCTCACGCGTCCCATTACTGAAAATCACGAACCGCTAGTGCCCTTAGGACTCCTCCCTGAGCAAATCATTGTCCAACCGGCCTATTTTATCCAGGGCCTATCGGGAACTATGTCAGAACTTTACGCACGCCAGCAAGTGCAAAAACAACTTGCCTATGCCGCTAGCCTACTTCCTGCCAATTATCATCTAGTTATTTTTGACGCTTGGCGTTCAGTGACCACGCAAGCTGCCCTTTTCCATTCACTCAAGCGTAAAATTGCCAACAGCCATCCTGACTGGACCAAACAACAAGTTATTGATGCAACTTTAACGACGGTCGCTGCCCCTTCTCGGAACGAACATAAACCTTCTCCACATAATACCGGGGGGGCCATCGATTTAACTATCGCTGATGATCAAGGATTGCTACTTGACATGGACTCACCTTTTGACGATTTTCGGGAAAACGCACAAACTAATTATCTCGAATGCAAAGCACATCTAACGCCTGCTGAAGTTGCTGCCCGTGATAATCGCCGGTTACTATATAATATTATGCATAAAGCTGGGTTTACCAATTTGATTAATGAATGGTGGCACTTTGATTACGGTAATCAAAATTGGGCCCAATGCACGTCACACCCTGAGGCGCTGTATGGAGCAATCAAACCAACTTTCCCTTGGGTGACCATCCTTGATTAATGCCCACCAACAAATTTTTAAAACCATCAAAAAAAGGTTAGGTTACCCTAACCTTTTTTATTATATCTAACGATGACCGACACGGCTCTTAATTTCTTGGTAGCGCCGGAACCATAGATCCACATATGCTTTTGAAAACGGTCCTTTTTGTTGATTAATCCATTCAACTAAAATTTTAACGTGTTCACTTAAAATATAATCAATTTCGTCCGGATATTGCCATTTTTGCCGATGCTCTTGATACTCATCAGCGTCCAATAAACGTTTCTCGCCATCCGGATAAACCTTAATATCTAAATCATAATCAATATATTTTAAAGCTTCTTTATCTAAAACGAAGGGGGTCGCTAAATTACAATAATACGACACCCCATTGTCACGAATCATGGCCACAATGTTGAACCAATATTTTCGGTGAAAGTAAACAATCGCTGGCTCTCGCGTAACCCAGCGACGTCCATCATCTTCAATTACAACAGTATGGTCATTAATTCCGATAATTTCGTTTTCGCTCGTTTTCAAAATCATCGTTTCACGCCAAGTTCGGTGGAGGCTGCCGTCGTGTTTATAACTTTTTATTGTTACATAGTCACCTTCGCGGGGTAACCGATTGTCTTGCATCACATTCTCCTCAGCCGAAGCTACGAACTTTTTCTTAAAAAGTATAACATATTTTAGGAACGCTCGCGTAATTTCGGTCATGTTTACGAAGAATGTTCTTTTAGCCATCGGTCAACTTGCTTTAAATTAAAGCCTCGCCGATACATCCCCGCCTTCATTTTTTGCTGGTAATCCCAACCAGAATAATCAACATAACGCTCGGCCAATTTTTCAATTTCACGATTAAAGTTAGCCATTTCTTGCTCATCATCAGGCTCATGCTCATCTAAATATTCACTCAGTGCGCGCTTAATCAGATGCCCATTAAAACCAGATTGATATAACTTGTTACTAACTTTTTGTTGTGCGAGATATACCGATGACCGTTGATATTTATCAAATAACGGCTCGACTTGCTGCATCAGGTTTTCATATTCAGTCACTTCATCATAAGCCACCAACGTATCATCAATCGTAAACCTATCCACCCCATACTGCCGCAATTTAAAGCTAACCCCTTTTGGACCCAATTTTCCGCGCTGCATCTGAGTGGAAACATATTCTTCTGCAAATTTTTGATCTTTTAAAATATCAACTTGCACCAACCGCTCAATCGCTTGGTCAATGACATCGTCCGGAAAATCAGCTTCTTTTAATTTTTGCCGTACCTGTTGGACGGAACGCATTGTCCCTGTTGCATATACTAACGCTTTTTGATAGGCTTTTTGTGCATATTCAGCCGTTTCAATCGCAACTCGTTGCTCTGCATTCACCTCTGTGCCCTTAAATAAGTTAAAATCAAGCAGAATTTTTTCAGCAACCGCAAACGCAAATTCGTTATCAAGGTAAATATTATAACGTCCTGGGCGGCGCGTCTGCGTGACTCGCGTTACTATAGCCATCTACGCCTCCATTTCTTGTTGTGCAGCTTCTAGCTCCATTGAGGCATTCGTCCAAGCATCTTCCGCTTGGCTCAGTTCTGCCTGCCTGGCTTCCAGGGTTTCATTTAATGCGGTTAATTTATCCAAATCCGAACCATTTTCTGGAGCATTGAGGGCCTGATTTAAGTCATCAATCGCCTGCGTCAGTGTATCCATCTCCGCCTCAGCTTTTTCAACAGCCCGCTTTAACTTACGCAAGCTTTTTTGTTGCTCCCGATTAGCCTGATAACCATGCTGTTCTTGCTTTTTTGGTATTTCCGCCACTTCAACAGCATCGGCTGCTTCCATTTGTTGTGCTTTCTTTTCCAAATAATAATCATAATTGCCGTCAAAAAATTGAACACCAGTTGACGCTAATTCCAAAACTTCAGTGGCCACTTCATTAATAAAGTAACGATCATGGGAAACAAAGAAGATTGTACCATTATATTCATTCAAGGCTGTTTCTAAGACCTCACGTGAATCAATATCTAAATGATTCGTTGGTTCGTCTAAAATCAAAAAATTGTCTTCTTGCATTGATAATACCGTTAAGAGCAATCGTGCACGTTCACCACCAGATAATGCCAAAACTTTCTTATCAACATCCTCTCCTGTAAATAAGAAAGACCCTAAGATGGAACGGATATCTTTTTCCGGCCAAGTTGGATGCATATCCCAGACGGAATTTAAGACTGTTTTGTTTTCATCCAATGTTGCCTGCTCTTGATCATAGTAGCCGACCGAAACATTAGCACCAAGTTTAAACGTCCCTGCTAGCGGCGGAATAAAAGACAACAAAGTCTTAATCAAGGTTGATTTTCCCATTCCATTTGGACCCACCAATGCCACCGCATGCTGCTTTTTAACATCAAAATTAATATTGGTCGCTAAAGGCTGCTGATTTTGATAGCCCACACTCAAATCACGGACGGCTAGCACTTCATTTCCAGAACTTTCTTTAGCTTTAAACGTAATATGTGCTACTCCTGAATCATTTTTTGGCGGTGCTAACACTTCCATCTTTTCCAATTGCTTTCGCCGCGATTGCGCACGCTTAGTAGTTGACGCTCGCACAATATTGCGATTGACAAAATCTTCCAATTTCGCAATCGTCACTTGTTGTTTATCATATGCCCGTTGCTCAGCCATCACCCGCGCCGACTTTTGTTCTAGGTAGTTCGTATAATTTCCTGAATAATGCGCCAAAGCACCCTGCTGAATCTCATAAATTTCATTCACCACGCGATCCAAAAAATACCGATCGTGCGAGACAATCAACAAAGCCCCTTGATAATTTTGTAAATACTTTTCTAACCACGCGAGCGTTGTCATATCCAAATGATTCGTCGGCTCATCCAAAACTAATAAATCAGGCGTCTCTAACAATTGCTTGGCAATCGCCAAGCGTGTGCGCTGCCCTCCAGATAAATCCGAAATTAATTGGTCATAAAAGCTTTCATCAAAGCCAAACCCATGTAAAACGCTGCGAATAGTAGCATCATACCCATATCCATTTTGTTCCGTAAAATCATGTTGTACCTGATCATACTCAGTTAATAACTGTTGCGCAGCAGATGTACTATAATCACTAATCGTCGCCATCTGCGCTTCCAATTGATGCATTCTTTGCTCTAAAGCCATCACATCAGCAAAACTAGCCCGCATTTCTTCATACACACTTAATTGCGAATCCATTCCTGAATTTTGGGCTAGATAAGCTAATTTCAAACCTTTTTTAACAGAAACCACCCCTTCATCCGGAGCTTCTTCACCAATTAAAATTTTTAATAAGGTTGACTTACCAGCACCATTACGTCCCACTAAACCAATGCGTGAGCGTTCTTGAATTTGCATTGAAAAATGCTCAAAAAATGTAACTCCATTAAAACGGCGAGCTACATCACTTGCTTGTAAAATTATCATCTTGCCCTCTTTTTTCTGGGTAGCTCTCTAACAGCAACCGACTATTGAAAAAGACTTGGTTGCTATTTCAACGCCCAAGTCTTCTTTTTAATTACTAATATCGTTATCAATGAAATACAACAATGTTTGTAATTCATTGGTCAAATCAACATTTTGTACATGAATTTGTTTAGAAACATCCAACCGTAAAGGTGTAAAGTTCAAAATTCCTTTAATTCCGCTATCTTCCAAACGTGCGGCAATTGATTGAGCTGCATCTGCTGGGACGGTCAACATCGCCACATCAATCCGCTGTTCAGCAATTTGTTCTTCCAGTTCATCCATGGAAAAAACAGGAACGCCATTTTGAATCGTATTAATTAAATCAGGGTTAACTTCAAAAACTGCTGAAATTCGCACATTAGAAGTCTTTTGAAACTTAAAATTCAATAAAGCATGTCCCAAATTTCCTAACCCAATCAATGCGACCGAAGCCAAGGTATCTTGATTTAATTCGCCTGAGAAAAATTTAATCAACTCTGAAACTTCATAACCATAACCACGTTTTCCTAGTGCTCCAAAGCACGAAAAATCACGTCGGATTGTCGCTGCATCAATTTTAACAATTTCTGCTAAATCAACGGATGAAATTCGAGTGGTTCCTTCATCTAATAATAATTTTAAATATCGATAATAAATAGGGAGCCGGCGCGCCGTAGCCCTTGGAATTTTTTGATTTTTCATGGCATATCTCACTTTTTTTAATCTGACATCTAACTTATAGTCTTAGTGTAGCATAGATTGAGCAGATTGTGAAATCAAAAACTTTATTTCGGATTGATTTTTTGTAACTCTGCTAACAAAAGTAAGGCTTCCAGCGGAGTTGTTTGACTTAAGTCCACATTCTGCACGCGTTGCGCAATCATCTGTTCTTGTGAATTTGGCTCATCTGATGCAAACAAATCAAGTTGACTACTCTTTTCCTCAAGATGTTGTTCCTTCACAAAATTTGTCACCTCAGCCACATCTGAATCCGAGTTGTCTACACTAATCTCTTGGCCTGCGTCCACTTTTTGTTGCGATTCTTGTTCTAATTGCCTTAAAATCACACTAGCACGCGTCGTCAAACTGTCTGGCAGGCCCGCTAACTTAGCCACATTAATTCCATAGGACTGATCCGCCGCTCCGGGCAGTACCCGATGGGAGAAAATCAATTGACCATTCTCTTCATGTGCTCCAACGTGCATATTAAAGAGCTGTGGTAACTGTTCATCTAACCCCGTTAATTCATGATAATGGGTTGAAAATAAGGTTTTTGCGTGTACATTTTGATGCACATATTCAATAATTGCTTGTGCTAGTGCCATTCCATCAAAAGTAGCAGTTCCGCGCCCCAACTCATCAAATAAAATTAATGAATCTTCCGTCGCGGCTTGTAATGCGGTATTTGCTTCAGCCATTTCGACCATGAATGTCGAATTCCCAGAAATCAAATCATCAGCAGCCCCAATTCGAGTGAAAATTTGGTCAAAAATGGGCAGTTCCGCAGCTGCAGCTGGTACAAACGAACCAATTTGCGCCATGATAACCGTCAAAGCTAGTTGCCGCATGTAAGTTGATTTTCCAGACATATTCGGTCCCGTAATCAACATAATCATTTGTTTAGGATCCATCACAATATCATTTTCCACATAACTTTGATGACCTAAAACTTTTTCCACGACCGGATGTCGCCCTTGGCTAATTTTTAGTGTGTGGGTATGATTTAATTGTGGACGTACAAATTGATTTGCTTGCGCCACTTGCACCAAAGCACACAACACATCTAGCTCGGCCACCTTTTTAGCCAACCGCTGCAACCGCTCAATATTATTTTTAATCTCATCACGTAATTCAGCAAAAAGTGTGTATTCCAACTGACTTGAATGCTCCTCCGCATTCATAATTTCTTCTTCATGCGCTTTTAACTCAGGGGTCACAAAACGTTCCGCATTGGTTAAAGTTTGTTTACGTGTATAACGCTTAGAATCTAATTTAGCAATATTGGCTTTCGTAATTTCGATATAATAACCAAAGACTTTATTATAGCCAATTTTTAAACTATTAATACCAGTCGCATCACGTTCTGTCTGCTCTAATTCAACTAACCATTGCTTACCATCCCGTAATACATGCCGATATTGATCTAACGTTTCATTATAGCCATCGCGAATAATTCCACCATCCGTAACTGACAAAGGTGGCTCGTCAACAATCGCTTGACTAATCAATTGTTCCAAATCAGCGACGGGATCCAATTGCGTAATCAACTCACCAAAAATGGCCGGATCTAACTGTTTCAAACTTTGAATCAAAATTGGCACTTGCCGCAAAGAATTCCGAATTTGTAATAAATCACGTCCATTAGCCGTTCCATAAGCGACCCTTCCCACTAACCGCTCTAGGTCATAGACACTTTTTAAACCTTTTTGAAGATCACCGTGCACGATAAAATCGCTCATCAGTCCCGCAATTTTATCATATCGGGCTTCAATATTAGCTTGTTCAATGAGCGGTTGTTCCAGCCACTGCTTCAACAACCGTGCCCCCATGGCCGTTTGCGTTTCATCCAACAACCATAATAATGTCCCACTCCGCTGTTGAGTTCTTAAATTAGCCGTCAATTCAAGATTCGCCCGCGAATTTCGATCCATTTTCAAATATTGCGACACCGTGTATGACTGCACAGGCTGTAAATGATCTAAAGAACGTTTTTGCGTTGACAAAAGATAAGTAATTAATAACAAGGCCGCATGCTCTTCTAAAGCGCTCAAAGCTTGCATTAAATTTTTTTGTGCAGGCGGAAGTTCTTCACCCAAAATTTGCGTCGACATCATTATCCCGAGGTTCGTCAATGAAGCCGTCAAATCAGCCGGTAACAATTGTTCTGAAACCACCTCTTTGGCATCTAAACGCGCTAACTCATTTAAAACCGCCGTCGTCGAAGTTAATTCTGTTGCTCTTAACTCACCGGTTGACAAATCCGTATATGCGAGGCCATAATTGTGCGCATCTTCGGCTGCAATCGCGACCAAATAATTATTCTCTTTGGCTGCTTCACCCCCTTCATTCATCCGCGTTCCTGGGGTGACAAGCTGTACTACTTCCCGTTTAACCATCCCCTCCGCCTGGGCAGGGTCTTCCATCTGTTCAACCACGGCAACTTTATAACCTTTATCCACCAAAATATCAATATAACTTTGCGCCGCATGATGTGGCACACCCGCCATCGGTACCGGATGATCAGAATTTTTATTTCGTTTTGTCAGTGTTAATTCCAAAATTTGCGAACCTTGAATCGCATCATCATTGAACAATTCATAAAAATCACCCAATCGATAAAATAAAAACGCATCCGGATACTGCGCCTTAATTTCATTATACTGTTGCATCATTGGGGTTTCTTTGCTTTTACTCATTTTAATCCCCATTCTTTTTTAATGCCGTTCCTCTTGCTCATCATTTTCATGGTTTAACAAATCAGACAATCCAGCTAAGGGCGTATTATTTTCATCAGCTTGCTCATTGGTAGCTTCATGCTCAGCTAGATACTCATCTTCACTAATGACCGCCCAACCTTCGCCTTCTGGCATCGGTGCTTCTTCTTCACCTGCTGCCAAAACTTGGAGCGGAATTTGTAAGAAAATATAATCAACTAACACGTCGTCAAAATTCAAAACATCGTCTTCCAATAAAATAATTGACTCACTCATCTCATAACGTTCAGCATGTTTGGCATCTTGAATATAAATCTCGTCAATCATAAAATCCAAAGGTAGGTCGACTGGTTCAGCTGAACGAGTTGAAGGCGTGACAATTTTACCAACCACATGGGCATGCAAAACGAAATCATCTTGCTCGTTTTGAACCATCCCCTCGACTTGCATCGGTGTAGCATCAATAATAACATCACTAAATTTATCTTTTAACGCCATCTTTACATCCATCGTTTCACTAAAACGTAATGGCTCTTGTTTATATTTTACTAATTCATTTAAATTCCATTTCATGAGAAGCTCCTTTTAATATGAATGGATGTTGGTGAACATCTTTATTTATCACTTGGTGGTTCGGCTGGAAATATTCATATAATCGCCCAGCCCGCACATCAAGTTTTAAAATGGTTTTACTATTTTCTTGGTTGACCCGTCCAATCAAAGGTAAAGCGGCCTGTTTTCTTAAATTCTTTAACCAAGCCTGCCCCTGCGTGTTAAATGCTAATGGGCGGAAGTACAGATGTCGCATCGCAAATTCCATTTCACCTTGTGTAATATTGAGTAACACATACAAAATATTTCGCTGCAAACGACTATATGTATAGCGCTTACTCTTAAAACCTTGCATAAAATCATCCCAGTCCACAGCTTCGAATTGCCAATACGCTTGAACTGTTTGTTGTAACCGCTGAGCTAAACCATCATTTAATTGATAAATTTGTGCCAACTCAGTAATGTCACGAGTCATGACGATATACTTCAACAATGACCATTGCTGCACCGGATTCCAATCTAAGGGCGACTGCTCAAAGCAAAGACGTTGCGTACCTTTAGGGACATATAGCGCTAATTGCTCCGGATTCAGCTTATCACTTCGTAAAGCTTGCCGTAATGCTGTAGCGCTCGCAAATTGTTGTGGCTGGAGCTCTAATTCATGATATGCGGATCCTTGCCGTTGAATCGCATGGAGTTGTACCTGATCTGATTGCCCTAATGCTAAGAGTGCTAGGGCATAACTAAGACCTAGCCAATCATTAGGATCTGTAATCTCAATCTTAAAACGCTCTTTTAACATCTGATTATAACTCGATGCATAGGTCTGATTATACTGTTGAAAAATCTGCTGCTCATTTGGCGCTTGCTGGATAGCTTTTGCTAATGCCATGAAGTCCCAGTCAGCATGCTCCGCGCCAAAGACAATTTCACTCACCCCAGCAGCAACCAAGAGTTCAACGGCTCCTTGTGCAAAAAAAGGACCTGATTGAATCGCAAATGCCACTGGCAATTCAAGAACCAAGTCCACTCCATTTTCAACCGCAGCTGCAGCCCGCTGCCATTTATCATAAAGCGCTGGTTCACCTCTTTGCACAAAATTACCACTCATAACCGCAATGACGGTATCTGCTTGCGCAAGTTGTTTGGCTTGCTGCAAATGATACTGATGTCCGTTATGAAAAGGATTGTATTCAGTAATTAATCCAACTGCTTTTCCCATCACGTTACCCTTTTTGCGCGCTAAAGAACCAGCGATTCGTCTGACTATTAACTTGCTTTTGGCGCCCAAAGTCACCCGTTACTTCAATATTGACAAATCCCGCCTGAGCTAATAATCGCTGATAAGTGCCAAGATCATAAGTCCTTTCCGTATGAATCTCTGTTAATTGTCTATAACCATCGATGGCTTCATCATAGATAAAAAAGATCAATTCATGTTCAACTGTGTGAACTGCATCTTCAATCCCATATGAACTCCATAAAAAAGCCACCTCATCATCATGATAATTGTACATATATCCTGGATAGTATACATCCGTTTGGTAAGGGGTAATGACATCAAATAAAAATTGACCTCCCGTGGTCAAATGATCATATACTTGTTGAAATGCCATTAACGTTTCAGCTTCATTGGCTAAATAGTTAAATGAATCCGCAAAAGAAGTAATCGTCCCAAACTGCTTTGGATAATCAGACCATTCCCGCATATCACCTTGCACCAATGGCAAATCAACTTGAGCCTCAGCTGCATGTTCTTGTGCCAAGCTTAACATTTCTTCAGATAAATCGAACACGGTCACATCAAAACCTTTTTGCTTAAGCCTTAATGCTAACCGCCCCGCACCACCAGCTAATTCCAATAATGGAGCTTTAGGATTTTTAATTTGCTTTACCGCGTACTGTAACCAATCAGCGTATGCATCATCATCGAATAAGTCATCATATAATTTCGCAAACGTTTGATAATTTGTCATTACTTAATCCTCAATTAACCATTCTTGGATATTAATTGGTTGACTTTTGGCAGCCCATAGTTGCTCCAAACCATAAAAATTACGCATTTCTTCTTTAAACACGTGCACTGTTAAATCGCCAAAATCTAAGACCACCCATTCACCATTATCACGACCTTCATGTTGTCTTAGTGTAAAACCAGCTTCATGCATCTTATCAACGATTTCTTGAGTGATTGCTAAGACTTGTCGGTTGCTAGGAGCATCCATAATCAATAGAGCATCTGTAAACATTGAGACCCCTTGTACATCTAAGGCTACAATATCTTCTGCCCGTTTACTATCTGCAGCTTTAACTGCAATTTCTAACATTTTTGTTAAACTCATGTTATTCTCCATTTATTTTGTTGACCAAGCATTATAAGTTAAAAGCGACAACGGATAAATCCGTGCTTTTTGACCGATCAAATATGCTAATGTATGTTGGGCTTGCCACCCAACACTTGCCGCCAAATCAGTCTGCGCCAGATTGCGTACTTCATCCACCCCAGGAAAATCACGCTCCATTTCAACATAATCGGCCATATATAACACTTGACTTAATAACGTCATTTCTGGCGCACCCGTCGTGTGTTGTCGTACAGCAGTTAAAATTGTATCATCAGTAATATTTAATTCACGTGCAATAAATTCCGCACCAACGATACCATGCCAAATATTATTCCCCCAGTTTAACAAATCTACGTCTAAATGGGCTGTGGCAATCATCGCTTTAAAATCATCATCACTGCGCTCTTTCGTATAATCATGCACCAAAGCTACTACCGATGCCATTTCTAAATCAACATCCCAAATTTCGGCTAATTGTAGTGCCATTGTTTCAACTCTCAACACATGTTGATACCGATAATCAGACATAGCAGCTTGCACTTTTTGTACTAACTCTTGGCGTGTGCCTGGATAATAATGTTTTTGATATTCAATTTCTATCGTCATCTTGGTAAAGCCCCCGTTCGAAAATATATGCCGCTACTAAATCTGGGACCAAGTAGCGCACGCTTTCGTGGTGCGCAATTCTTTGTCGTAAATTCGTTGAACTGATGTCTAAATCTGGGACCGTCACAAACTGAATTGAAAATTCACTTTTAGGCGCTGGCACGCCGGGGCGATTGACTCCCACAAAATGGGTTAAGCGCATTAATTCGTCAACCCGATACCAGGTCGATAAATATGCCACTTCATCTGCACCAATAATGAAATAATATTCATAATCTGGGTGCTTTTGCAATAATGTTAATAAAGTATCATATGCATAACTAACACCGCCACGCTCTACCTCAGCTAATTCAAGCTCAAATAGGCTATTGCCTTGAATCGCAGCCTGCACCATTTTCACTCGATCGACTGTAGCAATCGCTTCTTTACGATCAACATGGGGTGGGATAGCATTGGGCATAAAATAAACTTTCTCCAATCCCAATTGTCTAGCTACCTGCTCGCCAATCACTAGATGTCCCAAATGAGGTGGATTAAAGGTCCCACCTAACAATCCAACCCGTACGCGTCGTGACTCGATCTCCATTTCCGGCTGGACTTGAGCTTCTACTTCTAAGGTCGTAACTGTCTGTTGCATTCCCATCTATCCTTTCTGCATAAAACTATAGCAATTAAATCTTTGCCACCGTTACAGAATAATCACGATACTTCGGATTTTGGGCCTGACCAAATAACAATAAAGTGTGACCGATCGTTTGGACTACTTGAATATTTGAATGGGCTTCAATATATGCTTTCACTTCTGAAACCGTGACATCTGAATTATTTAAAATATTAACTTTAAATAATTCACGTTTATCAATTGCTGAGCCTAATTGTTCTACCCAATTAGGCGTTAATCCTTGCTTCCCTACGCTAAAAAGCGGACGCATATCATGTGCCGCGGCGCGTAAATATCGTTTTTGTTTACCACGTAATTCCATTATTAAATCATTGCCTTTCTTGTCAAAACTGAAACACCTTCAGGAGCCCAAGCTGCTACTACTACATTAGCTGGTACTGTAACCCAACCTAAGCCGTCCACCACAATATCCGTTTTCATCGTTGTCTTAAATTCATGGCGACGCAATGGTGGCATCTGAGCCATATCATTGTCATTGGGTGGAGTTAGTAAAGTCCCTGCATGCTTTGCATAAAAAGCAGTGGCCTTTTCTAATTTCGTCCGGTGAATTTGCAAGTTATTCTCAAAATATGCCGTAATACCCGTCTTAGGCCCTTGCACGTAGTCAAACCGCGCCATTGCCCCAAAGAAGAGTGTCTGTTCTGCGTTCAGTTGATACGTACGAGGCTTTAATTCCTTTTGTGGTGAAACGTACTTCAAATCTTTAGCACTCAAAAAATGAGCCATTTGATCAGCGTGAATAATTCCTGGAGTATCAATAATATCACTATTGTCATCTAATGGAATCTCAATCCGATCAAGGGTGGTGCCAGGGAAACGTGACGTCGTAATCACTTCTTGCTGATCACCGGTCACGTCTTTAATAATCTGATTAATTAACGTTGATTTACCAACATTAGTGACCCCAACCACATAAACGGATTGACCATTCCGATACTGATCAATTTTATCCAACAATGTTGACACTTCATCCCCATTTTTACCAGAAGTTAACATGATATCGATTGGCCGTAGCCCAGCAATATTAGCTTGTTGACGCATCCAATCTTTAACTTTACTGCGTCGGATTGAATGTGGTAACACATCAACTTTATTTCCCACCAATAAAATAGGATTTGAACCAACAAAACGATGTAGTCCTGGAATCATTGATCCGCTGAAATCAAACACATCCATCACGTAGACCACCAAAGCCTTGGTTTCAGAAATTTGATTCAAAAGTCGGCGAAAATCATCGTCGGTTAAATTAACCGGTTGAATTTCATTATAATGCCGTAAACGAAAGCAACGCTGGCAAAGAACTTCTTCTTGGTCAAAGCCTTTAATTAAAGCTGACATCGGCGTATAACCGACCGCCTTTGGTTCAGTTGTTTGGATAGTTGCCCCACACCCAATACACTTAAGTCCGTCTATTAAGTATTCCTGAACTTCTTTTTCACTTATCAAGATTATTCCTCCATTGTAATTCCGGATATTGTCGTTTTAAATGTTTTTTAACCCCTTTTTCAAAAAAACGGTTAATTTTAGTGTTCCATTGATCAGTATCAATTAAGGGCTCAACTAAGACACTGCGCATTCCTATGGCGTTGGCTGCCATAACGTCAGTCAACAATTGATCACCAACCATCACTACATCTTTTGGGGCCAGTTGTAGCGCCGTCAGTGCTTCTTGCAAACCATGGGTGGTAGGCTTTAACGCACGGGCTACAAATTCCAAGTGTAACGGTTCAGCCACTCGCTCAATCCGTTCAGCCGAATTATTTGAAACAATCATGACTGGAATCTGAGCCTTTTCCAACCGCAACAACCATTCATGTAACTGTGTCGTTCCATCAGGATTATTCCAAGCAATTAAAGTATTATCTAAATCCGTTAACACTGCTTGGATTCCGTGTCGTTTTAAGTCAGCCGGGTCGAGCTGATAGATGGCATGCACTTGCCACGTTGGTTTAAAAAAATCCTTCATCGAATTCCCCTTTTTTCGTTGTCTATTAAGTGTAATTATACGCTAGATTAATAAGTGGATAAAGGTATATTTTTGAATTAAGATTTCTAGCATCAGGAATCTGTTTAAATTCACTTTAAGAGTCTTGACTTTACCTTGGCAGATTCAATAAACATCGCTACACTAAAAGTAATCTAACACTTTATTAAATTATAGGGGACCACTATGTCAAGTAAACTCGGTTTAACTTTTAAGCGTATTCTAATTGCACTGCTCGTTTTTTTTGTTACCTTTATCATCGCTTTTGGAATTACACGCGCATTTAATAGCATTTTCAATACCGCATCAAGCCAGTCGCCTGAGACCGCAAAGGCTAGTATGGACTCATCTTCAAATTCCAAAGAAAAAAAGAAATCCACTACGAATCAATTAAAAAATAAGCAAACTAATAAAACGACCCAAACAAAATCAGCTGCCACTGAGGATTTAAAAGCTGAAGAACCCACTGAAGAATTAAAAGCTGAGGAATCCTCTGACACCGCAACTGCGACCCACGTCGTCACAGCCGGGGAAACTTGGTATCGAATCGCCTATAATAACAATTTAACTACCGCTCAATTAAAAGCACTCAATCCGGGTATCGTTGATTTAAAGGCGGGGATGAGCATTAAAATACCGCAAACTGCTAACAACTAAAGTATTTACTTGATACGATAATAATTCAAATATGCTGGGTAAATATTTGTCAGTTTCATTTAATTTTCAATTCATTGTAATTAAAATCATTGTAAATAAAAAATCACGCCAATATATGGCGTGATTTTTTAATATTTTACTTTTCTGAAATAGCAGCGATTCCAGGCAAAGTCTTTCCTTCAAGGTACTCCAATGAAGCCCCACCACCAGTTGAAATGTGAGTCAACTGATCAGCAACACCTAATTGTTGAACCGCAGCAGTTGAATCCCCGCCACCAACAATTGTTGTAGCTCCATTTTCTTGTGTAACCTTAACTAATTCTTCACCAATGGCCAAAGTTCCCTTAGCGAAGTTAGGCATTTCAAAGACACCCATTGGACCATTCCAAACAACGGTCTTAGCATCGGCCAAAACTGACTTAAACAATTCAATTGACTTAGGGCCAATATCAAGACCCATGTAACCATCCTTAATACCTTCATCTCCGGCTACATAAGTGTCAGCATCATTGTTAAAGGCATCCGCAGCTACCGCATCAACTGGCAAAACTAGCTTATCGCCAGCTTCTTCAATTAATTGCTTAGCCAATTCAACCTTGTCTTCTTCAAACAATGAATTTCCAATAGCCTTACCATTGGCAGCGTCAAAGGTATAAGCCATTCCCCCACCAACGATAACCTTATCCGCCTTCTTCAAAAGGTTTTGAATAATGGTGATCTTATCAGAAACCTTAGCTCCACCAATGATGGCCACGAATGGACGCTCAGGCTTTTCAACTGCTCCACCAAGGAACTTAATCTCTTTTTCCATCAAGAATCCAGCAGCAGTTTGTTCAATGTTAGCGGCAATTCCTGCATTCGATGCGTGTGAACGGTGTGCCGTTCCAAAAGCATCGTTGATAAAGACGTCACCCAATGAGGCCCAATACTTCCCCAATTCTGGATCGTTCTTTGATTCGCGCTTAACTTCTACGCCATCAACAACATCTTCGAAACGCGTATTTTCAAAGACCAAAACTTGTCCGTCTTCTAATCCATCAATGGCAGCTTCCAATTCCGGACCTTCAGTAGCTGGTACAAATGTAACAGGTTGTCCTAATAAGTCAGCCAATTTTTGTGCAACTGGCTTCATTGACAATCCCTTCTTATCATCTTCACTCTTAATCCGAGCCAAGTGTGAGAACAAAACTGCACGACCACCTTGTTCCAAAACATATTTGATAGTAGGCAAAGCGGCCACAATCCGGTTGTCGTTAGAAACTACAACTTCACCATTTTCTTCCTTCAAAGGTACATTAAAGTCAACACGCATCAAGACCTTCTTGCCCTTAAGCTCTAAATCTTCTACTGTTAATTTTGCCATTAAAACTTTCCTCGTTTTCTTAAAAATCAGTATATAGATATTATACCCTAAATTAACATATTATTTCACTAATTTTCAATGATTATCAGAACCAACCGTTTTTACTTTCAGTCAATCCCAATACCATCTCAACAGATTACGGACTGATGTTAGCCTACGCATCACATTAAATAAAAAAGGCAATTGAGTTCCCCCAACTGCCTTAAATATTAAATCAAACTAATCTTACAAAGTTGCCAAGTGCAACAAAGTACGAACCATGTTTGAAGTAAATCCGTATTCGTTATCGTACCAAGCAGCAGTTTGAACCAATTGCTTGTCACCAACAGTGATAACCTTAGTCAAAGTTGGGTCATAAACGGCACCGTGGGTATCTCCAATAATATCTGATGAAACAATTTCGTCAGCATTGTAACCGAATGAGTCGTTTTGGTACTTCTTAACAGCAGCGTTAACTTCTTCTTCAGTAACCTTCTTTGACAAAACAGTTGTCAATTCAGTAATTGAACCGTCAACAACACCAACACGTTGTGCGTGACCATCCAACTTACCCTTCAATTCAGGAACAACAAGTCCGATTGCCTTAGCAGCCCCAGTTGAGTGAGGAATTGTGTTAACTGAAGCCGTACGGTTTGAGCGAGCCTTCTTACCCTTAGGTCCGTCCAAAATCATTTGAGTTGAAGTAAAGGCGTGAACAGTAGTCATCAAACCAATTTCAATTCCAAATTCCTTGTTCAATGCATTTGACAAAGGAGCCAATGATTGAGTCGTGCATGATCCAGCAGAAACAATCTTATCATCTGCAGTCAATACATCTTGGTTAACTCCATAAACAACAGTAGGAACATCACCAGCTGGTGCTGAAACAAGAACCTTCTTTGCCCCAGCATCCAAGTGAGCTTGTGACTTTTCAGCTGAAGTGTAGAATCCAGTTGATTCCAAAACAATCTCAACACCGTCGTTAGCAACCCACTTCAAGTCAGCAGCGTTACGCTCTGCATAAACATTGTAGTGATGTCCATCAACGATAATCCCAGTTTCATCAGAAGAAACTTCAGCATTCAAAGTTCCGTGAGTTGAATCATACTTCAACAAGTATGCTAACATCGCAGGGTTAGTCAAGTCGTTAATTGCCACAACTTCGATGTCATCTGCAGTATCCTTCAATTCCAAAATACGGCGGAATGCCAAACGCCCGATACGGCCGAAACCGTTGATACCAATCTTAACTGTCATGTGTAAGATGCCTCCAAGTATTTTTTGTGTAAACGTTTATTACGCTTACTATTTTACGACACTTTTTTCATTTGCGCAAATTATTTAGCTAAAATTTGCGGATGATTGTGAATGATTTATAGAGTTACTAAATGTAAGCGCTTTATTTAGCTCTATAGCCAGATTGTCTTTTGGTTAAAGGTTTGCAAGCTACTTAGTTTCACTTTTCATATTGTAAAATTTTATAATAAACCAAAATGATTAATCAACTATGGTTTTTTCATAAATATTGTGAACGTTTTCTTAAATGTTCTACGCCCTCTCGATTACCTAACGCCCACTCTTCAGCATCCATATCTAACGCCTATGGTATACTTAAAATTACCAAACGACTTTGCTTAATCAAGGGAGATTTATGCTTTCTAATTTTGAAAAAAATTTATTGAATCAAGTTAACATACACAAAAAAATGTTTTTATTTATCATCATTACACTTTTAAGCCTCTGGATTAGAATTACCGGTTTGAAATTTCACAGTATTGATATGGCTGATTTCCTTTTACCTTGGTACCATCAAATCAAAATTTTAGGTTTTAGCGGTGCTTTACGCACACAAGTCGGTGATTACAATTTTCTTTATCAACTATATATCATCTTATTAACTCAGCTTAAATTTTATTAGTTTTTCGATCCTTATAAACATGGTATTCAATTTTTAATTTCATTTTACCGCCGTTAAACGGGTGTACCAAGTTAGCATTAACTGTCTTTTCGACAATATTTTGTAATTCTTTTAATTGCATCTTTAATCCTCTCGATCTTAAATTAAACCTGATGGAAGGTACCTACTTTTTTAATCAATAATGCTAAATCTAAGCACTGTAATTATGTAACCACTAGACTTAACTTGGTTAACTTCTAAAACTATTCAAAAATACACAGTTGATGTGTATTGGGTTCGATTCAGTTAGATTCAGTTATTATGTATAAATAGAAGAAACCCCGTTATATCAACAATTATGCTGATATAACGGGGTTTCTAAATGTTAATGATGCGCACCGGGGGAATCGAACCAAT
>NZ_JBJJNY010000008.1:0-64122 GCF_045504165.1 Weissella kandleri | reverse complement strand
GTTTCAGCATTGCGTAATGGCTTTGGTGGACACGCTATGGACGTTAAGAAGTAATAGAGTTAAGACGCTTGGCTATGAAAGTTTATTTAACGAAAATTGTTTAAAAGCACCAGTTGCATGCAACTGGTGCTTTTTTTGCTTTACGCTGTCGTTTGGTTTTAAGTCTGGCGTCAATTAAATTTAAAATGTTTATAAGTAAAATCAGACTGTATAACAATTAGGAATTTATTGAAAATAAGAGTATAATTAACTAAAAAATTTATGTAATTTGAGTAATTAAATATCTTTAAATTTGATTATGATAATTAATCTGTAAATCCTTGGAATAACTTTGCTTTTAATTTCATATTTTCATTATTGGGATCTGGAATTTCAATTTCTTTAATGATAAGTTGATTAGACGCAATTAGGTCACTGAAATCCGGCTTCTTTGGACATTCATCATAATCTTTAGATAGCATGATTAGATTAACAGCTGTTGCATCAGATGGAACAAAATTATCATCAAGATATTCTTTGAATGCAGTGTTGGGATTAGCTAATTCCCACATTCCTCGTAATCTTAAATTGGTATTTCCCGAGCCGTCAACATCTTTAATTCGACCTAATTCTTTTGTTGTAGAAAATTCACTAGTTGTTCGGGGTAAGTGAACATTACTTAGGTTATTTCTGATAGATTCCATTAAGTCTTTATAGACTTTTTGGTCTGCTGCTAACGTATTTCCAAAAGCAAACCAAATTACAGAACATTTAGATTCTTCATTGCGCCTATTGTTAAATTTTATGGGGACTGTACCAATTACATAAACTAGTGGCTTTTTTGTCCAATTTGTTTCTTCGATATCCCCTAAATTTTGTGTATCTGGATAAATATAATCTTTTGGATATGAACTATTTAGGGAAAGATTAGAGTTTGAGCTAGTCATTTTTTTAGGTTCAACGCCTTCTCCGCCTCGGATAATTAAGTCTGGGAAATGAGATGAATCACCCTGCCAGGACAAATAATTTTTATAGTTATTTATTTTGTCGTCTAAATAGGGATATTTTTGTGCCTCAACACAATACATATCTTTAACAAAGACTTCAAAAGCATCGCCAGCTTTGTTAGCTGATCCGCCTTTCTTTTGAATGATCGGGGGTAATTTTGAAGAGTTGAAAGTTAAGACGTTGTAGTACGCAGTAAGCGTATTAGTTGTTGGTTCCATCATAATTTAATAATCACCTATTCTATAAGTATATGAATTATTATGCATCATTTTAAAGAACTGGCCAACTTTAAAAAATTTTGATACACTACTTGAATAGATAAAATTAAGGATGTCAGAGGTCTATATTATGGTAAAAGAATTTATTTCTTCATCGACATTAGATGAATCAGAAGTTAAAGATATATTATTTAAAAAGATTAAAGAAGAGCAGGCGTTAGCAAATGAATTAGAGAATGATACCTCAATTGTTGAAAAAGTTACTTTAAAGCCTAATAAATTCAATGTGGTTAGTTTGTTTTCAGGTGCGGGGGGGCTAGATTTAGGGTTGGAATTAGCTGGAATTGATGCGATTAAAGGTCGTAATTTCACTGATGAAATTTACAAAACTAAGAAAACATATTTTAATAATAGATCTGAGTCTTTGTTTAATATTGTTTATTCGAATGACATGTTTAAAGAAGCTAATGAAACATATCTAAATAATTTTTTAAGTAGCGTAGTAAAAGATGCTCAGGATATTAGGAAAGTTGCTAACTTTCCCAAAGCGCAGATTATGATTGGCGGATTCCCCTGCCCGGGATTTAGCTCAGCAGGTCCTCGACTTATTGATGACCCTCGTAACTTCCTTTATATTCACTTTATTCGTGCATTAACACAACACGAACCAGAATTTTTCATTGCCGAGAATGTTAAAGGGCTTATGACATTGGCTAAAGGGACTGTTTTTAAACAAGTAAAAGAGGATTTTGCTTCTGCTGGATATGATGTACAAGCATTCTTGGTTAATTCGAGAGACTATGGTGTTCCGCAGTTGCGTGAACGTGTTATTTTGGTGGGCTCACATGTTGAAAAAATTGTAAAACCCTATGGTTATACTTTTAAGGCACCTGAGCATACTCATGGACCTAAATTGATACCATACGTTACCTTAAAAGATGCTATTGGAGATTTGCCTAAAAATCCAGAAGATGTATATGAAGGTGGCTTTTCTTCTATGTATATGTCACGTAATCGAAAGAAGTCTTGGAATGATCAAAGTTTTACAATACAAGCTAGTGGTCGACAAGCTCCTATGTGGCCTGGTGGATCACCGATGAAAAAAATTGATAAAAATTCTTGGATATTTACAGGCGACTCTAATTTAAATCGGCGTATTTCCGTTAAAGAGGCCGCTCGTATTCAAACATTTCCAGATTGGTGGATATTTAGTGATGGCGGAAATAAAAATTCTACGAAAAATAATCGATTAAATTTACAATACAAACAGATTGGTAATGCTGTGCCAGTTAATTTAGCTCGGAATTTTTTAAAACCTATAGCTGATTTTCTATCTGAACATCCAGAATTATCTGAATAACGTTTTAGACTTTAACATAAAATTTGTCCTATATGTGAGGAATAACAATAACTTACCGTGCTTCAATTTTTAAATGAAACAATTAATTAAAAGCAAATTTTACTAGAAAAAAATTGAAATTAGTTGACTAAATTCGCGGATGTCTTTATAATATTATCTTGTAGTTAAGTGCTACAAATAATTCCGAATTAGCTCAGTTGGTAGAGCACACGACTGTTAATCGTGCTGTCGTCGGTTCGAGCCCGACATTCGGAGTAGTGAGGCTAGGACTTGTTCCTAGCTTTTTTCGTATCTTCATATTCTTAAATGATAAGTATAAAATAGCATAGTTCTGGATTGAAATGTTTTGGAAAGTATAACTTTCTATTTTTTATAAAAGCTATTGATTTAAAGCAGGAAAAGGGTGGCAACATGGTTAAACAAGGTCAGTTTGCACAAGTTAAACGTACACAAAATCAGAAGCCGGCTAAAATACGGCAAATGAAGACACGTAATGATCACCAATTAGC
This sequence comes from Weissella kandleri, assembly GCF_045504165.1. Taxonomy (GTDB): domain Bacteria; phylum Bacillota; class Bacilli; order Lactobacillales; family Lactobacillaceae; genus Weissella; species Weissella kandleri_A. The sequence goes on along the minus strand of NZ_JBJJNY010000008.1, from coordinate 61,048 downwards.
AGATGATCAGATTCCTGAATTTTTGCAAGTTCGTTATCATCTAACGCAAAGCCAGCGCCAAGTGCCTGTCGTTCAAGAAACTATGCAACGATTTTTAAATGTTTTTCTCTCGCAACGTCCGCAAACTGGTAATTGGGATTTAACTGAGATGTTACCAGCGACATTGACTAAGTTAGGCGTTTTACCCTGGCAATTTTTCTATGTTTTAGATTTAGAATGGCCAAAAATGGAACGCTTTTTAGTCAAAGAAGTACCTGCCTTACCAATTGCTAATGTTCAACGGGTGATACCTTTGACTGCGGATCAGTTTTCAGCGTTGTTAGGTCGCTTTTTGGCTCGGAATTGGTTTGCCCAACAATTCCGAAATCAACCGGAACGCTTGCAACAAGTGACCGTTGCTCAATTGACGGCTTTAGAAAATAGCATTTTGTTGAAAGCAGAGGTTGCTTGGCAGCAGGTAAACGTGTTATACTTAACAATGCCTGATGCGGGTGATATAGAAGATGTCGATAACGCTGCGCATACTTGGATTACCAATTTGAAACAAATTAAGATTGATTGATGAAATCGGTTGACATACATTCTGTCGAGTGATATGATATAAAAGTTGTTTCGGGTTATTAGTAAAACATCTATGCGGATGTGGCGGAACTGGCAGACGCGCAGGATTTAGGTTCCTGTGTCCTTGTGACGTGCAGGTTCGATTCCTGTCATCCGCATTAATATCTATCAAGCCGACTTAGCTCAGTTGGCAGAGCACTTCACTAGTAATGAAGGGGTCGCTGGTTCGAATCCAGTAGTCGGCATTGGCTTGATAAGTATTTAAAGGCCTCATATATTTTAATATGCACCTGTAGCGCAACTGGATAGAGAGTCTGACTACGAATCAGAAGGTTGCAGGTTCGAGTCCTGCCAGGTGCATTCGATAAAAAGGAGATTGATTATCAATCTCCTTTTTTGTCGCCTTGTTTTTAAATATGGCTGACCGTGGTGCGGTCAAAAGCCCAAGCCGATGAATTATTGTCAAATTAGTAAACGGTAAGTTGATGGTGCGTATCGTTTTTTGGCATTTTTGCATCGTTTGATTTAATTAGCAAAAGAGTATGAATTAAGTTTTATGGAAATGGTCAAAAAAGGTCAAATTTATGAAAAATGTACGCTATGTGGGTTGTTTTTATCCGCAAATTAGTTAAAATTATGGTTAATTGATTCAAAGATGGCACTTTAATTGAATGAAAATAGAGTAGGAGGGTGAAAATGGCGTCTAAAAATATGTCAGATATCATTGAAGCATATTTAAAACAGCTTTTAAAACAAGATGCGCTGATTGAAGTACAGCGGATTGAATTGGCCCGTAAATTCGATGTAGTGCCGTCACAAATTAATTATGTTCTGCGTACGCGGTTTAAACCGGAGCAAGGGTATCTGGTGACAACGAAACGTGGAGACGGTGGCTATCTGAAAATCCAATTTGGTCCGGATCGACAAAAAATTCAAGATTTGGTGGATAAAATACATCAATTGCCTGATGAACTAAGTTGGTCGGAGTGCCAGATCCGATTGCGATGGCTACAACAGGCGGGGTGGGTCAGCAAACGTGAAGCACACTTGCTGGCCACCTGTTTGGAAGCTTTGGGACCAGATTTGCTGGCGGAGCAACAACGGGCGCATTTAATGCGACAAACTTTGAAACAACTGAGCTTTGATTTAGAGCGGGGGGACGACGAATGAGTCAACAATATACAGATAAATTGCAAGCGGCATTAGCCCAGGCTCAACTGTGGGCACGTCATTTTCGGCATCAGGTCGTTGGGACCGAGGATCTAATGTTAGGGATGATGACCACGGATGAAAAAAATGCGGGTCAAGAAATTTTGTTGAATTTTCATGTGACCGATCGAGATATTCAAGAAGAGATTGAAGATTTAACTGGTTACGGCATGGCATCGCGGAGTAATCATGCTGAACGTGGTTATTCACCCAAGGCATTAGTTGTGATGCAAAAGGCTGAAGCAAAAGCAGCAGAATTAAAAGCGACAGAAGTAGGTACAGAGCATCTCTTGTTTGCTTTGCTCGATGATGAAAATATTTTATCAGCGCGTATTATTAGTGAACTTGGCTTGACACCAGCTGATGTCAAGCAGGCAACCTTGCAAATGATGGGGGCCCCATTGCCTGATAATAATAAAAAAGAAAATCTATTCGGTCCTAAGCGGCAAAAGCGTGAACCAGGCGAAACACCAACGCTGGACAGCTTGGCCCGTGATTTAACGGCTCAAGCTCGTGATGACTTGATGGATCCTGTGATCGGGCGTGAGGCAGAAGTTAAACGGGTGACACAAATTTTGGCGCGGCGGACTAAAAATAATCCGGTGCTAGTTGGTGAACCTGGGGTTGGTAAAACGGCTATTGCCGAAGGATTAGCCCAGCTAATTGTAGCGGGTGAAGTTCCTGAGTCTTTGGCGCATAAACGTTTGATGATGCTCGAAATGGGGCGCTTGGTCGCCGGGACAAAGTTTCGCGGTGAGTTTGAAGATCGGGTTAAAAACATTTTAGAAGAGGTCCATGAAAACGGGCAAGTGATTTTGTTTATTGACGAATTGCATACTCTGATTGGGGCTGGTGGAGCTGAGGGAGCGATTGATGCTTCCAACTTATTGAAGCCAGCGCTTGCGCGAGGCGAAGTTCAAGTCATCGGGGCAACAACTTTAGACGAATATCAAAAATATATTGAAACTGATGCTGCTCTGGCGCGCCGTTTTGCGAAAGTGCAAATTGATGAGCCTAGTGAAGCCGATGCGATTGAAATTTTGCGCGGATTGAAGCCCCGCTATGAGGAACATCATCAAGTGCAAATTAGTGATAAGGCAGTTGTGGCAGCGGTGAAGTTAGCAGTCCGTTATATGCCAGACCGCTTCTTACCGGATAAGGCAATCGATTTATTAGATGAAGCAGCGGCTAAAGTACAAATTGAAAATCATGTTGCGGCAACGCCGATTAGTGCCTTGGAAGAAAAAATTGAAAATTTCAAGAATGAAAAAGAAGCGGCTTTGGAGAGTTTTGATTTTGAATTGGCTGCGCAAATGCGTAAAAAAGAATTGGCACAAAAGAAGAAGTTAGAGAAGCAGCGTAATGAACAAGCGGCTCATCATTATACAGCTGTGCTTAAAGAAGAAGATTTAGCGGAAGTCTTATCAGAGCAGACAGGAATTCCAGTGCAACAAATGACACAAAATGAAAAAGAGCGTTTGCTGAATTTAGAAAGTGAATTGCATAAGCGTGTGATTGGTCAAGATGAAGCTGTTTCAGCGATTGCCCGTGCGATTCGCCGGGCGCGGTCTGGGTTGACAAATCCAAACCGCCCTATGGGAACCTTTATGTTCTTGGGCCCCACTGGAGTCGGTAAAACTGAGCTAGCGAAGGCCTTAGCTGCGACGGTGTTTGGTTCTGAAGATAATATGATTCGTGTTGATATGTCGGAATTCATGGAATCATATTCAACTAGTCGGTTGGTGGGAGCTGCTCCCGGGTATGTCGGCTTTGAAGAAGGTGGCCAATTAACTGAAAAAGTTCGTCGTCATCCATATTCAGTGATTTTGCTAGATGAAGCGGAAAAGGCTCACCCTGATGTTTATAATTTGATGTTACAAGTGTTTGATGATGGATATCTGACTGATGCTAAGGGGCGCAAGATTGATTTTCGCAATACGATTATCATTATGACTTCAAATTTGGGAGCGACCCGCCTGCGTGATGAGAAGACCGTTGGTTTTGGTGCTAATAATGATGTTAATAATTATGAGCGTATGAATCAGATGGTTCGCCAAACCTTAAAAGAGACCTTTAAACCAGAATTCATTAATCGTTTGGATGAGGCGGTGGTCTTTAAAGCTTTAGATAAATCAGAAGTGAAAGCCATTGTACGCCTCTTAGCGAACCAATTGGTGGCGCGGATGGCTGAACAAAATTATCAAATTAAGATTACACCGGCAGCGGTGGCTTTGATTGCAGATGAAGGATTTGATCCCGAATATGGAGCAAGGCCTTTGCGGCGTGCTTTGCAAACTAAGGTTGAGGACGAGATAAGTGAGCAAGTCTTAGCTGGAAAAATTAAGCCAAATCAATTGGTAACGATTGGTGCCCATAAGGGTGAAATTACATTTAAAAATTAATAGTTAAAAACACATAACATAGAACGATATGCGGCTTGACGCGGCTGGATTGAAAAAATTTGTATAAAGTGGTATATTTATATTAGTTTAACTGTGTATTTAACAAGGCGATTTAGGAAATATTGTCCCTAAATGGCTAGATATCAAAGATAATAGCATTTGACGGAAAACGAATGTTATTATCTTTTTTGCGCTTAAAAATGAGCGGAGTACACAATTTGTAACCAAAATGTAATATTTCGCAGGTACACAGTGACCAAAATTTTAGTGAGGTGGGAAACTTGGCAGAACATCATTTAGTTAAGTACGGTAAGCACCGAGTTCGGCGTTCGTATGCGCGAATTAAAGAAGTCTTGGACTTGCCAAATTTGATTGCGATTCAAAAAGATTCGTATGATTGGTTTATGGATGAAGGGTTGAGTGAAATTTTTAATGATATTTTGCCAATCGAAGACTACCAAGGTAAATTAACCTTGGAGTTTGTGGACTATAAGTTGAAAGACGAAAAGTACACGGTAGAAGAGGCGCGCATGCACGATGCAAATTATTCAGCGCCTTTGGAAGTAACATTACGGTTAACTAATCATGAAACTGGTGAAATCCAAGAAGATGCCGTTTTCTTCGGTGATTTCCCTAAGATGACGCCAAGTGGAACGTTTATTATTAACGGTGCCGAACGAGTTATCGTTTCACAATTAGTGCGCTCACCAGGTGTTTACTATAATGTTGAAAATGATAAGAACGGGCGTCCTCGCTATGGAACTACCTATATTCCATCTCGTGGAGCATGGTTGGAATATGAGACTGACGCGAAGGGCTTGAGCTACGTGCGGATTGACCGGACGCGGAAGTTGCCAATTACTGAATTGGTGCGTGCCTTAGGCTATGGCTCAGATCATGAAATTTTGCAAATTTTAGGAGATCAATATGATTCAATTAATTTGACTCTTGAAAAAGATGTGCACAAGGACTTAAACGACTCACGAGTTGAAGAGGCCCTAAAGGATATTTTTGAAAAGTTGCGTCCAGGAGAGCCTAAGACGGTTGATGCTTCTCGTAATTTATTAGTGGCACGTTTCTTTGATCCTAAGCGTTACGACCTTGCCATGGTTGGACGGTATAAGGCTAACAAGAAACTGGCTATGGAAAATCGGTTGCTTGGCTTAACTTTGGGTGAAACTTTAGCTGATCCTGAAACTGGAGAAGTTATTGCCGCCAAGGGAACAGTTGTGGATAAGCAAGTTTTGGGACAATTGAAGCCTTACTTGCAAAATCCTAATTTCAAGACAGCAACGTACACGCCAGCTGATGACGCGGTTGTTTCAGAACCAATGATTTTGCAAACGATTTTGGTACAAGACCCAACTGACCCAGAGCAAACTTTGCCCGTCATTTCAAACGGACATATTTCTGATAACGTCCGGACAATTCAACCTGCAGACATCATTGCCGGAATGAATTATTTCTTGAACTTGCCATATGGAATTGGAAATGTGGATGATATCGATCACCTTGGAAACCGGCGGATTCGTCGGGTCGGTGAATTGCTACAAAACACCTTCCGTATTGGTTTGACTCGGATGGAACGAGTTGTTCGTGAGCGGATGACGACGTTAGATCCGGAAACGGTTAAGCCACAACAATTGATTAATATTCGTCCCGTTGTTGCTGCAGTCAAGGAATTCTTTGGTTCATCACAACTTTCACAGTTTATGGATCAAACTAATCCTTTGGGAGAATTGACGAATAAGCGGCGTCTGTCTGCTTTGGGACCTGGTGGTTTGACGCGTGATCGGGCCGGATATGAAGTTCGAGACGTGCATTATACGCACTATGGACGAATGGACCCCATCGAAACACCTGAAGGTCCTAATATTGGCTTGATTAACTCATTGGCTACGTATGGAAAAGTTAATAAATATGGCTTTATTGAAACCCCATACCGACGGGTTTCATGGGAAAATCATAAGGTTACCGATCGAATTGACTTCTTAACAGCGGATGAAGAAGATAACTTCACGGTTGCGCAAGGAAACTCAGTCTTAAATGAAGATGGTTCATTTGCGACGGATACGGTCTTGGCACGACGTGGAGACGATAATATTGAAGTTTCAATTGATCAAGTCGATTACATGGACGTTTCACCTAAGCAAATTGTTGCCGTTGCCACAGCGGCAATTCCATTCTTGGAAAACGATGACTCGAACCGTGCTTTGATGGGAGCCAACATGCAACGGCAAGCGGTGCCTTTGATCAATCCACATGCCCCATTGATTGGAACGGGAATTGAATACAAGGCTGCCCATGACGCTGGGGTCGCAATGATTGCGAGCCACCCAGGAACAGTCGAGTATGTTGACGGTCGCGAAATTCGGATTCGGCGTGAAGATGGTTCACTTGATAAATACAAATTGATGAAGTTCCGTCGGTCAAATGCCGGAAAGAACTATAATCAACGCCCAATTGTAAGCGTTGGTGATCAAGTTGATGCTGATGAAGTAATTGCGGATGGGCCATCAATGGAACAAGGTGAGTTAGCCTTGGGACAAAACCCATTGATTGCCTTTATGACTTGGCAAGGATATAACTTTGAGGATGCCATCATTATTAACGAACGTTTGATTCGTGATGATGTTTATACTTCAATTCACATTGAAGAATATGAATCAGAGGCCCGTGATACAAAGCTCGGCCCTGAAGAATTTACTCGAGAAATTCCAAATACTGGTGAAGACCAATTGAAAAATTTGGATGAAGATGGAACAATTCGGATTGGGGCTGAAGTTGAAGATGGTGATATTTTGGTTGGTAAGGTTACGCCTAAGGGAGTGACTGAATTATCAGCTGAAGAGCGTTTGTTGCATGCCATCTTTGGTGAAAAGGCCCGTGAAGTTCGGGATACATCTTTGAAGGTACCACATGGTGGTGGCGGAGTTGTTCAAGATGTGCGGATCTTTACGCGTGAAAATGGGGATGAATTAGCCCCAGGTGTTAACCGGATGGTCCGGGTCTATATTGCCCAACGTCGTAAGATTCAAGTTGGAGATAAAATGGCCGGTCGTCACGGAAACAAGGGTACGGTTTCCGTAATTGTCCCTTCTGAAGACATGCCATACATGCCAGACGGAACCCCAATTGACATTATGTTGTCACCAATGGGTGTGCCATCACGTATGAATATCGGTCAAGTTTTGGAGTTGCATCTTGGAATGGCTGCTCGCGAACTTGGAATTCACATTGCATCACCTGTCTTTGACGGGGCGCGTGACTCAGATATTTGGGAAGCCGTTAAGGAAGCTGGTTTGCCAGCTGATGGGAAGACGGTTTTGTATGATGGTCGGACTGGAGAAGCTTTTGACAAGCGCGTTTCGGTTGGAATTATGCACTACATGAAGCTAGCACACATGGTTGATGATAAGATTCACGCACGTTCAATCGGGCCTTACTCATTGGTTACACAACAGCCTTTGGGTGGAAAAGCTCAATTTGGAGGACAGCGTTTTGGAGAAATGGAAGTTTGGGCGTTGGAAGCTTATGGAGCAGCGCACACCTTGCAAGAAATCTTAACGTATAAGTCAGACGACGTAATCGGACGTGTTAAGACGTATGAAGCCATTGTGAAGGGAGAACAAATTCCAAAGCCAGGTGTGCCAGAATCATTCCGGGTCTTGGTTAAGGAATTGCAGTCACTTGGTTTGGATATGAAGGTCTTGGATGCCGACCATCGTGAAATTGAATTGCGCGATATGGATGAAGATGATTCAGTTGTCAACATCGAGGTTGCCACTGAACAAGCACAAAAGTTGGCGCAAGGCTTTGCGGATGATGGTAAAAAGTCAGATACCCCAGCCACTAATACAATTGAAGAATAGATTAAGACGTGACTTATAAAGATAAGGATCTAGATTGAAAGGGGTCAAAACATTGATTGATGTCAATAAGTTTGAAAGCATGCAAATCGGTTTGGCTAGTCCAGACAAGATTCGTAGCTGGTCGTACGGTGAAGTCAAAAAGCCAGAGACAATCAATTATCGAACATTAAAGCCTGAAAAAGATGGGTTGTTTGATGAGCGAATCTTTGGACCAACAAAAGATTACGAATGTGCATGTGGAAAATACAAGCGAATTCGTTATAAAGGAATTGTCTGTGATCGTTGTGGGGTTGAAGTTACTTCAGCTAAAGTTCGTCGCGAGCGGATGGGTCACATTGAATTAGCAGCCCCTGTATCACACATTTGGTACTTTAAGGGAATTCCTTCACGGATGGGCTTGGTCCTTGATATGTCACCACGGCAATTGGAAGAAGTAATCTACTTTGCTTCTTATGTCGTAACAGATGGTGGAGATACACCATTGGTTGCAAAGCAATTGTTGTCAGAACGTGAATACCGTGAAAACAAAGCTACTTTTGGTAACCGTTTTAAGGCTCAAATGGGAGCTGAAGCGGTGCGGACTTTGTTGGAACAAGCTGATTTAGAAGGTGAAGTTGAACAATTAAAGGCAGAATTGCGTGAAGCCACTGGTCAAAAGCGGGTGCGCGCGGTACGGCGTTTGGATATTATTGAAGCCTTTGTTAAGTCTGGCAACAAACCTGAGTGGATGGTGATGGATGTTATTCCAGTTATCCCACCAGATTTGCGCCCAATGGTTCAATTGGAAGGTGGTCGTTTTGCCACTTCTGATTTGAATGATTTGTACCGTCGAGTTATTAACCGTAACAACCGTTTGAAGCGATTGTTAGATTTGAATGCGCCTGGTATCATCGTGCAAAACGAAAAGCGGATGTTACAAGAAGCGGTTGATGCCTTGATCGACAACGGGCGGCGTGGACGTCCAGTTACCGGACCAGGAAATCGGCCATTGAAGTCACTTTCACACATGTTGAAGGGTAAGCAAGGACGGTTCCGTCAAAACTTGCTTGGAAAGCGTGTTGATTATTCAGGACGTTCAGTTATTGACGTTGGTCCATTTTTGAAGATGAATCAAATGGGATTGCCTATGCCAATGGCCATGGAATTGTTCCGTCCATTTATTATGAAGGAATTGGTAGCACGTGGATTGGCTGGAAACATTCGGGCTGCTAAGCGCAAAATTGATCGTAAAGATGATGATGTGATGGACGTGTTGGAAGACGTAATTAAAGAGCACCCAGTGCTTTTGAACCGTGCCCCAACATTGCACCGTTTGGGAATTCAGGCTTTTGAACCAGTCTTGGTTTCAGGTAAAGCGATGCGTTTGCACCCATTGGTTACCGAAGCTTATAACGCCGACTTTGATGGGGACCAGATGGCTATTCACTTGCCACTTTCAGATGAAGCGCAAGCGGAAGCGCGGCTTTTGATGTTAGCAGCTGGCCACATTTTGGCACCAAAGGATGGAAAGCCAATTGTTGCGCCATCGCAGGATATGGTTATTGGAAATTATTACTTGACGACTGAAGAAGCTAGTCGTGAAGGTGAAGGAATGATTTTCAAAGACATCAATGAGGCACGGACAGCTTTGCAAAATAAGTATGTCCACTTGCACACAAGGATTGGGGTACAAACTTCATCATTTGATGTGAAGAAGCCATTTACGGATGATCAACGTAGCAAGATTATGATTACGACGGTTGGTAAGTTAATTTTCAATGATATTTTGCCAGTCGACTTCCCATACTTGAACGAACCAACCGAAGATAATTTACGTCAAATTGATGACAAATTCTTCTTGGAGCCAGGTCAAGATATTAATGAGTACATGCAAAATACGCCAATCTATGGCGCCTTTAAGAAGGGGTACTTATCAGATATTATTGCCGAAGTCTACAAGATTTATAAGGTTACCGAAACGTCATTACTCTTGGACCGGATGAAAGACCTTGGTTACGATGAATCAACTAAGTCTGGATTGACGGTTGGAGTGTCCGACGTTACGGATTTGAAGGAAAAACCAGCCATTATCGAAGCTGCGCATGCCAAGGTTGCGACTGTTTCAAAGCAATTCCGGCGTGGTTTGATTACTGATGATGAGCGTTATAATCGCGTAATTGATATTTGGAATAAGGCCAAGGATGATATTACTGAAAAGCTAATTGAGCATTTCGAGCCAGACAACAATATCTTCATGATGTCAGATTCTGGAGCGCGTGGAAACATTTCTAACTTTACACAATTAGCCGGAATGCGTGGTTTGATGGCTGCGCCTAATGGTAAGATTATGGAGTTGCCAATCATTGCGAACTTCCGTGAAGGATTGTCAGTTTTGGAAATGTTCTTCTCAACCCACGGGGCTCGTAAGGGAATGACCGACACGGCCTTGAAGACTGCCGATTCAGGATACTTGACCCGTCGTTTGGTTGACGTGGCCCAAGATGTTATTATCCGCGAGGAAGATTGCGGTACTGATCGTGGTTTGGATGTTTCAGCCATTATGAATGGAAATGAAGTTATCGAGCCATTGTATGACCGGGTCTTAGGACGTTATGCGCAAAAGACTGTGGTTGATCCTGAAACTGGTGAAGTTTTGGTTGAACATAACCAAATGATTGATGAAGATATCGCTAAGGCAATCGATGCTGCAGGAGTTAAGACCGTTAATATTCGTTCTGCCTTTACTTGCAACACTGAACACGGAGTTTGTGTGCGTTGCTATGGTCGTAACATGGCGACTGGTGATGTGGTTGAAATTGGAGAAGCCGTTGGTACGGTTGCTGCTCAATCAATCGGAGAACCTGGTACTCAATTGACGATGCGGACGTTCCACACTGGTGGAGTTGCCGGAGATGATATCACACAAGGATTGCCTCGTGTGCAGGAAATCTTTGAGGCTCGTAACCCTAAGGGGCAAGCGCCTATTTCTGAAGTTTCTGGAATTGTTGAATCAATTGAAGAAAATCCAGCTGATCGGACGAAGGAAGTTACGATTAAGGGTGAAACCGATACGCGGACTTATACTTTGCCAATGACAGCACGGATGAAGTATGCCGAAGGAGATCATATCCATCGTGGTAATACGATTACTGAAGGATCAGCTGATCCAAAGGAAATCATTAAGGTGCGCGATACGATGGCAACTGAAAACTATATTGTTGAACAAGTTCAACAAGTTTATCGGATGCAGGGAGTTGAAATTGGTGATAAGCACATTGAGGTTATGGCCCGGCAAATGTTGCGTAAGGTGCGCGTCATGGATCCTGGAGATACTGATTTGTTGCCTGGAACTTTGTTGGATATCGCGCAATTCCGTGAAGCTAACGTGGATACGTTGAAGACTGGTAAGTTGCCAGCAACGGCGCGTCCAGTGCTTTTGGGAATTACGAAAGCTTCCTTGGAGACGAATTCATTCTTGTCAGCTGCTTCCTTCCAAGAGACAACACGTGTCTTGACGGATGCTGCTATTCGTGGAAAGAATGATCCATTGGTTGGTTTGAAGGAGAACGTTATTATTGGTAAGTTGATTCCAGCTGGAACCGGAATGCCAGAGTATCGCTCAGTTAAGCCAAAGCTTGAAGCAGAACCAATTGTAGCAGCGGATGAAGGGACAAGTATTCCTTCAATCTCAGATATTGAGAATTCAATGCAATTGTAATTGTTAAGTGCATGAACATAAAAGGCATGCCCGCAGGGATATGCCTTTTTGTTTTGCTTATTTAGCTGTATCACTGGAAAACTGGGAGCTATGTTTTAAAAGTTCAATGATTTTTAAAATAAGGGGGTCGTGTTCATCGAGGTACGCCAAACCGTAAAAAATACGCTGATATTGATCGGATAAATGTTGATAAGGGAGAAAATCCGTTATGAAACGCTTAGAGATTAACGACGCCCCCAGTCCAGCTTTGAGGTGGGCGATAATCATATCGTTACTATTCATGGGAATAATGTGTTGAATGGGGAATGGATTTGTTTTTAAAAATTGTTGCGTATAGTGACTAACGCCAGACCCCGCTTCCCGAATGAAAAAGGTTTGTTTTTCTGGGTACCCCGCCAAAACCAATTCATCACTAAAGAGGGGGAAACTTTGCGTTAGGTCGCCACGAATTGGTTTTTCGATAATGCCAAAATGAATATCGTGATCGGCAACTAATTGGAAGACTTTTTCGGAGTTTTGCATACTAATATTTAGATTTAATTCAGGCAAAAAGGGTTGCAATTTTTTGAAAATTTCAGGCATGACACTGGTTGCGGCGCTGTGTGATACTGCGATTTTAAAGGGCGTTTTGGTTAGCGAACGTTGGCGAATTTGCATTTGGACCTGTTCCCAATTAGCTAAATATTCTAAGGCTCGTGGATACAATACAGTCGCTGCCTCAGTTGGACGGACCCGATGATTTTGATCTCGTGTAAAAAGAGGGGTTTTCAGCTCGCCCTCTAATTTTTGAATGCGAACACTGACGGTCGGTTGCGAAATAAACAAATGTTGGGCCGCCCGGGTGAAGCTTTTAGTTTCATAGACGGCAATAAAAGTTTCAAATAGTTCAAACATATTGGACCCCCATTAAAATTATTAATAACAAACATTATTATAATCTATTTTACTAATTATAAAAAACGATTTAAAGTTATATATATCAAAGAGGAAGAAGGATATGAATCTTGCGAATTAAGCGAAATATGTGGATGGGAATTGGCGTAACTTTATTTGTTTCAATCTTGGCCGAATGGATGAGTTGGTATATTCCGAGTTTAGGGGCGGAAGCCATTGCGTTATTGTTAGGAATTGTTTTAGGGAATACATTATTGACACAACCGCAATTAGCTGCAGGGGTAAAATGGTCTGAAAAATATCCAATTGAAATTGGGATTGCTCTATTGGGAATGGAAGTTACTTTAGCTACCATCGAAGCTTTAGGTTGGCAAGGAGTCCTATACATTGTTTTGATGATGACGATAACGATTCTTTTTGTCATGTGGATTGGTCGGGTCTTATTTAAAGTTGATCGGAAAGCGGGGATGTTGATGGGGGCTGGAAACGCTGTCTGCGGATCCAGTGCCATTGCGGCAGTCGCTCCAGAAATTAAAGCTTCCGATGATCAGCGGCGGACAGCAGTCGCGACCGTATCGTTATCCGGAGTCGTGCTTTTATTTGTGTTACCAGCTTTAGGTCCAGTGCTTTTCCCGCACAGCGATGTTTTGGTCGGGGCGTTAATTGGTGGGACCGTTCAGTCAGTGGGTCAAGTCATTGGAACGGCATCTCTGGTTAATGCTAATGTGGTTGGTTACGCTACTTTGTATAAGATGTTGCGTGTGATTTTACTTTCAGTGGTAGTATTACTGATGTCACGATCAGCGCAAAGACATGAACAACAAGTGCTGGGTGAAACCTCAACCGTACCACCGATTAAAGTGTATAAGCTCGTACCTTGGTTTATTTATGCGTTCTTGATTTTGTTGCTCATTAGTTCTGTAGTCACGTTACCTCAAGCGACGGTACATGGGGCCAAAGCCGTTACTGGTTTCTTTGGCGTGGTGAATTTGGCCGGGATTGGGCTGAATTTAAAGTGGAAAACGATTGCTGAATCGGGGATGAAATATATAGGTTATGGGTTGGTGACCATTATTTTCCAAGTGGGGTTGGCACTAACTTTAATTCACTTGATTTATTAATAAAAGCATAGTTGATGCGAGATGATAAGACATGGCAGCTTTCAGCCGTGTCTTTTTTATTTAGGCTGAAAAAAGAATGCTATTTATAAAATCAGGAAAATGATTGAGTGTTAATTTTAGATGTGCTACAATAATGTTTGTAAACGTTTACATTGGCAAACGTCTGCGGGTTGGTAGTGATGTGGCGAGGAGACTACCAGTGCTAGGAAGTTGGGCATTCCTAAAATAATTTTATTTTTGAAAGGTGATATTATTATGTCATTAACCAAGCACGAATTAGCAAAATATATGGATCATACCTTATTGAAGGCTGAGGCTACGCAAGCACAGATTCAAGCCATTATTGATGAAGCAAAAGAATATGATTTTGCTTCAATTTGCGTTAATCCTTATTGGGTGGCTTATGGGGCAGAACAACTCAAAGATACAGATGTCAATGTATGTACAGTGATTGGCTTCCCGCTGGGAGCTAATACAACGGCAGTGAAAGTGGCAGAGACCATTGATGCCATTGAAAACGGAGCGACCGAGGTTGATATGGTGATTAACATCGGAGAACTCAAGGGTGGTAATGATCGCATGGTTACCGACGAAATTGCACAATTGGCGAAGGCAGCGCATGATCGCCATGCCATTTTGAAGGTTATAATTGAAACGGCCTTGTTAACAAAAGAAGAGATTGTCCGGGCCTCAAAGGATACTTTGAATGGTGGTGCTGACTTTGTTAAGACTTCAACTGGCTTTTCAACTTCGGGAGCGAAGGCAGAAGATGTTAAGTTGATGCGTGAGACAGTAGGATCTGATTTCGGTGTGAAAGCCTCAGGTGGTATCCATTCCCGCGCCGAAGCCGATACGATGATTGCGGCCGGGGCAACCCGCCTAGGTGTTTCAGCTTCAGTCGCCATTATGAATGATGAAGTCTCAGATAGTAATTACTAGAAAATGTTTAAAATTGTGATGGTATATCACGATTAACAACGAAGGTGACCAAAAGGGTCCTGGATACTAATCGTGTCTAGGCTTTTTTTGCTATCGCTAAAATTCATATTTTTTAAAGTTGCGTAAAAAAGAGGTAAAGCAAATGTATAAGCGTGTTTTTGGAATTGTGTTAGATTCAATTGGAATTGGTACAGCGCCGGATGCAGCCAAGTATGACGATGAGGGGGCCGATACCTTAGGACATATTGGGGAACATTTTCAAGGAAACTGGTCGCTCCCTAACCTCCAAAAAATTGGGCTCGGTAATATTCGGGCTGATAATCCAATTTTGGGGGTTGAGCCCATTGATCAACCAGTGGGATATTATGGTAAGATGACTGAAATTTCAGCTGGAAAAGATTCTTTGGATGGACATTGGGAAATGATGGGATTACCCATGATGTATGAATTAAGTACTTATCCGAATGGCTTTCCAAAAGCATTGATTGATAAAATTTCAGCTTTTGCGGGCCGTCCTGTAATTGCTAAAGGTCCGTATTCAGGGACTGAAGTAATCAAAGATTATGGCGAGCAGGCAGTTAAAGAAGGAGCATTAATTATTTATACCTCCGCTGATCCGGTATTACAAATTGCGGCCCATGAAGAGGTCGTCCCAGTTGAAGAATTGTATAAAATTTGTGAATATGCGCGTTCATTAGTGAATGAAGCTCCTGATATTATTGGGCGCATTATTGCACGTCCTTTTGTTGGTACGCAAGCAGATAATTTCAAGCGGACCGCAAACCGGCATGACTTTGCCTTGGCCCCCACGGGTGAAACTGATTTAGTTAAGTTGCAGGCTGCTGGGCAAAAAGTAATTGGGATTGGAAAAATTAATGATATCTTCTCTGGCCAAGGAATTGATGAAGGTTATCATAATGAATCGAATATGGATGGCATGGATCATGTTGACCATGTTTTACAACAAGACTTTACTGGCTTCGCGTTTACAAATTTAGTTGATTTTGATACTTTGTACGGTCATCGACGTGATCCAGAAGGAATGGGCAAGGCCTTAATGGACTTTGATCGACGCCTAGGGGCAGTGATGAAGGCGCTACGTCCAGATGATTTGCTACTAATTACGGCTGATCACGGAAATGATCCAGGCTTTAAGGGATCCGATCATACACGTGAACAAGTGCCAGTGTTAGCCTACTCACCTTCAATGCAGCAGCATGGATCGCTAGGAATTCGTGAGAGCTACTCGGATTTTGGGGCAACCGTTTTGGATAACTTTAAGATTGATAACCAGGTTGGGGCTAGCTTCTTAGCTACTTTGAAATAAAGAGGATTCATTATGACAATGCTTGAAACTTTGATGAAAAAACGAAATAACGAAGAATTATCACAGGTCGAATTGGAAACGATGATTAAAGACATTACTGCCGATCAGATTCCCGACTATCAAATTTCTGCGTTTTTAATGGCAACCTATTTTACAGGTATGACCCTGTCAGAATTAACACATTTAACCTTAGCTATGATGCATTCGGGCGATGTAATTGATTTTAGTGATGTGGAAGGTATTAAAGTCGACAAACATTCGACCGGTGGGGTGGGTGATAAAGTTAGCTTACCTTTGGCTCCAATGTTGGCTGCTTTGGGAATTAAAGTCCCAATGATTTCTGGACGTGGGCTTGGGCATACAGGAGGCACGTTAGACAAGCTAGAAGCTATTCCTGGCTATCAAGTCGAAATTAGCGAACAAGATTTTAAGCAACAAATTAAAACAGTTGGGACCGCCATTATCGGTGCAACAGGAAATATTGCCCCAGCGGATAAGAAAATGTATGCTCTGCGCGATGTGACGGCGACAGTGGACTCGATTCCTTTGATTGCCGCTTCGATTATGTCTAAGAAATTAGCAACTGGTAATGACGCCTTGGTTTTGGATGTGAAAACTGGGGCAGGAGCCTTTATGCAAGAACAATCGCAAGCTGAAGCTTTGGCGCAAATTATGGTTAAAATCGGTCGTGAAGCAGGTATGCAAATGCAAGCGGTGATTTCAGATATGAATCAGCCATTGGGAAATAAGGTTGGTAACACTCTGGAAATCGAAGAAACCTTAGACATGTTAAAGGGTGACGCTCCAGCTGATTTGTTAGAGGTGACGTTAGCCTTAGCAGTACCAATGGTGCTGATGGCGCATCAAGCTGATGATGAAGCAACTGCGCGTGCAATGCTATTAGGAACCCTAGCGGATGGTTCAGCTTTAGCTAAGTTTGGCGAAATGATTGCGGCTCAAGGTGGAGATATCGCCGTCTTAAATGATTATAGCTTGATGCCACACGCTCAGTATCAAGTCGAAGTACCCGCTCCAGCGACAGGTTATGTAGCGCGCTTAGATGCCAATGCTATTGGAATTGCTTCCATGCGGCTTGGTGGCGGACGTACTAAGAAGGATGACCTTTTGGATTATGGGGTTGGTATTACGCTCCATAAGAAATTGGGTGATGCAGTCTCAGCAGGCGAGAGTTTGATGACGATTGCGACGGAAAAGGAACAGATTCCAGATATTATTGATTATATTTTGGAACATGTTGATATTGGACCAGAGGCGATGAAGCCAGAGTTGATTCACGCGGTGATTAAATAAGAAGTAGTTCAGTAAATTTGACGCTAGCTTATGAAATTTAAAATAAAAGAAAGTTGAGATAAGACTATGGCAACTCCACATAATGAAGCGAAGATGGGCGATTACGCCGAGACAGTACTTTTACCTGGTGATCCACTCCGGGCAAAATATATTGCTGATAATTTTCTCGAAGATGTTGTACAAGTGAACGGGGTTCGTGGGGCATTAGGCTTTACGGGTACGTATAAAGGACATCGGATTTCGGTGCAGGGTTCTGGAATGGGAATCCCTTCAATGTCAATCTATATTAATGAATTAGTGCGAGAATATGGGGTTAAAACCATCATGCGGGTTGGCTCATTTGGAGGGATGGCCCCTGATTTGCAGCTAGGTGATGTTGTTTTAGCTTCAGGGGGCTCAACTGATTCTTCAGTTGTCGCCAATACTTTTGGTCCTGGAATCTATTATTCAACGGTGCCTGATTTTAAATTGTTGGATATTGCTTATCATACCGCTAAAGAATTAGATATTCCGATTACGGTGGGTAATATTTTCGCCGCCGATCGTTTTTATAATGATGAAATTGATATGCAAAAGCTAAGTGATTACGGGATTTTAGGAACGGAAATGGAAGTTGCGGGACTCTATTTGCTGGGGGCAAAGTTAAAAATCCAAACATTGGACATTTTAACTTGTTCTGACCATATTTTCCGTGGTGACGCTCTATCTGCGGCCGAACGCCAAACGTCATTTGCTAATATGATGCATGTTGCTTTGGAAACTGCGATTAAAAATGAAGCACATTAAAATCAAATTAAGTTACTTGATTGAAGGTCAGAGCAAATATTGTTCTGACCTTTTTGTAGTAAAAGTTACAGTATATCTATACATTTATTATTTTTTAATAAGTGTTATTAAAGAAAATAAATAAATTTGAGCGTCGAAGAAAATTCCAAAACTACCCATGCTATAATATAAACCAGAGAGCATAGGAGGGATGCATGGCGAAAAAATCAATCGAATTAAATTTACCGGATAAGTTGTATCAAACGGTAAAAAAATATGCTGATTATCAGCATATTTCAGTTGCAGACTACGTTATGCAGTTGTTAAACACAGAATTTGGAGTAGCAGCCCCTGCTACTTTTGAAGAACGTCAATTTGGACAAAGAAAGCTCTTAGGGCGAATGATTGATGAACAATTAGGTTTGGTCTTATTGGATGGAATTAATTATCGATATCAATTGGAAGGGACGACAAAGGTTGACCCCCAAGCTAAGTATCGGGTGGTTAAAATTGAAGGAAATCAAGTTTACTTAGCTTTAGATGCTAATCAAAAATAGAGGAGTCGGGTAAAGAATATGCCATTTGGAATTAAAATTGTTCCCCAAAATAATGTGGGATTACGGGAAACATTAGGAAAATATAAAAGTACGGTCAATTCAGGATTGACGTTTTATATTCCCTTTTTACAACGGATTCGGCGGGTTAGTTTAGCGATGGAGCCTTTGCGGTTACCAAATTATTCAGTAATCACTAAGGATAATGCGGATGTATCAGCGAGCGTGACTTTGAACTATCATGTGACTGATGCAGTGAAATATATGTATGAAAATACGGATTCTGTGGAATCAATGGCTCAATTGGTGCGCGGACATTTGCGGGATATTATTGGGCGAATGGAATTGAATGAAGCGTTAGGATCAACCGCTAAGATTAATCAGGAGTTAAGCTTAGCGATTGGTGACCTCACCAATGTCTATGGAATTAATGTGGATCGCATTAATATTGATGAATTGACGCCGTCACGGGCCATTCAAGAGGCCATGGATAAGCAATTAACCGCCGATCGGGAACGAGTGGCTGCAATTGCTAAGGCTGAGGGGGAAGCGCGTTCGATTGATTTGACAACTAAAGCGAAAAACGACGCTTTAATGTCGACCGCCAAAGCTGAAGCCGACGCCACGAAAACGCGGGCTGATGCGGAAAAGTATCGGATTGATACGATTCAAGATGCGTTGCAACAAGCTGATCAAAAGTATTTTCAAAATCAGTCAATTGAAGCGTTTAGAAGTATCGGTGAAAATCCAGCGAATACCATTGTGGTACCTAGTGAGCAGGTCGATCGTTTGGGCCAATTACCAGTAGTTGGTAAAATGTTAAAGGCGGGGATGAAGTAAAGTTTTAATCCATCCGCTGATCTTTTGAAGGAGGGGCATTATGCAAGCAGTTCAAATTAATCAATTTGGTTCAGTCGATGTGATGGAAATGGCCGAGGTTGCTTTACCTAATTTAGGTGATCATCAGGTCTTAGTGCAAAATTATGCGGTGGCAATTGATCCTTACGATGTGAAATATGTCGCCGGAGTTTTTGGGCCAAATGATAAATGGCCGGTAATTCCTGGCTCAAGCGTGGCAGGTCGCGTTACAGCGCTCGGTGCTTTAGTCCAAGATTTTAAAGTGGGGGATCGCGTCGTCGCCACCCGTCATTTGAAAACTTATGCCGAATTTGTCCCAGTTGCTGAGAAAGCCCTGGCTAAAATTCCAGCGCAGCTAAATTATGAGGAGGCGGTGGCCGTGGCACTCGGTGGCGCAACGGGCTATCAGATGATTGCGGAGCGCTTAAAGGTGCAAGCTGGTGAGCAAGTCTTAATTCAAGGAGGGGCGGGCCAAGTTGGGGCTATGGCCGTTCAGGCAGCCGTGGCACTTGGGGCCGAGGTGACTGCAACAGCTAGTCCCAAGAATTTTGCGCAGGTACAGGCTCTTGGTGCCACGCGCGTCGTGGATTATCATGCGGTTGACTATCAGCAATTACCGGCTTTTGATGCGATTTTAGACCCTATTGGTGGTGCAAGCGTCATCCAAGAAATAATCAGCTTAAAACCAACGGGCCATTTATTGGCGCTGGGTCCGGTGCCAGCAGCATTAGCGGATGATACGCGGGTTGAATCAACTTATTCGCAGATTTTACGGCCGACATTAGCAACCGTTTTAGATTATTTGGCACAAAAAAAGTGGCAGGTCCAAATTGGGCAAGTGGTACCTTTTACGTTAGCCAATTTGCAAGAGCAACATCGGTTAGCGCGGACCAATCAATTAGTCGGAAAATCCATTTTAACTTTTCAACCGGAAAAGAGTTGATAACTTCAACGTTTTCCAGTAAGATTAAAGGCAATTACTTAAATCAATTAAACTTTAGTATAATCATCGGAGAATGGCTGATGAGACCTACCCACACCTAAGCTGTGGACTACTAAGGAATGTATTTAACGTCCATTCGTTTTTTGATGGGCGTTTTTTGTTACTAATCAAAAGGAGCGAAACAGATGCAATTATTAGAACAACGGATTCAAAAGGATGGGAAAGTATTAGGAGAAGATGTTTTAAAGGTGGATACTTTTTTGAATCATCAAGTGGATCCGCAGTTGATGCAAGCGCTTGGTCAAGAATTTGCACATCGGTTTGCTGATGAAAAAGTGGATCGAGTATTAACCGTAGAATCATCTGGAATTGCCCCTGCTGTGTTTACCGCATTAGCCTTGAATGTGCCGTTGGTCTTTGCACGTAAGAAAAAGTCTTTGACGCTCACTAATGATAATTATCAAGCTGATGTTTATTCATTTACGAAGCAAGAAACTAACCATATTATTGTCGACAAACGTTTTATCTTACCGGGGGAGCGGGTTTTGTTGATTGATGATTTTTTAGCTAATGGTCAAGCCGTACAAGGAATGCTTGATATTGCTCAGACAGCGGGAGCGACAGTTGTCGGTGCAGGGATTGTGATTGAAAAGACGTTCCAACGGGGGCGGACTTTGTTGGATGACCAACAAGTGCGTATTGAAGCTTTAGCGCGAATTAAGGCGTTTGAAAATGGGCACGTAGTTTTTGAAACGGAAGCCTAAGGTGACATCTGTCACGGGCGCAAGTGGTTTACCGTTTACCCGTGGTCTTAAACCGCCTATAATAGAAGACGGATTATAGAGAATGGGAGTAATTTGGCATGGTACGAAAACAGGATGATTTTTATGAAGCCATCAATGGTAAATGGGCTGTACAAGCGGAAATCCCAGCGGATAAAGTCCGGACCGGTGGCTTTAACGATTTGAGTGACGAGATTGAAGAATTAATGCTTCAGACGACCGACCAGTGGTTGGCCGGTGAAAATGTACCCGATGATGCAATTTTAAATAATTTTATTAAATTACACCATTTAACGAGTGACCAAACGGCTCGGCAACAGGTCGGTGTTCAACCGGTGCAAAATATTTTGCAAAAAATTGAATCTTTAACAAGTTTTTCGGATTACGTTAATCATTTAGTTGATTTTGAAAAGCAAGGTTACCCGAATGCATTACCTTTAGGGGTTGCACCTGATTTTAAGAATGCTCAATTAAATGTTTTGTGGGCGGATGCATTAGGAACTATTTTGCCAGATACGACATATTATGCTGCTGATCACCCCAAAAAGCAGGAACTCTTGGACGTCTATCGGAAGACTACGAGAGAAATTTTGGCACAATTTGGTTACCAGACGGGTGAGATTGATTATTTATTGAATCAAACCTTAGCGTATGACGCTAAAATCGCACGGTATGTTTTGTCGAATGAAGAAGGCTCAGAATATGCTAAATTGTATCACCCATATGCTTGGCAGGATTTTACAAGCCTGGTTCCCCAATTACATTTGAATCAATTTATGAATGGTGTCATTGGAACTCAACCGGATCAAATCATTGTCCCCGAAGAACGTTTCTGGCAACATGCGCAGGAGTTTTATAGTGAGGAAGCTTGGCCTGAATTGAAGGCTTACTTAATAGTCGAGACCGCTTTGAGTTATACGGGCTGGTTGACGGATGACTTGCGCGTACTTGGTGGCGCATATGGACGCTATGTCAGCGGTACACCTGAGGCGGTCACTGCTAAAAAAGCCGCTTATTATTTGGCGGCGGGACCATTTAACCAAGCTTTGGGTCTGTGGTACGCGCATCAAAATTTCCCGGCGGTGGCTAAGGCTGACGTGGAGCATAAGGTGCAAGTGATGATTGATGTGTATCAACATCGTTTGGAGGAGAATACGTGGTTACAGCCGACAACTAAAACGGCAGCCATTGAGAAATTAAGTGCCATTGATACCAAAATTGGGTACCCTGAGACTTTGCCGAAACGTTATCAGGCGAAAGTTATTCATCCACAAAAAGGCTTATTTAAAAATTTGATGATGTTAACACGGCAAAATATTGCAGAAGCATGGTTAAAGTGGAATCAACCGGTTGATCGGACAGAATGGCATATGCCAGCGCATATGGTTAATGCTTATTATGACCCACAACAAAATCAAATTGTTTTCCCCGCTGCTATTTTGCAGGCGCCGTTTTATTCTTTGGAACAGTCATCATCAGCTAATTATGGTGGTATTGGGGCGGTGATTGCGCATGAAATTTCGCATGCTTTTGACACCAATGGAGCCTCGTTTGATGCTTCGGGAAGTCTGCATGATTGGTGGCGCCCAGAAGATTATGCGGCCTTTGAAAAGCGAACGCAGGCAGTTGTTAATCAATTTGACGGCTTAGATTCATATGGTGTGCCAGTCAATGGTAAATTGACGGTTTCGGAAAATGTGGCTGACTTAGGTGGGCTTGCAGCTGCTTTAGCTGCGGCGCAACAAGATGCCGACTTTTCAGCTGAGAGCTTCTTTATTAACTGGGCCACCATTTGGCGCATGAAAGCCCGGAAGGAGTATATGCAAATGATGACGAGTATCGATGTCCATGGACCAGCTAAGTTGCGGGTTAATGTACAAGTTGCTAATTTTGATTTGTTTTTTGAAACCTTTGGGGTAGAGCCGGGTGATCAAATGTGGCGGGATCCAAAGGACCGGATTATGATTTGGTAAATGGCGCAATCGAATTTAAGAATTGAGATAAAATAAGCACGTTTGTCAGTTAAGCTGGCAGGCGTGCTTTTTTAATTAAAAAAATAAAAATTAATTTCGGGTTAAAATTGAATCTTACTTCACAATATGTCCAAAAAATGAACTTTTAATTTTAACCAATGAAAGCGTTAACATTTATAACAATTTCACATGCACGGGCTAAAAGCACGGTAAGAACCGCTTGTAACCGGTCAAAAGAATGGCTTAATAGTGTTGACAGATACAATTGAGGTGCTATACTTATCAATGTTAATAAATGCACAAAGAGAATATAAATAAACGGAGATATACACATGGCTGAAACAAAAGCACCTAAAAAAGCAAAGAAAGTTTTAACGCCGGAAGAAAAAGCTGCGCGAGTTAAAGCAGCTGAAAAGATGACGGAATCATTGATTGAAAAGGCCCAAAAAGCTGAAGTAGAATTTGCTACTTATTCGCAAGAACAAGTTGATAAGATTGTTGCGGCAATGGCTCTGGCTGGTTCTGAAAACTCATTGTTGTTGGCCCACGAAGCGGTTGAAGAAACGGGCCGTGGAGTTGTGGAAGATAAGGATACGAAGAATCGTTTCGCATCTGAATCAGTTTATAACGCAATTAAGAATGATAAGACGGTTGGCGTAATCAATGAGGATCGCGTGACTGGTAAAGTTGAATTAGCAGCCCCACTTGGGGTCTTAGCTGGAATCGTTCCGACAACGAACCCAACTGCGACAGCCATCTTTAAGTCAATGTTGGCTGCTAAGACCCGTAACACGATTGTTTTCGCTTTCCACCCACAGGCACAAAAGTCATCAGCACATGCAGCTAAAATCGTTTACGATGCAGCCATAGCAGCTGGGGCACCTGAAAACTTCATTCAATGGATTGACAAGCCTTCTTTGGAAGGGACGACCGCTTTGATCAAGAACCCAGGAATTGCCTCAATTTTGGCAACTGGTGGACCTTCAATGGTGCACGCTGCCTTGACTTCAGGAAATCCATCAATGGGTGTTGGAGCTGGTAACGGAGCGGTTTACATTGACGCAACGGCTGATGTAGAACGGGCCGTTGAAGATTTGTTGCTTTCAAAGCGTTTCGATAATGGAATGATTTGTGCTACTGAGAATTCAGCGGTTGTTGCAGCTGACATTTATGACAAGTTCATGAAGCAAATGCAAGAGCAAGGGGCTTACTTAGTACCTGTTAAGGATCACGAAAAGTTGGCTGAAGGGGTCTTTGTTAAGAACGCCGATGGTTATGGAGTTCAAGGACCGGTTGCTGGAATGTCTGGTCAAAACATTGCTAAGCGCGCTGGAATTTCAATGCCTGCTGACGCTGACGTTTTGTTAGTTGAATTGGACAAGAAGAATATTGGGGAAGCTTTGTCCTCTGAAAAGTTGAGCCCAGTTTTGTCAATTTATAAGGCTGGATCACGTCAAGAAGCAATTTCAATTGTTCGTTCATTGTTGGCTTATCAAGGAGCCGGGCATAACGCTGCAATCCAAATCGGGGCGCAAGACGACCCATTTGTTAAGGAATATGCTGATGCTGTTGAAGCTTCACGAATTTTGGTTAACCAACCAGATTCAATTGGTGGAGTTGGAGACATTTATACTGATGCATTGCGTCCATCATTGACGCTTGGAACTGGATCATGGGGGAAGAATTCATTGTCACACAATCTTTCAACTTACGATTTGCTAAATGTTAAGACTGTTGCTCGGCGGCGTAACCGGCCACAATGGGTCCGTTTACCAAAGGATATTTACTACGAATCAAATTCAATCACATATTTGCAAGATTTGACCGGAGTGAGCCGGGCCTTTATCGTTGCTGACCCAGGAATGGTTCAATTTGGCTTTGTTGACAAGGTCTTGGATCAATTTAACTTGAGTACAACCCCTGTTAAGACTTCATTGTACGGAACAGTGCGCCCCGATCCAACCATTTCACAAGCTGTTGAAATTGCCCGTCAAATGTCAGACTTTAAGCCTGATACAGTGATTGCTCTTGGGGGAGGATCAGCCCTTGATGCCGGAAAGATTTCACGGTTCTTGTACGAATACTCAACAACCCACCCAGGAATCTTGGAAGATGATGCGGCTTTGAAGAACTTGTTTGGAGAATTGCAACAAAAGTTTATGGATATCCGTAAGCGAATTGTTAAGTTCGATGAGCCACGTTCAACGCAATTAGTTGCGATTCCAACTACTTCAGGAACTGGATCAGAAGTCACACCATTTGCGGTGGTTACTGATGACGAAACCCACGTTAAGTATCCATTGGCCGACTATGAGTTGACCCCACAAGTTGCGATTGTTGACCCAGAATTTGTTATGACGGTACCAAAGCGGACGGTTGCTTATTCCGGACTAGACGCTTTGTCACACGCCTTGGAGTCATACGTTTCAGTTATGTCTTCAGAATTCACCCGTCCATGGGCTTTGCAAGCAATTAAGTTGATCTTTGAGAACTTGGTTACTTCATATAACTATGACCCAAGCCATCCAACTTTGGAAGGTCGTCAAGCTCGGACCAAGATGCACTATGCTTCAACTTTGGCTGGACAATCATTTGCCAATGCCTTCTTGGGAATTAACCACTCGTTGGCCCACAAGACTGGTGGAGAATTTGGTTTGCCACACGGATTGGCAATTTCAATTGCTATGCCACACGTAATTAAGTTTAATGCGGTAACGGGTAACGTTAAGCGGACACCATTCCCACGTTACGAGACTTATACTGCACAAAAGGATTATGCTGATATCGCACGTCACCTTGGTTTGCAAGGAAAGAATGACGCTGAATTAGTCGATGCTTTGTTGAAAGAAATCAAGAAGTTAACGGATGCTTTGGATGTTGACATCACTTTGTCAGGAAATGGTGTTTCTAAGAAGGACTTCGATGCATCAATCGATAAGTTGATGGACTTGGTTTACAACGACCAGTGTACTGCTGGAAACCCTCGCCAACCTCGTTTGGAAGAAATCCGTCAATTGTTGATTGACCAATTCTAAGCTCGGTTTTGCGGTTTAAAATGAATTAAATAATTGAGAACGATTGGTATTAGATCAATCGTTCTCTTTATTTTGTATTCAGCATCTGGAGTGAGGGTTTAGCAGCGGATGAAAGTTTACATCATGCCATAATAAATTTATTAATATATATAACGTTGAACCGGAGACCAATGTCCTTTTGATTAGTTCAGTATCAAAGGCTTCAATTCCATTTACCAGATTGCATAAAAAAATATTAAAGAAATTAGGTTAGTTTGGCTTTGAGTGAATCTGTTAAAATTTATTAAGAAGATTTCGTGCGATATCGCACTTTTATAGGGAATAAGGTACAATAAGGTGAAAGGAAGTCATAAATAAAACGAGGTGCGCCATGGTAAAGAATATTGTCATTGTGGGAGCCGGATATGCCGGAGTTACGGCTACACATCAATTGGCTCAACAGTTGGAAAATCAGTCAGAATATCAGATTGTCCTTTTAGATGATCACCCCTTTTTTACCTATCGCACAAGTTTACATGAAGTAGCAGCGAAACGAATTGAACCGAGTGATGTTCAATTTGATTTACGCCAATTATTTATGCATCAAAAAAACGTTAAAATTGTGACGACACACGTGGAACAAGTGGACGTTGAAAAGAAGATGCTAACGACATCGGTCGGTCCGATTGAGTATAATCAATTAATTTGGGCTATTGGGGTTGAAGCCCAAACCAAAATTCCAGGAGTAGCCGAATATGGCTTCCCATTGTGGAGTTTAGATCAAGCGACACGGTTGCGGGTCCGGATTGAAGAGATGGTGCGTCAGGGGGCCATTGAATTAGAATCGGAAGAACGTCAAGCTAAATTACGATTAGTGGTCGTTGGTGGTGATTATACGGGAATACAGATGCTTGGGGAATTGCTGGATGAGCGCCGCGTTTTGGCGAAGGCTAATCAGTTACGGCAACGTGAAATTGAATTGGTTTTAGTGGCAAATCAGCCCCAGATATTAACGAGTCTAGCGGATAAACGCGTGAGCCAGAAAGTAGCGAATTATTTAAAGCATCAAGGTGTGAAACTATATTTGAATCAGGCGGTTGAAATGGTTACGGCAGAGGGCGTGGTGTTAAATGATGGCACGCAATTAATGAGTCGAACGGTGATTTGGGCAGGTGGAACGCAAGGACGCCAACAAGTTACTAATTCACCCTTTCCGACGAACGCACAACAGCATATCGAAGTGAATGCATTGATGCAAGTGCAGGGCTTAAAAGATGTTTATGCTGTGGGTGATGCAGTTCAAAAGGCTGGTGATCGTTTGTCAAATGTGAATGCGGCTGTTCGCGAAGCTAAGGTTGCGGCACATAACATTCAGGTAAAGGTGCGCAATAAAGGCGAACTTCAGAAAATTAAGCCGGCTACGCAACGTATCTTTATTTCGGTGGGCTCGCGGTATGGCGTTGCAGTTTGGAAATCACATTTAGCTACGACAGGGTTCTTGGCGCGCCACGTCAAGCACTGGAGCAATTTAAATTTCTTACGTTCAATTGGCTCATTTTATCAGATGGGTAAATATATTCAGCGTGAAATTTTTGAAAGTGCCGCTAAGTTACCAGAACAACAAGGAAATGTCGCGAATGTTGGTAATGTTTTATGGTCTGTGCCACTCCGTTTGGCGACGGGGATTTTCTTAATGATTACCGGGGTCGCAGTTGGTGGGGGCATCGGTGGCTTCTTTGCCCTGGTCGGCATCGCATTGTTTATTGGTTTTATGACAACTTTAGCTGGCTTTTTAACCTTAATCCTTTCGTTAATTATGCTGGGTACGTCGTTTTCGATTTCTGCATTGCTTTTGCCTTTTGTGGGAATTGCATTGATGAATGGAGCGGGACGCTCGTTTGGCGTTGATCATTGGTTAATTCCTTGGTTGAAGAAGAACCTTGGGACGTTAATTACTGGTGACAGCAAGGCAAGTTATAATGATTTAGCTGAAAAGTAAATTGAGTGAAATAAAAAGAGGTTGGAACCAGGTTTCAGCCTCTCATTTTATAGTTTGTATGATCTTGGTGGTGGTTAATTAGCTGGCTTTTTTGGATGTTGTGCAGCATAAAAGGCCATCACAATCCCGTGGGCAACCGAGACGTTTAATGAACGGACACTGCCGGCTTGTGGAATGTATAACATTTGATCAGTGGCGGCAATTAGATCATCAGCTAAACCGATTTGTTCTTCTCCGAAGACAAAGGCGGCTTTCGTCGCTAATTGAGTGGTAAATAAATTTTGTGGTTGGTAGCTTTCGATATTATCAATGGCATAAATGGTATAACCTTCCGCATGCAGTTGATCAAAAACTTGTTGGTAATCAGTCACACGATGGTGTTCAACGTGTTCATAGTTATAAGTGCCGACTGAACCGCGTCGATCCCATTTCTTAGCTCCTTCTGGTCGATCCGGAAATGATTGGTTGATGGGATTTAAGAAAATTAATTTGCGGGTTGCAAAGGCGTTGCTATTGCGAACTGCGGTGGCTTTATTAAAATCATGCGTTAAATTTTGCATAACCGACACGGCAGGGCTGCGTTTTTGGTCTAAATCAGCCCGAATCGCTTCGTCAGACATGTTTTTATAATAATCAGTAACATTTCGATAATCATTTGAGTGTGATAAATCAATCTCAGCCATGCTAAGACCCTCTTTTCGTTAATAAATTGGCCAAGCATTTTTAGCTAAAATGGTTAGCGTTATTTTTATTGTAACAAGATATGCGTGTAATTTGGTAAAATATATTTGTAATGTTGATAAAGGATAAATACCATGGAAAAAATAATTGAAATAAAAGATTTAACGTATACGTATCCGAATCAAACTAAAGCGGCCCTACAAAATTTATCTTTAACGGTGAAACGAGGTGCTTGGGTGGCTTTAATTGGACATAATGGTTCGGGAAAATCGACCCTGGCTAAATTATTAAACCATTTACTCACCCCGAGTGCAGGACAAATTTTAATTGATCAAATTCCGGTGGATGATGACCATGTCAATGCTATTCGGAATCGAGTGGGGATGGTGTTCCAAAATCCTGATAATCAGTTTGTTGGGGCAACAGTGGCTGATGATGTAGCGTTTGGCTTAGAAAATCGGCAAATGCCCTATGTGCAGATGCAAGAGCGTGTTAAAACTGTTTTAGAAGAAGTGCATATGTGGGAATTTGCCAAGCGTGAACCGGGGCATCTTTCTGGGGGACAAAAGCAGCGGGTGGCCATTGCGAGCGCTCTAGCCATCAAGCCCCAAATTTTGATTTTAGATGAAGCAACAGCCATGTTGGATCCAAAAGGCCGGTTTGAAATAATGGAAGAGGTTCGACAGTTAAAAGCTGACCTGGATTCAGATTTAACGGTTATTTCGATTACACATGATATTGATGAAGCTGCCAGCGCTGATCAAGTGATTGTGTTAAATGATGGTCAATTAGTTGAAACGGGGGCGCCGGCTGAAATTTTTACGGATGCGCAAAAATTACAAGCGCTCGGCTTAGGTGTGCCTTTTGCGGAACAGTTAAAAGCGAAGTTAGCCGCACAAGGGGTGGCAGTACCAGCTCAATATGAAACAATGGAAGGAATGGCGGAGTGGATATGGCAATTAATTTCCAAAAAGTAGGCTTTACATATCAAGCTGGGACGCCGTTTGCGAGCGCGGGTCTGCATGATGTTAATTTTCAAATTCCACTACAGCAATTTACGGCGCTAATTGGACATACTGGTTCGGGAAAATCGACGACATTACAGTTGCTAGATGGATTGACTCTGCCAACGGTGGGAGAAGTGGAAGTTTTAAACCAAACGTTACGATCTGACACCCTGATTAAGACGACGAATCAATTGCGGGAGCATGTGGGGTTGGTATTTCAATTTCCTGAGGCGCAGTTGTTTGAGGACACAGTGTTAAGAGATGTGATGTTTGGTCCCTTAAATTTTGGTGCTAGTACAACCGAAGCGGAACAAAGAGCGCGGACGGCCTTAAGGTTGGTCGGTTTGGATGCCGAATTTGAAAGCCATTCACCGTTTGATTTATCCGGTGGGCAAATGCGGCGCGTAGCTATCGCGGGCGTGTTAGCTTTAGAACCGGAACTTTTGATTTTAGATGAACCTACAGCCGGTTTAGACCCTAAAGGGCAGGCGGATTTGATGGCCTTGTTTGCTCGGTTGCAACAGGAACGGCATTTGACGGTTGTCGTTGTGACACACCAGATGGAATTTGTCGCGCAGTATGCGCAGCATGTGGTAGTTTTTGAGCAGGGGACCGTGGTCAAAGAAGGAGCACCAGCCGACATCTTTGCGGATAGTGCGTGGTTGCGGGAACGGCAATTAGATGTACCCATGGTTCGCCAATTTACTGATTTGTTAACGCAAAAAGGGGTGACGTTAGCACCAACGCTTGATTTAGATCAATTGACGGCTCAAATTGTGGCCAAAATTCAAGGAGGCCGCGATGTTTAATAAAATTTTGATCGGGCGGTTTATTCCTGGTACTTCGTGGATTCATCGCTTAGATGCCCGGGTGAAACTGATTGTTAGTATTGCTTTTATTTTTGTGATTTTTTTGGCGACAAGCTGGCCATCATATCTGTGGGCCAGTTTCTTTACGTTATTAGTTGTTGCGATGACAGGTCTGGGACTGCGGGTCTATTTGCGTGGAATTCGGCCGTTGATTTATTTGATGTTGTTTACCACCGCTCTACAGATTTTATTTGTGACGACAGGCCCCATTTGGTGGCAGTGGGGTTGGCTGAAAATTACTGAAGATGGGGTTGTGAATGGAATTGCGATTTTTATTCGCTTTTTGTTGATTATTCTCATCTCGACCGTTCTAACGCTCACAACCGCGCCGTTAGATTTAGCAGACGCGATGGAACAAATATTGCAACCATTGAAAAAAGTTGGGGTCCCAGTGGCCGAATTGGCATTAATGCTATCGATTGCATTGCGTTTTATCCCGACTTTGCTTGATGAGGCGGAAAAAATTGTGAATGCACAACGGGCGCGCGGGGTGCGCTTTAATGAAGGCAATCTTTTGCAACGCATCAAAGCCTTCGTGCCTGTTTTGATTCCCCTCTTTGTTAATGCGATTAAACGCGCAATTGAATTAGGAGACGCGATGGAAGCACGTGGTTATCGAGGTGATGTTGAACGAACCAAATATCGACAACATCATTGGCAAAAGGATGATACCGTGGCCCTGCTGAGTTTTATTGTTTTTAGTTGCTGTTTAGCTTGGCTACGGTACCGTTTTGGATAAGTTGTAGTTTGAATTTAAGATGAAAATAGAGGAAATAAGGATGCCAAGATATCGGGCACTGATAGCGTATGATGGAACAGAATTTCTGGGCTGGCAAGTGCAGCCAGGCAAACGAACGGTGCAGGGGGAACTGGAAAAAGCGGTGAATCGGATGGCTAAGTATCCTGATCCAGCGTTAAAAGTACATGGTTCCGGGCGCACGGATGCCGGCGTCCACGCGCTAGGTCAAGTTGCACATTTTGATTTGCCATTTGAGATTCCTGAAGAAGGCGTGCGTAAAGGCTTATCGACAATATTGCCGTACGATATTGAAATTAAACAAATTCAGCGGGTTGATAGTGATTTTCATGCGCAATACAGTGCGCATACCAAAACCTATCGTTATCGGCTGACCAATCGGGAATTTCGGGATCCATTTCGCCGCAATTACACTGGTTATTGGCCGCGCCACTTAAATGTTGCTGCAATGCAAATGGCAATTGGCGATTATGTGGGCGAACATGATTGGCAAAGTTTTGCGGCGGCGGGGTATCAGGCCAAAACGACGGTGCGGACGGTGACTCGGGCGACCTTGGAGCAAGTGGCTGATGATGAATTGATTTTTGAATTCACGGGAACGGGATTTTTATATAATCAGATTCGCATCATGGTTGGTGTCTTACTTGAAATTGGCATGGGCAGTCGGTCGGTACATGATATTCCAAGGTTATTAGCGGCAAAAGATCGGCAACAAGCCCGATTGACGGCGCCGGCAAGCGGACTATATTTAAAATCAGTGGATTACTAGAAATATCTGGAAATGATGCCTTTTAAAAAGCCGGTAATAGCTTGCAGTCAGATTTAAAAGATGTTAATATTATAGATGTCGAAAGACAAAGGCAAGTGTGCACTTCGAACCGTGTCAGGGTCGGAAGGCAGCAGCACTAAGGAGACCGTATACTGTGCCTTAATGTAGAATTTAACAAGAGGCTGTGGTTGAATGACCATAGCCTCTTTTTTTGGTTTTTTAGAACTGAAGAATGCTGCAATGAAGGGCAATTGCCCTCCTTAATTATTTTCTAGCAAGTTCGCTCTTTTGGGTGGGCTTGCTTTTAAAATAATGGTAAAATAAAATCTAAGCTTTAAATTAATATTGATAATTTAAAGAGACACTTTCCGTGGTTGGAAACCTCAGTTAATTTAAGAGGAGTTTGGACCGCAAAATGAAGGCATGGCTGCGATTTAAGAGAAATTTAATCGTATGGTGATAATATTAAGTCGGATTTGAAGGGGGCAGTAAGATGGCGTATCAAGCACTTTATCGCACTTGGCGACCACAAAAATTTGCGGATATGGTAGGTCAAGAAGTGGTGACTAAAACGCTTCAAAATGCGTTGCGGATGGGACAAATTTCGCACGCTTATTTGTTTACTGGTCCACGAGGAACAGGAAAGACTTCAGCAGCTAAAATTTTTGCTAAAACCGTAAATTGTTTACATCCAGTTGATGGCGAAGCTGACGGGACCTGTGAGGTATGTCAAGCCATTGATCAAGGGACATTGGGCGATATTATTGAGCTGGATGCAGCCTCAAATAACGGGGTGGATGAAATTCGTGAAATTCGCGAAGATGTGAATTATGCCCCAACCTTGGCGAAGTATAAAGTTTATATTATTGACGAGGTACATATGCTTTCAACCGGAGCTTTTAATGCTTTGTTGAAGACTTTGGAAGAACCTCCAGCCAATGTAATTTTTATTTTGGCTACGACTGAGCCGCAAAAGATTCCAGCGACGATCATTTCGCGAACGCAACGGTTTGATTTTCGGCGTATTAGTGCTAATGAAGCGTATGAGCGGATGGTTTATATCCTGCAACAACGGGACAATAAATATGATGAAAAGGCTTTGAAGGTCATTGCTAACTCTGCGGATGGGGGGATGCGGGATGCTTTAAGTATTTTGGATCAAGCCCTTTCCTTTGGGGATGGACAAGTTACTTTGGATAACGCCCTATTAGTGACAGGTTCCGTGACCCAGACTTTACTTGGTGATTATTTAAAGACCGTTGTTGCACACCAAACAGATCAGGCGCTCGCAGAACTCACTAAAGTTTTAGCTGAGGGGAAAGATGCTAACCGCTTTATTGAAGATTTAATTAGTTATGCGCGAGATTTATTGATTGCGCATGAAGCACCGGAGCTAGTTAATTTGGTGCCTGATGATAATTTTAATGAATTATTGCAAGAAGACGAGCAACTTTGGTATCAAATGATTGATACTTTAAATGAGGTTCAGCAACAGTTACGGTTTACGAACCGGCCAAGCATTTATTTGGAAGTCTTAACGGTGAAGTTGAGTCGCTTAGAGTTGAAACTAGCGGAAGCGCAAATCGTGCAAACAGCCGCGCAATCAAAAGTAGCAGCCCAGCCGACCCCAGCCGAAGAGCCGGCACAAATGGTTGAAAAGCCAGTGACACCAGCCAAAACGGTGGTACCAAGCCAACCAACTCCAACCAGCACTATTGCTAAGGCAAATGTTAAAAAAGCTAGCGCTGATGAGCAGCATGTTTTTGCCGTGTTGGACGTGGCAACCCGGGGCGATTTGAACCGAGTGGAGGGCGTTTGGGCAGATATTTTGGCCCAGTTAGAAGTCACTAAAAAGGCCATGCTGAATACAGCCAAACCGCTAGCGGCTTCGCCTGACGGGGTGGTCCTCGGGTTTGATTTTGAAATTTTCCGAGATAAGACGTTACGTGACGAAACTTTGGTCCCATTTTTAATGGAACAAATGCAAACTTTGAGCGGATCTGAGCATGAACGCAAATTGGTTTTGGTCACGAATGAAGAATGGAGTGACTTACGGAGTGCGTGGGTGCAACAGCATCATATTAAGCAAAGCAAGTCGAATGCGGAACAAGCTGCGCAACCGGCGTTGGAAGAAAGTGCCATTGATTTACCTGAAGCTGAAGCACCAGCACCAGTTGTGCAAAAGGCCCGCGAAATGTTTGGTGATGATTTAGTAGAAGTGCATGCAGATTAATAATTAAAGGATTAATGAAAGGGGCGGTTATGCAATATCCAGAGCCAATTGCCAAATTAATCGATAGTTATACAAAATTACCGGGGATTGGAATTAAAACGGCCACCCGCCTGGCATTTTATACGGTTAATATGGACGAAGAAGATGTGACACATTTTGCACAGTCTTTAATTTCGGCTAAACGAGATTTAAAGTTTTGTAGTATTTGTGGAAATTTAACCGAAGAGGATCCTTGTGCTATTTGTACAGATGACACACGTAATCAGAGTACGGTCTTAGTGGTTGAGGAAGTTAAAGATTTAATGGCCCTTGAGAATACTAATGAATACCATGGTTTGTACCATGTTTTACACGGCGTTTTATCACCATTAGCCGGACAAGGTCCAGATGATATTAACATTGAATCATTGGTGACACGCTTACAAAAAAATGAAAAAATTGAAGAAGTGATTGTGGGAACAAATGCGAATGCTGAAGGAGAAGCGACGGCGATGTACTTAAGCCGCTTATTAAAACCAGCTGGGATTCGGGTGACACGTTTGGCAACTGGATTATCAGTCGGTAGTGATATTGACTATGCCGATGAAATTACGTTGATTAAGTCAGTCGAAGGGAGGACAAAAATGTAATGTTTGGACTATTTAATAAGTCAAAATTAAATTCTGCGCAATATGATCAAGATTTATTTGATACGATCCAAGACGCTAAATATGATTTTGATAAAGCAAAGGCCTCAGAAGAAGCCTTATATGAAAGCAATATTGATCCGCGCTGGATTAAAGCTCAGACAGCGTTTGCCAAACAAAAGTATTTTTTTGTTCTGCGGGCGGCGCGTCAACGGAAGATGAAGGGGCGTGGTCCTCAACAAAGTACTTGGTTTGAATAAAGGTGAGGATGGCTGAAAATGACGGGAAAATTTATTAGCTTTGAGGGCCCTGATGGCGCTGGTAAAACGAGTGTCTTACGTGAAATTATTCAACGCTTAACGGCAGTGTATGGAGACCAGTTGTTGGTGACACGTGAACCAGGCGGTACCCATAATCCAGTGGCTGAAGCAATTCGTGATGTGGTGCTCAGTCCCAATTATCCAGCGATGGATGTCAAAACTGAGGCATTGTTATATGCCGCTTCACGGCGTGAGCATATTCAAAAAACAATTAAACCAGCTTTAACGCAAGATAAATTAGTTTTATCTGATCGCTATGTGGATAGCTCGATCGCTTATCAGGGTGCCGGACGTGAAATCGGGTTTGAGGCGGTCTTAGCCTTAAATCAATTTGCCATTGAAGATTTTTGGCCGGATCGGACAATTTTTTTAGATGTTCGGCCTGAAATTGGTTTACAACGTATTCAAGAGCAACGGCAAAATGAAGTTAATCGATTAGATTTAGCTTCATTAGAATTTCATCAGCGGGTGTATGCGGGTTATCAAAAATTAATCCAAATGAACCCAGCACGTTTTATTGTAATTAATGGGGAACAACCATTAACCCAAGTTGTAGAAGACACTTGGCAAGCTATGAAAGAGGAGATTTAGCTCATGAAAATGATTACAGCAGTAGTGCAAGATAAAGATGCTAATAAGTTGGGTAATGTTTTTGTGAAAAACAACATACGCGCAACACGGACAGCGACTTCTGGTGGCTTTTTACGCGCTGGGAATACAACATTTATGATTGGGGTCGAAGATGAACGGGTGGAAGAAGTCTTAGCTTTGATTAAGGAAACTGCTAAAGCGCGGAAACAATATGTCACACCGGCTGCAAGTTTAGATTTATCATTTGAATCAATGAATACCATGCCAATGGAAGTACAGGTGGGTGGAGCGACAGTCTTTATCCAAAATGTTGAGCAATTTTATCATTTTTAAGACTTGCAGGGGAGGGCGACCATGGATGCAAATGAGGTAATTCAAACCGCACATCACCAGCAACAAACCGTTATAACACGGTTACAAAAGGCGGTCGCTAGTCAACAGTTGGCGCATGCTTTTTTATTTGCGGGACCAAACGGACAAGGACAAGCGGCTGTTGCGTCATGGCTCGCAATGCGCTTGATGTGTGAAAATCCAATGGCCAATGGTGACCCTGATGGAACGTGTTCTCAATGTCAACGGATTAGTCAGCACGAACACCCCGATGTGATTGAAGTCCATCCGGATGGCTTGTCGATTAAAATTGACCAAATTCGGTATTTGCAAGATGAGTTTACGAAGACAGCAGTCGAGGGAGCTCAGAAAATTTTTATTATCTATGAAGCGGATAAAATGACGGACAATGCGGCCAATGGTTTATTGAAATTTATTGAAGAGCCCCATGGTCAACAAACTGCTATTTTAATGGTGGAAAATCCCAAGCAACTCTTACCAACGATTGTTTCACGAACGCAGGTGATTGAATTTCATCAAATGCAACCAAAAGCTTATCAGCAACAGTTGTTGAATCAAGGCTTTACGGAATATGAGACGCCCTTAGTGATGGCGTTAACCGATAGTTTATCAATGGCCAAAACATGGTTAGAAGATGATTGGTTTAAGTTGAGTCAGGAAGCAGTGGTTAAGTTAGTCACACAAATTTTGATTCTCGATCCCGAAGCGTTTAATTCAGTGCAAATGGAATTCATGCCCTTAGCTAAAGAACGTGAGCGGCAAGGCGTTTTAATTGCGATGCTGGCCGCAGCGTGGCGCGATGTGGTAATGATGAAAATACAAGCTGATACTAATTTACGCTTTGTTGATAATACGGCTTGGCAAACGGCTTTAGCTAAATATTCAGTTGAACAGTTGCTCGCAGCGCAAGATATAATTTTGACACTTCCAGTACTGTTACAACAAAACATAGGCTTTCAAACCACGGTTGAAACCGGCGTTTTGAAATGCCAATTTGCGCTTGGTGGAACCCATTAATTGCGCGTAGCAAATGAAGAATGGAAGGATGAAAGGCATGCAAACGCAACAAAGTTTTAAACAACATGCGACGGGGACGCTTTACCTAGTGCCAACGCCGATTGGTAATTTAGGAGATATGACGCAACGTTCTATTGAAGTTTTAAAAGCAGTTGATTTAATTGCTGCTGAAGATACCCGACATACAGCTCAACTATTGAATCAATTTCAAATTGAGACGAAACAAATTTCGTTTCATGAGCATAATAAAGAAATGCGCATTCCAGAATTAGTGGAAAAAATACAAGCTGGGCTTGATTTGGCGCAAGTTTCTGATGCGGGGATGCCTTCAATTTCAGACCCAGGACATGAACTAGTGGTAGCAGCGTTGGCAGCCGATGTACCCGTCGTACCAATTCCAGGAGCTTCGGCAGGGATTACGGCTTTGATTGCTTCAGGTCTGGCCCCTCAGCCCTTTACCTTTTATGGCTTTTTGCCCCGTAAGCAAAAGGAGCGAATTGCGGCGTTAGAACACGTGGTAAACCATCAAGAAACAATGATTTTCTACGAAGCGCCGCATCGTTTGGCTAAAACTTTGGCGAATATTAGTCAAGTGTTGGGGGCTGAGCGACAAGTCGTTTTAGCACGCGAATTAACGAAACGGTATGAGGAATTTTTACGGGGAAGTGCCACAGAATTAGCTAATTGGGCCCAAACTAACGAAATTCGTGGGGAATTTGTGTTGCTGGTGGATGGTGTTGTTGAACAAAATCCAGTAATTGACCCGTTAGAAGGGTTGACTGATGTTGAAGCAGTAATGGCGTTGATACATCAAGGGTTGAAAACTACCCAGGCAGTCAAGCAAGTTGCTAAATTGCGTGAACTTGATCGACAGGCGTTATACTTAGCCGTTCAAGGATTAGAAAAATAAAAGAAGGGTAATTAGAAATGCGGATATATGAAACCAAGCATGAAATTTTGGATGATGAAATTGATGTTACTGGTAAATTAACGTTACCTAAGATTTTAAGCCTCTCAATTGGGGCTTCGACCAAGCAATCGTTAGCATATGGAGTTGGTCCTGAATATACGCATGAGGTGGGCTTAGGCTGGATTGTACTACAACATGTAATCACGATTAACCGGCGGCCTGAATATGGGGAAACAATTACGATTAGTACCCATGGAAAAGAATTCAACCCATTTTTAGCCAAGCGCGATTATACCTTTGTCGATGAACAAGGTTATAAAATTATCCAGGTTGATTCATTGTATGCGATGTTGGATATGAAAAAACGTAAGATGGCACGCATTCCGGCCGATTTAGTGGATGTGTTTGATCCGGATCAGGTGAAGCGTGTCCCGCATCCCGACACGCCTGACCGTATTGCAGAAGATGAAGCGATTACTTATGAGCAAGCCTATCAAGTGCGGTATTCAGATATTGATTCAAATCAGCATGTTAATAATGCTAGATATCTGGATTGGGCGCAAGATCCGCTGGGAATGGACTTTTTGCGGACGCACGAGCCAAAAGAAGTTAATATTAAGTTTGAGCATGAAGTCCGGTGGGGCGAAATGATTGATGTTAAGATTGCTCAACAAGCAAATGAAACAAAGCATCAGATTTGGTATGGGAATGAATTGTCGGCGGAAGTGGCAATCAAATGGACGCAGGCTTAAGAAAAGCATATAATTAGGGCAATGATGTGATGTAATTATGTCGGTTCATCAGAATAAAAGCCATTCGTGCTACATATAATTAAGGAGAATGCAATGAGTACATTAGTCTTAGGGGGAGCCGGATATATTGGTTCTCATATGGTGGATTTGTTACTTAGTCAAAATAAAGACGTGGTGGTTGTCGATAATTTAGCGACCGGGCACCGGAAAGCAGTCCCAGCCAACGTTCCATTTTATGAAGTAGATATTCGTGACAAGCAAGCCTTGTCCGATGTTTTTGATCGTGAAAATATTGAGCAGGTGGTGCATTTTGCGGCTTCTTCAATTGTTCCAGAATCAATGGAAAAGCCATTGAAGTATTTTGATAATAATACGGCGGGAATGATTGCATTGTTGGAAGTGATGATCAAGCATAACGTTAAGCAGATTGTCTTTTCATCAACGGCAGCCACATATGGTGATGCTAAAGAAAGTCCTATCAAGGAAACTACACCACAATTGCCAATTAACCCTTATGGTTTGTCAAAGCTGCAAATGGAGCAAATTATGGGCTGGGCAGACAAGGCTTACGATTTGAAGTGGGTGGCTTTGCGTTACTTTAATGTGGCCGGAGCTAAGTCTGATGGTTCAATTGGTGAAGATCACCCAACTGAGACACACTTGGTTCCAATCATTTTGCAAACAGCTTTGGGTGAACGTGACGAAATTACCATGTTTGGGGATGACTACAATACTCCAGATGGCTTTAATGTGCGTGATTATGTCCATGTGATGGATTTGGTCGATGCACACGTCTTAGCGTTGGATTATTTGGCACAAGGTCATGATTCAAATCAATTTAATTTAGGAACGGCCAATGGTTATTCGGTCAAGCAAATGGTGGAAGCAGCTCGTGAAGCGACCGGTATGGAAATTCCAGCCAAGGTGGGGCCACGGCGTCCTGGTGACCCTGATTCATTGATTGCTGATTCAACCCGGGCTCGTGAAATTTTGGGTTGGGCTCCTAAGTATGAGTCGGTCCAAGAAATTATTAAGACAGCCTGGACTTGGCATCAAACTCATCCAGAAGGTTATCAAGATCGGTAATTAATTTAATTGAATAAAAATTTTCAAAACGTCCTCAGTTTAAACTGCGGCGTTTTTTTAATGGTTGGAAAAATAAAAAAATCAATCCGACAAGAATAATCCTTGTTGAATCGATTCTACATTGTTAGATAATTTCAATTGAAGCGTTATGCAACTTCATGATGTCGTGCCCAATCCAATTATAAGGTCCCATGATGCTTTCAGCCCATTCAAAGGCATGATCAACTATTACGGTTGTTTCCGTAGCTTCAGTATCTGCTTGAGTGAGGAGTTCGTGGAGACTTTGCATTGGATCGAGGCTGATCAATAATTGAAATTGATTTGGCTTTAAATTTTGGAAGGTTGCTAATTGTTCGGTGTTCAAGGTTTGTTTTGAAGTTCCCATCAAAGCGACTTGCAGATTAAACGGCGAGTCCTGTGAAACCTTTTGTTGGATGAATTCGATAATTTGCGACTGTTTTTCAAAAGGAAAAGCAAAGATTAAATTAAGCATCGGCACCTGCTTTCTGGATGATTAATCCACTGAACTTAGATACAGCTTAGGGCAAATCGTTCCCAGCGGCTAAGTAAAGGTCATACCATTCTTGATTAGTTAGTTGCACTTGGTCATGATCGGTCATTTCATCAAGCCGCGTTGGATTCATTGAGCCTAAGATTACCTGCATGTGAGCAGGGTGGTAGGTAATCCAAGCCACCGCGACCGCATTCTTGCTGGTGTTGTTTTTATCCGCAATTTCTTGTAACTTGGCATTAACCTCAGGGAATTCGGGATTATCAATAAATGGTCCCGCAAAGAAACCATATTGGAATGGTGACCAAGCTTGGATTGTCATTTGATGCAAGCGTGAGTAAGCTAAGATGCCACCATCATGATCAATTGAAGGTTGATCTTGCATATTAACGTGGAATTCTGCATCAATCATGCCAGTATGCATTAACCCGAATTGAAGTTGGTTGGCCACTAACTTTTGATTCAAGGCTGCTTGCAGGAATTCAACTTGCCAAGGATTCATATTTGAAACCCCAAATTGACGAACTTTACCGCTGATCTTTAATTGATCAAAGGCTTCGGCGATTTCGGTTGGATCTTGTAGTGTATCCGGAC
The DNA here is from genome assembly GCF_045504165.1 of Weissella kandleri. Lineage (GTDB taxonomy): Bacteria > Bacillota > Bacilli > Lactobacillales > Lactobacillaceae > Weissella > Weissella kandleri_A. The sequence goes on along the minus strand of NZ_JBJJNY010000008.1, from coordinate 19,753 downwards.
GATGGAGCAAAAAGACATCCAGATAATCCGTTTGAAGCCGTTGCAGCTCGGTATCAACGGCCGAAATGATATGTTCTTTATTGAAGTCATAACGTGGGCCGGTAAACCCATCCCCATTAATTTGCCCATTTTCTAGAATAATTCCACCTTTGGACTGGATGAAATATTGATCACGTGGTAATTGTAAAGCATGTAAAACTTGGCCTAAAGCCGTTGAAGAACGGCCTCCCGCATAAATATCGGCGGTGTCAAAAAAGTTGATGCCTTTGTCTAAGGCAGTTTGAACGACGTTCTGGGCTTCAGATGCGGTTTTGTCAGCCATGCGCATGACACCTAAAGCGACATCTGACACCATGAGACCGGAGTTACCTAAATTTAATTTTGGCATATTAAAAATCCTTTCTTGAACAAGATAAATTTTGTTTCACTTTAATTATAACAGTATTTTTCACGATGGAAGCGGTTACTTTTTGCTAATGTTGTCAATGAACACGCAGCTTTGATTGACCAGTGACCACAAAATGAACACGGTGGTCTGCTTGCAGGTTAAAGTGGAATTTGAGTGCTTTTAAATTTAGTTAAGCTTGGGGTGTATAATTGAAAATAAAGATGAAATTTTAATTCATCGCGACAGAAGTGAGGGAAGTAATGCTGTTTCATATTAATGCGACCATGCCAGCTCATAAATCCGGCATTGAGCATGCCGAGTTAAAGCGAATAAAATTGTTTGCGCAAAAGCAAGTATCCCAAAGGTTAGTTTTAAGGGAGTGGGATCCTAAATTGCATTTACAATTACAAAAAGAAGCCTTACCAGATGCTTTAGTATTGAATATGTTTGATTTTTACCAGCAAGCGACCACGGTACCTTGGTGTAAAGTGACTGCGCGTGATTTGGACTTTGGGGTAACGCCTTTAATCTGGCAAATTGAACCAGAACAGCAACGTTGGTTAATATCTAATCAAGCTGATGAAGTAATTGCGCGGGTGCATTATTATCCAGCTGATCAGCAAGTGCGCTTGGTGGAATGGTTTGATACCCAACAAAATTTGTACAAAGCTGAATATTATGATTGGCGGGGCTTTCCTTCCATGGTTCAGTGGTATACTGCGAATAATCAGGTCAGCGGTGAGACCTGGTTGGATGTGAATGGACACCCAGTGATTGAAAATTATCGAAAGTATACAATGGGCAATCCAGGTAATCTAGAGACGACGCATTGGCAATTAAAGACGGACAAGCAACAATTTCAATTTGATACGTTGGATGAATTAACGACGCATTTTTTAAATCAAATTAATCATGAATTTTGGTCAGCGGAAACGCCGAATATTTTTATTTTGGATCGCGCACATCTGGGGGACGCGGCCCTATTGAATTTAGATTTGCCGGCCTATACCGTTTTGCATTTACATAATGCACAAACTAGTAATGCTCAGGAACCGTTAACCGCGCCGTTGAATCAACATTATGAGTATGCTTTACATAATTTAGACCGGTATAATGCGGTGGTTGCGGCAACACCACAACAAACCCGTGATGTGCAAACGCGCTTTCGGCCTAAAAGTAAATTATGGACTATTCCGGTGGGGATTGTTGATCAAAAGCTATGCGAACAACCCCAAATCCCGGTGGCTCAGCGTCAATATGGTAAAATTGTGGCCTTTGCCCGGATTGCTCCAGAAAAGCAGTTGGTTGATTTAGTACGAGCAGTCGGGCTGGTGCATCAGCAAAATGCAGCTGTTTCCTTAGACCTGTATGGTTATGCGGACCCCACCGACCAATATCGAGCTCGCCGTGAGATTGAAACTGTAATTCAAGACCAGCATTTGGAGCAAGTGGTTCACCTTAAAGGTTATACAGATCAGATTGATGCAATTGAACAGCAAGCAATGCTATATGGCCTAACTTCACGGATGGAAGGGTTCAATTTAGCTTTGTTGGAAGGTGTTTCGCACGGCTTAATTGGGGTGACGTATGACGTCAATTATGGGCCAAATGAAATTATTCAAGATGATTGGAATGGTCGAGTAGTTGCTTATCAAGATTATGTAGCTTTAGCCCAGGCAATTCTTGATATTTTAGCTGACCCGCAGTTAGCACAACGTTATTCAACAGGGGCGTATGAATCAGCTCATCGTTATTCTGAGGAGCAGGTATATCAAGCTTGGGACGCTTTATTTCAAGATGCCGCTGCGTTTTGGGCAGCGTTGCCAGAAGGGAAAGGTAAATGACGGCAAAAGTAAATTTATTTGTAAATGAAAACCTATATGCCTTTAATTCTGGAACGGAACATGCGCAAGCACGCCGGATACGGGCTTTTCAAAAGCTTGGTATGCCAGCTTATTATGTAACACGCAATTATAACCGTTTTTTGGCTCGAGACGCGGCCGGCTTAACCTTGGATATGCAGATGGTTATTAATATGTATGATTATTTCCAAGGTACTCAAACAGCCCCCATGCAAAAACAGAGTCTCCATGATTTAGCTGATTTTAATTGGCGAACAGATCATTTAGATAGTAGTAATCCGAATTTTTCATTGGTGAAAAAAGCTGGGCGACAAGTAGCTCGGATTACAGTGTTGCCCGCCACCGTTGGCTTGGTGAATGAGGTGATTTATAATGATCGGGCTGGTAACCCCACGCGGCGTGAAAATTGGGATTGGCGTGGCTTTCTTTCTTCAGTTGACCGTTTTACACCGGATGGGCAGGTGCAAGTTACTCAATATTTGAATTTAGCGGGAGACCCCGTTTTAGAAGTTATCTTTATGGTGAAAGATGGGGTTTCACAACCAACGATTTGGGAATTAAAACAATATCATGGGAAAAATTACCGGTTTGCCACGGAAGATAATTTATTTAGGTTCTTTTTAAATGAGTTAATCCGACAAAATGATGGTCAGGTTAATTTATGGTCAGAACGGCGAACCGTGGATTGGGCGGTGAGTCAAGTCCAGGGGATGGACAAGCGCTATGCGATTTTGCATGAAATGCACACTGTGACAAATACGGAATTGCCCGCTGGCACGCTGTATGCAGGTTATCAGGATTTGTTTGAATCGTTAGCCCCCGCTTTTGATACAATTTTTGTTCCATCTCAGCAACAACGTGTAGACTTACACGTCCGTTATCCAAAACAAAATTTTCAGGTGGCACCGGATACAGTTGTCACATTGTCGCAACATGTTCCAGCGCGTGATCAACGCATCCCAGGACATTTATTAGTTTTAGGACGTTTAAGCGCGGAAAAAGCTCCGGAATTAGCGTTGCAGCTATTGGCGGCAATTCGGAATTATTTGCCGGATGTAACGATGGAATTCATGGGTTATCCTAGTAGTCCGGACTATTTGACACAATTTAAAGCCCAAGTGCAAACTTTAGGCTTAGGAGAGCAGGTCTTTATTTCGGAATATGGGGATGCAAATCAAGTGCAGACGGCTTTACGACGGGCCCAAGTGTTAGTTGATCCTTCGAGCCATGAGGCGTTTGGTATGCAATTGGTTGAAGGTTTGGCCGCGGGGTTGCCCCTTATCACGGTGGATAATCGCTATACGCCGACCGCGGTGGTTGAGGACGGGATTAATGGTTATCGTTTAAAAAATCTGCCATTTACGGGAGATGTACAAAAAATCGTACAAATTTTGGAAGATGCGCAGGTCTGGCAGCAAATGAGTCAGGCAAGCCTGAAAAAAGCGCAAGCATTTGATTTAGCGAATTTTGGCTCTGCTTGGCAGCAATTGTTAGCTGATTAATGAAGATACAAAAAAGCTTGAGGTAGATGACTACCTCAAGCTTTTGATTATGTAAGTGAAGGTAGTGACCGGAATCGAACCGGCGATCACGGTTTTGCAGACCGATGCCTTACCGCTTGGCTACACTACCATTGTTACCAACAATAAAGTATTATACGGGAATCCCAGCATAAAAGCAATGCTTGTATAGCGGGCTTTTAACCTGCTATACGTTGGTCAAAAGGTGATAAAGGGTTTATAATATTAGGTATTGGTAAAAATGCTTGTTGAATTAATGTGATTAGAAAGCCCTTATTGAGCTTGTTAAAAACAAAGTGGAACTTTTTTGTAAAAAAGGGTTGTCAATTGAGCAAATATCCGATATAATTATTTTTGTTGTTGCGGTGGTAACAAATTAAAAATGGACGTTTAGCTCAGCTGGGAGAGCACCTGCCTTACAAGCAGGGGGTCACAGGTTCGATCCCTGTAACGTCCATTGGGTCGTTAGCTCAGTTGGTAGAGCAGTGGACTTTTAATCCATGGGTCCAGGGTTCGAGCCCCTGACGACCCATTGCCCAGTTTATGTATTTTTATGGCAATGGCATTGCCGACTTAGCTCAGTTGGTAGAGCATCGCTCTTGTAAAGCGGGGGTCGAAGGTTCGAGTCCTTTAGTCGGCATCGCTGGATTGGCGGAATAGGTAGACGCAGGGGACTTAAAATCCCCCGATGGAAACATCGTACCGGTTCGATTCCGGTATCCAGCATTTAAATATAATATGCACCTGTAGCGCAACTGGATAGAGTGTCTGACTACGAATCAGAAGGTAGCAGGTTCGAGTCCTGCCAGGTGCATTAATCACTTGCTTTGATTATTTTAGTTTAATATCGGGATGTAGCTCAGCTTGGTAGAGCACCTGGATTGGGACCAGGGGGTCGCAGGTTCGAATCCTGTCGTCCCGATTAATATAGTGTTTCGTTTGAAATATTGTATTCGCGGTGTAGCTCAGCTGGCTAGAGCGTCCGGTTCATACCCGGGAGGTCGAGGGTTCGATTCCCCCCGCCGCGATTGGCTTAGCCAAGGACCTTTAGCTCAGTTGGTTAGAGCAGACGGCTCATAACCGTCCGGTCGTCGGTTCGAGTCCGACAGGGTCCATTGAAGCAGGTCCTGTTGATTAATACTGGAGATGNGGTTAGAGCAGACGGCTCATAACCGTCCGGTCGTCGGTTCGAGTCCGACAGGGTCCATTGAAGCAGGTCCTGTTGATTAATACTGGAGATGTACCCAAGTCTGGCTGAAGGGAACGGTCTTGAAAACCGTCAGGTCGGGAAACCGGCGCGTGGGTTCGAATCCCACCATCTCCTTTGCTTCATTTATTATTATCGCGGGTNAAGCCCTTATTGAGCTTGTTAAAAACAAAGTGGAACTTTTTTGTAAAAAAGGGTTGTCAATTGAGCAAATATCCGATATAATTATTTTTGTTGTTGCGGTGGTAACAAATTAAAAATGGACGTTTAGCTCAGCTGGGAGAGCACCTGCCTTACAAGCAGGGGGTCACAGGTTCGATCCCTGTAACGTCCATTGGTCGCATGGTCTAGTTGGCTAGGACGCCTGCCTGTCACGCAGGAGATCACGGGTTCGAGCCCCGTTGTGACCGTTAATGGCTCGGTAGCTCAGTTGGTAGAGCATACGATTGAAGCTCGTAGTGTCGGGGGTTCGATTCCCTCCCGCGCCATTGGGACACCAGTTCCATAAAAACTAAATAGGGATATAGTATAACGGTAGTACGACGGTCTCCAAAACCGTTGGTGGGGGTTCGATTCCCTCTATCCCTGCTGATATAATGGCGGATGTGGTGAAGTGGTTAACACATCGGTTTGTGGTACCGACACGCGTGGGTTCGATTCCCATCATCCGCCCTCGAGACTAATATCTCATATATATCTCGATTACATTGTGTAATCATGCCGTTGTGGCGGAATAGGTAGACGCGCGGGACTCAAACTCCCGTTCTCGCAAGAGAGTGTGGGTTCGATTCCCACCGACGGCATATTTTATTAAAAATTGCATGAAATTAAGTGGAACGAAAATTTTCGTAATGCTTGGTATCATGCAATTTTTTTATATATTTTTAGTTATATTCAATTAATTTTATTTCATTGAAAGAAGTTGTATTACAGCGAGGGTTTCAAAATGATGTTTAATCGTCAAGTATGCTCATTACTGTCGCTAATGACGTTTCGATAATTAACATAAATTGATTGAAATGTTTATGTCCCATTAAGTGCACTGTATCTGCTTATCGTTCTTTTGCGTTCTTAGATAATTCCGTGGCAATGGTATGATTTAACCAATAAATTGTAATATTAGCGGAGATTTTTATATTTTTTGAAGAGATTTATTTAATGTGATTATTTAACAGGAAATTAATGTTCTATCGTTAATGCTGTCGTGATTAACGATGATGTGCCAGGTGGCGTAGATGTCGATGCTGCAAGCGTGAAGGTTTACGATAATGCCGGTAACGACATTACCAAGCAAGTGAATGTAGCGGTGACTGGTAACAACATCAAGGTCTCAAGTAAGGATCCATACCATATCAACTTGAAGTATAACGAGAGTGTGAAGGTAGAATTCCAAGCGAAGGTTAACGATAGTGCGGTAGGTTCAGTGATCGAAAACATCGCTAACATTACAGGAGATACACCAACGGGAACGCCAGCGACGGATGATCCAAATGTAGATGTGCCTAAAGTTGATGAACCATCAACACCAGAAAAACCTGGAAATGACAAGCCGGATAAGCCATCACAACCAAGTACACCAGGTGCTACAATTATTGACATAATTGTTAAGGGTGCGGATTCAGTATTACCAGATACAGCCGCTAAGAGATTAGCATTAGCTGGAATTATCAGTGTAGTAATGGCATCAATTGTAGGATTAATTGTATGGAAGAAGCGTAAATAATCTATAGAATTATTCATAACTTTACAAAGTGTTGAGTAAGGATATGTGGTTAAAAAATAAATCCCTTAATGGTGAGGAAATCTCACTATTAAGGGGTTTTTATTATTTATTTAGAAAATTTGATTAGTGTAGTCGAGTATATTAATTTTAAAAAGTGAATGTCAATCAACGATAATACCATCGTTATTCATTTTTTGTTTAATGATAGCTAACAAACTATTGCTATAAAACTAATTATTTATGACGTCGTCGTTAATACTTCAGCATATAAGCAAGTTTTATATGTTACGGTTTCATCAATATCGTACGAATTCGATGATATTCTTTTGTATGAACCGAATATATTATGTTAGTTTCCGACATTATAAATGACTTAATATATCCGTTTATAAGGTTTGTTTTTGTAATTGCAGCACTTTTTAGTACATTTATAGGCGACATCAATTTTTGTAAAAGATAGATTACATTGAAAGTTTTCACAGGGTTTCTTTCTTTAAGACTATTAAGCGCATACCTTAGGAATAAAAATATACAAAAGAACCCTTGGACTAACTGACAGCGTAATTTAGAATTACGCGTATCAGTACTAAAAGGGTTCAATGAAAGTTATTATAAAATTAAATCGCATTTAGCTTAATTTAATGTGGCAGCTCTAGGCATGTCCTGCTTGGACTAAATGTTAAGCATAGTCTTACCTAATAAGACATTTAAGGCCTATCTTATCTATGCTATGGTATATTTATTATTTAAGAGTCATTGTTTTATATTGATTTAAAATCACTGGTGTTGAAAAAATCTTGAAAACCAACAACAGTCCGTACTGATATAAAATTTCGGTATAATTAAAAATGTGATGAAAAAAATATGAAGGGTTAGATTAATTGGGAACAGATATGATGAATATCATAAGCAAAAAGAATGTCAGCAATAAAAAACAAACGACTCGATCGAGATTATTAGCGCAAGGTCGCGCAAAAGCTCAAGCTATTCGTCAAATCAATTAAAAGCAGCCGGAGTAGAAGTTAGATGCTGGTCTGGATCGTACGGTAAAAAAAAGTTTGAGAAATTCAGCAGTTACAACAAGAATTAAGTCATATTAAAAACCAATAGACGAATTTAGCGCAAACGAAGGGTAAGCAGGTCGTACTAGTGACTTGGCATCAGCCTAAAAATTATGTTGCCTTGTTTGAGCGGTATGGCGTTAAAGTGACGGTGATTAATTCAAAACAACCAAAGCATCAAGTAGTATCAGCGATGTTGTCAAATCGATATGATCAAAATTACTTATTTTTGAACGGAGTTTCGCATCTCCAATATTATTCTATTTACGACCGATATAAAGCATTTAGCATGCCCCAAGATGTGCATCTAATTATGGATGAGAATCCGCGAAACATTGGTTTGGATACGGTATATACCTTGGCAGGGCAACACAATCAGACACTTATTACTAGTGGGATTTAAATTAGTTGTGCTAGCATTAATTTTATTTGTATAAAAAGGTTTAAAAGTTAACAGATAGTTAGCTTTTTACGGAATAAATTAATTGACGAACCCTGTTAAAAAGGGTACACTAATTGTTGGTATTGTTTACCATAACCACATGTGGGAATGTCCTGGTACGACTTTTTATTATTGGTAATGTTAAACAAACAGAATTATTGGAGGAAATTTCCATGCGTACAACTTATATGGCAAAGCCAGGTGAGATCGATCGTAAGTGGTATATTGTTGATGCCACTGATGTACCTTTGGGTCGTCTATCAACGGTCGTAGCATCTATCTTACGTGGTAAGAACAAGCCTACTTACACTCCTAACATTGACACTGGAGATAACGTTATTGTTATCAATGCTGCCAACGTTGCCTTGACTGGTAAGAAGGCCACTGATAAGATTTACTATCACCACTCAAACCACCCTGGTGGATTGAAGGAGCGTCAAGCTGGTGATTTGCGGGCCAAGAACCCACAACGTTTGATTGAACTTTCAGTTCAAGGAATGTTGCCAAAGAATTCACTTGGTCACCAACAAGCTTTGAAGCTTCACGTCTTTGCGGATGCTAACCACGCCCACGAAGCCCAAAAGCCTGAAGTCTTGGATATCAACAGCTTAATCTAATTTAGCGGAAAGGAGAATTAAGTTATGTCTACTGTACAATATTACGGAACTGGTCGTCGTAAGAACTCTGTTGCGCGTGTACGTTTAGTACCTGGTAATGGAGCAATTACTATCAACGGTAAGTCAGCCGAAGAGTACATTCCTTTCGCTAACTTGCGTGAGGTTATGATTCAACCATTTAACGCAACTGAAACATTGGGAAACTATGATGTTTTGGTTAATGTTAACGGTGGTGGATTCTCAGGACAAGCTGGTGCGATCCGTCACGGTATCTCACGTGCTTTGTTGAATGTTGACCCTGAATTCCGCGCAGCCTTGAAGTCAGCTGGATTGTTGACTCGTGACTCACGTATGAAGGAACGTAAGAAGCCAGGACTTAAGAAAGCCCGTAAAGCTTCACAATTCTCAAAGCGTTAATTTTATACTATCATTTGGGAAACAAAAAGCGCTCGCCTTGGTGAGGGCTTTTTTTGTGCAAAAAAACTACCCAATTGGGAATGATAATCCAAATTTGATAGCATGAGATAATTTATTGGGCAATAATTTGCTGAAAACATTCTTCAGAAATAGTAATTTTAAAATTGAGGAAGCGATGTTACACCATCTATTCATAAAAAACAAGGCTTTTCAAATTTAGATCAGCTTTGTTGTTTGGGACCATATTTTATTCATGGTGGAGTGGTAACGTCATAACACAGTTGTTTTAAAGAGTGGTCTAGATAGAAAGATTGTCCCTTTGTAAACAATATTGTGAGTGCAAAGGTTAAGCTGATTTAATTAAGTATGTTTATAAAAAAGTATAAACGATTACAAAGTTAAACATAAATAGCAGGTTAATTGGTTTAAGTAGAAAAATATATTGATTTAAAGCAGGAAAAGACTTGTGTTTAACGTAACGTGAAGCTTTAAGATAATAGGTGAAGGGAGGATGTAATGAATTATACGATTAGTGAATTAGCACAGTTGTCGGGTGTATCGACCCGGACCCTAAGGTATTATGATCAAATTGGTCTGTTAAAACCAGCGCAATTAAGTTTGGCGGGGTATCGCATGTATACAGAAAAGGAAGTAGATCAACTTCAACAGATTTTGTTTTATAAGGAACTAGATTTTCCATTAGACAAAATCAAACGATTAGTCGTGGAATCAAACCTTGATGAAATTCAAGCGTTAGAGGCTCAGGCCAAGTTGTTAGCAGACCAACGCGAACATTTAGATGCGGTCATTCAAACAATTCGACAGACGATTATAACAAAGCAAAGGGGAATAAAAATGGCAGATACGGCAAAATTTAAAGCTTTTAAGCAACAATTGATTGATGAGAATGAAGAGCAGTATGGGACAGAAGTTCGACGAGATTATGGGGATGCGATGGTTGATGAGAGTAATCGGCAATTATTAAAAATGTCTGAAGCTAAATATCGAGAATTTAAAGAATTGGAAGAAGAAATTTTAAATTTGTTGGCTGCTGCAGTAGCAACCAAAGATCCTAGCTCAGACTTAGCCGTTCAATTAGTAGAGTTGCATCGCCGTTGGTTAGGGTTTACTTGGAAAAATATTCCAGATCAGGCGTATGCAGGATTAGCAGATATGTATGCTGATAGTCCTGATTTCACCGCATATTATGATCAAAAGGTTGCCGGCGGTGGCTCATTTTTAAGTGCCGCCATGCATACTTGGTTAGCTGATTAATGATCTTTTGCTTTATACTAGGGAGCAAAGACGATTGTTTTGTGCATCAAAAAGGAAGCTCTATCATGAGCTTCCTTTTTTGATATTTAGAGCGAGTTGCGGATTTCAATTTTGGCTTCGATTCTAGTGATATCTGTATTGCTTTCGTGCTGTTTTAAATTGTCGATTAACTGCTGGACGGCCGTTTCACCAATCAAAATTGGATTTTGCTCGATGGCGGTAATACCGGGAGCTACTAAATCAGCTAAATCGTCATCATTGAAACCTATAACACCGACATCTTGTGGTACTTTTAAATTAGAGGTATTTAAAACGCGCATAATCGGCCATAGTACTTGGCTGTTTAAGGCATAAATAGCTACCTTTTTATAACTTTGTTTAATTTTTGATTGTAGTTGTATCTGCCAGTCGTTAGAACCATCAATTTCTAATAATTCGTAAGATATATCATTCGCTTGTAGATGAGATGTAATACCTTGAACACGATTCATTCGACTACTAATGCCTGTTATGTTATTAGATATTATAATAATGTGTTTAAAATTATTTTTTTCAAGCAATTTGGCCACTTCTACTGATTTTTGAAAGTTATCAGAAACAACTGCGGGCCAAGTAAAAGGTTCTACGTAGCGATCAACTTGAATAGTAGGTAAAGAATTATCTTGGATGATTTGATAAGTATCTGGGTGATGAGCTAATGGTTGAATAATTAGTCCATCGATATTTTCATTTAAAAGAACTTGTAAATTGTTTTGTTCGCGTTGCAAGTTATTATCTGCATCCATAATAATCATTTGGTATTGCGTTTGGTGCAAGAATGTACTAATTCCCTTGAGTAATCGAGATGTATAAAGATTAGAAAGATCAGCAACTGAGACGCCAATGGTATGAGTACTAGCGGTTTTTAGTGTTTGAGCTTGTCGATTAGGTTGATAACCAGAAGCTTCAATAGTTTGAGCAATTTTGTTTTTAGTCGCTTCAGACATGTTGTCATATTTATGATTTAAAAAGCGTGAAACAGTGGTTTTAGATACATTGGCCTGTGCGGCAATGTCGTTAATAGTTAATTTTTTTTTCATGTTTTTATTATACCTTAAATTAAAAATTAGGGATAAGTTGACAAAAATAATGAAAGCGGTTACTATAATCTTTGTAAACCGGTTTCCGAAAACGGTTTACGTTTTCAATAATATCAATCCGATCTAATTTTAATCAAGTGAAAAGGGATATCAATCATGAAAAGTACACAAGTAGTATTAAATAATTTATTATTTGAACAGGCACATCAGCAAGGTGAATTACAATTAGGAATGCTGCATCAAATTAATAGTTTAGGTATTAAAAATGCGGAATTACGACGTGAATATTTTAATGATATTAATGCAGAAACGCCTGCTATAGCTAATTACGTTAGCGAACAAAAGATGACTTTATTTTATTCAGTCCCTGAAGATTTATTTAAAGCAGGTAACTTAAACCCGGCTTTAATTGAATATTTTCAAGAAGCAAAAAAGCTTGGAGTACAGTATTTAAAATTTAATATTGGCGAATTTGAGGCATGGGATGCTGAAAATATCCATCAAATACAAAATTTATTATCTATGGGAATGGCGGTTAATATAGAAAATAATCAAACTCCACAAGCTGGAAGAATCGAAGTAATCAATAAATTTATGCAAGCAACAGAGAAAGCTGGTGTAAATATTGGTTATGTTTATGATTTAGGTAATTGGCGGTATGTGGGGCAAGATGAAATTAAGGCGGCGGAACAATTAGCTGCTTATGTCCGGTATATTCATGTCAAAGATGGATTTGGGACTTATCCAAATGCTACCACCGTAACGTTGGGTCACGGAGAAATTGATTGGCAGAAAGTTCTAGAAATTTTGCCAAAGAAAATTCCGGTTGCTTTAGAATACCCAACCAATTCGTCTGATGAAATTGAAGAAGGTATTGAGTTATTAGACAAGTGGGAGGCTAAATAATATGACTAATGTTATTATTAGCACATTATTGTTAATTACTTTTATATTATTTATTGTCTACATTATTAAAGGTGGTAATTTATTAGTAGGATTCTTTTTAATGACTATTCTCTGGTCTATTATCGGTCTCGTTCCACTTGATACGTTTATGCAAAAAGTAATTGCAGAGCCAGCTCTAAATTATGGTCCAACTATTATATATATTGTTTTTGGTTCATGGTTTGGACGTGTTTTGGTTGATTCAGGTATTGCGGCTTCAATTTCTCGACAAACAGAAAAGGTCGGACGAAAGGCGCCAGTACTTGCTGCTATCTTAGTGGTATTAGTTACAGCTTTAATTTTTTCATCGGCTTATGGAGTTGGGTCAGTAATGGCAATTGGAGTTATTTTAATTCCGATTATGTTGTCTATTGGAATTCCTAAAAAAATTGCAATACCAGCTTTTACAATGGCAATTGGGGCGCCAATGTATATTAATGTGGTGTTATTTAACCAAATCAAAGTGTTTTTCCCATCAGTTAGTTATTCAGGTCAGTATTTGTCGTTTGGAATTGTAGCGATGATCATTCAATTAATAGGTGTCGTTATTTTCATTTTGTTAAACCGAAAGGCAATTGAAAATGGTACACCGGAAGTGATTGAAGGAGAAACAGATAATGTGGACAATGATGTGCACGTAAATCGTTGGACATATGTGATTCCTATCTTACCAGTTGCTTTTAATATTATTTTCAAGTGGGATGCCATTCCATCGCTAGTGGTTTCTACTATCTTAGCAATGTTAATGACGCATAAAATGGCTAGTTGGAAAGGAATGTTGGAGTTTATTAATTCAACCACTAAAAAGGCGATTAATGACATTTCAGGTTTGATTTTCTTCTTAATGGCTTTAATTATGTTCGTAGGAGCTGCATCGGTTAATGTGCCACACTTCAAGAGTATTATTGAGGTTATTGTTCCAAATAGCGCTTTAGTTTTGGCTTTAGCTATTGGTATTTTGGCACCACTAGCATTATTTCGTGGACCGTTACATGTTTGGGGGGCCGGAGCTGCGACTGCTTCAGTATTGGCTGCAACGGGGACATTCTCGCCTAATTTATTATTACCATTGTTATATACAGCTAGTATCATGGCGGTTTCGATTGATTTAACGCAATCATGGAATACATGGGCTTTGGATTATTCCGGTTTGGATGCTAAAACTTACTTAAAGATGGGCATACCTGTAATGTGGGTTGTTTCAATAATTAACACCTTAGTTGGTTACGCTTTCTTTGGGTAAGCAGAATAAGATAACTATTTAAAAAATTGATAAAGTAAAGGAATAAAAAAATGAGTGAAGTAATGACATTAGGTGAGCCCATTGTGACTTTTATGAGTAAAGACTTGGATCAAGGGTTAGTTGACAGTATTAATTATTTTAAATTTTTGGGAGGAGCGGAATTAAATGTATTAATTGGCATTGAACGGCTCAAACATTCTACAGAATATGTATCTCAAGTAGGGGCTGACCCACTAGGTAAATTTACACTACAGGAAATTGAAAAGTATGGGGTTGGTCATCAATATGTGACAGTAGATGATCGAAATTGGACGGCATTTCAATTGAAAGAACTTGTTAGTGTAGGGGATGCACAGACATTTAATTTTCGGCGTAACTCGGCAGCAGCACATCTGACTAAAGAACAGTTATCTGAACTTGATTTCTCAGATGTCAAAATTGGGCATCTATCAGGAATTTTCCCTGCGATTTCAGCTACAGCGCAAGAGACTTTTCGTGATTTTGCGAAAGAACTTATTAGTCATGGGATTACCACGACATTTGATCCCAATTTACGGCCGGCATTATGGGAATCTAAGGAAGAAATGGTTGCGACTATTAATGATTTAGCTAAATATGGTAACATCGTGATGCCTGGAATCAATGAAGGTAAAATCTTAGTAGGGTCTGATGATCCTAGCGTTATTGCTGATTTTTATTTGCAAAATAGTGAATTAACAGAAACGGTGATTATTAAATTAGGTGAAGCTGGTGCATATGTAAAGCAAAAAGATGGAACGACATATACAGTTCCTGGTTTTGTAGTGGAACATGTGGTCGATACAGTTGGTGCAGGTGATGGTTTTGCACTTGGATTGATTACTGGTTTGTTAGACGGACTAAAGATGCCTGAAGCAGTGGAAAGGGCGAATGCAGTTGGTGCTTTACAAGTTCAGACACCAGGAGATAATGATGGATATCCAACACCTGATGAATTGAAGAACTTTTTGTTAAAGGCAAAAAAGAGGGGATAAAAAATGACTAAGAAAGTTTTAATACCTGATGCAGTTTCAGCAATTGGGGAGCAAATTATCATTGATGCTGGTTATGAAATTATTAATGGGAGCGGGCGGCAAGCTAACCAAATGATGCAAGAAGGTCACGAAGCTAGTGCGGTTTTAATCGGGACGCAACCGTTTACGGCAGAAATTATGGATGCTATGCCCCAATTGGAAGTTATTGCTCGTAATGGGGTAGGATATGACGCAGTTGATGTTGAAGCGGCTCATGAGCGTGGAATTAAAGTGGTTAATACTCCGACTGCTTTAACGGATGCAGTCGCCGAAAATACTGTAGCTGAATTATTAGGGATTGCGAAGAATTTATATTGGAATAGTAAGTCCATTTATGATGGCGAATGGAAATATAAAAAGGCCCATTTGGGACGTGATTTGTCTGGTAAAACAATTGGTATTTTAGGTTTTGGACGAATTGGACAAGCGGTTGCTAAAAAATTGCGGGGCTTTAACGTTCGTTTGATTGCCGTTGATCCCAAAGCACAAGGTAATGATGATGTTTCAATGGTCGAACGCGATCAATTGTTTGAAGAATCTGATTATATATTGGTTCATTTGCCAGCGATGCCTGCAACGCAGCATTCGATTGGTGCTAGGGAATTTCAGATGATGAAAAACGATGCGGTATTAATTAATATGGCCAGGGGAAGTATCTTAGTGGAAGACGAGTTGGTAGAAGCCTTACAACAAGGTATTATTGGTGGTGCGGCATTAGATGTATTTGAAGAAGAACCGCTACCTAAAGATCATCCTTTAACACAATTTGAGAATGTTTTATTGACCCCCCATATTGCTTCGAATACAGTTGAAACGAAACAACGGATGGCAGTTGATGCGGCACATGATATTGTAGCTGTATTAAGTGGTAATCAGCCTAAGTTTCTAGTTAAATAAAATTATAAAAAATCTCAGGATAACTGAGGTTTTTTATTTATGGAGAGTAGGTCAAAGATTAACATTTCTTATGAAACCGTTTATAACATTATATGTAAAATACTTTTTAAATTGAATGAAATAGAGAAAAGCGGTCTATTTTAACCTGCCTTTTTTATTAAAATAATTCTAGACCGACAAAGAAAGCGTTTTCAGGTATAATTAAATCGCAAATAAAAAAGAAACTATATTTCTTTATAGGAAAAAGGAAGGTGACAATATGGCTTTTAATATGGAAATTAAGTACGCTCATGCACCCAAGGATATAAGACATTATTCTACAGAGGAAATGAGGGAAGAATTTTTAATGGAAAAAATTTTTAACCCAGGAGATGTTTTGCTGACTTATACGATGAATGATCGCCTTATATTTGGCGGTATTACGCCCGCAAGTGAGCCTTTAGAAGTAGTCTTGGATTCAGAATTAGGAGTTCAATATTTCTTGGAACGAAGGGAACTAGGCGTCATTAATATTGGCGGAGATGGATATATAACTATTGACGGTCAAAAAAATTCTATAAAAAAGCAAGATGGGTATTATGTGGGCTTGGGAACGCATGAAGTATTATTTGAGTCTGTAGATTTACATAAACCAGCTAAATTTTATATTGCTTCAGCTCCAGCGCATAAGAAATACCCATCTAAGAAAATTTCTGTCGATAAGATAGCCCCATTAGTTCTGGGTGATCAAGATCATATGAATAAGCGAAAAATATATCAGTATATTCACCCCAATCAAGTAGAAACCAACCAATTGCAAATGGGATATACGATTCTAGAAAATGGATCTTCTTGGAATACAATGCCTGCGCATACGCATATGAGACGTATGGAAACATACATGTATTTTGATTTTTTTGATAAAAATACGCGAGCCATGCATATAATGGGGACTCCTAATGAGACGAAGCATATATTTTTGGAAAATGAGCAAGCGATCACAAATCCATCATGGTCAATTCATTCTGGAGTTGCAACAGGCTCATATTCATTTATTTGGGCTATGTGCGGTGAGAATATTGCATATGATGATATGGATGCAATTGATATGCATGATTTAAAGTAAAAAGATAGTCACTATTATGGCGGGATCCAAAGAATCAATTGAGGAAATTAAAGATCGTACAGATAGTTTAAAAAATTTCAATATGGATTTATTTAATTTGAATGGAAAGATAGTCATAGTAAATGGGGAAATTATTAATATTGCATCTATGTCGTCTTATTTTGGTGGAAAATATGTTCCTAGTTATATTGCCTCTAAACATGATGTAGTTGGTTTAACGAAGGCTTTGGCATCAAAGGCGAGTGTCTGGAATGTTCAAGTGAATGCAATTGCACCAGGATATATAGAAACTGCTAATACGGCTCAAATCAGGGCTGGGGCAGAACGAAACGATGAAATATTAAATCGAATTGCAGCAGGTCATTGGGGTAAAACTAATGAATTAATGGGAGGGGGAGTTTTTCTGAGCTCTGATGCTTCAAATTACATTACAGGAACAGCCATGCCCATTGATGGAGGCTATTTAGTTCGATGATTATATGTCTAGAATATAAAACGAGTCTTTGTAATAAAAATAAATATGGAGATTATTATGAATAAATTAGAGATATTAAAAAGTTTAACTGATGCAGGAGTGATTGCTGTAGTACGAGCTGATAGTGAGGAACGAGCCATTAAAATAGTAGATCAGTTGGTGCTTGGAGGGATCAGAGATATCGAATTAACTTTTACAGTTCCACATGCTGATCATGTAATTGAAAAATTAACGAATAAATATATGAATAAAGATGTATTAATTGGTGCTGGAACGGTTTTAGATGCTATTACTGCTAGATTGGCCATTTTATCTGGAGCGAAGTATATTGTGTCTCCTTATTTTGATATTGAGATTGCAAAATTATCTAACCTATATCAAATTCCGTATATAGCAGGGGCTATGACAATTATAGAGATGAAATCTGCTTTAGAATATGGCGTAGATATTATTAAGTTGTTCCCCGGCTCTGAAACTTCTCCTGACATGGTTAAGGCAATCAAAGGTCCGCTACCACAAGTTAATATTATGCCCACTGGAGGGGTTAATTTAGATAATATGCATAAATGGTTTGAAGCAGGAGTTGTAGCTGTAGGAGTGGGTGGTGACTTATTAGAACCGTCTGATAACGATGATTGGGAAGGATTAACAAAGAATGCTCATGAATACATGGAACGTTATATGAGCATTAAAAATAATTTATAATAAAAAAGTAATTAAGAAGAGTTTTTAATAAGGTTGATTGTTAACCTTTCAAAAAGGTATCTATAATAAAATTCATCAAAAAATAAATAAAGGAGTAGTACAAATGAGTGAAGTTGTAACAATGGGTGAAGCCATGGCAGATTTTGTAGCAACCGATTTAGATGTGCCACTATGGGAAGCTAATCACTTTTATAAATATTTACAGGAGCAGAGGTTAACGTAGCAACTGGGGTGGCCCGGTTAGAACATACAGTAGATTTTACTCAATTAGGAGTTGATCCAATTGGCCATTACATTCATTCAGAATTGAAGAACAATTATATAGGGATACGATATAATAAATGAATTTTCTAATTTAGTTTTAAAAATTAAGGCAGAAATTTTGCAAGAATGTAGTTAGTTCATTGTGGAATATGATATATTATAAAGAAAGCGCTTACTTGAAGTTTATTATATTTAATATATTAATATTTCAAACAGATAAGCATCTTTGTTCTCTAATATAGTGAAAAGAGGTAGAATATTATGAAAATGACTTTTCGTTGGTTCGGAGCTAATGATGATAGCATTACTTTAGAACAAATTAAGCAAATTCCAGGTGTTAACGGAGTTGTGCCAGCTTTATCTGATGTTCCAGTAGGAGAAGCTTGGCCTGAAGATAAAATTAAGGTAATGATTGAAGAAATTAATCAATCTGGGTTGAAAGCTGAAGTTATTGAGTCTGTTAATGTATCAGATGATATCAAAAACGGAGGAGCTTTAAGGGACCAGCATATTGAAAACTATAAAACTACTATTAGAAATTTAAGTAAATATGGTGTGAAGGTGATTTGTTATAATTTTATGCCAGTGTTTGATTGGTTACGTACAAATTTAGCTTATCCTTTATCAGATGGATCTAATGCTATGGCATATTTTAAAAATGATGTTCCTAAAACTGCTGATGAACTTATAAAAAATATGGAATCTGGTTCAAATGGTTTTAGTTTACCTGGTTGGGAAAAAGATCGTTTGGATGATATTCAGAGTTTATTTAACAAATATAAGAAAATTGATAATCAGCAATTATTTGATAATCTAGTTTATTTTTTGAAAAATATTATTCCTGTATGTGAAGAAGTAGGAGTAAAAATGGCATTACATCCAGATGATCCGGCGTACCCCATTTTTGGATTGCCTAAAATTGTAAGTACTGAGTCAGATTTGTTAAGAATCGTGAAATCAGTAGATAGTCCTTATAATGGTATTACTTTATGTACAGGGTCATTGGGAGTAAATCTTCAAAATAATGTAATTGAAATTACGAAAAAATTAAGTAGGATGAATCGTATTCCATTTGTTCATTTACGTAATATTAAGTTTATGGATGAGGAGAAAAATAATTTTCATGAATCTTCTCATCTGACTTCCGATGGTTCTATTGATATGTATGGGGTTGTGCATACTCTTGTAGAAAATGGTTGGGATGGATACGTACGTCCTGATCATGGTCGAATGATTTGGGGAGAAGTTGGACGGCCAGGTTATGGCTTATATGATAGAGCTTTGGGGATTGCATATTTAAATGGCATTTTTGAAGCAGAAGAAAAGTTTGATGTTTTTGAAAAGAATATTATGTAATGAAAACGCTTGCGTGTGTTTTTAAAAATCTGTATAATTGGTATAGTGAAATATTAATATATCAAAAGAGAGGCGATAAATGATGAAGTTTGCAATGATCGGGCTTGGAAAGATGGGCCT
>NZ_JBJJNY010000007.1:0-68004 GCF_045504165.1 Weissella kandleri | reverse complement strand
GCGAGGATAGGAAGTCGCGATGCAAGATAAAGGCTCATCAGTAATGATGAGCCTTTTTTTGTGCCTTACATTGACATTGAATAACAATTATCTTCAAATTGGTTTTTGGTAGATATAACTGTCTTGATTCTGATATAATTAAAAGAACGGATTAAAGTAATGAAGCAGATAATAACACTAAATCTCGCACGACTCATTTGTGGTAGCGAAAGAAAGTAGGAATGAAATGACGCAAGATAAAAAGACATTTTATATAACAACACCAATTTATTATCCATCAGGTAAATTACACATTGGTAATACATATACGACTGTATTGGCTGATGCTGCTGCGCGGTATCATCGACTATTGGATGAAGACGTGTACTATCTAACGGGAACTGACGAGCATGGTTTGAAGATTGAGCAAAAATCTGAAGGTATGGGTATCACCCCACAAGCTTACGTTGATAAAATGGCAGCCGAGATTAAAGATCTTTGGCGTAAAATGGATATTTCAAATGACGGTTTCATTCGTACGACGAATGCACAACACGAACAAGCTGTCTCAAAAATTTTTAACCAGTTATTAGAACAAGGTGATATTTATAAGGGTGAGTATGAGGGTTGGTATTCTGTTGATGATGAAGAGTATTTTACAGAGGCTCAATTAGCAGAGGTTTACCGCGACGAAGATGGTAATGTAACCGGTGGAAAGGCTCCTTCAGGACACGAAGTTGAATTGGTCAAAGAAGAATCATATTTCTTTGCGATGTCAAAATATGCTGATTGGTTGTTAGACTATTATGAAAAGCATCCTGATTTTATTCAGCCAGCCAGTCGTATGAAAGAAATGATTAATAACTTTATTAAGCCAGGATTGGAAGACTTGGCGGTGACTCGAACGTCATTTAAATGGGGGATTTCTGTTGAGTCTGATCCGAAGCATGTTATTTATGTTTGGATTGATGCTTTATCGAATTATATTACTGCATTGGGTTACGGATCTGATGACGATAGTAAATTCAAGAAATTTTGGCCAGCTAATGTGCAATTATTAGGAAAAGAAATTGTACGTTTCCACACAATTTATTGGCCAATCATGTTACATGCGTTAGGTCTTGAATTACCAGAGCAAATTATTGGTCATGGTTGGTTAACGATGAAAGATGGCAAGATGTCTAAATCAAAGGGAAATGTGGTTTATCCTGATGTGTTGGCTGATCGCTATGGAGTCGATGCGGTTCGTTACTATCTTTTACGGGCCATGCCATTTGGAAATGATGGAATTTTCACGCCTGAAGATTTCGTGGCCAAAGTAAATTTTGATTTGGCCAATGATTTGGGAAACTTGTTAAATCGTACTGTGGCGATGATTAATAAGTATGAGGATGGCATCATTCCAGCTTTACAAACGGGGGCGACACCCTTTGACCAAGATTTGGCGGACGTGGTTAAGCAAACGATTGATGATTACAATCAAAATATGCAAACCTTGCATGTATCAGATGCTTTAGATGCAGTCTGGAAGTTGATTGCGCGTTCAAACAAATATATTGATGAGACCGAGCCTTGGGTCTTAGCTAAAGATCCAGCGCAAAAGGCAGTGTTGTCTTCAGTGATGGCCCACTTGGCAGCTTCATTGCGAGTGATTGCTATTTTATTGCAACCAGTCTTGACGCATACGCCAGCTGAAATCTTCAAGCAACTTGGGTTAGAAGAAAGTGATTTAAAGATTCTTGATATCGATTTTGCAGATTTGCCAACTGGTGGTTCAGTAGTGCCGAAGGGGACACCTATTTTCCCTCGAATTGATGTTGAAGCTGAAGTGGCTTATATTCGTGACTCGATGATGGGTGGCGGTAAAGAGACCGCTAGTGTTAAAAAAGCGAAAGCGCAAGTTAATCAAGCAGAAAAAGAGACAAAGGCAATGGATGCTGAATCGACAACTGCGATGATTGAATTTGATGATTTTGAAAAGGTCCTTTTGAAAGTTGCTGAGATTAAACAAGTTTCTGAAATTGAAAAGTCAAAGAAACTTTTGATGTTTAAACTTGATGATGGATCAGCTGAGGGACGGACAATTTTGTCAGGGATTAAGCAGTGGTATCCTGATTATACAAAATTGGTTGGCAAAAAAGTGGCGTACGTTGCCAATTTAAAACCTCGGACGATGATGAAGAAATATGTTTCAGAAGGAATGCTGTTGTCAGCTGAAAAAGATGGTAACGTTATATTAGCTATTTTGCCTGATGAAATCGAGGTTGGATCGAATTTGGGATAAAATTATGTCCTTTTATCTTTATTTTAAGGTTAGTACGTTAATATAATCATTGTTGAAAGGTCAGAGAGCTGGACAACGAACAATATTCATATACCTACTCCTTAAAATAATTAAACTCGTGCTAAACAGCATGAGTTTTTTTATGTATTAAATTACTTTAAATTAACGGTTGAAGCAGTTTTAAATATATAAGTAAATTAGGCATGAATACGTACTCGTTTTTCGGTAAAAATGAATCATGTCATAAGTAATAAACGGAAAATTAAGTGTGATGACTATTGTATACGAAGAAAAGTAATTATTTTAGTGTGAGTCTGGTATGTAGGTGCTTAAAATTTGGATTAATTAAGGGTCGATATAATGAACTTAGGTAAATATTTATTATTAAGTACAACGATTTTAGGATTAATCAACTATTATTAGCGTTGCTGATGAAGATTTGTTTTTTAGGAATCATCTGATGGTTTAGAATAATATTCAAAAATCAGTCTTGTGATTCACGAGTAATGGGGCTTGATTGAAAAAACAAGTGGCATGGGATAAAGATGGCTGGAATACTGTTAATAAAATAGCGGGAAAGAACTTAGGATCCATTTCTGGGTCTGGGGCTGATGATAAGAAAGATAATGACGATTCTTATCATTATAAATATTCTGATGGTAATAAAATACTAATTTCCGGTTATTCAACCTAAAAGACTACTAATGAAGACGAATTGAAGCTAGCTAATTAAATATGCTGATAAATTTAAGGTTCATTTAGCTTAACATTAACCTCGTTTTAAGGTACGTTCAGTATTATTAAAAACGTTGAAGGGTAACCTCTCAATATCATATTCATAATATCTACTTCTTATAGTAAAACCCCATGCCTAACCACCATGGGGTTTTATTATGTTTAGCTGAGTTAAATTCAAAAAAGATGGTTTTTAAGCTTAATTTATTTTTGAATTAAAGTCTGTTTAAGGTCGATGCGATATGATTATTTGTGTTGAAAGGGAAGTCCCCCTTTTAACAACCATATTCATATACCTACTCCTTAAAATAATTTAACCCTATGTCTAAC
Source organism: Weissella kandleri (assembly GCF_045504165.1). Classification (GTDB taxonomy): domain Bacteria; phylum Bacillota; class Bacilli; order Lactobacillales; family Lactobacillaceae; genus Weissella; species Weissella kandleri_A. The sequence continues at coordinate 64,676 of NZ_JBJJNY010000007.1, read as the reverse complement.
CAGCATAGGGTTTTATTATTTTATTCATGTTTGTGGCAATAAGCGCGAAACTAAGTAAACATTGTGGAGAACCCCTTAATTTAGGGATAAATTTGTTATAATGGTAAGAAATATGATTTAAGGAGAGAGTAATGGCGATTTATGATCCAACGAAGCGTCCAGTGGATGCTTATGATACGCATACGCATTTAAATGAAGATATTTTTTGGGGCGACCCAGCGGCATATTGGGCGCGTGCGCGTGAATATCGCATTATGGAAATGAATGTGGTTGGCTTCGATGCTAAGGGGAATACCCGTGCAATCGAATTGGCTGATCAGTTTGAAGGCATTAAAGCAATTGTTGGTTTTCAACCAGAAGATGTTGAGCAATTAACTACAGAACAGGTGAAGATATTAGAAGCACAACTCGCAAAACCAGAAGTGGTTGGGGTTGGAGAGACAGGACTGGACTACTATTGGGATAAAAATCCGGATGCAGTGGTGCAAAAGCAAGCCTTTCAAACGCAACTCGCCCTTGCTAAAAACATGCATAAACCAGTGACTGTTCATGTACGCGATGCTTTTGATGATGTTTATACAGAATTAAAAGAAAGCGACGTTCAAGAATTTGGTGGCGTTATGCATTCATTTACCGGAAATGTCGAAGAGGTGAAGCGCTTTTTGGATTTGGGATTATATATTTCATTTTCCGGGATTGCGACATTTAATAATGCCGACGATATCCGGGAAGCAGCTAAGCAGACACCATTAGATCGTATTTTGGTGGAAACGGATGCTCCTTATTTGGCACCTGTGCCAATGCGGGGGAAGCCTAATGAACCGATGTATGTCCACCATACCATCGCTAGCTTAGCAGAAACGTTGGGGATGGAATATAATGATTTGGCTAAAGTGACGACTGAAAACGCGCACCGGTTATGGAAAATCCCGCATGCAAATTAATGAAGTAATTGTGGTCGAAGGCAAGGCGGATACGGCTAAAATTAAGCAAGCGGTGACGGCTGATGTGATTGAAACGAATGGCTCAGCGCTAAATTTAGCGACTCAGGGCGCGATTGTGCGTGCTGCACAGACACGCGGGATTATTATTTTTACTGATCCAGATTATAATGGTGAGCGATTGCGGAAGATAATCACCACGCTTGTCCCCGACGCAAAGCATGCTTTTTTAACTAAAGATGCGGCAGGGGCTAAAATTAAGCATCATAGCTTGGGAATAGAGTATGCTAGCATCGCGACGATTCAAAGCGTCTTGCAGGCGGTGAGTGATGAAAAAAAGCCATCTGTTCACTCAAATATCCAACGTTCTGACTTATTGGCCTGGGGGCTAATCAATGGTCCCAAATCAGCAAAACTTCGGACACAATTGGCGGAAACGTTGAACTTAGGGTATGTGAATGGGAAACAGTTATTAAAGCGCCTACAGATGTTTGGGATTCAAAAAGGAACCGTTAAGCAAGTGTTGGCCACGTTAGAAGTAGATGAATAGGTAGGGAAAAGATGGATTATCCAGATATTGCGACCCCATTACGGACGCAGGCCATAATGAATCAATATGGCATTAATACAAAAAAATCACTTGGTCAAAATTTTTTAACTGACTTAAATATTTTAAGGCAGATTGTTCAGGCGGGAAATGTTCAGGCGAGTGATAATGTAATTGAAATTGGGCCTGGAATTGGAGCTTTAACAGAACAATTAGCCCGGGCGGCCAAAGAAGTGGTGGCTTATGAAATTGATGATCGTTTGATTGAAGTTTTGGCGGGAACGTTGGCTCCATATAAAAATATTAAAGTTATTAATCAAGATATTTTGAAGGTTGATTTAGAAACGGCAGTGGCCACTGAATTCAATGACCCCACGGCGCCTTTGAAGTTAATTGCTAATTTGCCATACTATATTACGACCCCAATTTTAATGCAGGTTTTAGCGACGGGGATGCCATTTGAAGCGATTGTTGTCATGATGCAAAAAGAAGTTGCTAATCGTTTGGCTGCTAAGCCTGGAACTAAGGAGTATGGTTCATTGTCTTTGGCCGTTCAATATCGGATGCAGGCGCATGTTGCATTTAATGTAGATCGCTCATCATTTATTCCAAACCCAAATGTGGACTCAGCGATTGTTGTCTTGGAACCACGTGAACCGTTGGAAATTTTACCTAAAAATGAACGTCAATTGTTTGAATTGTTTAAAATTGGCTTTGCGATGCGGCGGAAAACATTATGGAATAATTTAACCACAGCCTTTGGGAAAACTGGGACGATGCAGACAAAATTATTGAATGCATTGGAGCAGGTGCAAATTGATCCTAAAATTCGGGCTGAAAAGCTCACCTTAGAGCAGTTTATTGCCTTACATAATGCCTTGTCAGCTGAAGGGGTTTACTAATCAAATAAAATAGTCGATAATGGCTTGTGTTAAAGATTTTATTTCAGTATAATAAGCGTTACTTGAAAAAAGTATATAATAAGAAAAGAGGTACTATTTCCTATGGATTCTGCGTCCATTATCTATAATATAATTGCAATCGTTGTTATTTTGTTGTTGGCGGTTTTGTTTACCCTTACTGAGTATTCACTGGTCAAAGTGCGGCCAAGTGCCTTGAAGGCTATGATCGAAGCTGGTGGGGTTAAGCCTAGTCGTAATTTAGAAGGTGCTTTGCATATGACAGAGCACCTAACGGAATATCTTTCAACAGCACAAGTGGGAATCACTTTAACGAGTTTGATTTTAGGGTGGATTGGAGAATCATTCATTGCAGCTTTGATTCTTTCTACCCATATCCTGCCAGCTAGCATGGCGCAACCAGTTGCTTCGGTTGCAGCGATTTTGATTTTCACGTTTATTCACGCAGTCTTTACGGATTTGGTACCAAAAAATATTGCGATTGATCGCCCAGTCCGAACATTATTATTGATTGTTCGGCCAGTGCGTTTCTTCCACGTGATTTTGTACCCTTTGATTTTCTTGTTCGATCGGACAGCGGCAGAGGTAACCAAGCTCCTTGGCTTTAGTACGCACCCGGATGAAGATATTTATTCTCAAAATGAGATTATATCATTATCTGAAGATGCCGCGCAGGCGGGAGAACTTGATCAAGAAGACGTCGCATTTATGAAGCGGGCCTTTGAAATGAACGATAAAGAGGCTGCTGATATCATGATTGATCGAACTCAGTTATCAGTGATTGATGTTACAGCCACTATTGGGGATGCGGTTTCCATGTACTTGGAAGACAAGTTTTCACGATTACCTGTGGTTGCCAATAATGACAAGGATAAGATCCTTGGTTATGTATTTAGTTATGATTTAGTACGACAAATGCGAATTAATCCTGATGCTTCTGTGCGTATTGTTTTGCGCAATATTCCGAATGTTTCTGAAACACAAGGAATTCAAGATATCTTGCAAGAAATGATTACGCATCGTGCCCCAATTGTGGTGGTTAAGGATGAATACGGCGGGACTTCTGGAATCGTTACAGATAAAGACGTTTACGAAGAATTGTTTGGAACGGTCCGTGATGAAATTGACGACGTTTCTGATGATTTAATTGAAAAAATTGGTTCTGACGATGAAGGTCGGATGCATTACAAAGTTAATGGTAAGTTGACTTTGTTTGATTTCGAGCGTTACTTTAAGGTTGAGATTAAGGCCTTTAGTGATTCTGAAATGGTAACGCTGACAGGCTTTATTTTGGATAGTAATCAAGATATTACAGTGGGAACTGAAGTATCAGTTTCACGCTTTAAGATTATTCCACTTGATTATAAGGATGCCTATATTAATGATTTTGAAGTGATTGAATTAACGGACGAAGATTTAATGGAAGCCCAAGATAAAGTTAGCCCAAGTGTAATTAATGATTAAATAATAAAGCCGCGCGTTGTAATTGAGCAACGCGTTTTTTTGTTGGAAATAGAAAAAACCACAACGGTTAATTTAACCATTGCGGTATCAAGCATTCATTTAATTTGCTATAATGACTAAAAATTTAGTTCAATGTTATTGGTCAAAATATCGGTGTAGCTAAATGAGGCACGATCAAATTGATCCCCCTCTTGCTTTAAATCGAGGACAAAGACGGAGCGGAATGTCTCACGGACAACTGCTTCATGCTCGATGTTACGGTGACGGCTTTCATGGGTTGTCAAAGTGACAGCGTCTCCAATATGAGCGTCGAGCTTATCTTTAATTTCGGCTAATGCTGTTGGCATATGAACACTTCCTTTCGTTACGAAACGCGTTCGTAGTGACAATCAAATCAAGGACGCAAGTCATATTGACCGATTGTATAACGACAATAAATACCAATTACCATTATACAATGATTCACAAATATTTACAAGTGCCTTTTAATGGGGTTTTTCCGCTAAAAATTAAAAAATTGCAATAAAATCCATAATTTTTGACACTATTAAATGGGTTAATCATTTGCTATGATGGAAACACGAAAAGGGGACTTGGTAATGGCACGGATAGAGCGAATTGAATGGGATAAATATTTTATGATGCAAGCGGTGATGCTAGCAGCGCGCAGTACTTGTGATCGTCGGCATGTCGGCGCCGTTTTAGTCAAGGATGGACGCTTAATTGCCAGTGGCTATAATGGCGCTGTTAGTGGCACGCCACACTGTGATGAAGTGGGGCATTACCTAGTAGATGGACATTGTCTTCGGGCGGTACATGCTGAACAAAATGCGCTATTACAATTAGCAAAAAATGGAGGCACTTCGGATGGTGCGGAAATTTATGTAACAGATTATCCGTGTTTACATTGCACAAAGTTTTTGTTGCAAGCTGGTGTGAAGAAAATTAATTATTTAAGAAGCTATCGCAAAGAACCATTAGCTGCAGAATTATTAGCTCAAAAGAACGTTGAGAGTGTTTGGATTAATTTGACTTTAGACGATTTAAAAGCATTTAATTTTGCTGATTATCTTGATAAAAAATAAGGGAGCTTAAAAGATGAGTAAGAATGAACAAACCTATCTTGATTTTATGCAAGATGTTTTAGAAAATGGTACTTTTAAAGCTGATCGAACGGGAACAGGAACTTATTCTGTTTTTGGGCGACAGATGCGGTATGATCTGAGCGAAGGTTTCCCGCTATTAACAACGAAAAAAGTCGCTTTTGGCTTGATTAAAAGTGAATTATTATGGTTTTTAAAGGGTGATACCAATATTCGCTATTTGCTCGAACATAAGAATCATATCTGGGATGAATGGGCGTTTGAGCGCTGGATAAAATCAGACCAATATACTGGGCCAGATATGACGGACTTTGGACATCGAGTTCAGACGGATCCAGATTTCAAAGTGCAATATACTGAAGAACATCAAAAATTTTGTGATCGTATTTTAAATGATGATCAATTTGCGGCTGAATTTGGCGAATTAGGGCAAGTTTACGGCGCACAATGGCGTCGCTGGGAAAAAGTCCAGGGTGGGTTTATAGATCAAATTCAAGACGTAATTGAGGCCATTAAAACGAATCCGACGTCACGCCGCTTGATTGTTTCAGCTTGGAATCCCGAAGCAGTTCCTTCGCAAGCTCTACCACCATGTCACACACTTTTCCAATTTTATGTGGTGGATGGACGCTTAAGTTTACAACTATATCAACGGTCTGGCGATATTTTCTTAGGCGTGCCATTTAATATTGCGTCATATGCGCTACTATTACATATGGTAGCTGCGCAAACTGGTTTGTCCGTGGGTGAATTTATTCATACGTTTGGGGATGCGCATATTTATTCGAATCATCTTGAACAAGTTAAGAAGCAATTAGCGCGGCAAATGCAGCCTTTACCACAATTATGGTTGAATCCAAACGTTGATAGTATTTTTGATTACGAGATGGATGACATTAAAGTCGAGGGCTATAATCCGGCCTCAGGAATTAAAGCACCAGTTGCAGTCTAAATTAAAAAGTATAAAATGGTAAGATATAATATTTTTATTTATGGTGACGGCCATTATATTTTAAATTTGCAAGCAAAAGGGGCTTCTCTGCCCGAATCAAAGGAGAATAATTATGGATAATGATCCACAAAATTCGACGCAACCGGAATATAGCCGAATTTCGCGTAATAATATGTACTCGAAAAGGAAAAGTCAATCGAAATTAAGAGTATTTCGAATTGTCTTAGTGATCATCGGGGTCCTAGGAGTCATTTTAGGGATTACGGCTGCGAATACTTATCAGCGTATTCATGAAGCAGTTAATAAGACGTTTAAAAGCTCAGGTATGAAAAAATCACGCGATACCTCGGAGATTCTAACGCAAGGTAAGCCATTTACAGTCTTATTGATGGGGACTGATACGGGAGAATTGGGTCGCGAAGATGCTGGTCGCACGGATTCCCTTATGTTGATGACAGTTAATCCTAAGAAAAAGGCTACCACATTAGTTTCCATTCCACGCGATACGGTGATTGCGCCGGTTGGATATGAATCAAAGTTCCCGCAGAAGATGAATTCTGCGTATGAATTTGGGAAAGAGGCAACCACGATTAAGACAGTTCAGCAGTGGTTGAATGTTCCAATTGATTTTTATGGGATGGTCAACATGCATGGAATGGAAGATGTGGTCAATGAAGTTGGTGGAATTGAAGTTGAATCACCATTAACTTTCAAATATAATCCATTAACAGCACATGCGGATTCAGGTTATGACTATGGTTTTGCGGATTCAGGTGATTTGTATAGCTTTACCAAAGGTTCAACGCGGGTTGGCCTGAATAAGGGCGCCACAGATGATAAATATACGTATTCAAATACGATGAATGGCGCAGCGGCCTTGGCCTTTTCACGGATGCGTTATGATGATCCGCAAGGTGATTATGGTCGAACTGCCCGGCAACGTTTGGTCCTGCAAGGAATTATGCAAAAGGCGAAGTCTAATCCCACGAAGCTAGTTAACCAAAGCTTCTTAGATACGATTTCTAAAAATGCGCTTACTGATTTAACATATGACGATATGATGTTAATCGTACAAAAGTATGTTTCAGCCGCCTCTAATATTAAAAATGATCATTTGCAAGGTGGTGGTTATATGATTGCGGGCACTTCATATGAACACGTGACGCAATCAGAGAAGCAGCGAGTTACGAATAAGTTACGGTCGTCATTAGGGTTGAAGAAGGCGAAAACTGGTCCGCTTTATGCGGGGAATGTCTCAAATGCTAAATTGGCCTTGTACCAGTTACCAACAGCAGCTGAAGAAACAGCTGATGATAATAGTAGTACGGCAGGCACAACTGGTAGTACCTTAGGTAATGCCGGCGCATCTACTACGGCGAATGAAACGCTAGATGGATATGGACAATAATTAAAGATTTAAGAAAAACTGGCTGGTTGGCATTGTCCAAACGGTCGGTTTTTTAATTGGGTAAATTGGGTTTTGTTTGATAATCATGAGTGAGAGGCTTTAATAATTGTTGAATTTTGTGTATTATATAGAGAATAGTATTATAAAATTGCAGTGAGGATTAGTCTTCAAAGATAAAATATGCTGACGGTGCATAACTGCTTGGAGTAAGAGGGGTTAACAATGGAAAGTAATATTTACTTTTCGCAGTTGGAAGGACACTTGTCAAATTTACCAGCTGAGAAACGCAATGAAATTATACAAGATTATCGAAATTATGCGGCGGAACATACGCTAAGTGGTGAAGCGTTAATTAAAGCTTTAGGGACGCCACGGCAATTAGCACAAAAAGCTATGATTGAATATTCGATTGATGTTGACACGATTGATGAAAACGCGGTGCCAAATCGGGGCGAAAGTATATTTAAATACCGAATACGCCGGATTCAACGTCAATTTAGTTTACTCGGTCTGATTATTGGTTCAATGGCTTCTAATATTGCCTGGTATCCGACCATGTTCCTAATCTTTTTGGCATTATTTGTCTTGATTGTGATTGTTGTTTTAGCTGATATTTTGTTAATGATTATGCTATTATTGGGGATTTATCAAATTGTGGCGGGGATTGCGATTTTGGGACACCATGCTGCGGTGGGAGTTTTCCAAGGCGGGATTGGTGTAATATTAATTGGAATTCAATTTATCGCTTGGCCGATTATGAGCGTGATGATGCGTGGTTTAATGGGTTGGTTGATGCAGTATACGAAGTCCGTTGGCTTACGATATGCCCAAATTACGGAGGTGCAAAATGGGTAAAGCGCTACGTTCAATTGTGATTGGCTTTCTCATTGTTGCGGTCGGTTTGAGTATGGTTTTGGTTGGCTCTTGGCGAGGGGGCGGGTCGGAAGTGTTTTGGCATCATGGTCATTTTTGGGTGCCGCAAAATAAACAGATTCAGGCCAATTATCCTAATATCCAGAGCCTAGACGTTCAGGGCGATAATTTAGATATTACGGTTAAAAGCAATCCCAAGCTGAAAAAAGGGATGCAGGTGACTGGGCATGTCACGAATGCGGCGGGTCTATCAATGCAAACTAACCAGCAAAAACTAACCTTAAGTTATCATGACGCGGTTAATAAGATGCCTAGTTTTTCGGATGCGGTTAACGTTAACGAACAAGTCGTAATTCAAGTGCCGGCTAATACTAAATTACAAGATGTGAAACTGGAAACTATAAGTGGTGATTTGACGCTCAAGCAAGTACAAATTTTGAAGTTAAAAACGAGAAATAATTTTGGTCAAACGAGCTTGCAACAGACAAAGGGGCATCAAATTACATTAGCAAGCCAAGCGGGATTATTAAATTTTGATCGTAGTCAGGCTAAACATTTGAAATTAGATAGTACAACTGGTTTGTTGCAGGTGCATGGCGCGAAACTTGAACAAACGCAAATGCACGTGGTGCAAGCGGATGTCAATGTGACTCAAAGTCAGTTGGGCCAAACATCATTGAATATCGGGAGTGGGAATACAAATTGGAAACATGTCTCGGCGCAAGAGTTGTTAGCGCAAACGGGTGAAGGCAATTACCAACTTGAGCAAGTTCAATTGCACGGTACGAATTTCATGATGACTAATCATGGAAATATTACAACTAAACAGTTGCAAGTCAAAGGCTATCGCTTGGAAGTCCAAAATACTGGTGTTAATATGTGGCACGGCCAAAAGAAGCCGCGTTCATTTATGAAAAATAATCATGTTGATGATCAAGTCGTTTTGGCAACGTATGATGGAAATATTACGGTGAATCAATAAAATTTAATTTTGTAGTATACTGATAAATATCAAATTTAGAAGAGGAAAACTTATGATTGAAATTATTAAAGCCATAGTTATTGGAATTGTGGAAGGATTAACGGAGTTCTTACCCGTTTCATCAACTGGTCATATCATTATTGCTGAATCATTGATGCATATCCCTGGTGGTGCGGTTTGGACCAAATCTTTTATGAATGTTTTTGATTATGTCATTCAATTGGGAGCGATTATGGCGGTAATTCAACTGTATTTCCATAAGTTGAATCCATTTTCTCCTAGTAAAACCCATTTTGAACAAAAGCAAACGTGGAGCTTGTGGATGAAGGTCATTGTCGCTTGCATCCCGGCGGCAGTGATTGGTTTGCTTCTTAATGATTATATGGATGCGCATTTTATGACAACGACGGTGGTTGCAGGCGCTTTGATGTTTTATGGAATTCTATTTATCTTATTGGAAAATTATAATGCGCGCGAAGATGTGCAACCTTGGATGACCGATTTAAATAAGATGTCATATAAGTTGGCCTTGGCAATCGGTTTGATCCAAATCTTATCAATTGTTCCAGGAACTTCACGCTCTGGGGCAACAATTTTGGGGGCAATGTTCTTAGGTGTTTCACGGGTTGCCGCTGCAGAATTCTCATTCTTCTTAAGTATTCCAGTCATGGTGGGAGTTTCAATCCTTAAATTAGGGAGCTTCTTCGCGAAAGGTGGTGCTTTTACCGGCATGCAAAGCTTGGTATTAATTCTAGGCTTTTTGATTTCATGGTTGGTAGCCTTCTTTGCGATTAAGTTTATGTTGAATTACATTAAAAATAATAATTTCAAGGCTTTTGGGTGGTACCGAATCGTTCTTGGAATTGTGGTTGTTATTTTGGGAGTTTTTGGCGTTTTGTATATGTAAGCATCAATTTAAGCTTAGGTCGCTGGACCTAAGCTTTTTTCTGTCTTTTAGGGTTCAAGGTTGAAATGTATTCTTTGATATCTTAAAATTAAGGCATTACAATCCTCGTGGTAGATATGGATTAGAAATTGTAAGGGAAAGCAATGAAGAAAATAATTAAGAAATTAATCAATAACCCATATTTTAAAATCTCACTGGAAACCTTTAATCGAGCAGATTTATCAATGGATACGGCAGCGATTGCTTATTATAGTTTATTATCGCTATTTCCCGCGATTATTATATTGGCGACAATTTTGCCGTTCTTTGGTCTAACAACGCAAAATGTAATGCATTTTTTGGATGCAAATGTACCAGCAACGGTTACGAATATCTTATTTCCAATGATTAAGTCAATTTTGCAGCATCCCGGTGTTGGGACGGTTTCGATTACAATTTTGTTTGCATTGTGGTCATTTTCTAAGGTCGTAGCGAGTATTCGGAAAGCACAAAATACGATTTATGATATTGAAATAAAACAAAATACGCTGTTAGGGCGTGCTATTTCATTAATTTGGATGATTTTTTTAATTGGCTGCATGGGGGCCTTGGTGATCATCGCTTCAATTGGTAATAACTTATTAGAGGCTTTACCTTTGCCGATGGAGATTGTTCAAAAAATTGATTTAATTAAAAGTGCGGCGGTTCCGACAGGTCTGTTTATTGGATTAACGCTTTTTAACTTTGTCATACCAGCCATTAAACCCCGGTTTAAGTGGGTTTTAGTTGGTTCGCTAGTGCAAGTTTTGGGGATGTTGTTATTGGCCAAGGGATTTGGACTGTATGTCCACTTTGCGGGGCGTTCATACTCATTCTATCAGGCGGTGGGTTCGGTCATTATCTTGATGCTGTGGTTGAATCTAATTGCGACGATTGTTTTATTTGGGACGATTGTGACGTCGGTCTTAAATCAAATTTGGCCTAGTCAGAGTCGCTGGTTAGATAAAATTAATAAGACGTTAAATCGGACGGAATATCAAGAAGAAAAAAAGTAAGACACCGGCGTTAGATGAAGATACCAAGTCTTGATGGCATGTTGATAAATTACATTTTAAAATTGAATTATCGGTTTTTGAGCCGTTAAAAGGTCAGTCAACAGAAATGTTGGCTTTTTTTGAGCACAAGATTCGAAGGGAAACGTTATTAATAGTACCGGGAGCAAAAAGCAGCTGCAAAAAAGAAGGAGAATTTAATTTATGGTAATTCAGACGACGATGCATACGAAGAAGGCGGCGATTATTAATCAAACGCACGATGGGAAAAAAATTACGCGGACGTTTATGATTAGTCCAGATACTCATGAAAATGAAGTCGAAGGTTTAGCGCACTTGTTACTTGAGCTAGGGGTGGAAAGTACAACCCATGAAATTCGCTTAATTGATACTAAGGCGCATAAAATGAATCAAAAGGAGAATCAATAATGGTGGAACGGAATCCAAAATATTTACCTAAGGATGAATTACAGTTAGATTTATTATTTGAATTGAAGCCTGCTAATAATACTGAAACGGGCAAATTAGTGATTATTCGTTTAACCCAGGTCCAAGATCATTTATCACCAGATGTGATTCGACGGGTGATGGATACAATGTTAAAGATGAAATGGTTAGTTGATAGTAAGGGAAATCGGCGTCTGCCGTTTGAAACGCGTGCGGTACATGCCCGTTATGCTCGTCGAAAGTATGAATTATTATTTTAAAAATGAATATTTATAGTTTTAATTAAAACAAAATAAATAAGTCGCAGGAATTTTCTTGCGACTTTTGATTAAATATACATAAATAAGTTTTGGTTTGTGTGAATGTTTATACATTATGAACATCTGCTTCTAAAAGTTTATCAGCCATTTCTAGAGCGGCAGTGAGTCCATAGGTAAAGTATTTCAATAAAGCAATATAAACTAGTACTCGTTGATCGAATGCTTGGAGTTCCATATTTAATAACTTGCTGAGGGATTCAATGCGAAAGGTGAGAGTATTGCGATGAATATGCAAATTATCGGCAGTTGGCTTGATATGCCCATCGTTTTTCAAAAGATACCAAAAAGTATGAATTAATTCATGGTGCTCATAATTCCGATCTAATTGGGCCAAGTTTTCGACTAAATTTTGAACATCAATTTGGGCGTCAATTAGAGGTAACAAGGCTTCAAATTCATTGAAAGTGTGAATTTGATTCTCGGTGCATTGTTCTGGATCCAGCCATTCCAAGAATAGAATTGTTTCGACAGCTTCATGATAGGCCGCGGAAAAGTCGCGCCGTTTGGTGGAAACACCAATATGCATAGTGTCGTCTTTCCAGGAATTAATATATTCTAACGCGGTATTGGATGAAAATACTAACACCAAAACGTTGTTTTTTAATAGCAGGGAGCGTCCATTGATACGGTTACGTAAATTGTAGAGTGGATGCTTTTTCTTAATTGGTTGTGATGCATAAATAACAGCTACATATACAGGATTTTCAATATTTAGATTAAAATGTTCAGCCTCTTCTTTGAGGGAAGGCCGCGGATTTTTACTGGTAAGCAGTAACTCACGAACGAAGATATCAGACCGTTCACGATCAGTTAAAGGCACATTAGAGTCGAACTTGTAGTTACTATTTAAATACATATTAACGATGGTTAAAATTAGCTGATTGGCGCCTTGCACTTTTTCAGTGGGACCAAAGATTAAGAGATAACCGATTAAAAGTTCTTCTTGAAAAAGTGTGTTAATACAAGTGGTGTTACCGTCTAAGTCAGAGGATTCAACCCATTTTGAGGTACTCTGGTTGACATGTTGCATCAGGGCTTGAATACGTTTGGTTGAGAGACGTCCTGAAGCTGAATTGTAATTGGTGGCAAGAATATTACCTTTGGGGTCAAGAATAGTTAAGTTTAATTCATGATGGTAGAAGTTTTGGTTGAGTAATTCTTGAGCTGCTTTTTTTGAGATTCCCATGATGTGGACCTACTTTCTTAAAATCAGATTGAACAATTGTGTATTTGCATAATTATTTAAAAAGTATGTATTAATAAAGTGTTTATAAAAATTAAATTGGTGATAAATGAATATTTATTACTTTTATTTGAAAAGCAGCCTTAAATGTTACGCAATTGGCATACGGTTGCGACATAGATGGTAAAAAATTATTCAAAAGATAACAAAGCCTGAAGATATCCTTCATTATAAGGCCAAAAAAGTCAGCTTTTCAATGCAAAAATTAATACCAAAAAGTTTTAAAAATTTCATTGTGCAAATGTACAATCATCATTGTTATTATGACCCTATTCGAAAGTAATGTAAACGCTTTATTATAGACAGCGTAAGGAAGTTAAGAACTTCTGAACTACACACAACACATTTTAAGATTATATATTACAAAGGAGCACGATCATGACTGAAAAAGCTATTCAAGTCAATTCAGAAATTGGTAAGTTGAAGTCAGTTTTGTTGAAGCGTCCTGGTGCTGAAATTGAAAACATCACACCTGACACAATGGAACGGTTGTTGTTTGATGATATTCCATTTTTGGAAATTGCACAAAAAGAGCATGATTACTTCGCTAATGTTTTGAAGGAAAACGGAGCTGAAGTTTTGTACATTGAAGACTTAGCGGCTGAGACCCTTTCAATGTCACCAGAAATTCGCGACAACTTCTTGGAAACATATTTGACCGAAGAAGGATATGCCATGGGTGCAACACATGACGCTTTGAAGGAGTATTTGACGAGCATGTCAGTTAAGGACATGGTCACAAAGTTATACGCTGGAGTTCGTCGGAATGAGCTTTCAATCAAGACTGCCTCATTGCACGACTTGGCTGGAAGCGATGCCGCAAATCCATTCTTCTTGGATCCATTGCCAAATGCTTACTTTACGCGTGACCCACAAGCATCAATGGGTAGTGGAATGACGATTAACCATATGACATTCCAAGCTCGTCGTCCTGAGTCACTCTTTACTGAGTACATCATGAAGTACCACACCCGCTTTGCTGGTAAGGTTGATATCTGGCGCGACCGGAATCACGATACTCGCATTGAAGGTGGAGACGAATTGATCTTGAATGATCACGTTATGGCCATTGGAGTTTCACAACGTACTTCATCACGTTCAATCGAAGGTTTGGCTAAAGAGTTCTTCTCAAATCCAAACAGTCACTTCGATACTGTGGTTGCCGTTGAGATCCCTCATAACCACGCAATGATGCACTTGGATACAGTCTTTACGATGGTTAACTACAATCAATTTACTGTCTTCCCAGGTATCATGGACGCTGAAGGTTCAATGAACATTTACATCTTGACTCCTGGTAAAGATGGTGAAATCCACATGGAGCACCGCACTAACTTGGAGCAAGTTTTGAAGGATGTTTTGAAGGTTTCAGAACTTGATTTGATCCAAACCGGAAATGGTGATCCAATTGTTGCCCCTCGCGAGCAATGGAATGATGGTTCAAATACCTTGACCATCGCCCCTGGTGAAGTTGTTACGTATAACCGTAACTACGTATCAAACCAAATGTTACGTGAGCACGGAATCTTAGTACACGAGGTTATTTCAAGTGAGTTGTCACGTGGTCGTGGTGGTCCTCGTTGCATGAGCCAACCATTGTGGCGTGATAATTTGAACTAATTTAGTTCATTAAAATCGAATAGCATCGCAAGTTAAAGCCAGATCATTGAAATTCGGATATCCACTCGTATCCCAAACGATGGTCTGGATTTGACGTTACAGACCTTAAAAATTTTAGGAGAATAATAGATTATGACTGAAGCAAAAGTAAACTCAGTATTCCAAGGACGTTCATTGTTAGCTGAAAAAGATTTCACACCTGCTGAAATTCAATATTTCGTTGATTTTGGATTGCATTTGAAGGCTTTGAAGCAACAACACATCCCACACCGTTATCTTGAAGGTAAGAACATTGCCTTATTGTTTGCTAAGGCATCAACACGGACTCGCTCAGCCTTTACTACTGCAGCCATCGACTTAGGTGCTCACCCAGAATACTTGGGAGCCAATGATATCCAACTTGGTAAGAAGGAATCTGTTGAAGACACTGCGATTGTTTTGGGAAGCATGTTTGATGGAATTGAATATCGTGGATTCAAGCAAGAAGATGTTGAGGGATTGGCAAAGTATTCAGGTGTTCCAGTTTGGAACGGTTTAACTGACGAATGGCACCCAACGCAAATGATTGCCGACTTTATGACTGTAAAGGAAAACTTTGGTCACTTGAAGGGCTTGACTTTGACTTACGTTGGAGATGGTCGCAACAACATGGCTAATTCATTGTTGGTTACTGGATCAATGCTTGGGGTAAATATCCACATCGTTGCTCCTAAGGAATTGCACCCATCACAAGAAGTGGTTGACTTTGCCAACAGTTTTGCTAAGAATAGTGGTGCTAAGCCAATGGTTACCGATGACATCGCTGCTGGTGTTAAAGGTTCAAATGTTATTTATACCGATGTTTGGGTCTCAATGGGTGAGACTAATTGGGAAGAGCGTGTCAACATGTTGAAGCCTTACCAAGTTAACATGGAGATGATGAAGATGACAGGAACTCCTGATGATCAATTGATCTTCATGCACTGCTTGCCAGCCTTCCATGATGCTGAAACTGAGTACGGTCAAGATGTTAAGGCTAAGTATGGTATCACTGAAATGGAAGTTACTGATGAAGTCTTCCGTAGTAAGTATGCTCGTCAATTCGATGAAGCTGAAAACCGGATGCACTCAATTAAGGCCATTATGGCTGCCACTTTGGGAAATCTCTTTATCCCTGAAGTACCAGCATTAGAAGACTAAGGGGTTAGACCATGGACAACGCAAAGCAGAATAACGGAATTTCATTATTTGCATTGATTGCGATGGTTATTACAAGTGCGATTGGTGCAGGAATCTTTGACTTACCAACCACTTTGGCGCGTGCAGCGACACCAGGAGTGACTCTCTTAACGTGGGGAATTACTGGAATTGGAATCATGGCGCTGGCCTTGTCATTGAAGAACTTGGTGCTCTTTAAACCGGAATTAGAAGGTGTTTCGGATTACGCCCGTGCCGGCTTTGGTGACTATGTAGGCTTCGTATCTGGTTGGGGTTACTGGTTATCAGCGTGGCTAGGCAATATTGCCTTTGCTACAATGATGATGTCAGCGGTAGGATATTTCTTCCCATCCTTTGAATCTGGAAATAGTTGGCAAGCTGTGTTGGTGGCATCATTGCTTTCATGGTTCTTGACTTGGTTTGTGGCTCGTGGCGTGGAATCAGCTGCTGCGATTAATGCCATTGTAACCGTATGTAAGTTGGTACCGTTGGCAGCATTTGCGTTGATGGCAGCAATTAGTTTTAAATTTGACGTATTTACAGCTCATTTTTGGAGTAATTTTATTGTCAATACAGCCGGACAAGTTAATTTTTCAGGTTTAAGTTTCACCGGATCAGGGAGCTTCATGGAACAAATGAAAGGCTGCTTGATGGCGATGATGTGGGTCTTCGTTGGTATTGAAGGGGCCGCCATGTTGGCTAGCCGTGCCAAGAAGAAGTCTGATGCTGGTAAGGCTACTGTTATCGGATTGATTTCATTGTTAGTTATCTATGTGTTCCTAACGATGTTACCATATGGGTACTTACCACAATCAGAATTAGTTAAGATGAAGAGCCCTGCTATTTTGTACCTCTTCCAATCAATGACTGGAACCTTAGGTGGTGCGTTCATCGCCGTGGGAATGATTATCACCATTTTTGGAGCTTGGATTAGCTGGACAATCTTGCCATCTGAAGCAACAAGTTTGATGACTAAGCAGCAAATTTTGCCATCATGGTTTGGAGTGATGAATAAAAATAATGCTCCAGCCAATTCATTGTGGCTAACGCAAGGATTTATTCAAATTTTCTTGATTTCAATTTTGTTTACTGATCAAGCTTATACATTCGCCTACTCATTGTGTACTTCAGCGATTATTGTATGTTATTTCTTGGTTGGTGCTTACCAAATGAAGTTAGGAATGCAAGAGAAGAAGGCTGGTTGGATTGTTGAAGGTTTGATTGCCTTGGCCTTCCAATTGATGGCTATTTTGTTAGCAGGGTTAACTTATCTTTGGTTAACGACAGTCTTGTATGCCATTGGTTTAATCTTCTACTTCCGTGCTCGTAAGGAGTATGGTTATGAAGTTTCTAATCACGAAAAGATTGCATCAGTTGTCTTAATTCTAGTCGCAATTGGGGCCATTATTGCCTTGGCAACTGGATTTATCACAATTTAGGCTTAATAAGAATAATAACAAATGAGGAGAATGAATAATGAAGCGAATCGTAGTAGCGCTTGGCGGAAATGCCATTTTAACTGATGATCCATCTGCTAAAGGGCAAGAATTGGCTTTGGAAGCCACAGCACATCAATTAGTTAAGTTCGTTAAGAATGGGTATCAAATTATTATTACCCACGGAAACGGGCCACAAGTTGGAAACCTTTTGTTACAACAAGAGGCGGGTTCAAGTGAAAAGAATCCATCAATGCCATTGGACACGGTTGGGGCAATGACTCAAGGTGAAATTGGTTTGTGGCTTTCAAATGCTTTGAATAAAGAGTTAAAGAAGGCAGGTCTAGGCGATAAGCACGTGGCAACCATGTTGACACGGACGCAAGTTGATGCCAATGATGTCGCTTATCAAAACCCTTCAAAACCAATCGGACCTTTCTATTCGTCTGACGAAGTTGAGGCAGTAAAGGCAGCTAATCCAACCTGGACCATGGTTGAAGATGCGGGTCGGGGATTCCGGCGCGTTGTTGCTTCACCAAAGCCAATTAATATCGTCGAGAGCGAATCGATTTCAACCTTAGTTGACGCTGGAACTGTTTTGGTAGCTGGTGGTGGTGGTGGTGTTCCTGTCATTGAAAAAGACGGGGCCTATGTTGGTAGTGAAGCCGTGATTGATAAGGACTTTACTTCTGAAAAGCTCGCTGAATTAGTTCACGCAGATCAATTGATTATTTTGACAGCTGTTGATAATATCGCTATTAACTTTGGCAAGCCAGATGAAAAGAAGCTTTCTGAAGTCACGGTTGCTGAAATGGAAGCTTACATGGCTGATAATCAATTTGCGAAGGGCTCAATGTTGCCTAAGGTTATCGCAGCGATGGATTTCGTTAAGGCGACTGGAAATGAAGCCGTTGTGACTGGTTTGGATAATGTTGAAGCTTTGATGAACGATAATGCGGGAACGCATATTGTAAAGTAAAATTTTTCAAATCCCCATTTGAAATAAGATTCAGATAAAATGCTCTAACTGCTTCAAGTTGGAGCATTTTTTGTGTTTTGGTAGCCTTATTTAAAAAGGTTAAATCAAGAATGATTATGCAAAAATGAAGGAAAAATGGTAAAATTATGAAAAATAATATGGAAAATAAATTGAAAGAAGGTGACTATTAGATGAATAAGGTATATTTAATTTCAACGGCCGGTTATCCGAATTATGGGGATGAACAAATCGTGCGCACTTGGTTAAAATTCTTTAGTAAAAATCGAGCAAATGTTGAATTGACGTTAGATGTTCCGTTCCCAGCACGGGCTCAATTTTTGTTTGGGGATGATTTCCCCCATGTTAAATTCGTAGATACGGTCTGGAATGCCATCTATAAGGCGGAGCATGATGGCGCTGATTTAGATCATCCAGAAGCTTTAATTGCAGCTTTATCCGGGGGTGATCCGCGGAACCAGGCTGGCATTGACTTTTTGTTAAGGGCGGATTCAATTCATTTATTGGGTGGCGGTTATTTTGATGTGACTTCTGAAGCATTTAAAAAAACTTATCTCTTTTTCCCATTATTGAAGTTTGTGAAAGACCAAAATCCTAAAGTTAAGCTTTTAGCTACCGGTCTTGGCCTGACGCCCATAACGCCTGAATATCAAGCGAGTCTCGCCCAAGATTATATTCCTATATTTGATTACTTGGGGGTGCGTGATGCACGCAGCGCTGAAATTGCAGGGACGACTTTGGAGCTAGACGATGTCTTTATGGCGAAGAAATTGGACGCAATTCAACTTGATGAAAATTCCGCCCATCCAGATATATTGTTAGCTATTCAATCGTTTGCTACTGATGAACAGCGTGATGCCTTTTTGAACGAATTGGTGGCTTATTTGCAAACTGAAGAAAATGCTAAGAAGAGTATTGGGGTGATGGAAGCAATGATTGAACAAGATAATTGGCTATTTTTCAGCGATTATTTTGATCAATATCCAGAAATTAAAGCGCGAATGACTTTCTTTGGTTTTTGGGATTTGTGGCAAAAAGGATTACCATATAAAGAAGATCAGGTTTGGCTTAGCACACGGTATCATTTCCACGTAATTGGAGCGCTACTAGGGGTTAAAGGGACGGCTGTATTAGTAGGCGGTGATTATTATGAAAATAAGCATCATTCCTTGAATGAATTAGGAACTGGTTGGCAAATTTTGAATCCCTTGGATGAGCATGCAACGATTCAGCCGGCAATTAATAGTTGGAAGCTGATGGGAATTCGACAAAATGCTAAGAATAAAATCCGCATGGCCAAAAATGACCTCTATCCTAAGAAATAGAATCTGTGACAGTTTGTCTGTGAAAAAGTATGACGGTATGTTCAGTATAGTCATGCTTTTTTAATATCTTATTTGGTAATTACTAATAATGGGATTATCAATGCTGATAGAAGTCTTTAAGAATATATAACATAAAAACGTTCGGGCTTAAAAAGGTAGTAAATAATGATATACTGCCTAAAGAGTGCCAAAGAGGCTTTAAAATTTAATATATAGGATAGGATCGATGAAAAAAAGTATTAGTTTTTTTAATGCCGTGTTTTTAGGCTTTGGAATCGTTATTAGTTTGCTGATATTAGCCAGTGCGCTTTTTAGTCAGCCTTTTAATGTTGCGCCGAATGAAACGCCTTTGTTAATGGACGCGTTTTACCGATTGGGGGCGACGATGGTTGCGGTCTTGGCCTTACTATTTAGTATGCGGAAGCTGCGGCAGTTGAATAAAAATAAATTATTATTTATTATTTTAGGAATTTTATTGGTACAGGCTTTATTTATTTTCAATTTTCAGCGGCCAGTTGGTACCGATACTGGTTATGTTTTTGATCAGGCGGAACAATTAGCCAATGGAAATTTTAATTGGCTAAAGTATTTTCAAATTTACCCCAACAATGTCATGATTTCACTGTTTTGGTCCGTGATTTATAGGGGATTTAATGTATTAGGTATTACTAATCATTATTTGGGGGCAGTAGTAGTTCAAACGCTTTTATATGATCTTAGTTTAGGGTTTGCAGTTCAACAGAGTCGTAAAATTCCAAAGTTTAATGCGAAATGGTTTTTAGTACTTGGGCTAGCCTATTTCCCAATGTGGCTGTTTAATCTTTTCATCTATAATGATATTTTAGGCGTGACCGTGCTTTATCTTACGCTAGGCCTATGGATTAAATTTGTTTATGCGCAAAGCACCGCACAGCGCTGGTGGGCGCTAGCGGGAGCCGGCTTATGTTTGGCCTTTGGAATGCTTGTGCGCGAAAATTTGTTAATTATTGGGATTGCGCTAATTTTAGCTTTAATTTTTACAGTGAAACAATCTTGGTTTAAAAAGTTGGGGATGCTGAGCTTGATTTTGGTTGTTTTTGGGGCAGTCAATGTAGTAGGCCAATCGGTTGAAAAACAGACTAATTTCCAGACGACCGAGCAAATCAAAATGCCCACGGTTTCGTGGATTAATATGGGATTAAACCCAGGTACTTCTGGTGAAACAAATGTCGAGGATACCTGGGGTTGGTATGGTTTGAAAGAACCCAAACGGACGGTAGAATTAAAAAATTCGATTCAAGCTCGGCTTGATTTTATGTCTAAGCGAGCTTTATTAGAGCATTTTTGGCATAAAATTCGCTATACTTTTGCGCGCGGCTTAACATTAATGGATTTCTCAAATGTAATTAGTGTGCAAAAGCATTTGAATGTTATATCGGCTAGTTATGTGATGGCGCAATTGACGCAACCAATTTATATCGCGCTAATTACTTTAGCGTTAATTACGCTATGGCAAGCATTTAAAATTCACGATGAACGAAAATCAATTATTATTTTTAGTACTTTGGCAATCGTTGGTGTCTTTTTGTTTCATGTTTTACTATGGGAAACGCGTGATCGATACGGGATTGTAATTTGGCCGTTCTTATTTATGTTATCAGGGTTTGTGGAGGATGAAGGGAGACCACTTGCCTGGCAAAATCAGTCGAAAATCTTATTGAGTTTGGGTGCCCTTGGTATGTCATTGTTGCTAGTGGGGGCGATTACTAATCGGCCAATCCTAGGGGAACGACAGATTATTAATCAACCGACTTTGTCGCATACGTATGAAGATTATACTTTTTCACGCCCGATTAAATTAAAGGCGAACTCGGAATATGAGTTTAAGTTTAAGGTGTATAATTTCTCAAATCGTTTAAACGCAAAAATTCGGGATGCTGCATTGACACCGGAAGAAGCGGCGAAGGTGCATATTAAAATTTATGCGAAAAAGAAGCTAGTTGCTGATTTGCCGGTCAACGCCACGAATCGTTATCCGGTAAAATTACATCCGGGTACTTATACGATGCAAGTTGTGAATCAAAATCAACATGATATTGCTGATTCACGGATGTTTATTTATACAACCAAGAAGATTGCTTGGCCAGATGATGCGAAAGTAAAGCGGAATCAAAAGCAGGATAATGGTATTGAACCAACCTTTACACTTGAACGGCAAGCAAAGCAGACGTTGGTTGATTACCCGAAGTATTATCTAATCTTTGGAATGTATATGCTTATAGGGATAATTAATTTTTATCTAATCAGACGGGCACGGCAACGTCGAGCTTTAGAATAAAATCAATCATGATAAAAGTCATATCTAATGAATTAGGTATGGCTTTTTAACTAGTTAAGATTTTGAATAATATGTGAAAATTACGTAGTTTATCTGGAATTATGCTATTATAAATATGAATTGTTAAGGTTAATGTATGGATACATAGATATTAGGAGTTAAGGGATGAATAAGGGAGAATTAATTGGAGCTGCGGGGCTGACTTTGGGGTTAGGCTTAATCACTAATCAACAAGTAATTAGTGCAAATCGAGTTAATGATTATATTTTTGCGCAAAAGTATAAAAAATTACCAACGCAAAATAAGGTGAATAGTTGGTTGAATCACCCGAATTGGTTGGGCGCTGATATGCAATATCGGCATGGTAAGCCAGAGGGGGTTGTCGTGCACGAAACGGCCAATCCCAGTGATAAATATAGTGATAATGCCATTTGGAATGAAATTAATTATATGTTAAACCATGCCGATAGCGCCTTTGTACATTCATTTGTGGATGCGAATAACGTAGTGGCGATTGCAGACCCTAGTTATAAATCGTGGGGGTCTGGGGCAGAAGGAAACCGACGTTTTATTCAAACGGAACAAACGGAAGTTAATAGTAAGGATGCCTTTGCGCGCGAAATTTGGAATTTGGCTAATTTACAGGCGGATTATTTACATCAATTTGGACTAAAGCCAGCGTTAGGTAAAACAGTGTGGAGCCATGCGATGGTTTCGCGAAATTTAGGTGGCACTGATCATACTGATCCAGATGGATATTGGGCAAATAGCGCCAGCCAATTTTTTGGCTCAACGTATACGATGAATGATTATGAACAATTGTTAGAAAAAGTTTATGATAGTCAATATACTGCTAAGTACCACGTGGGCCAACGGGTTCAAGTTTTGAATACGGCGATTTATGAGACAAATGGGAATTCAATTGTAAACCGGCGTGGACGAATTGGAACGGTTAAAAAGGTGACGCGCAAGGATTACAGTAATTCGCATTTTGAATATGTCATTGATTTTGGTCATGGAGTAACTAATCAACATATTGCTGAACAGGATATAACAGATAAAATTATTTATCACGCGAAGTATCATGTTGGGCAAAAGGTCCAATTGTTAGACAGTGCGATTTATGAAACCAATGGGCATTCGATTGTTGATCGACGCGGTAAAGTTGGAACGATTAAAAAAGTGACCGGAAAAAATTACAGTCATTCGCATTTTGAATATTACGTAGCCTGGGATGATGGCACTCAAGCTAATTATTATGTTGCTGAGCAAGACTTGACGAATAAAATTGTTTATTATAAGGCTAAATATCATGTTGGCCAACAAGTTCAAGTCTTAAACAGTGCGATTTATGAAACTAATGGAAATTCAATTGTTGATAAACGGAATAAGGTTGGAACCGTAAAGAAAGTCACGCGCAGAGATTATAGCAATTCGCATTTTGAATACTATATCGCCTGGAATGATGGGACTCAGGCTAGTTATTATATANGTGCGATTTATGAAACTAATGGAAATTCAATTGTTGATAAACGGAATAAGGTTGGAACCGTAAAGAAAGTCACGCGCAGAGATTATAGCAATTCGCATTTTGAATACTATATCGCCTGGAATGATGGGACTCAGGCTAGTTATTATATAGCTGAGCAAGACTTGACGAATAAAATTGTTAATTATAAGGCCAAATATCACGTCGGGCAACGGGTTCAAGTTTTGAACACCGCAATTTATGAAACCAATGGAAACCGCATCGTGGACAAGCGTGGTAAGACCGGAACCGTTAAAAAAGTCACGCGTAAAGATTATAGTAACTCACACTTCGAGTATTATGTCGCCTGGGACGATGGTAGCCAAGCTAACTACTATATGGCGGAACTAGATTTAACTGATCATATTAAGGCCTACCACGCTAAATTCAAAGTAGGGCAACGGGTTCTAGTTTTGAACACCGCAATTTATGAAACCACTGGAAACCGCATCGTGGACAAGCGTGGTTAGACCGGAACCGTTAATAAAGTCACGCGTAAAGATTATAGTAACTCACACTTCGAGTATTATGTCGCCTGGGACGATGGTAGCCAAGCTAACTACTATATGGCGGAACAAGATTTAACTGATCATATTAAGGCCTACCAAGCTAAATTCAAAGTAGGGCATCGGGTTCAAGTTTTGAACACCGCTATTTATGAAACCAATGGACACCGCATCGTGGACAAGCGTGGTAAGACCGGAGTTGTCAAAAAGGTGACGCGCAAGGATTATAGTTATTCTCACTATGAATACTATGTGGCCTGGGATGATGGTAGCCAAGCTAACTACTATATGGCCGAACAAGATTTGAAGGCATCTGCACAGCGACGTCTCAGCTTGGAAAATGAGCAACCAAAAGATGCATCTTCAGCTGGATCAAATTCAGCGCAGGCGACGAGCGCGTCTGATGCTACTAATACCATCTCAAGTCAAAATGCAGTAACATATAAGAACGGACAACAAGTCTTTGTTAAAGTTAATCGGGACGGGCGAAAGGAAACACGGATTGGAATGATTATTGGCGTAAAGCCAGGTGCGCAAGGTGAAGCTTATCAGGTACAATTTGTCGATGGTTCAATTTTAAATAATGTATTTGCCAATGATTTATTAGCACGGTAACAATAAGTGGCTGATTATTTTGTGGGGTAAGTTAGGTTAAAGATAAGACAAGAAATAAGGTGAAAACCTAATTCTTGTCTTTTTTTGATGTTTAAAAACATTGAAATATGTAATAAAAAAGTTCTACGAGTTAATTTAACTCGTAGAACTAAGGTAGTTAAGATTTATTTAGCAGTTAAGGTATACGTTGGTAGTTGTTTAATGACAGAACCATTTGATAATTGAATATCATAACTAGTTTTAGATTGATTATTATTAATCTTAATTACTCGTCCAGCGTGCTTATTGACAATACCATCTTGCATGAGTGAGACATTAACCTGTTGATTTATTTTATATGTGGGCGCATTTGAGGTTGAGATAGATGCATCGTTAAAACTAGAATTAGCAGTTGTTGAACTAGCACTAGTTGTTGATACATCTGAACTATTGTTTTCAGAGCGATTTGGCATTGGAGCATTGAAACGACCCGTTGCAAGCTTTAAGTCTTGTTCAGCCAGGTAATAGCTAGCTTGGGTTCCATCATTCCAAGCGACATAGTATTCGAAATGGGAATTACTATAATCTTTACGTGTCACTTTTTTAACAGTTCCGATTTTACCGCGCTTATCTACGATGCGGTTTCCATTGGTTTCATAAATTGCGGTATTTAAAACTTGAACCCGTTGCCCTACTTTGAATTTAGCTTGGTAGGTCGTAATATGCTCGGTTAAATCTTGTTCCGCCATATAATAACTATCTGTTGAGCCATCGTTCCAGACGATATAGTATTCAAAATGGGAATTACTATAGTCTTTGCGGGTCACTTTGGCAATGGTTCCGACCTTGCCCCGCTTATCACCAATCCAATTTCCATTGGTTTCATAACTCGCCGTGTTCAAAACTTGAACCCGTTGTCCGGCATGATATTTGGCCTTATAATTAATGATTTTATTCGTCAAGTCTTGCTCGGCCATATAATAACTGGCCTGAGTTCCGTCATTCCAGGCCACATAATACTCGAAGTGTGAGTTACTATAATCTTTACGCGTGACTTTTTTAACAGTTCCGATTTTACCACGCTTATCCACGATGCGATTTCCATTGGTTTCATAGCTCGCCGTGTTCAAAACTTGGACTTGTTGGCCAACATGATATTTAGCCTTATAATTAACAATTTTATTCGTTAAATCTTGTTCCGCCAGGTAATAGCTGGCTTGCGTTCCATCTTCCCAGGCCACGTAGTATTCAAAGTGCGAATTACTATAGTTTTTGCGGGTGACCTTTTTGATAATACCGATTTTACCGCGTTTATCTGAGATGGGATTCCCGTTGGTTTCGTAACTAGCTGTGTTGAGCAACTGAACGCGTTGTCCAACATGATATTTAGCTTTGTACACGGGTCCGTCAATTAATTTATCGAAATGGTTGGACTGAATAACATTAATTAATTTAGTAGCGTAATTTGGATCAGTGGCATATTTCCCGGTTAAAGCATGCGCAGCTTTGACGTAAGTATCGGCATTTTCCTTCCATGCACCTGAATAATATTTGTGGTTCCACGATGTCCCGTTACGCAATAAATAACCATTATCATTCATGGATTCTGTTGGAGAAGGATATTTTTTAAACTTAGCATCGGTATAGTATAAATTACCATTTTCATCGTATTCGGCCGTCCGCATCGTGATTGATTGACCGTTGTATGAACCTTTGATACCAAAGTAATTGTTGGCTTGAATAGATAATTGGGATTGCCCCCAGCCAGATTCTAAAGCCGCTTGAGCCATCATCACGGACCCCCAAACGTTATAGTAGCGAGAAGCGTGTTTTACGCCGGGGGCGACACGGTTGGTAAAATTATTGACAGTACTGTTAGCACTAGCTTGGTCAAGGTTCGCTACCATACCAAGTGCACTGGCTGAAATAATAATAGATGTAGATTGATAAAACCGAGAAAGTTTATTGGCCATTAAGATACTCCTTAAGTAATTTTATATACATTAAATATGTTTGCATATTGGCAACCGTGCAAGTGCCAGTCAGCGTTAGTAATTATAGCATTGTGAAAGGATGAAATTAAAGGATAAATAACTTTAATTAGCGAATCAAAGCTATTTTTTTGTTGAAAATGGCGAAAAACTAAGTATTAGAAAATTTTGAAAAAATTGTGAACGGTATGCATAAAAATAAAAATCCCACTCATTTGGTGAGCGGGGATGTATTATTTAATCTTGCGCGCGAGGTAAATAGGCCGATTTTTCACTTCCAGATAAATATTTGAAATATAGCGACCGATAATCCCGAGGCTTAGAAGTTGAATTCCAGACATCATTAAGATGATGATGACCATGGAAGTCCAACCATTGATAGCGGCATCCGGTGAGATAAAGTGACGGAAGATTAAAATTATAATAAATACCAAAGCTAATGAGAAAGAAACTAGGCCTAAGACAAAGGCAATTAATAGTGGTACTGGTGAAAAACTGATAATTCCTTCGATTGAGTAGCGGATTAGCTTGCGAAAAGACCATGATGAGCGACCGGCGATTCGGTCAACATTGTGATATTCAAGGTATTTTTGTTTAAAACCAACCCAGGTAAAAATACCTTTTGAAAAACGATTATATTCTGGCATTGCTAAGATGGCATCAACCATTTGACGAGTCATCACTCGATAATCGCGGGCGCCCTCAACAATATGGGTGTCAGATATTTTATTGATTAGTTTGTAAAATAAAGCCGAAAAGAAGCTACGAATCCGTGGCTCACCATCGCGGTTGACGCGCCGGGCACTGACAGCGTCCCACCCTCCAGACTCAACGCCGGCAATCATTTCTGGCAATAATTCGGGTGGATCTTGTAAGTCGACGTCCATAACCGCGACTAAATCCCCCGTCGCATATTCTAGTCCAGCATAGAGGGCGGCTTCTTTTCCGAAATTTCTGGAAAATTCGATATAATGTACATTGGTATGGTTACGTTGAATTGATTCAATTGTGGCGATTGTTTGGTCAGTTGAGCCGTCATCAATGAACCAGTATTCAAAGGTTAATTCTTTCAGCGTGGCATGGACCTTTTCGACCGCCTCAAAAAAAATCGGGATTGTCGTTTGTTCATTAAGAACGGGGATAATAATTGATAATTTTGACATCGGAAAGCCACCTCTTTAGGCTAATATTATTTAAATTTTAGCACATTAACTTAGTCTAGACAGGTTAAAATCCTAGAATTTAAAGATAAAATAACATCTAATAGGCTAGGTTTGGACGTAAACCTTGCATTTATTTTCTGAATCCACCATACTTAAATTAATTAATTGTGAGATGGAGTTAATGATGATGAAAAAAACCATTTGGACGGTTGTGGGTCTTATAGGAATTATATTAGTAGCCAGCGGCGCATACTATTTTGGACAGCAACAACAGAAAACGCATGATACAGCAACGTCATCGCAGGCAGAAAAGCAGGTATCTAGTAGTGACAAAAAGGCTAAGAGTTATTCCGTTGATTCGAGTTTTTCAGCTGGTGGGGAGGCAGGACAGGCGGCTGATGATCAATCTGAATTAATGACCGCAAAGAGTGGTGCTAAAATTACGAAAGATGATATTCAAGAAGCTCGGCAACAATTGCGCCAACAAGGCATTAATGATGGGGATTTTTCCGATTTAGATATTGCGAAAGTAATCGATAAGGCTAATTCGGAGAGTTTAGATTTAAAACAAGCGGTCCAAGCAATTTACCCGCATTATTTTGATTAAAATTTTGAGCGTTCATCAATAAAATACGATAAAAGTAAAAAAAGATGAACGGGTTTGTGAAATGGCGTGGCATAACTACTCAATTTAAAGTAAAATAAGAATAATTAATTAAGCAGGTGGGAGGAAGTAACTGTGTCAGTTAAAGAAAAAAAGTTGGCAATTGTTTTGCCAGCATATAATGAAGAACCAGTTATTGAAAAAACGACGCACATTCTTTTGGCACTCTTAGACAAAATGGTGCAAGAAACATTGATTTCAGCAGATAGTTTTATTGTCTATGTTGATGATGGTAGTAAAGACAAGACATGGGCTTTAATGCAAAGCCTCTATGCTCAAGATTCACGGGTGAAGGGGATTCACTTTAGCCGTAATTTTGGGCATCAAAATGCTTTAATCGCCGGAATGACAGAATTAACTGATACGGATGTTGATTATGTTGTGACCATTGATGCCGATTTGCAAGATGATCCTAATTCAATTGTAGAGATGGTTAAGTTAGCCAATGGTGGTAAAGATTTAGTTTACGGCGTGCGTAATGATCGGACTAGTGATTCGTGGTTTAAGCGGGTTTCAGCGCAGTCGTTCTATAAAGTGATGAATTTGTTAGGCGTGCAGACTATCCCCAATCACGCTGATTTTAGGTTGATGGATCAAAAAGTTTTGAACGTCTTTAAGCAATATGATGAGCGGGATATGTTCTTACGTGGTATTTTCCCTTCAATTGGCTTTAATTCAGCCGAAGTTTACTACGCACGAGCTGAACGGGAAGCTGGCGAGACCAAATATCCTTTGCGCAAAATGTTGAAGTTTGCGACAAATGGGATTACATCGTTCTCAGTTAAGCCCATCACGATGGTTCGTAATTTAGGAATTGCCATGTTTACAGTTAGTGTCATCTTTATGATTTATGTATTATGGCAATATTTTTTGAAAAATACGACTGATGGATGGCCTATGCTCATGATTTCGGTTTGGTTAATTGGTGGAATTCAATTAATGGGAATTGGTATAATTGGTGAGTATATCGGTAAAATCTTCATGGAAGTTAAGCACCGCCCCCGGTATGTCATTGAAACAAAACTTAAGTAAAGAACGAAAGTCTTCTCCGTATACGGGGAAGACTTTTATATTTTCCAAATTTTATGGTATCGGTAAGCGCGATTTGATAAAAATAAAAAAACACCCAAGCTTTAACTTGGATGCTTTAAGTAGTGGACAGTCAGGGGCTCGAACCCTGGACCCACAGATTAAGAGTCCGTTGCTCTACCAACTGAGCTAACTGTCCATCAAATATCTGTTGTAACTCAACAACAGATATAATCTTAACAAATATTATTGTGGAATGCAAGTAAAAAATAAAAATATTATTTAGCCCAATCACCTTGACGGAAAACTGGAACTATTGAACCATCTGCTTTAATGCCATCAATATTTAAATCAGCAGATCCCATCATAAAGTCAACATGGATAATAGATTGATTTTGTCCATGCGCTTGGCGGGTTGCCTTATCCATCTGGGTTCCATTATTGATGTTAAAAGGGTAAGCAGCGCCCAAAGCCATATGATTTGAAGCATTTTCATCAATTAAGGTATTGTAGAAAATTAAACCAGCTTGAGAAATAGGGGAAGGATTTGGCACGAGGGCCACTTCACCTAAGGATTTAGCACCTGAGTCACTAGCCAGAAGTTGATCCAAAACCGCTTGTCCAGTACTAGCGGTCGCTTTAGTGACAATCCCATTTTCAAAGGTTAATCGAATATCGTTAATTAAAACGCCTCCATACGATAAAGGTTTCGTTGCTGTGACGTACCCATCGATATGGCGATAATCGGGGGAAGTAAAGACTTCTTCCGTGGGGAGATTGGCAGTAAAGTAATTTCCCGCTTTATCAGTTGAATCAGCGCCCTCCCAATGGTGATTTTCCGCCAATCCAACGGTGATGTCAGTGCGGGGCGAAAGGTAATGCAGTGCCTTGAAATTTTCTTGATTGAGCCAAGTGGCATGTCGATTCAGCTGGGTAATGTGTTTTTTCCAAGCCACAGTTGGATCTTGATTGAGCTCAATCCGGTTAAATTTAAAGATATTTAGCCAAAGTTGTTCGTAGGCTGCTGCTGGATTTAATTTTGGAAAAACTTTTTTTGCCCAGGCGGGGCTAGCCGCTGCGACGACGACCCAAGCGAGGTCATTGTTCATTGTGGCATCCATGACGGGCTTTTTGCCATATGCTTGGCTCTTCGAGAAGATTGCCACCTTTTGTTGATCCAAATCTCCGAGACTATCCGGATCTTCTGACATAATACTAATGCGTGAAATACGGTTTGAGGCAATTTCTTGAGCTTTGATTGTGGTTGAAGTAGGTACTTGATTTAATGTTTCATCTGATGCATTTTGAATTAATGCGTGCGTAATGTAGTCATCCTTCCATTCCACCTGAACATCCTTAGCCCCATATTGATAAGCACAGTCGATTAAAGCGTGGACTAAGGGTTGTTGGGTTACTTCGGCATAAATGATGACGCTTTGGGCAGGTTGGACATTAATCCCAGTTGTGATAATGAGTTCTGCGTACTTTTCTAAATATTGATCGAAATTTTGAATTGGCATCTGATTCTCCTTAGGTTAAATTTTTAAAGTTAAAGGTTAGTAAAGATGCCATTAGCAATATTTTCAGCATCTTGCAAAATTTTATCGTGTGAATTAGGACGCGGTGAAAAAGTAGTAAACCACGACCAACCCTCAGTCAAAGCTCCCCATAAGCGCAATCCAGTAATGGGTTGATTATTTTCATCGAGCACCCGCATGGTTTTCCGATCAATCATGGCGCCGCCAACTTTTAAGACTTGTCCATTATTTTGTTGATAGTCGCGAGTGTTTAACATTTTTTGGGTCACTAAGTTTTGAATTAAAGCATCGGCACTGGTTTTGACATTGACGCCGTGCAAACGTGCTTCAACCAATTGTTGTGCTTTGAATTGTTGATGTAGATTATCCGTGACTAAGAATTGGGCAGGATGTTGTTGGTTAGCGGGTTGGCATTGTATTTGCATCCCCGGTCCAACAATGGTTAAAATCCCAGCTTCCATGAGTGCAGCCATTTGTTCCACGCGGAAAACAGGCGGTCCGACTGAAACAATGTTATTAAAGGGATTGAATTTTTGCAAGAATTTGGCATATTCAGCATCATTGAGATAATTATTGGTGACATAATAACGAATCGTACTACGCACATCGCGCAAAAGGTCGAAGGCACCAGCAAATGGAGCGTCCCGATTTCCTAAACGTGCATCTTGGATATCGCTGATTAGATATGCTAAGAAAGTTTGCTGATATTCATTGACATTCTTTGTGTTATCAAATGGGGCGATAATTGTTGCCCAATTAATAATTTGTTGCTCGGGTAAGCCCCAAGCTTTAGCGGTGGCATCGAGATTATCCGCACTGTTTAGGGCTTGTAAGAAATCAGTCACAGCAAACGGCCAATTGATCGCGGAATCGCTAACCACATTGAAGTAATGCTTGTAGCTCATTTCTTTTTTCAAAAGATGAATAAAAAAATCAAATGAAACATGACCATTATGATCTTCAGCAAAATGATCAAGAGCGGCAGGCGTGAAGAAACGTGGTTGGTAGCTTTGTCCACCAATCTTTTGATTAACCCCGCGTGCGTGTAAAGGCACCCCGTGACGGGATCCTGCAATCAGATGCGGTTCTGTCCCAGCAGGCTGATAAATTAATTTGCCAGAAGGTTCGCGTTTGAAATGTCCACCTCGGCCAATTGTTAATTTGGCCATGTAGTCAAAGAAACTCAGTCCTAAGCCTCTCAAAATGACATTTTGTTGAGCTTGAATTTCTTCTAACGGGGCATCTGCCGGGTGATTGGCTGGTAAATACAATAGTTGCTCTGCCTGGGCAAAATCGGTTAAACGCTCTTCCTCAGGGGAATTGGTTTGGTCCGCGTGCCCAGGCGCCAAAATGACTTGATCGACAATTAGATTAAAGTCGGGCTGAGCTTGAATTTTAAATTTAGCGGCGTGCCGTTTTAGCTGGGTGACCAATTGAGGATAAAAATGAACTTGGACTTCTGCAGTCAAATTATTGATGATTTCATCAAAGAACCATTGCATATACACTCCAAATAAAGCCCGCGAACTAAAGCGGTTAGGATTAATGGTCGCTAATTCATTTAGAAAAACGGCTTCATTTTCAAAATGGTTATTTTTGACATATTGAGTCCCGTAATCACAAGCCCATTGATAGAAGGAAGGTCCCTGTAGCGCTGGCGCAAAATGTTCAATCGTTGTATCAGTAAATAAAGTCAGTTGTGAGGTGACAGTATTCATAATAAAAGTGGGGTCTTGATTCGGGCGCCAGACTTTTCCGCCAATCCCAGCGGGGTCAAAGAGGTGGACATCGGTTTTTTGATGGCTTTGTTTAGCATAGGCGGTTAAACGCGCTAATAGGGCCAAGTTTCGTGGACCTGCCCCGATTAATGCAATTTGCATAGTTAATTACCTTTGCTTTCATTAGAATCTTTGAAACTGGTGATTTCTTCAGGAGCATAAATTCCAATATCTTTTACATAGACAGTGCCGGCACGCTTGGGACCTTCGCCCCTCAATAATCCAGTTTTTGGATAAGCAAAAGTCACAGTCGCAGTCGCCCGAATTGCCGCGCCCAAAATTTCACCAGTGGTGGCGTTTAAACCTGATGGGACGTCTAGGGCAATGACAGGAATATTTGCGGCGTTAATGCGTTTAATCATTTCACCAAGTTTAACCGGAACGGGTTTGACGAGGCCAATTCCAAAGAGAGCGTCGACAATGACGGTGTATTGGCGGAAATCTTTAACCCGTTGAATGGGCTCAAGGCCGTAATTCTTGGCGATTTCTAATTGTTGACTTGTGTTGTTAGCAGCTCGTGCTTCATCCCCCACAAAGAGTAATTCAACGTTGACCCCTTTTTGCTGGAGGATCCGAGCAGTGGCAATTCCATCGCCCCCGTTATTACCAAGCCCAGAAATAACTAAAACGTGTGATAAATCAAATTGACTCGCCGCGAGCACTTCGATGGTGGATAGGGCGGTTTTTTCCATTAAGACTAAAGGGGAAACGCCAATTTCATTGATTGTATATTGATCGTATTGCTGCATTTCATGTGCAGTGATAGCATTAGGCATAAGGGCCTCCTCATAAAGTAAATAATATGCTTTCATTATAACTCAAATTTGATAAAATTAATTTTGAACGTTAATTACCAGAGATTTGATGCAGGAAGGAGTTGATGCAACAATGAATGATATGGATAAAATACCAGAAACGATGGAGGCTGTTGAGGTCCGTGTGGCGATGATGAAACAAGTTGGCTTCCCAGTGGCAGTCGATGATGTCATTAAAGAAGCGATTAAAGATGGTCTTCAAGCCTTGTTAGATGAACAAATGTCTGGGCATTATTATACAGTGCATTGGGATGTAGACTTTAAGAGTCTTGAAGTAATTGGCTTTGGGGATGAACATGTTGGCGACATTGAACCAGAAGCGGGTCAACCAGCCTGGATTGACCAATTTAAGACCAATACCGATATGTTTTGGTTTAATTTGGATACCGCGGTTAGTCAATTAGTGGGACGTTAGACTTTATTTAAATTTTAATCAAGCGTGATTTTAATTTGATTTTGTATTATAATTCTTTAAATCATATAAAAAGGGGAAATTATTTATGCGTAAGTATTATGCAGAGTTCTTCGGGACAATGATGCTAGTTGCATTTGGAACTGGTAGTGTCGTCTTTGGTGGAACATCATTTGGTTCAATGCCAATTGCTTTAGCCTTTGGATTTGCAATTATTGTTGGTGGTTATGCTTTTGGTAGCATCTCAGGTGCGCACTTTAATCCAGCGATTTCATTAGGAATGGCGATGAATAAGCGTATCACTTGGATGGAATTCTTGTGGTATGTGGTAGCGCAAATTTTGGGTGCCTTTGTTGGAACTGGAATTTTGGTATCAATGATGTCAACTTTGAAGGCTAGCAAGGAACAAATGGTTGTAACCGCTTTGGGAGCCACTAACTTCCAATCACCAATTACAATCTGGGGTGCCACTTGGGTTGAATTTATTTTGACCTTTATCTTTGTTTTAAGTATCTTAGCTATTACTGCTCCAAAGAATGAAATGGGAAATCAATTCGCTCCAATTGCAATCGGAATTACTTTGGCTGCTTTGATCGTTTTGGGAATTGGATTGACCGGAGCAGGTTTGAATCCTGCTCGTTCATTAGCTCCAGCCGTTGTGCTTGCCTTTATGGGTAGCACGGGTGCTTTGACTAACATCGCTCCTTACATCATCGGGCCAATGGTTGGTGGTGCTTTGGCTGCGCTTGTTGCAAAGTATTTAATGCGTACTGAAGATTAATTTTAAAAAAGAAAGGCTGCTTAGTTTTTTGAACTAAGTAGCTTTTTTTGTGCTGATTTGGAGATTTGGGTTTTTAATAGATAAAAGGAAATTTTTTAATTGTTGATAGTTCGATGAAAAGCTGCCGAACACTTAAACATAATGGTAAAATGAAGTGTAATTAAAATTAATTTTGAACTAAATCTTAAAAGATAAACCAAGAAGAAAGTGGGGACATAACATGGAACCGACAACGGAACAAGATAATTATCAAGTGGTTGTTAATCAATTTCAGGCTAAAGGGGTAGCATTATCAACCATTGCTGAATTGGTGTATGACGGACAAAAAGAATTTATTCCTACGATGACCCCAACTGATGCTTTGGATAGTGTTAAACATGTTTTGCATAAAACGGAAGTCCAAGATGCGATTTTAACTGGTTTAGCACTCGATGATTTGGCGGAAGCTAAGGTCTTACCTGAACCATTGTTAAGCCGAGTACGCGCAGATAGTTTAACATATGGAACTGATGAAAATATGGTCATGGCGATTTTAGGAGTTTATGGCACGATTTCTTGGACAAATTTTGGTTATTTAGATCGTGTAAAGCCTGGTATTATTGGTGAATTAAATAATGCTCAAAAAAATGGGGGACGCGTCAATACGTTTATTGATGATTTAGTTGCAGCGGTAGCGGCGGCAGCGGAGGCACGTATAGCACATGAATAAAAAATATTTAGTAATTACCACAGGGGGCACCATTGCTTCAGCCGTAACGGAAAAAGGATTAGCTCCCAAGATGAGTCCAGAAGAATTAGTGACTTATTTTAAACCTAATCCAGAGACTGAATTGGATGTAAAGCCTTTGATGGCCAAGGACTCAACTAATATGCAGCCAGAAGATTGGTTGCTGATTGCTGAAAACATTAAAGCCGAAGAAAAAAATTACGACGGCTTCATTGTTACACATGGAACAGATACCATGGCTTATACAGCTGCTGCATTATCATATTTATTGTATCGCTTTACTAAGCCGGTGGTGATGACGGGTTCACAAATTCCTTTGGGGATGCAGTATACGGATGCAGAATCGAATTTACAAGATGCCCTTTTATTTATTAGTGATACGGATTTAACCGGTGTTTTTATTGTCTTTAATGGCTTAGCAATGGTGGGGACTCGTGCGGTAAAAACAAAAACGCAAAGTTATGATGCGTTTGAATCGATTAATTATCCATATGTGGCACGGATTATGCATGGCAAAATTAATCATATGTATCAACCTAAGCCAGAGAGTTTGGATCTACCAGCCCGTAATAAGTTGGTCTTAGATCCTAATATCTTTATGCTAAAAGCATTTCCCGGGATGACCGTTGATATTTTTGATTATTTGTTAGAACATGCCCACGCAGTAATCATTGAAAGCTTTGGAAATGGTGGTTTACCATTTGAACGGCGAAATCTCTTGCCCGGAATTCAAAAGTTAACTGATGCAGGAATTCCTGTAGTGATTACGACGCAAATTTTAGAAGAGGGTCAAGACATCGCTTTGTATGAAGTAGGTCAGCGGGTGGTTGAAGCTGGTGGGATTACTGCTGGTGATATGAATACAGAGGCGATTGTAGCTAAGCTGATGTGGTTATTGGCTTATACCCAAGATATGGCTGAAATTACGCATCTTTTGCAGACACCAATGGCACACGATATGGGTTTTGATTAATGCGGGGTTAGCATTTAGTTGAAAGGAGCAGCTTTAGATGGCAGAACGTGGAAAAATTAAATTTGAAATTATTGAAAAATATGGAGTGTTGTCAACCAGTAAATCAGGTTGGAATTTAGAATTGAATCTAGTACAGTGGGGCGAAAATCAGCCCAAGTTTGATATTCGGGCGTGGGATCCGACGCATACTAAAATGGGAAAAGGCGTTGGTCTTAATCATGATGAAATGAAAAAATTAAACAAGATTATGACGGGGATTTTGGCTTTTGAACAAGAAGAAAATTTGCGCAACCAAGAGGATGAAGCCTCCGATGATGCAGAGCCAGATCGGCCACGTGTGACTCGTTTAAGTGATTAGATGAAGTAAGTCAATTTTAAGGTTTGGTTGTTAAGGTATTGAAAACAGTTATTTAATTACAACTGGCGGTGGTCAGCAATTAATTGAAAGACTAAATTGAGTGAAGATGATTTTAGAGGTGATTTGAATGGTTGCAAAAGCAGTGAAAATTTTAATTGTGGAAGATGACGAAGCGTTGAGCGAAACGGTCAAAAACACTGTGCAATCGCTGGGTGAAACAACGCAAGTCTATGATGGACGTGAAGCGCTTTTTGAAGTTCAATCGGGAATCTATGATTTGGTCTTGCTAGATGTGATGTTACCAGAAATGGATGGTTATACGATTTTAAAGCGAGCGCGTGAGGAGTTCCCTAAGTTGCCCATTTTGATGCTGACGGCCAAAGATGAGTTAGAAGATAAGATGCATGGTTTTGATTTAGGCGCTGACGAATATATTACCAAGCCTTTCTATAAGGAAGAACTTCTAGCGCGGGCTAAGGCCTTATTGCGTCAGGCTGGTTTGATTGGGGATGAAGGGTTACTGCACGTCGGAAATGTTGAAATTAACGTAGAAAAGCATCAGATTGCAGTCAACGATGAGCCGGTCAATATTCAAGGCCGTGAATTTGGATTATTAGTTTATTTGGTGCAACATCAAGATCAAATTGTTACTAAAGAACAGATTTTTGATCGCCTGTGGGGCTTTGATTCCGAAACTTCGCTAACGGTCGTAGAAGTTTATATGTCTAATCTGCGGAAAAATTTGCGTAAGGCGGGCGCTAATTTAAATATTAAGACGCTGCGCAATGTTGGCTACACTTTAAATGTGATGGATGAGGAAGATGCATGATTGATTGGTTCAAACATACGCATTTAGGTCGTTATTTCCATAAAATTCGAAAAGCGATGTCTACACGCACAAAATTGACGATTTTAACTGCTGTGGGATTTACCTTGGTCTTTATTAGTGTTGGTACGTTTATTGATCGACAATTTCGGGATGTAGTCTATAGTAATCCGGTGGCTCGTGTGAAGCAGCCCTTTAGTCAAAATCAAGAAAATATGGTCACGGATTCTAATCTTGTTGACTATTCATATTTAAAACGCCAAAAGGTTCGGTTGCCGCATGAAAATCAAGTTTATATTAAATATTATGAACAAGGCTGGTATATGTTTTACCGGCACAATCAATTCGTTTCATATCAAAATGTCAGTATCGAACATGATGTGGTGGAACGCTTCTCTAATCGATTGATCATTATCTTTATGACGACGGAGGCCATTTTGCTCTTTATGGCTTTGATTTTATCGCAGGCCAGTATGATTCCAATTACTCGGGCGTTAAAGCAACAGCGAACCTTCGTCGCCGATGCAGCTCATGAATTTAAAACGCCGATGACAGTAATTCAAAATAAATTGGAAACAATGTTAGAACATCCCAATGATTCCGTTTTGGATCAGGTGGAAAATGTGGCAAATTCTTTAACGGAAGTTCGCCATTTAAATAAATTAATCGCGGATATGTTGAAATTAGCTCAATCTGATGCGGAAGTTGTAATGTTTGAGTTTAAAGCGATTGATTTGGTTCAAATTATTCGTGAAGTCAGTGAAATTATTGAGTTAAAAATGGCTGAAAAACAGCAAAGGTTAGTCCTGGACTTACCCAAACAGTTGATTTTAGATGGTGATGAGCAACGCTTGCGTCAACTAATCTTAAATTTGGTTGATAATGCTCAAAAGTATGCTGGAGCTGAAACGACGATTACCGTGAAGCTAACATCCAGTCGAAATACCGCGCACTTGAAAATTATCGATACCGGTGAAGGTATTTCAGATGATGATAAACGACATCTATTTGATCGCTTTTACCGTGTTGATAAATCACGAT
This sequence comes from Weissella kandleri, assembly GCF_045504165.1. Classification (GTDB taxonomy): domain Bacteria; phylum Bacillota; class Bacilli; order Lactobacillales; family Lactobacillaceae; genus Weissella; species Weissella kandleri_A. The sequence continues at coordinate 25,922 of NZ_JBJJNY010000007.1, read as the reverse complement.
CAAGGGCTAGTGGTGGGCATGGTTTAGGGTTATCAATTGTTAAATGGATTGTTGAAGGCCATGGGGGACGCATTGATGTTGCTGATACGCTTCCACATGGAACAACGTTTGATGTGGTGCTACCTTTGCATCATAAAAAAGCATAAAAGTTTTATGGACTTTTATTTAAAGTGTGACTATAATAGGGGCACCAAAAAGATTAAATGAAATAAATTAGGGCATGAAGAAAAGGGGGAATCGTTATGAATCGATTCGGACAGCGATTTGCTTGGTTTATTGGTATTATTGTATTAGTTGGCTTGTTATCACCAAGAACTTTAGGGATAACATTTAAATTAATTGGTAGTTTAGTGCTTTTAGGAATTTTAATTGTGGTGGCACTTGGCGCTTATTGGCGTGCGCGTTGGAAAAGGGCAATGAATCAGTTTGATGGTACACCTGGTGGAGATTATCAGCAGCGTACTTATTATTATCATGCTGGACCTGATATCACCAAAAATAATTACGGGCACCCTGGAATTAAAGATGTGACACCTCCTGATAAGTAGACGATTTGATAAATACACACAAAAAGAGTGATCCACTTGCTCTTTTTTATTTTTAAGAATTTCGTTTTGCTTGAAGGATCATACTTAAATGGTGGTAGGAGGTATATGAAAGGTTAAGATGCAAATATTATATGTAATAGGGTTTTTAATAATGGGCGTGATAGGAACCAATATTTTAAAAAAATATTTTCCTAAGATTCCAGAGCCCTTCATTTTAATTGGCTTAGGGATTGCGCTGTCATTTACCAAGGTGTTTCAAAATTTCGAATTAGAGCCTGAGTTTTTTATGTTGGTTGTGATTGCGCCATTGATGTTTGAGGATGGGCAACGGCAAAGCTTTGCGACAATTCGGAGCCGCTTTAACGTAATTGTAATTTTGTCTGTGGTGCTGGCAGTCGTCACGGTGGCGATTGTTGGAGCAGTGACGAATTTAATTGAAGTGGCTTGGACGTTACCTTTAGCAATGGCCTTGGCAGCAATCGTTACGCCGACCGATTCAGTAGCTGTTTCATCGATGACTAGTAGTAATCAAATGCCTGAAGGGGTTAATCAGGCTTTGGAATTGGAGTCATTATTTAATGATGCGACGGGCTTGGTGATTTTAGATTTAGCCCTATCAGTGTTAGGTAATCAAAGTTTATCCGTAGTTGATGGGATTGGCCGGTTCTTATTTGTAGCGGTTGGTGGCATTGCGGTAGGATTACTCCTTGGTTGGCTGATTGTTTTGTTGCGGGTCCGCCTTAGTCTTAATATTGAGATTGATCATCCTGAATATTCTGTTATTCCGGTGAGTTTATTGACGCCATTTGTGGTTTATTTGGTGGCAGAGCACTTAGGAATGTCGGGAATTTTAGCTGTTGTTGCCACGGGAATTATTCACAATTGGGAATCAAATCGTTTGCGCCTCTCAGCGACACAGGTACAAATTTCACAACGAGTGATTTGGGCCACAATTTCTAATATATTAAACAGTGTTGTGTTTTTAATTTTAGGAATTACTTTACCAACCGTAGCACGTAGTATTGTTAAGATGGTACCGGGTGAATTACTAGGATTAGTTGGTCTAGCGATTATTATTTATATTAGTATGTTATTAGTCCGCTATTTTTGGGCGCTTTGGGAACATGAAGGTTCAGCGGTCCAGTTACTAGGGGCTAAGGATATGCAACAACATCATTTTTATTCAAAAATTTTTGCGGTCAGTGGAATCCATGGGACTATGACGCTTGCGATGGCTTTTTCGTTACCTCAAATGATAAATGGTCATGTCTTCCCCTTCCGTGACCAGTTGATTTTGGTCGCTACAATGGTGATTTTAATCAGTATGTTGGTCAGCGCAATTGTTTTGCCACTCTTATTACCAGTTAAGGTTGAGAATTATAGCAGAGACGATTTAGAAGTCGTCCGTGGCAAAATGGTTGACTATGCGATATTACAAATGCATGATCAGATTCCTGACCACGCAGTGCGAGAAGCCTTATCGCAACAACTTCAATCCCAAAAAGGCTGGGGGACGGTTGATCGAAATCAATTAACGCAAGATTATCAAAACGGCATGTTGGAAATTAAAGATTTTATTAGTGATTTTATTCATAGTCCAGATATGCGGAAGAAATATAGCCGTTCAACAATTATGTTGTTTGAAAAATTTGTGGATCGGATTCAGGTTGAGAAATTACCAAAACACCACCAAATTTGGTGGTTCAAGAAAATTAAATATCGTCTCAAGCATGCTCGACGCAAAATTCGCTGGGATGTACAATTACAACGTGACCCTCAGCAACAGCAAAAAATGATGGAAATGCGGCAATTGCGCCAACAGTGGCAGGCGGTTAGTTCACATGAAGAAATGCGCCAGTTACGGTTGCGGATGAAACAAGAAGTGACCGATTTGACTAATGAAGTAATTGAGGCTACTGATCAAAAATTAGACCAGATGCTAAAGCAGCGCCTTCAAGATAAGCACGGCGATAATCAATATATTGATGTGATGCGAAAAAATTTGGATCGTTATTTCCAAAAAATGCAACGCAATTTAAAAAGCGATGTCCAAATCAATTCAGATTTATTTATTCAAGCCTTCCAGTACGAGATGACGTATGTTCGCCAGTTGGTACAAAATGATATAATTCCGCAGGCTTTAGCGGCAGAATTATATGATGAAATTAATCAAGCGCAATCGCTCCAAATCCAGCAACTGAATGATACAAATGTTGTCGAGCATGTCCCGTTGACGGCGATTGCGGCTGGGGATTGACGCGTTTGATATACTAAGAATAAAAGCGAGGTATCAATTATGACAGTGACAGAAGTGAATGATCTTGATTTTGATGAGAAGACCAGCCAGGGTCTAGTTTTGGTTGATATGTGGGCGGCTTGGTGTGGACCATGTCGGATGCAGAGTCCCGTGATTGAAGCTGCTGCAGACCAAGTTGATGATGTTAAATTTATGAAGATGGATGTTGATGCAAATCCAAAAACATCTGAGGAACTAGGGATTCAAGCAATTCCAACCCTTTTGATTAAAAAAGATGGAAAAGTGGTTGACCGTTTGATTGGGTACCATCCTTTGAACTTGGTTAAACAGACGTTACAAAAGTATGCATAAAATAATGTAATGTCCTAACTATGGAAGTAGTTGGGGCTTTTTTCTTTTGGATATTTTAAACCAAGAAAATCGTTATATGGAAACCTGAAAAATGTATTATTAGTGCATTTTGTGGTAAGGGTTACGACATGTTACTTGTCGGATAATTTTTATTAAGGTACAATTTTTACATCAATGAGGATAGATATTATTTAAGGAGATAGATTATATGGTAGGAATGGGACAAGCATTTAAAAATTTTTGGCGCCACGGTTTTGATTTTAAAGGGCAGGCAACCCGTGCTGAATATTGGTGGATGGCACTTTGGGGGGTGATCCTTGGGTTAATTGGATTATTGATTCTAGTGGCTGGTGTTTTTGGCGTGATTTTTGGGGAAGGGTTGTCTATGCCGCTTAACCCTTTTTATGCTAATTTACCAATGATTATGATTATTATGGTCATTTTAGGCTTAGTTATTTTTATTCCAGCTATGGCGCTAACTGTTCGCCGTTTACGAGATGCAGGGCTTAAAACGTGGATAATTTGGGTCTTATTAGTTTTGTACTTTGTATTGCCTAATCCTACGACGCGTGTGAATATGGAGATGAACCTGTTTACGGTTTTAGAGCGTTTAGTAGCATTGATTATTTTTATTTGCACAGTGCTAGAAACTGATCAGTTGAAGAATTTAAAGTGGATTGGCCGTGAGGAAATGAATTTGACGGGACAAAATGGGGCTAATCTTAGTGACAATGAATTAACTGATACTGAAGTGACCGTTGAGGTTTTGTATCCTAAAAATTCTGATGAAAAATAACATTGCACTCAGCTGAAGATTGAGATGGGTTGTGCATTATGGGTAGGTATGGAACAAGCATTTGAAAATTTTTAGCATCATGGTTTTGATTTTCAAGGGCGGGCAACGCGTATCGAATTTTAATGAACAGTAGTCTGCTTTATCATGATTAGCGTTCTCATTTTGATGAGGATTTTATTGTCGGTTGGATTTGTGGGTGCCCCTCTGTTTGATGAACTGCGATATGTTATTAATGCAAATCTTAATTAATGAAAGTATGTTAGTCTCATTTAGACCCTTGTTTTGGATTGCGCCCACGCCTGCATGATACGGTTTGTAGGCAAAATGGCCAGGATTATTATTAGTCTTATTTTGGTATCTGCTGCCCAGCTTGTTTATATATTATGGTGAATTGGAGATGTAATTCATTGATATGAGGAGAACAATCATTTAACAAAAGAAAACCCCAGTTAGTCGAGCAAAGCGACTGGCTGGGGTTTAAATTACAGCATTATTTAGCTAAGAACGATTTTTCATTTAAATCTTCGATAGATTCTAAGCGGAAGCCTTTTCGAGATAATAATTTAATGATTTTGGAAAGGGTATCTTCATTAACTTGATCGGGAAGCGTGAAGACAATCCGTTGAGTTAATTCGTTTTGATCAGGGTTTAGCGTGACAGCACTAGAAATGCTAGTATAGCGAGCGACGTATTTGGCCGCACGTACGAGGCTTCCGCGTTCACCATCAGTTAAAAGGGTTAGCGTATATTTACCATTGTTGGTTTGCCATGAGTTGGCAAGCATGTTGAGGAGCGTAGCGTGGGTCAAAATCCCGATAAAGTTATGGTTAGAATCAATGACGGAAATAAATGGTAAATCTTGTAGAGAAAAGATGACGTCATAAAAGGTTGCATCTTCTTGAATAAATTTAGTGCTATTACGCATAATTGAAGTGACCGGATTATTTAAATTTGTATGGTCAATTTGTTCCTTGTAGATGTGCATTTTATAAACGACACCGCGAAAAAGATTGCCGGTTTTATCTAAGATTGGCAATGCACGGAAAGACGTTGTTTCAAAAATTTTAAGGGCATCAGCGATGGTGGTATCTTCACTGACTGTAACCAGCTCATCTTTGGGCTTAATAAGTGATTCAAGCATAATATTCTCTTTCTCTAATATTTATCTAATAATTTTAACATGGATTTCCACTTTTTAAAAGAGCGGCTCTAGAAATAAAAGGGGATTACACCGCGTTTTGAAAACAAAATGGGTTTTTGTGAAAATGATTGGCAAAACCCATTTATTAAGTGTAAACTAATAATACAATCAATTAGCAAAAATTAAATTTAGACAATAGGGGTGGGTTCGCATTGAACTCAGCCCCAAATCTATTTGGAAAGAAAAGGAAAAAAAGATGAAAATTATCGTTGGTTTAGGAAATATCGGAAAAGAATATGATCAAACCAGGCATAATATTGGGTTTATGACTGTCGATGCAATGGCGGCTAAATTAGGAATTACTTTCAAGCAAGAAGCTAACCACCAAGCATTGATTGCGACGGGGATGGTTAATAATGAAAAAGTGCTATTAGTAAAACCCACGACTTATATGAATTTATCAGGTGAAACTGTTGGTAGCCTGGTGCGGTATTATCAATTGAATCTAGACGATTTGTTGGTGATTCAAGATGATATGGATATGGAATTAGGGCGTCTACGGCTCCGCATGAAAGGTTCAGCTGGAGGGCATAATGGAATAAAATCTATTATTGCGCATTTGAAAACATCAGAATTTAACCGTTTGAAGTTTGGCATTGCCCATCCAAAACATGATCAACGGGCAGTGGTTAATTTTGTTTTAGGAAAGTTTAAAGCTGAGGAGACAATTACCGTACAGGCTAGTTTGGATCGGGCTGTGGCGATTATGGAAGCCTTTTGTCAAGGCACATCAATGTCTGAGCTAATGAATCAATTTAATTAATTAAAAAATTAAAATTGATTGTGATTATTGGATCATGAGGCCGGTTAGCTTGTGCTAGCATGCAGTTGACCGGATAAAACCTTGCAACAGGAGAAATTAATGCAATTATCAGATATATTAGTGAAGAATAATCAATTTGAAAAGTTAACTCAGCAACTAGCTACGGGTGGTCGGCATGTTTTAACGGGGGTCTTAGGTGGCGCACGCGCGGTTTATCTGCATGGCTTATGGTCAAAATTACAAATTCCTTTCTTAGTGGTGGCCGATAGCCAATTTCATGCGCAACAATTAACGGAAGATTTAACGAGCTTAGTGGGAGCTGAGCATGTGGTATATTTTCCTACAGAAGAAACAATCAGTGCCCAAGTGGCAATTACGTCATTAGAAGTTGTGCAGGCACGCGTAGAGGCGTTAGAGCACTTACAAAATGATCCACTTGCAGTCGTCGTGACTGGTTATACCGGTGTAACGCAATATTTACCCACGGTGGAAACCTTCAATCAAGCGCAATTAAAAATTAATTTTCAAAAAACAGATTACGATTTAAAAAATTTGCAAGCGCAATTAATGATGATGGGATATCAACGCGCGGAAGCTGTTTTTAATCCTGGCGAATTTTCAGTGCGAGGGTCAATTATTGATGTTTATCCGTTAAATCATGAGAATCCTGTGCGGATGGATTTCTTTGATACCGAATTGGATTCGTTACGTTATTTCAATCCTGAGGATCAAAAGAGCTTAGAGCCCCTTGATGAATTACAGATTTTGCCAGTTACGGATTTAATTGCGACGCCGCAGCAACTAAAAGCCGCGCAAACTAACTTTGAATTAGCCTTTACTAAGGCACGTGATGCCTTGGAAGGCGCGCAGAAACGCCATTTAACGGAAAATTTAGGACCGTTGATTGAAGCCTTAAAACAGGGTACTATTATGCCGGAGATGCGGCAGTATTTAGGATATTTATATCCCGATAAGACGCGCTTGATGGATTATTTACCAGCTGACGGACTCTTAGTTTTAGACGACTATCCTCGAGCGTTAGAAAATGCTAAGCAAGTTGAGCTGGATACCTTAGAATGGTGGACTGATCGCCAAGCAGAGCAATTAGTTTTACAAAGCCCTGATTTGGGAACACCCCTAGCTGCTGGGGTAGCAGCCGATGAGCATCGGAGTTTAGTTTTATCACCGTTAGCGCGTAGTATTGGTAATTTGAAGCAAGATTCTTTGACCCAGGTGATTGTGCGGCCAGCCCAGCAATTTTATAACCAGATGCCTGTGTTAAAAAGCGAACTCGATCGCTGGCAAAAGCAGCAATTTACCGTCATTTTTTTAACTAATACGAGTGAACGGCAACAGAAATTAGCGCAGACGTTTAGTGATTTTAAAATTACTGCAAATCAAGTAAATAATCAGGACTATAAAGTGGGACGCACGCAAATTGGAATTTTGGAATTACATGGTGGTTTTGAGATTCCAAGCTTAAAATTGGTGGTTCTGACCGAAAAGGAAATTTTTCAGACGGTTGTGAAACGGGCGCCTCGTCGACAGACCTTATCAAATGCAGAACGAATTAAAAGTTATAACGAACTTCAAGTCGGTGATTATGTGGTGCACGTAAATCACGGAATCGGAATTTACCAAGGAATTACGACCATTGAAACTCGGGGTGTGAAGCAAGACTACATCACGATTCAATATCAAGGGTCAGGAAAAGTATTTATTCCTATTACACAATTAGATTTAGTGCAAAAATATGTGAGTGCTGGTGAAAAGGCGCCGAAGCTAAATAAACTAGGCGGTACGGAATGGGCGAAGGCGAAACGCAAAGTTGCGGCTAAAGTTGAAGATATTGCAGATGAATTGTTGCAGTTGTACGCTGAACGTGAAGCCAAGCGCGGTTTTGCATTTTCGCCCGATAATAATCGGATGCGTCAATTTGAAGCGGCTTTTCCCTACCCGGAGACTCCTGATCAGCTTCAAGCAACCACGGAAATTAAAAAAGATATGGAAAAAATTCAGCCGATGGATCGTTTGTTGGTTGGGGACGTTGGTTTTGGTAAAACTGAGGTTGCTTTCCGGGCGGCCTTTAAGGCGCTCAATGATCATAAGCAAGTGGCGATGCTGGTACCAACCACTATTTTAGCGCAACAACATTTTGAATCCATGCAGGCGCGCTTTGAAGGTACAGGAGTTAAAATGGCGATGTTGTCACGATTCCAAACGGCTAAAGAAACTCGGGAGATTACGCAGGCCTTAAAGGACCATACTTTGGACATGGTCGTTGGGACGCACAAAATTTTGAGTAAAACGATGGGGTTTGAGGATTTAGGCTTATTGATTATCGATGAAGAGCAACGGTTTGGGGTTAAGCATAAAGAACGTTTGAAGCAATTGAAAACTTCTGTAGACGTGCTGACGCTGACGGCAACGCCAATTCCACGTACTTTAAACATGGCAATGGTTGGGGCCCGTGACTTGTCAGTCTTGGAGACACCACCAGCGAACCGTTTCCCGATTCAAACCTATGTTATGGAACAAAATGGTCGCGAGATTGCTTTAGCGATTGAACGGGAAATGGCGCGTGGGGGGCAGACTTTCTACTTGCATAACCGTGTTGAGGATATTGGAAAAGCACAAGCCTATGTTGAAAGCTTGGTGCCCGATGCGCGTGTCGCAGTCATTCATGGTCGCATGACGGAAACGCAATTGGAAGGCATTTTGTACGACTTTATTCAAGGCGACTACGACGTCTTAGTCACGACAACGATTATTGAAACTGGCGTAGATATCCCCAATGCAAATACATTAATCGTGGAAGCTGCTGATCGGATGGGCTTGGCTCAGCTGTACCAAATTCGCGGTCGGGTTGGGCGGTCGCATAATTTAGCTTATGCTTACTTTATGTACCCAGCAAATCGAACGTTAAGTGAGGTGGGTGAGCATCGGTTGGAAGCGATTCGTGATTTTACGGAGTTAGGTTCCGGCTTTAAAATTGCGATGCGTGATTTGTCGATTCGCGGTGCTGGAGACCTCCTAGGTTCGCAGCAACATGGCTTTATTAATAGTGTTGGTTACGATCTATACACGCAAATGTTACAAGAAGCGGTTCAAGCTAAGCAAGGCAAAGTTGTTGAGCAAAAGAAGGCTGATGCAGAATTGAATTTGAATGTGGAAGCTTATTTGCCAGTTAATTATATTCCTGGAGGCGCACAAAAGATTGAGTTCTATCAACGCATTAGTCGGGCGAAAAATAATAATCAATTTATGGAAATTGAAGATGACTTACTGGATCGGTATGGTGAGTTACCAACGGCTGCGGTTAAATTATTACAAGTGGCTTCAATCAAACGATATGCGGATCAAGTTGGTATAATTAAAATTGATCACGATCGCCAAACCAATAATTTATTACATGTGACCTTTGGAGCGGATGCTGATTTGGAACATGTTGATTGGTTAAAGGTTTTGGAGGCGCAACATTTGCGTGGTCAAGCGGTGGGGCTTAATCCGGCGCGGATTGATATTGTGATTCAACCGAAAATGACGGAAGCTGATTGGCTACTGGGTCTAGAGCATTTCTTGGAGGCTTTAAATGAGCAAACAAATGTTGAATCAGTCACCAAGTAGGCACTTGGCGCAAGGGGTGGGACTTTTAACGCTGACGGGCTTAATAGCGAAAGTTCTAAGCGCAATGTATCGGATTCCTTTGCAAAATATGGTGGGCAATGCGGGCTTTTATGTTTATCAGCAAGTATATCCCCTATATGGAATTGGAGTTGTTTTGGCGTTAAGTGGGTGGCCAATGTTGATTGCTAAAGTGGTTAGTGAGCAAAGTAGTCAGCGCCAGGCTCAAATTGCAGCGGCACGCCTCCATCGAATTTTGGTGGTCATCAGTTTAATTTTATTTAGTAGTATCTATTTTGGGGCGCCAACGTTAGCCTGTTGGATGGGCGGTGATTTACAGTTGATTCCTGTGATTCAAATGGTGGCATGGATGTTTTTATTTATGCCTATTTTAGCCACCACCCGTGGGTATTCTCAAGGTTTATTAAATATGAAGCCAACCGCCATCTCCCAGATTGTTGAGCAGTTAGTACGTGTTTTAATTATTGTTGGGGTAGCTTGGTGGGCCAATACCCAAAAGTGGACAATCTATCAAACTGGGCAAGGTACCATGGCGGGAGCACCTTTGGCAGCTTTAGTAGCGAGTCTGGTCTTGTGGCCTACTTTTCGCCAATTTGGGATGATTCAAGTGCGGACGGATGAACGCGACGCCTGGCCTCAGTTACGTTGGACAGTTTTGGTAAAACGTTTATGGTATGAAGGCGGCTTGCTCGTTTTAGTCACTGCCCTATTAGTTTTGTTTCAGTTGATGGATTCATTTTCGGTTAAAGGTTTACTGGTTCATTCCGGCTTTTTAGCGACGCAAGCTGAAAGTTGGAAAGGAATTTATGACCGTGGTCAGCCCCTCGTTCAATTAGGGATGGTCTTGGCTACAAGTTTAGGAACCGTTTTGTTACCTAATTTACGGCAGTTTTTCGTCCAACAAAAAAAGCAGGCGTTTCAGCTTGATTTTCAACGTTCCTTCCGCCTCTCATTGTTTCTGATTCTGCTTACGACGGTTGGTATGATAGCGGTGATGCCTTATTTGAATCAAACTTTATTTGGGAGTCGCCAAGGCACAGTCATATTAGATGTATATGTTTTAAGTATGATACCCGCAACCTTAATGACTGTTGGTGTGACAGTTTTACAGAGCTTAGACCAAACACGGTATTTATGTTGGAAATTAATGTTAGGCATTGGCTGTAAATGGTTATTAAATCAAGCCTTGATGCCTAGCATGGGCTTGGTAGGGGCGAGCTGCTCTACAGTGCTGAGTCTTAGCCTGGTATGGTTCCTCGTTTGGTGGCAATTGCCCCAAATGCTCCGGCAATCTACACCGTTTGCCCCTCGTTGGTTACTAAAAAGTATATGTTTCACCGGCTTAATGGGAATAATTGTGGCATTAGCGCTATTTTTGCTTGGGAAGCAATTGCCCAATACCCGTTTAATGAGCAGCGTCTTGTTATTTTTGGGCGTGATTTTAGGTGGAGCAATTAGTGCTTTTTTAACGATTTATGGTAAATTATTAACAGTTGATGAATGGCAATTACTACCATACGGCGAACGGCTAATTCAGAGATTTAAAATAAGATGAAATGAATGAGGAATAAAAATGCGAATTGATAAATTTTTAAAAGTTTCGCGCTTGATTAAACGGCGGACCGTCGCCAAAGAAATTGCTGATCAAGGGCGAATTACGATTAATGGTAAGGTGGCTAAGTCTTCTTCTGATGTAAAGGTCGGGGATGAGCTCGCGATTAAATTTGGAAATCGGCTGATGGTGTTAGAAATTGAACGTATCATGGAAACAACCAAAAAAGATGATGCGGAGCACATGTATCGAATTTTACGTGAGGAAGACCTAAATTAGGTTGGATTGGTTCAGGTAATAATAAATATTATGAATTTATTAAGGTCTTGGTGCATTAGTCGACTAATCTGTTTTTTTGTGACATGATAGCGGTATCAAAGGAGTAGTTTCAGGGGGCATCGCATGGCGCAAAACAAGCAAAAAAATGGCAAAATTTATCCCATAGATTCAGCCGGTGCTGAATTTATGCGCTATAACGCGCAGCGTCAAGCCCTGCATATCCGGCGCATCCGGCAAATGCATCAACGCATTATTTATGGCGTAATGTTTATGGTGGTGGTGGTGGCTACTATTACTGGAATTGGAAATTATTCACAGATGCGTGCCGCGGAAGCACAAAGTGTGAATTTAACCAAACAAGTGAAAAAAGCGCAGGCTGATAATAAGCAGTTAACAACGCTAAAAAATAATTTAAGTAATGAAGACTTTGCTGAACAGTATGTGCGGCAACGGTATATGTATACTAAAGATGGGGAGATTGTGTTTAATCTACCTAGTAATCAGTAATTGCGTTAGAATAAAGGCTAAAACAGTAAATAGTTTTAGGCTTTTTTTATTTTAATATGAAAGTTGGAGCGGAAATCATGAAAAAGCAACAGGTCCGACGCCAGTTGATTCAAACGGTAAAAGAGCAACAATTATTTAGGGCGGGTGAACACGTGGTGGTAGCTTTATCTGGGGGCTTTGATTCTTTGCATTTAGCGCAATGGTTGACAGAAGGCCATTTACCACAAGCCCTGCAACCAGTAGTTAGCGTAGTTTATATAAATCATCAACTGCGTGCCGACGCAGAGGTTGAAGAAGCATTTGTCACAGATTGGTTACAACAGCATCGTAGGCAATTCAAACAAGTGGCAATGTTAAAAATGGATTGGCCGGTAAGACCGGAGCATGGAGTGGAAGAACAGGCTCGGCAGCAACGTTATGTTTTGCTTAAGCAACAAGCTTTACAATGGGGAACGTCGATTATAGTTACTGCGCATCATCAAGATGATCAAGCAGAAACCATCTTGTTTAAATTAGCACGGGGCAGCCAGCTGCATCAATTAGGTGGGATGCCTGCGCGTCAGATGATGCCTGACTTTGAAATTCGCCGACCGTTTTTAGCGCTGAAGAAGACAGAGCTACCGTTATTAGTTGATACACCGATTGAAAATTATATTGTTGATAGTACGAATCAAGATACTAATTATGCTCGTAATTTGATCCGGCAAACGATTATGCCAGCTTTAGGGCAGTTGAATCAAAATTTTGCCGAAAATATGGTACGCAGTGGGCAACAATTAATGGCGTTAGAAGCGCTCGCCCAACCGGAAATATTAGCAGCCGTTGCGCGGATTCAAGCTGGCACGTATGATTTTATGCAAGCCGATGAAATGCAGACAAGCTTAGTATTGCAAGCGTGGTTGCAGCAGCAAAGATATTACCAAGTGAAACATCGGCAGTTAACCCAAATTTGGCAGTTAATGCGTAATCAAAGTGTCAATCAAGGGATGGTTCAATTAGTAAAACCATGGGTCGTTTATCGTCAGGGTAAGAAATTGATTTTAAAGCAGGATTCAGACAAAAACTAATGTCTTAAAATGGTTGATTCGTGGTAAAATAATAACGTATATTTAAAAAATTAACATAACGCGAAAGGGCTATTCAATGAGTGAATGGAAAATGGATAACGATATCGAACGTGTTCTGTACAGCCAAGCAGAAATTGCGGAAGCGGCGGCGCGCGTTGGGCATCAATTGGCACATGATTATGAAGGTAAAACACCCATTATTTTAGTCGTCTTAAAAGGTGCCGCATTATGGGCAGTCGATGTGATGCGTTATATGGAGTACACTGAAGTTGAATTTATCAACGTTTCAAGTTATAACGGTGGAATTGCCAGTTCAGGCGAAGTTTCATTAGTAACTGATATTCAAAGTGACGTGCATGGTCGTGATATCATCATTATGGAGGATATTGTCGATACTGGACGGTCATTAAAGTTTATGAAGCAACTTTTGATGGATCGTGGCGCCAAGAGTGTTAAAACAGCAAGCCTATTAGATAAAAAAGAAGGCCGGGTTGTCTCTGAGACCGTGGAGTATATTGGTTTTGATGTACCAAAAGCGTTTGTGGTCGGTTATGGTCTGGATTATAGTGTTGATGGAAAAGAGCTTTACCGCAATTTGCCATATGTCGGTGTCTTAAAGAAATCAGTTTATGCACCAGAACACATCGGGCTCGTAGACGATGCGATTACACCAACGCATTAAATTTAATTCATAATCTTCATAGCTTAGCCGATGATGGCGAACAAAATGTTTGTTACATATTTATGCGAGCGTGAGGGACATGATAAAGTAATTTAATATCAGTATAAAGTAAGAGTATAGTTAAAATATATTCTTAAAAGGAGAGTAGAAGAATGAAGAATCGCCCTAGTGGTAATTTTGTTCGGCAAAGTTTATTCTACGTAATCATGTTGTTGGCTATTTTGGGACTTGTATATTGGGTTATGGGTCCTAAAGATACGACAACAGTAAAGAAGGTTGATACTTCGACGTTTATAAAGCAGCTGGATGAGAAAAAAATTAAGTCAATTCAAGTTCAACCGGGGGCTGGCGTCTATGAGGTGAAGGGTGAATACCGCAAACCTCTTGAAGATAAAAAGTTCAAGGTTGATAACAATAGTATTTTTGCCAAAGTCATGGGTAGCGCCGTGCCAAAAGTAACTAATTTTGAGGCAAGCGTTTTGCCAAATGATTCATCAGTCAAGCAGATTAGTGATGCAGCGGCCAAGACGAACACTAAAATGACCACCAAGCCAGAAGATTCCAATGTTTGGGGTTCATTAGCTGTTAGTTTCTTACCAATGATTGTTATGCTAGGGTTCCTTTGGTTTATGATGAGTGGAATGAGCCAAGGTGGTCGCGGCGGAGCGAGCGGGATGATGAATATCGGTAAGTCGAAGGCTAAACCAGCTGATCCTGCCGATAATAAAGTCCGGTTCTCTGATGTGGCTGGAGCCGAAGAAGAAAAGCAAGAATTGGTCGAAGTGGTTGAATTCTTAAAGAGCCCAAGCAAGTTTACTAAGTTGGGTGCAAAGATTCCCAAAGGAGTTTTGCTTGAGGGGCCTCCCGGAACTGGTAAAACTTTGTTAGCACGTGCGGTTGCTGGTGAAGCTGGTGTACCATTCTTCTCAATTTCAGGATCAGATTTCGTTGAGATGTTTGTGGGAGTTGGAGCAAGTCGTGTCCGTGATTTGTTTGAAAATGCTAAAAAGGCTGCCCCTTCAATTATTTTTATTGATGAAATTGATGCCGTTGGTCGGCAACGTGGCTCAGGAATGGGTGGCGGAAATGATGAACGCGAGCAGACGTTGAATCAAATGTTGATTGAGATGGATGGGTTCTCAGGTAATGAGGGTGTCATTGTGATCGCGGCCACTAATCGTTCGGACGTTTTGGATCCAGCTTTGTTACGGCCAGGTCGTTTCGACCGCAAGATTTTGGTTGGTCAACCTGATGTCAAGGGGCGTGAAGCCATCTTGAAAGTGCATTCTAAGGATAAGCCTTTGGCCCAAGATGTGGACTTGAAAGAAATTGCAAAACAGACCCCTGGCTTTGTAGGGGCCGATTTAGCTAATCTTTTGAATGAAGCGGCATTGTTAGCTGCGCGTCAAGGTAAAAAGCAGATTGAAGCCGATGATGTGGATGAAGCCGAAGATCGGGTGATTGCTGGTCCAGCCAAGAAGGATCGTGTTGTTTCGAAGAAGGAACGTGAGACGGTTGCTTATCATGAAGCTGGACACGCGATTGTGGGCTTGGTTTTGAATGAAGCCCGGGTTGTTCATAAGGTCACGATTGTTCCACGTGGTCGCGCCGGTGGTTATGCCATTATGTTGCCGCGTGAAGATCAGATGTTGATGTCAAAGGATAATGCTGAAGATCAAATCGCTGGATTGATGGGTGGTCGGGCTGCCGAAATGGTTATCTTTAAGCAACAATCATCTGGCGCTTCAAATGACTTTGAGCAGGCGACTAATATCGCCCGTGCGATGGTAACAGAGTACGGAATGTCTGATAAGGTTGGAATGGTGCAATTAGCCAAGAATGGGCAACCTTTTAATGGTCAACATGGACAAGGTGCTGGATATTCTGAAGATACAGCGCGGTTGATTGATCAAGAAGTGCGGCGTCTGACAACAGAAGGTTATGCCCAAGCGCATGATATTATTGTGCAATATGCAGATAAACATGCGGCGATTGCCAAAGCCCTTCTTGAGTATGAGACTTTGGACGAAAAACAAATTCTAAGTTTGTATGAAACTGGTAAAATGCCTGAGAAATCAGGTGATGGAACTGATGAAGTAACACCAATGTCATACGAAGAAGCTAAAAAAGTGGCGAATAAGAAAGTTGCCGAAGCGGTTGAAGAACGTAAGGAAGAACACGTTCAATCAGATGTAAAGGTTGAAATCTTATATCCACGGAATTAAAAATTAAGTGAAAAGGGTCATCCATTGTTCAGCAATGGATGACTTTTTTTGTACCCAGGAGTCTTTTGCGAAGGGCATGTTCGGCGGATAAAAAAATTGTCTGGTTTGGAAAAATAATAAATAAGCAGATTGGTCAAAATTATAAATAGTTAGTGATAGCCAGCAGACAGGTTCATATTAATGCTTTCATTCATTGTCTTACGACGTTTGTGGTGTTATTTCAAAGATGCCCAACAAGCCAAGGATGCAGATGTAAACCAGGAGGTGATTCTGCCTCGTTTGGTTGGAGGAAAATAGAAAAGGAAGGTCATCTCATGAGACGACCTTCCTTTTTTTCACGCAATATACGGTATTTTATTTCAAAACATCAAGCATAAAGTCTTGGAAATCACGGACGAAGCGTTCAACGTCAACATCGACAGCAATCTTTGTCGTTGTCGGGTCATTGAGCCGTTCACGATCGCCAATTGTCCGCCCGTAATCACCAGATGTTTGATCATAGGTGACCCGAGTATTCAAATCAATGGTTTGGACATAGTCAGGATCAATTGCGACGGCCACTGCTAAAGGATCATGCAAAGCAGCGCCGCGGTGATCAATATCAAGACGGTCGTAGGCATCAATGTAGTAGTCCATTAAATCGGCATATAAGCGACCGGCTTCAGTTCCTAATTCACGCCAAGCTTGCGTATGCGTTTTGGTCATTAAGGTCCGTAAAGTTACATCTAAACCGACCATGGTTAAATTCTGTTGATGAGTAAAGGCAAAATCAGCTGCTTCGGGGTCTTGATGAATATTGGCCTCAGTAAATGGGGTGACGTTTCCTGGTACGGTTAACGCCCCACCCATTAAGGTAGTTTGGCCGATTAAGGTAGCAACTTCTGGATCAATTTGAATGGCTGCAGCCAAATTAGTTAGAGGTCCAGTTGGTAAATAAATTAAATGCTCGCCAAATTCATGGGCCGCATCAATTAAAAATTGAACTCCCGACTTGGTTTCAACATTGCGAGTGGTGGTTGGTAATTCAACATTTCCTACTCCGTTTTCGCCATGGATTGCCATTGAAATGGGCATGACATCGAAATGGTTAGTAGTTGATGAGTGTGCCTCGCCGATAAAAACGGGGACATCATCTGCGCCCAGCAGGTGGAGCAAATTTAACGAATTTTGAGCAGCGGTTTCAACCAGCGTATTTCCATAAGAAGCAATAATCCCAATGAGGTCTACGCGTGGATCTTCTACCGCTAAAGCTAGGGCCAAAGCATCGTCAACACCAGTGTCTAAATCTAAAATCATTTTTTTAATTGCCATGAAAGTTCCCCCTTAATTAACTTGTATTTCAGCCGGTAACATGTACTAATTATTGATTAGCCGCTTTAGCCGCATTCATTTTTGGAATTTCAGTTAAGAACCAGTCTTCAAACGCCTTGGCATCAATATCGACGGCCACATGACTGTTCTTTTGACCGCTTGACCACCGATCTTGGAAGTCAGAAATGGTTCCACCGATTGCGGGGCCCTCAGTAATGACATAAATCATGTGGTCTTCAACCGTAAAGAATTCAGGATGTAGGAGATATAGAATTGTATTAACGTCGTGCATTGGCTTACCATCACCTTCGGCATCGTTATAAGCTGTCATGACTCCAGAAATCATTGCGCCAACTTCCCCCATCTTGGCAATGTCTTTAATTGATTGATTTGAGAGCAAAGCTTTCAAAGTCACATCTAAACCAATCATTGTAATATCTAAACCACTTTGGAAGACAATGTCAGCGGCGTCAGGATCAGTAAAGACGTTAAATTCGGCTACTGACGAAACGTTTCCGCCTGATAATGAACCACCCATTAAAATTAAACGCTTAATTTTTGGTTTAACTTCAGGATGTTGTTGCAATAGGAGGGCAATGTTAGTGTAAGCTCCCGTTGCTACAATCGTCATGGCCTGTTCAGCATTATCTAAGACTTCAACCATAGCTTCAATGGCGTCTTTAGTAATAGGTTGATGGGTAAGGGCTGGGAAATCATAGCCAGGCATGCCTGATTCACCATGAATATATGAAGCATCTTTGAATTCACGTTTCAAAGGGGCTTTAGCTCCCATGGCGACTGGAATATCAGTTCGACCGAAGAATTCTTCGAGCTTCAAGAGGTTAGCCGTTGTTTTTTCAACACTGACATTTCCTGCGACCCCGGTCAAGAGTTTGAGGTCAAATTCGGAGTGAGTTAAGGCAATTGATAAAGCAACCGCATCGTCAATCCCTGGGTCCATATCTAAAATAAGTGCTTCTTTTTCAGCCATGATGTAATTCCTTTCGATATTATGCATATTTAGAGTTAATTTTGAAAAAAGTTGAAATAAAAAGAGGCAGGAGTACGCTTCCAAACCTCTTTAAAATAAGCTAGATTACCAAGCAAACAGCCCGGCCATTCCGGCAGAAAGCAATGAAACTAAGATTCCTGAAATCAGCATCAAAGGTACATTTTTAGAAATTAAATTCACCTTTTCATTTGAAACCAAGCCCTTGAAGGCTCCAATAATCATTCCGACCGTTCCAAAGTTGGCAAATGAAGTAACGAAGACAGTCAAGACAGCGATGGCGTGCTTGTTAGCAAACAAACCAGTTCCGGCCATGACGCTCTTTGAAACTTCACCCATAACAACGAATTCGTTTGTAACTAACTTCGTCCCCATGTATTGCGCGATTTGGAAAGCGTCTTGTGGGTTGAAACCAAGTAACCAAGCGAATGGGAACATGATTACTCCGAAGATGTTTTCTAATGAAAGCCACTTCAAACCAGTCAATAAGAAGACTTGGTCAATCAAATTAGCCAAAGCCACGAAGGCCATAACTGAAGCAGCGATGATTAAAATCAACTTTCCAGCACCAAGAATTGAGTCTCCCAAGAATGAGAAGAAAGGCTCTTTCTTAGGACGTTCCATCTTAACGGTACCGTCAGCTTGTTGAACTTCAACCGGTTCATTCACTTCGACGATAATATCATCTTTTTGATCAACGACAACTGGATTTAAGATTGCGGAAATGATGATAGCGCCTAGGATGTTCAAAGGCACCGCCGTCAAAACGTATTGTCCAGGCATCATTTGTGTATATGCTCCGATGATTGAAGCAGTAACACAGCTCATTGACATCAAAGCGATTGTTAAGTTACGCTCTTCGTTCATTTGGGTTAATTGACCCTTAGAAACGGCCAGAACCTCTGTGTTTCCAAGAAACATCATTTCGATTGAGAAGAAAGCTTCAAAACGTGGTTGACCAGTGATGAATGAAAGACCCTTCCCAATCCATTTAACTAGCCAAGGTAAGAAGCCGATGTAAGTTAGGATGTCAAATAAAGGTACGACCAAAAGAATTGGCATCAAGGCAGAGGTAACGAAATTCATGTTACCATCAAGAGTTCCCCCAGCCCCGGGAATTGTTTTTGAAACAAAATCAGGAAGCGCAAAGGCAATTCCTTTGTATGAAGTTGCTACAAGCCAATTGAACCCATTGGCAGCGGCTACGACGGCTTGGCGTCCAGCGCTGAAGTTGACGAAGAACCAAGCTAAGAATAATTGC
This sequence comes from Weissella kandleri, assembly GCF_045504165.1. GTDB lineage: Bacteria > Bacillota > Bacilli > Lactobacillales > Lactobacillaceae > Weissella > Weissella kandleri_A. The sequence goes on along the minus strand of NZ_JBJJNY010000007.1, from coordinate 6,468 downwards.
AAGGCCGTTACAATTCCAACGGACTTCCATTGAATATGCTTTCTATCACGAGAGAAGAGATACGCCACTCCAATCGTAACGAAAATTCCGACGATGTTAATAAGTAAATACATGATCGAATCCTTTCGAAAATACAGATGAGAAACAAAAAAATACCAACAACGTTAAATCGTTTAACTGAAACAAAGAATACACTAATTAAAGTTCGATTGCAACCGCTTTCAAACAATATTATCGATTTCTGTTAAACAATAAAAGTTATTATGTATTATACTATATCTATGATAAAAAAACGGTTACATTTAAGTTATATTTAAGGAACCGACGATAAGGATGTTAAAAGTATGAAAAAAGCTTCGATTAAGGATGTTGCTAAACTTGCCGGGGTCTCAATTGCAACCGTGTCACAAATTATTAATAATAAACAAGAACGCTTTTCTGAAGAAACAATTAATAAAGTGATAGCCGCTCGAGATGAGTTAGGTTACGTTGCCAATGTGGCGGCCAAAGAATTGAAAGGCTCAAAAAGTCCTCTAATTGGGGTTATTATCCCTTCTTTTCGGTTGCCATTTTTTGCGGATTTAATTCAAAGTATGCAGATGAATGTGCCAGACCACATTGACTTGGTTTTCATGGGTGCTACAGATGAAAATTTGGAGAAATCAATTTATGCATTGGTTGATCGTGGCGTGGACGCGTTGATTTTTGGACGCCCCATCCCCAAGCATAAAGCTGTGAGCCAGTTTTTAAATAAACGCGGAATCCCATTCCTTTCATTAGATCAAAGTGTCGATTTAGGAGCGAAAGATCGCGTGATGGTGCAAGAAAAGCAAGGCGGGCATTTAGCTGCTGAACATTTAGTGGCTTTGGGGCACCAAAAAATTGCGTTATTAATGGCTGACACGATGACTGATAATATGCATCAACGCGAATACGGCTTTTTAGAAACATTAACGCAGCATCATTTAAAACCAGTAGCACGCCTGCAAACGGCCTTATCAAAACATGGTGGTTTAGCCGCAACCGATGCCGTGATAGCAAGTGGGGCCACGGCGGTTTTTGCGTTAAATGATGAAATTGCGATTGGATTAGTACGTGGTTTATATAATCAAGGGGTTCAGGTGCCCGCGGATATTTCAGTGGTGGGCTATGACGATACGGATTATGCTGAATTTACTGTGCCGGCCTTAACGACGGTGCGCCAACCTGTGCAACAAATTGGCAGAGCCGCCTTAAATTTAATCATTAAACGGTTAGAAAATTTGAATCGGTCACAACAGATGAATATGTTAGATTTACAATTGATTGAACGTGAATCAACAGGCCCAGTCCCTGGGGGCACAGCTTAATGATAAGTATTTTATGCTGCTCATTTGGCATAATTAAAGATTGACAATTGGTGGGAAAATTAATAAGATATCCTTGAGTTGAGTAAAACGTTTTACCTAAAGTAGGAACACGGTTTAGAGATTATAAGGGGATGCTAAATGCAAAAAGTTGTGGTGATTGGAAGTCTAAATATTGATGTTGCTTTGATGCTTGATCATTTGCCAGCGCAGGGGGCAACGATTACGGTGGAAGACGAAGCGGAAAATTTTGGTGGTAAAGGTGCTAACCAAGCGGTGGCGGCTGTTCGTCAAGGAGCCGAAGTGACATTTATTGGTGCCGTGGGGGCTGATGAACGGGGAAAAGCTTTTAAAGCCTTATTAGCAGATGAGGGAATTGATACCCAATATATCTATACTAAGGAACAACAACCCACTGGTTCAGCGACGATTTTACTAGAAGCTGACGGGCACAATACTATCATGGTGCATGGTGGTGCCAATATGGCTTTGACAGTGGCAGATGTGCAAGCAGCCGCAGCAGCCTTAATGGAAGCTGATGTGGTCGTGGCACAGTTAGAAGTACCAAGTGCAGCGGTGGTGGCTGGCTTTGAACTTGCAAAAGCGCATGGAGCTACGACGATTTTAAATCCCGCTCCGGTAACGGCAACATTAGACACGGCGTTGTTGGCAGCAACAGATTTGATAGTGCCCAACGAAACGGAAGCGGCGGCCCTGGCTGGAACCAATCCAACCACTGATGTTGCACTTTTAGAAGCGACGATTGTCGAGCGTTTGCAGAGTCAAGGTGTGAAGAATTTAATTATCACTTTGGGTGGCGATGGGGTATACTATAACGTAGCTGATCAGCAAGGCACAGCTCCAATTTTTAAAGTTCAAGCGATTGATACAACCGCTGCTGGTGATACTTTTATTGGAACTTTGGCAGCAAATTGGAAGATAACGGGCGATATTCAAACGATGGTCCAGCGTAGTAGTAAGGCAAGCTCTTTAGCGGTATCGCGCTCAGGGGCGATTGCTTCGATTCCAATGAAGGCTGAAGTCGACGCGGGATTAGCAGCTGAATAAATTTAATGGAGATGAAAAGATGAATGTACAAGATTTAAATAAAAAGAAAGCCGCTGAATTTGCGACAAAATATATTGAAGCCGGAATGACTGTGGGACTCGGAACAGGTTCAACTGTGGCCTTTTTCTTAGATGCTTTAGCGGAAAAGAACATTGAATTTACCGGTGTTACCACGTCAAACCGCACGGCAGAACGTGGGGCTGAATTAGGCTTGAAGATTGTCGATGTTGATGAGGTTGATCATATCGATGTCACAGTTGACGGAGCAGATCAAGTTGATACTTATTTGAATGGAATCAAAGGTGGGGGAGCTGCCCTATTGATGGAAAAGATTGTAGCTAAAAATTCAAATAAGAACATTTGGATTGTGGATGAAAGTAAAGTTAAGCCAACTTTAGGAACCTTCCCCTTGCCAGTTGAAGTCGTCCCTTATGGAAGTGGTCAATTGGAACGTAAATTGGCAGCGAAGGGCTTGAACCCAACCTTCCGGATGACAGATTCCGGTGAGAAATTAGTAACCGATGGTGGTCACTATATTTTGGATTTGCATTTGAATGGCATTGATAGCCCAGAATTGTTATCACAATTCCTATCAAATGAAATTGGTGTTGTAGAACATGGTTTGTTCTTGAATACTGCTGATACAGTAATTGTTGGTGGGGATGAAATCCAAGTTTTGAATCGACAGCACTAATTTTTGAATGGTTTTGAGCCCTGGTCTCAAGGCCATTTTTTATTTAATCAATTCCACAAAAATTCAGGAAAACATTTTTATGTATCAGCGTTTGGTTTAAGTGTTCATGGGCGAAAAATTCATTTAGGTGCTGCGCATTAATTGGATTGATTTTAATAGAGTAGATAAATGTTACATCGGCGAGTTTGATGTAAATTTATTAAAATCAGTGGTATCTGTTCTTGGAGGATCGGGTGTGTTTGGCATCACCTTGGTAATGCTTTTAATATTACAGTGAATGTTAAAGCTGTTTTAGGGATAATGTTAATTTAAATAAAAAGGACCGATTGGTAAAAATGAAAGATACCCGATATTAGGAAGCGATGGTTATGTGAGGATTATGCTGACGATTTTTGGAAAAAGCCAAATCTGCAATAATGTTATGCTTTCAGTCAATCGTTTTGTAAATGATGATGTGTTTGATAATTAGATTGTTATCAGTGGTCGCCCGGCAATTTAAAGGAATCAGACGTTAGCTACTGATGAATCGATTAGCGATTGGGTTTGAGCATAAGGACTGTTAGTATACTGAATATTTTGTGATTACTATTGTTGTGCAAAGCTAAAATGATTGAGTTGAACCATAAAATATTTAGTTTATTGTGTATATTTTATGGCTAAAAGATGATTTATTTGACTAATGTGGTTTAGTGCACATTAGTTTTTTTATTGCGCAAGATTGTTAGGTAACGGTCCTTTCGCTTAAAATATATGTTAAAATTACTAAATAAAATAAAGAATGAGGTGAAAGAAATGGCTGATACAATTGTACGTGCTGTAACAAAAGATAATAATTTTCGCGCAATCGCCATGGATGGGACTCAGATGCTACAAAAAGCATCAAAATTTCACCAAGCAACACCTTTGGGGGTAGAAATTTTAGGTAAGGCTTTAATTAGCTCATTGTTAGTGGCTAATGCTGTTTTAAAAGGTGACGAACGATTAGCAGTTACGTTAGATGGGCAAGGACCTGCGGGTAAAATCGTAACTGAAGCGAGTGCTACGGGATTAGTCCGGGGCTATGTCACTAATCCCCGAATTGTAACAGATAGTGTTTCTGCTGCAGTGGGAATTGATGGCTTTTTGCAAATCACGAAGGAAATGGATGAAGAAAGCAAGCCCTTTACTGGTTCAGTTCAATTAGCGAATGGGCAGATTGATGACGACTTTACATATTATATGCTCACATCAGAGCAAATTCCGTCTGTGGTTATGGCTCGCGTTAAAATTAATGCGAATGGTCAAGTAGAAGCTGCGGGTGGAGTAATTGTTTCAGCCTTGCCTGACGCCAAAGAAGATGCACTTAAGCAATTTTATGCGGCAGTGGATCAAATGCCAGATCTTGCGGATGTGCTCATGGAAAATCATGCACCATTGGATTTGTTGAGCCCGCTGTTTGGGGCAGGTCAAGTTAAGCAGCTTTCAATTGAAGAAGTCAACTTATACCCAGACATTACTAAGGCAGACTATGCTCGCATGTTGGAAACTTTGCATGCTAGTCAGTTGCAAGAAATGATTGATGATGGTCAAGGAGCTGAAATTGTAGACCGTTTTACAGGTAATAAAATCCAATTTAGTACTGCAGAATTACAAAATATTTTGGAACAGCAATAACTAAACTGAAAATAAAGGAAGAGAAAATGGCAGGAAAAGAAATATCATTAAATGATCAAATGATTGCACGACGCGAAAAAATGCAAGAATTACGCGATAACGGGATTGACCCGTTTGGACATCATTTTAAAGCAAGTCACCATGCGGCAGAACTACATACTAGTTATGATGAGCAAACTATGGAAGAACTAGAAGCTGCGCACGTCCAAGTAACGATTGCTGGACGGATGATGACTAAGCGGCGTTCAGGTAAGATCACATTTGCTAATATTAATGATCGGACTGGATCAATCCAAATTTTTGTGCAAAAGCCCGTGGTTGGTGAAGAAGCATATGAATTATTAAAAAAGTCAGATTTAGGTGACTTGCTTGGCTTTTCAGGGACAATGATGAAGACCAAGGCTGGTGAATTGTCAGTGAATGTTGAAACGATCACGCATTTGTCAAAAGCTTTGCGCCCACTTCCAGATAAGTTTCATGGGTTGAGCGATGTCGAGACACGTTATCGCAAGCGTTATTTGGATTTAATCGCAAATAATGAATCGTTCAAACGTTTTGAACAGCGCTCAAAAATTATTACGGCTATCCGGAGTTATATGGATGGGGATGGTTTTATTGAAGTTGAGACACCAATCTTGCAAAACGCTGCTGGAGGGGCCGCGGCCCGTCCATTCGTGACACATCATAATGCATTAGATATTGATATGTATCTTCGAATCGCCTTAGAACTCCATTTGAAACGGCTTATCGTAGGTGGTATGGAGAAGGTATATGAAATTGGCCGTGTCTTCCGAAATGAGGGAATGGATCCAAAACATAACCCCGAATTTACAGTCATGGAAACCTATGCTGCATATTGGGACTTTAATGATGTTATGGTGGAGACGGAAAACATTGTTAAAGCAGCGGCTGCCGTAGTATCTCCTGATTTAAAGGTTACTTATCAGGGAACAGATTTAGATTTGGGGAAGCCGTTTGCTCGTAAGCATATGGTTGATTTAATTAAGGAAAAGACGGGAATTGATTTTTGGCAACCAATGGACTTAGCCGCGGCTAAGCAATTAGCATCTGAGAATAATATTGAAGTTCAATCATTTTGGACGGTGGGACACATTATTAATGCCTTCTTTGAAGAATTTGTGGAAAAGACATTAGTTCAACCTACATTTGTATATGGTCACCCCGTAGAAGTGTCACCTTTGGCTAAGAAGAATGCTGATGATGCACGTTTTACGGATCGTTTTGAATTATTCATTATGGGCGGCGAATATGCCAATGCCTTTACTGAATTAAATGACCCAATTGATCAACGCGAGCGGTTTGAGGCTCAAGCAGCGGAAGCAGCTAACGGTAATGATGAGGCTGAGGGAATTGATGAAGAGTTCATTGAGGCCTTAGAATATGGAATGCCACCAACTGGCGGACTTGGCGTTGGGATTGATCGGTTAGTAATGTTATTAACGGATACAGATACTATTCGTGATGTTTTGTTATTCCCAACAATGCGTTAAAAATTTATGAAAAGCGTCAAGCTAAGATTTGCTTAGCTTGACGCTTTTTTGATGCTTTTAAAATTAATAACAGAAGGTAGGTAGCGAAGGCTGATTACTTATTAGCATAATCGGTTATGGGAGGGGTTAGTTAATGTTCGTAAAAATAGATATAAATTAGGAGTTGACGAACATTCGGGGATGTTGTATATTAATT
>NZ_JBJJNY010000006.1:0-100822 GCF_045504165.1 Weissella kandleri | reverse complement strand
AAAAAAACGACCACTTGTATTTACGTTTCAGTGAATCAGTCCCCGTTAAAACGCCTATCTTAATCAAGCTAGAACCAAAAAACAACTTGATGCATCTCAATCGCCAAGGGCAATCGCAACTTAACTTGGTCTTAAATCCAAAACGCCTCACAAAGGTCCATTACCAGACCCCGCTTGGCTTATTACCCCTAGAAGTTAAAACAAATAATTTGGATTTTTCTATGGCATCAGATATTAGTAGCGGTGAAATTAAGACACGTTACCAGCTTTTTCAAAATCAACAATTAGTCGGTAATTACACTTTTCACTTAATCTACCAACCCCGTTAGTTTTTAAAGCCCCATTCATTAGCATATTTTAAAAACTGTCCATGGAATGAGATCAACTCAGCCATGGACAGTTTTTATACGCGCCGATTTTTAATCAATTAAAAAAACACGATCGCAAGAGGGGGGAGCGACCGTGCCTTGTACAGTTAGTGAACTATACATTTGACTATAATTATCAGGATATCCTAATTTATATAATCTTCATTTACTTTGGAGAGTAATGAAATTCACGAAATATCTTGTGAACAATTTATATTTTACACTTTTATTTTGTGAATTTCATATAAAAATCGACCTGATTTTGTACTTTGAAAGGATAATCTTTAAACATAAATCTTAGCGTACCCACATTTAAAATTTAACCTCAACATTTTGACGATTACCATCACGATAATAAGTTATATCAATTGTGTCGCCAACTTTATGCGCGTTAATAACTCCTTGTAAATCACTGGAATTTTGAATATCTTTACCATCGGCCTTCGTTATGACATCATACTTTTGCAAACCAGCGTTGGCAGCCGGACTATCACTTTCAACCTTCAATAGTACTACCCCGGCATTCGTATCCGTTGATAACTTCAGACGGCTTTCTTGATCGGCAATTGAAACTCGTGATAAGTCAACCATTTGAATCCCTAACACTGGGCGCTCAACTTTACCGTTCTTTTCAAGCTGATTAATAATATTTACCACAATATTTGAAGGGATTGCAAAGCCCATTCCTTCAACCTCCGTGCCGGAACTGGAACTAGCCAACTTCATTGAATTAATCCCAATCACTTGACCAGCCATATTAATCAAAGCGCCACCTGAATTTCCAGGATTAATAGCCGCATCGGTTTGCATAACGGTCGCTTTTCCAAGTGAATTTCCCGATTCATCGGTAGATTGAACTTCCCGCTTTGTGGCGGAAATAATTCCCTCGGTTACTGAAGTCGCATAATCTGAACCCAGTGGTGACCCAATGGCCAAAACTGACTCACCCGTTTGGACCTCATTTGAATTAGCAAATTCAGCCACTTTGGAAACTTTGTCTGCTTTAACTTTCAAAACCGCTAGATCAGAAGTTTTGTCCGTCCCAACCACACTAGCATTTAACTTAGTTCCATTACTCAAAAGCACCTGTACAGCATTTGAGCCTTCCACCACGTGATTATTCGTAACAATGTAAGCATCATTATTCGCTTTTTTGTAAATCACTCCAGAGCCTTCTGAAGCTTTAATTAAATTACCGCTATCATCATTGTCTTTATTCACATTGCTAAACCAATCCCATCCAGAAGAAGTTTGTTTTTGTAAATTAATCACGGAAACAACGGTTGCCGAAGTTTGATTAAACGCCTTGGTCGCCTGATTAGTCCCTTTTGCATTAGAATCAGTCACTTGCACCGGCGTCGTTTTGCCCGTGGTAGTTTCTGGATTCCGATTCTCCAGATATTGAACCCCATAAGCACCGATTCCACCACCGACTAATCCAGCAATCAATGCAATTAAAATTATGCGTTCTTGATTTGAATTTTGATGCTTGAATTTCATAAGCAATACCTCATTCATTTTTATGATAACTTTACTTTAACGAATTGGACTTAAGGTTGACTTAAAGATCGCCAGTTGAGCGCTGGAAAAATTTACAACTGGGTCAATACGGTGGCCCGATCTGGGTGCGTATCTAACAAAGCAAAATCACGACCTACATTTAAATCATATGCTTGTAAAATTTGTTCCACCGTTAAATGTGCTAGCGGAATTTGATTATTTTCTTGACTGAGATGCCCTAAATAAATTTGTTTCGTCCGTTGACCAATCACTTGGGCTAAATTCTCGGCACCATCATCATTGGACAAATGTCCTTCATCTCCCAAAATACGCTGCTTTAAACTCCAAGCATATGAACCATAGCGCAGCATTTCAACGTCATGATTCGCTTCCATTAAAATTGCATCCGCATTGCGCAACATCGCCGCCACTCGTTCGCTCACATAACCAGTGTCGGTTAACATCGCAAACGTTTTATTATTATGATGGAAGGCATAGAACTGAGGATCAGCTGCATCATGGGAAACTTGATAACTTTCGACGTCCAAATCATCAAACAACTGGGTTGAATTCGGCGCAAAGATTCGTTTCTGATCTTCTGGAATCACGCCGACCTTCCCATCCATGGCCGCCCAAGTCCCTTCATTCGCATAAACTTCCATCTTATACTTTCGGGCTAAGACGCCGACCCCTTTTAAGTGATCCGTGTGTTCGTGTGTAATAAACATTTTATCGACATCGGTAAGTGACCGACCAATCGATTGCATCAAACTTTCAATTTTCTTCCCGCTCAATCCGGCATCAACTAAAACTTTATGTTCGGGTGTTTCAATATAAGTAACATTGCCTGAACTCCCTGAAGCTAACATTGAAACTTTAAAATCGTCTGCCACAATTTCCCTCTTTTCTACTTTTCATAACTTACTTAATCAATGTACCATCAATCGCATTGACTTTTAGTACCGTCTGCTTGGCGCCATCTTGAACTGCTACAAACCAAATGGGGACCATGACCACATCATGATTGACCACCATTAAACGACCATAGTTCAATTGACTCCAAATAATTTTCGAACCATTTGGCAATTCATTATTCTGATACAATGCAATCACGGCCGCCTCTTGCGAGATAGTTTCAACGGGATTTCGTAATTTCTGAACATTTTGTACATAACTTTGCCGATAACCGACCAGCTGATGCTTTTGATTTAAAATCAGCTCCAAACGTCCGACTGAGCCCATTGTTTGATCATCTTGTAAGAGCTTTTGTTGAAAGCATAAAATCATATCAAAATTTTTATTTCGATTCAAAACATGTGTCACATTCTCATTATAAGCGTATTGGTCACCATGAATAAAATATTTGGGGTCTTGTAAGAGTCTTTTCAGTTGTTGCCGTTGTTGTAAGACATTTTTAGAAAGCTGTCGGGGCTGTTTTAGCTCAGCCGTCAAAATTTGCTTATCAGCATGATTTACCGTTTTGACAGCGGTTAAGTCTTGGCGTGCTTGGCTTACAGCCCAAGTGTCCAAATCATAATTGCCGCCTAAATAATCACCAACCGACCGCGCTTGACTTAATTTACCATAACTAATATTATCAAGGTCCATATTACTTAGTGTTGCCCCGGCGCCTTCATTATGCCGATTTTGAATAGCTCTTTGCACAATCTGACCTCCTAAAAAAAGTCAATTAAGATGAAAATTAAAATAAAAACACGGATAACTTTTTTTAAATCCATCTTATGCCCCTTTCAAATACGTTTCGACTGGGTACCATTCACCATCCTTCAATTGAATAAACCAATGTGGTTCAAGATTAGCTACTTGGTGCTTTTCATCACCGCTCCATTCATAGCCCAACACCCAATCCTGAATTTGCGTAACATCAAAATTCGCATTGACCAATTGTTGCTTGACGCCAGGCCAAGACCCCATTGTCACTTCGCGATTCTTAGAGGCCGGTAAGGGCACTCTTAAGACATATTTTGAAAAATCAATCTGCAAATGTTGGTTATTTAAAAGATTAAACTTCAAAACGCCATAATCTTCATCACTAAAAACTGGTAAATTATCAATATAGGGGCGGTAAACTATAGTATTCCCTTCACCATAATGGCTAACGTATGGCATACTTTCATCATTATAAACTTCATTGATTAATTGATTGGCCAAGTCACTTCGTTTATCAAATTGATTCATCGGAACCTTTTGCTTCGGATAATAATCATAACGATAGCAGCCATGCAGCTTGTCATCAATCAGTTGCCGGCGGGTTCCATCATTATAAATACCTTGCTGCTTTTCATCATCTTGATGCTGAGTATATTCTTTTTCATCAAAAAGTCGATTAGCCACATTATCCGGGGTCTCGGTTTCAATCAAATATGAACGAATTTTAACCTTGGTGGGTTCCAAACGCGTTAAATGTACTTGATATTTTTGATATGTTAAATCAACCCGTCCGCGTTCCGCATTTAATTTCATGCGTTTAATTTTGTCGCTACTTTGCACCAACGGAAAACGATAAATTTTACGCCGTCCTTCATCAAAGAATTGAATATTTTTATCCTGGTCTGTCGTGGATAACTGAATATATTTGACGCCGTCCACACCGGCCATAAACATTTTATCACCAAAAGTTTTACCGACTAAATTTCCAGACACAGGATTGGCATAAGCCATCAAAATCGTATCCGGGCGCTTCATCTCCTGCACAAATTTCTGCGGCGTATACTTATGCACCTCGGGTTTCCCCAGCTGCCAATTACTCATAATATTAATGATTTTGGTTAAATCGGAACGCCCATCATCGACAAGGTAAGGCACTCCAGCTTGATTGACAATCAACAATTGACTTAGGTTAGCATCGCGCGTTGCCACCGACGCTGTTTCATTTTTTTGCGTAATGGGATTAATTCCTTTTTGGTTAACTTTTTGGACCCAAATCCATCCCGAGAGCAATAGACTTAATAATACTAAAATGCCCAGAAATAACATTGGCCAGCCTTCATGGTGGCCCGTTTTAAGCTTCTCCTTCCAATGCATCCAGTTCCCCCCAATCATCCTCCAAATCCGCTTCTAAAGTATACGGCAATGCAATCTTAAAGGTCGAACCTTGACCTTCTTTTGATTCAACCCAAATCCGACCGTGTAGGGATTCGACAATTTCTTTAGCAATTGCCAAACCTAGCCCCGTCCCACCCTGTGCGCGCGAGCGAGCTTTATCAACGCGGAAAAATCGGTCAAACACCCGACCCAAATCCTTGGCGGGAATTCCTAATCCTTGATCACTTATCGCAATAATAACTTCCTGTGTTTCAATCACCATTGCCGCCGTTATGACACCGCCATCTGGTGAATACTTAATCGCATTATTAATTAAATTATCTAAGACTTGGGTAAACTTAGATGGATCAATTTCGACCCATATGGCCGTTTCTGGAATTTCCCGCTTAATCGTATATCGTTTTTGATCCGGCTTGCGACCGCTAATAATCATATCAAATCGATCTAAGACATAATTAAAGAGGGCACCAAGACTCACTGATTCTAACTCTAAATTATTCGTGCCCCGGTCCATCCGTGACAATTCCAATAGGTCGTTAATCATATTAATCATACGTTCTGTTTCCGACTGCACCACTTTTAAGAATTGAGGAGCTAATTCTGGATCATCAACGGCCCCTTCTTGCAGCGCATCAATATATGATTTAACTGAGGTCAGCGGCGTGCGCAATTCGTGCGAAACATTGGAAACAAATTGGCGCCGTTCAGCATTTGTCCGTTGTTCCTCCGTCACGTCATGCAACACAATGACCATTCCTGAAATAAAACCTGACTCACGTTGAATCTGAGCACTATTAACTTTCAAAATTTCATCTGTTTGATCATCACTAAAATTCAAAAGGATATTATCCTTATTTTCGAAAAATTCTCGTAATTGGTAGTAACTACTCAAGCGCAAAACGTCTAAGACATATTTCCCTAACACGAAATTTTCATCACTAACGCGCAACATTTTTAAAGCAGCCGGATTAATTAAATTAATCGTACCCCGCCGGTCAGCTGCAATCACACCATCTGTCATGTGTTCTAAGACTGAGTCCAACCGCTGGCGTTCCAATTCTTGCGAGTTGGTAGTCTCTTCAATCCTCTGAGCTAACAAATTAACATTTTCAGCTAATTGCCCAATTTCATCATTGGCTTTAATCGACAAACTACCCGCGTAATCACCTTCCGCAATTCGTACCGTTCGTTCACTGATATCAGAAATCGGCTTAGTCAGCGCCCGGGCAATCACCAAGGCCATCGCAACCCCTAAAATAAGGGCCATAAAAGTAGCCGAAAGGAAAATTAAAGCAATGCGCTTCAAATTATCATAGACGCTTTCCAAATTTCCCTTGACCAAAAGGGCCCCAACTGTTTGACCATTCCCGCTGTCATCATTAATTAGGGGCGTCACAACCAATTGATACCGTGTCCCACCAACTTGTTCGATTCGACTTTTAGTATAATTTTGATTTAAGGCTGCCGCGCGTAAGCTGCGGTCCATTGATTTTTGACCCACCAAATCTTGGTTATTAATATCACTAGTCCCACGTACAATGCCCTTCGTATCAATAACTTCAATCTCACTAATCATCACATTGTTGACGGTCGAAAGTGTGTTATGAATATTTGCATTACTTTCTGATGTCTTTTTCCCGGACAACTGTTGCGTTAATTGATCCGTCACATAGGCTGGCAATCCAATTTGTTGCCGAAAGCTAGTCAGGCTCGAGCGTTCCAATTGTTTTATAAAAAAGACCCCGATTACTTCTAACGTCACCAATAAAGTTAACGCAAAAACTAATGCATTTTTAAAATAAATTGACGAGAAAAATTTAATCTTTTTAGGCACAACTAACCCTCATTTCCTGTTCACCAGGCCTCTAACCTAGTGTTTTAATATCCGCTTTCAATTATAGCAGAACCTACTACTAAAAAACGACTGGTCCTTTTAGGATCAATCGTTTCAGTCAGCCATTTTAATCATCATTATTCTTTAAGTAATACCCGACCCCGCGTCGCGTCATTAAAACTTGGGGATGGCTCGGGGTATCTTCAATCTTTTCTCGAATCCGACGCACCGTTACGTCGACCGTGCGCACATCCCCAAAATAATCAAAGCCCCACACCGTTTGTAGCAAATCATCACGAGTCATCACTTGTCCAATATGCTTAGCTAAATGGGATAATAACTCAAATTCGCGATGGGTTAACTCAATGTCTTTGCCGTCTTTGGTCACCATGTAAGCCTCAGGATGAATCACCAAATCACCAATGCGAATTTCATCTGAATCATGGTCTTCTGCTGTTGCAGAACCAGTGGCATCCCGACGTCGCAAGTTTGCTTTAATGCGCGCCAAAAGTTCCCGATTTGAAAAAGGCTTGGTAACATAATCATCCGCCCCCATCTCAAGTCCCAGTACCTTATCAATCTCAGAATCCTTAGCCGTAACCATAATGACAGGCACTTGTGAAGTTGCACGTATTTGCCGCAACACTTCAGTCCCATCAATTTCTGGTAACATTTGATCTAACAAAACCAAGTCCGGCCCCTCGCTCTCAAACTTATCAAGCGCCTCTCGTCCATCCATTGCGATTACGACATCGTAACCTTCCTTAGTCAAATTAAATTTGATAATATCTGAAATCGGTTTTTCATCATCCACGACTAAAATCTTACTCATGATGTATACTCCTCCACGGTGCCCTAATATTACATTATTATAACATGCTTACGATTCGTTATCAAAACCACAAAAAAACGACAACCTAAATTACGGTTATCGTTTTTCATATTAATCTTCTGCAACGAATGGCAAAAGTCCCATAATCCGGGCCCGCTTAATTGCAGTAGTAACTTTACGTTGGTTCTTTGCTGAAGTTCCAGTGACACGACGTGGCAAGATCTTACCGCGTTCTGAGATGAAACGTTCCAACAATTCTGTGTCCTTATAGTCCACGTACTCGATATGGTTGGCTGCGATAAAGTCAACCTTCCGACGACGACGAGGTCCGCCATTACGACGTTGTTGTACCATGATGAATTCCTCCTAAGATATTCTTGTTTGACGCAAATTAGAATGGTAGATCATCATCAGCGATGTCAATTTCTTGACCCCCACTGAATGGTGTATTATTGTTAGCAGGCGCTTGGCTCGCATTGCTGCTGTTATTACCAGCCCCACTATAAACATTGCCTGTATTATTATCATTTGGCGTTCCAAACGGATTCCCATTTGCGGGTGCTGATTGGAAATTACCTTGGTTATTCCCTTGATATTGATTTCCACCTGCATTTGCTTTACGAGCTTCCGATTCGGCGCGCGTTTCTAATAAATCAAAGTTTTCAACAATGACTTCTGTACGATAAACCGTTTGGCCTTGTTGATTTTGATAACTACTAGTTTGTAGCCGTCCTTCAATGGCCACTCGTGAACCCTTTGAAACAAAATTAGCAAAATTTTCCGCTGCTTTTGCCCAAATGGTTGCATTGATAAAATCAGTCTCGCGCTCCCCATTTTGGTTCGTACGACGACGATCAACGGCAATCGAAAACGATCCAACTGCTGTCCCAGATTGGGTATAACGCAATTCAACATCACGTGCCAACCGTCCAACTAGTACCACTCGATTCATACAGAGTCTCCTTTCATTCTAATCCAATAAAACGAAGTTGTTAATTACTTTGCTTCTGAATTAACTTCGCGTGTAACAACCATGTGACGCAAGATGTCATCTGAGATCTTAGCCAAACGATCAAATTCGTTGATCGCCTTATCATCTTCAGCAGTGAAGTTAACAACATGGTAAGTACCTTCATGATATCCAGCAATCTCATAAGCAAAACGCCGTGTTGCCCAATCTTTTGATTCAGCAATTGTTGCTCCGTTGTCCTTCAAAATAGCGTCAAAACGCTCAACCAAAGCAGTTTTAGCTTCAGCATCAATGTCAGGGCGAACGATATAAGTCAGTTCGTACATAATAGTTTCCTCCTTTTGGTCTATGGCCGATCCAAATGCCGGCAAGGAGCCCACCAATGAATTGGTGTCACTCACATTCAGTTAGTATACCATCATTTAGTTCGGTCGACAATACTAATCCGCCTGAGTTTCAAATTTAAATCATCTCGACCAGTTCAATCAATTTCAATAAAAAAATAAAGCCGGTTGCCCAGCTTTAAATTAATTAATTTGCATTAGTGCTATTAAAACGTTGCTTAAACATTGGCGAAACTGCGCGATTTTCATGAATTCGGACAATCGCCTCCGCAATTAAATCAGCCACCGTCACTTGGACTAACTTAGGGAATTTCTTCTCTTCTGGCAAATCAATTGAATCAGTGACAATCACCTCTTCAAAGACTGAATTTTGCAAATTTTCAACCGCATCGGCTGAGAACACAGCGTGGGTCGCGACGACGTATACTTCACTAGCCCCTTCATCTTTCAACTTCTGTGCGCCTTTAGCAATCGTTCCACCAGTATCAATCATATCATCAATCATGATAGCCCGTTTGCCTTTGACATCCCCGATAATGTTCATAATTTGAGCCACATTAGCTTTGGGCCGGCGCTTATCAATAATCGCAATTGGTTCACTCGATCCTAATAATTCAGCCAAAGCTCGAGCGCGTGTTACACCACCATGATCTGGTGAAACTACAATGGTATTCTCATTAGCAATACCACTTGTTAGGAGGTAATCCGCTAATTTGGCTGACCCAGCCATATGATCAACTGGAATATCAAAGAAGCCTTGAATCTGCGCAGCATGCAAATCAAGAGCCAAAACGCGAGTGGCACCCACGGTTTCTAACATATTAGCCACTAACTTAGCGGTAATTGGTTCCCGCGAACGGGCTTTGCGATCTTGGCGTGCATATCCATAGTACGGCATTACGACATTAATTGTCTTGGCACTTGCGCGCCGCAATGCGTCAATCATAATCAATAATTCCATTAGATTATCATTAACTGGAGCCGATGTCGATTGAATGACATATACATTAGCTCCTCGAACTGATTCTTCAATATTAATCTGAATTTCACCATCTGAAAAACGCGCAATGTTAATATTTGATAACTCAACACCAATTGAATCAGCAATTTTTTCTGCTAGGGGACGGTTCCCACTCAACGAAAATACTTTTAAATGCGGATCTGCATATTTCGCCATTTTTTCCTCCAAGACCACTCTTATTTTTCTAATTAAATGTTTATCTATACATTTAAGTTTAACGTTTTTAGCAACATTTCTCAACTTTAAAAAGTCAATTATTGTTGATTAAACTTCTTAGAGACTGGCAGACGCTTCCAAAAATCTTCCTTATTTGTTTGCTTTGCCCGGGCAATTCCCATCGCATGAACTGGTACATCATTTGTAATAGTTGACCCAGCCGCAGTAATACTTTCTTCAGCAATCGTCACTGGCGCAATAATCTTCGTATTCGATCCAATAAAGGCTCGATTACCCACGGTGGTATGGAACTTATTTTTACCATCGTAATTCACGAAGACGGTTCCGGCACCCACATTAACGTCATCCCCTAATGTAGCGTCTCCAACGTATGTCAAATGTCCTACCTTCGTATTCGTTCCTAATTGTGCATTCTTCACTTCTACAAAGTTTCCGACATGAGCTGCTTCTCCAATTTGAGCCTTAGGCCGCAAGT
The DNA here is from genome assembly GCF_045504165.1 of Weissella kandleri. Classification (GTDB taxonomy): domain Bacteria; phylum Bacillota; class Bacilli; order Lactobacillales; family Lactobacillaceae; genus Weissella; species Weissella kandleri_A. The sequence continues at coordinate 90,235 of NZ_JBJJNY010000006.1, read as the reverse complement.
GAGCATATGGTCCAATCGTAGCTGCTTTTTTAACTTGTGCTTGCTCAAGCGTTGAATTATCGATGCAGACTTGATCAGCTACCTCAGCATCAATTAAACGTGAGCCCGCTGTAATCTGAACGTGACTGCCAAGCTTAGTCTGGCCCTTTAAAACCACATTCCCTTCAATCACAGTATCGGTCCCGATTACAACCTCAGTATCAATATAGGTGGTCGCTGGGTCAAGTAAAGTTACCCCGTTGCGCATGTGTTGCTCATTAATGCGTGCGCGCAAAACTTGATTGGCCCTTGCCAACGCAACCCGATCATTCACTCCCATAGATTCATTAAAATCAGCAATTTGATAAGCACCAACCACCTGGCCTTGATTGCGTAAAATTTCTAATGTATCTGGCAAATAGTACTCACCCTGCGCATTATCATTCTTTACTAGTTTCAAGGCTTGGAACAATAGTTGATTATCAAAGACATAAACGCCCGTATTAATTTCATGTACGGCTGCTTCTTGCTCGTCAGCATCTTTTTGCTCGACAATTCGCAAAACGGCACCTTGTGCATCCCGAATGACACGTCCATAACCAAATGGATTTGATGTGTCAGCTGTTAGGACGGTCACCGCATTCCCACTCGCCTCATGCGCAGCAAAAGCTTGTTCATAAGTTGCTTGCGTAAATAAAGGGGCATCCCCAGAAGCGATTAAAGTTGAACCGGATTCTTCCGCTAACAAAGGTGCCGCCATTTGAACAGCATGACCCGTTCCTAATTGTTCGGCTTGCACGACTACTTGGGAGCGGTCTTGAATTTGTTCAGCAACCAATTTTGCGCCGTGTCCCACCACCGTCACAACTTCTTTAACCCCAGCTGCCAAGATGGTATCTAAAACTAATTCAACCATCGCCTTGCCGGCGACTTGGTGCAACACCTTAGGTAGGTCTGATTTCATGCGAGTGCCTTTCCCAGCCGCCATAATAATACTAAAACGTTCCATCTTTTTCTCTCCTTAATTATTTATTACTACTTTAAATTTTTAATCAATGTTATTTTTTCAATCCATCGGGGTCGTTAATTCTGGATGTTGCGCATAAATTTTTTCCGCAAAATTACCCACTCGCACATCCAAAAGTCCCCCCTCTTTATCGGTATTCACATGAACTAACGAGGTATACTCATCAATCACTCGTCGCTGGACTTCACCTTCCACAACCACCGCCACACCGGCCACGGTTCCTTCAAATTCTTTAATCAAGGCCTCCATTCCACGAATGGTGCCCCCGGCTTTCATGAAATCATCGACGATCAAAACACGCGATCCCATGGGTAGCGAACGCCGGGATAATTCCATCTTTTCCAAACGTTTCGCCTGACCCGTTACATAATTAACGGACATCGTTGGTCCTTCTGTCACTTTAGTATCATTACGTGCGATTACAAATGGCACATTCAAAGCGCTCGCCACAGCTTGCGCTACAGGTACCCCTTTAGTTGCTGCTGTCATTACCGCATCAATCGGTTCTTTTAAATACTGGGTAGCAATTAGGCGCCCAATCTTTTGTAAAATCCAAGGTTGTCCCAGTAAATCTGATAAGTAAACATAACCTCCCGGAAGAACCCGTGTTTCATCACTAATTTCATTGACTAATCCATCGACAAAAATTTTAGCATCATCTAAACGCGTCACTGGCGTAAAGCGCGCCCCACCAGCAGCCCCCGGAACCGTCTCTAAAACGCCAACCCCATTTTGCCAAAAAGTCCGTTTCAAGATCGCTAAGTCTTCTGAAATAGATGATTTAGCAGAATCATACTGCCGGGCAAATTTGGTGAGCGAAACCAAGGTTCGCGGATGTTCAATTAAATACCGTGTCATATCAACCAACCGGTCACTCCGTCTTGTTTTCATCTTTTTTACCTGCCTAACGTTCGTCTTTTACACTTGTTTGCCCTTCAATCATACCACGAACGTTTAAATTATGCGCGACTTTACAATACTTTTCCGAACGACCCTCCACCAGTTACCCAAATGACAAATTAAAAACCTAATTGTAAAACAACCAGGTTTAATCAATCATTCAAATTAACGCGTGCGGCGCGCGAGCCCAGCCACCAACAAGGTGAAGCTAGCAATAATGAGCGCAATCAACCAAAATAATAAGGGATATCCGGTGGCATCAATCACGATTCCAGCAAACATCGGACCTAAAGCGCGCCCAAAGGAAGTAGCCATCATGACTTGCCCCTGCGCATGTCCTTGAGCATGGGGATCACTAACCGATGCGACCCACGCCGGAATCTGCGGTGCCGCCAACATTTCACCCAGCGTTAAAATCATAAAGGTTCCTAAAATTTGCGGATAAGTACGCGCAGCAGTTAAACAGATAAACGATAGGGCAAAAAGCGCTGCCCCGATCAACACGCTTTGGCGATACTTAATACGGTCCGCATACCGATTCAAGACAGTTTGCCCAATAATTAAGACTAGCCCATTAATCGTCCACAATGAAGAATAATCACGAATTGACAACCCAAGGTCTGTCATATGAGTCGCCACAACACTTTCCCAAAGAATATATCCAAAATAAATAGCAAAGGTCAATCCCAATAAACCATATAACAGTTTGCCAGAGCGAAAGCTATGTTGTTGTACTTGGGTGCGTTCTTGCACATTTTGTTGCTTTAAGCCGGGCAATCGAAACGTTCGCCACGCTAAAAGCCATAACCCTACATACATACTTAGAGCTGCCAAAAAGACCATTTGCACTCCGTGTTGAAACAAAGTCCCAACAACCAAGGTCCCAACAACCACTCCCACATTCATCGCTAAATAATTCATATTAAAGACTTTACGCGTATCAATTCGCGTAATCGTCGCAGCATATGAACTCATCAAAGTGTATAAAACTCCGTCAGCCAAGCCGATGACAATCATTAACAGCGCAAAAACAGGCCATGTATGCCAAAAACTAATACCAGCCAGCAACCCCACCGCTACGGTCAGCGTGCCCATCAGGACCCTAAACGGATTCAAATGATCAAACATATAACCGCCAATATAGCTACCAAACATCATGGCTAAGGAAATTAACATCAAAATCACCCCAGCCACACTCATCGATTCATGCAATTGATTATGCATATATAGGGTAGTAATTGGCCACAACATTGCCGCTCCCGAACTTTGCAAAAGCGTCCCCAAATAAAGCGCCCCACTCTTCAATTCGACGTGTGGTCCTGGGGTAAGTTGTGAGTCTGTTGATTCCATGATGATTCCCCTCTTAAAAGTAAAAATTTAACGTTAAAAATTTCTCGAATCTAGTTTAGCAACCTTACTAAAAATTGGTATACTAGACCCATAAACATTCAGCTCGTTGAAACTCATTTCAACCGGCATACCAATCTGATTATAGCATAAGCAGAACCGGTGCACGGATGTTAATGAATCATCCTAATCTATTTCAATAAAAGGAGCTTTTTACTATGGCCATTAAACGTCAAAAATACATCTTAGCCATTGACCAAGGTACCACTGGTAGTCGTGCTTTCTTATATAATAAAAATGCCCGTCGCGTTGCTAGCACTGCCGTTCCACTCACACCCATTGAGCCCCAAACGGGATGGTCGGAGCAATCACCAGAAGCTATCTGGCGCACAACGCAGACTGCTATCACCGATACTTTGATCAACGCTGGCATTCAAGCCGATGCCATCGACTCAATTGGAATTGCCAGTCAGCGTGAAACCACCATTATCTGGAATAAAACAACTGGTCAGCCTATCTATAATGCCATTGTTTGGTCTTCTACTCAATCCCAGATGGTAATTGATGAACTAGCCAGCTCCGCCGTTGAAACCATGGTACGCGATAAAACGGGATTACCCTTTAGCGCATATTTTTCCGCTAGTAAAATTCGCTGGATTTTGGACCATGTGGAGGGGGCCCAAGAACTCGCTGAACAAGGTGAATTGCTCTTTGGGACGGTTGATAGCTGGTTAATTTGGCATTTAACTGATCATCAGAGTCATATTACGGATATTTCAAATGCGGCGCGAACGATGTTGTTCAATATTCGTACGCAAACTTGGGATTCCGAGTTACTTTCCTTATTTAATATCCCTGCCGCCATGCTTCCTCAAGTAACCCGCTCTAACGGTCAATTAGCCCAAACGAGCCCAATGCGCTTCTTTGGTGCCACGGTTCCAATCGCCGCCGTCATTGGTGATCAAAATGCCGGACTGATCGGCCAATTAGGCTTTAAATCAGGAACCGTCAAAGCGACTTACGGAGCTGGCGCCTTTTTGCTCTTTAACACCGGCGCCGAGTTAATTAATTCACACCATGACCTCGTCTCAACGATTGCCTACCAAATTGATGATCAGCCCATCTACGCACTAGAAGGTTCCGTTTTTACAGCGGGATCAGCGATTCGGTGGCTCAATAATGGGCTCCATCTCATTGATGAAGTACCTGATTCATGGGAAGCTGCTGAACGTTCGACCAGTAAAGATGAACTCTATGTCGTCCCATCCTTCTCAGGACTGGGGGCTCCATATTGGGATCCGCAAGCCCGTGGCGCTGTTTTTGGAATAACCCGTGGGACAAATAAAGATGATTTTATTAAAGCGACCGTGCAATCTATCGCATACCAAATTGGTGACATTTTGCATATTATGCAAGCGGACGCCTCAACCCCTGTTAAAACCGTAAAAGTGGATGGATCAGTGTCACGTAATCCTTATCTAATGCAATTTCAAGCAGATATTACCAACTTGCCAATTGACCGTTCATTATACGAAGACACTACGCCTTTGGGTGCTGCTTTCTTAGCTGGATTAGCGAGTGGTTACTGGGATTCAGTGGACGCCATTAAAGGACTCTCCATTCGCGGACGTAAGTTCACCCCGAACATGGATCCAGCCAGTCGTCAGAGCTTAATTCAAGGCTGGCAAAACGCCATTGCCGCCACCAGCTTTTTCGCACATCCTGAAAAACAATGAAAATCTTTTACATTAGTTAAGCGCTTTCTTGAAAAATCTGGTATAATCAAGTCATACGATTCATTGATTGAATAAAGGAGTTTACAATGCCACAAGAAATCACTACCCTCTTAACATTTTTCGGTGGAACCGGAGACCTAGCTAAGCGTAAGCTGTATCCCTCAGTTTACAATTTATACAAAAAGGGGTTCCTAAAAGACCACTTCGCCATCGTTGGGACCTCCCGTGCTGATTTAACCGACGCTGAATTTGACGACTTAGTCCGTGAGTCAATTAACCATGTGGTTGAAGATGAAGACGATGCCAAGCGTTTCATCTCGCACTTCCGTTACATCAAGTTAGATGTTGGTAATAAGGCGGGCTATCAAGAAATGCTCAAATTAAACAACGAACTTGATGCTAAATACGAATTGAAGGGGAATCGAATTTTCTATATGTCGGTTGCTCCTCGTTTCTTTGGGACCATTGCCGGTTACCTTAAGAGCGAAGGCCTCGTTACTAAAAATGGTGAATTTAATCGCTTGATGATTGAAAAGCCATTTGGGGTCAGCTATGAGACAGCCAAAGAGTTAAATACTCAATTAACCGAAGTCTTTGATGAAGACCAGATTTTCCGCATTGATCACTATCTTGGAAAAGAAATGGTTCAAAATATTGCTTCAATTCGTTTTGGTAACCCCCTCTTTGATGCGGCCTGGAATAAGGACTACATTGAAAACATCCAAGTCACGCTATCTGAGGTTTTGGGTGTGGAAGAACGTGCCGGTTACTACGATGACGCTGGCGCATTACGTGACATGATTCAAAATCACACAATGCAAATCGTTGCTTGGTTAGCGATGGAAAAGCCTGCTTCATTTAGCGATAAAGATATCCGTGCCGCTAAAAATGTCGCCTTTAATTCATTGCACATCTACAATGAAAAAGAAGTGGAACAGAATTTTGTGCGTGGTCAATATGGTGAAAATATTGATGGATCCCAAGTTAAATATCTCGATGAAGACGGTGTCCCTACTGATTCACAAAATGACACCTTCGTCGCTGGCCGGTTGCAATTCCGTTCTGCACGTTGGGATGGGGTTCCGTTTTACATCCGGACTGGAAAGCGTTTGAAGTCTAAGCAAACCCGGGTCGATGTGGTCTTCAAGAAGGGGCTAAGCATCTTTGGCGATGATATTGAATTGAAAAATCCGGTCCTTTCAATCTTAATTGATCCAAAGGGCAGCATCGAATTCCGTATTAATGCTAAAGACACTACTTCTGAATTCAAAACTCGGACTGATATTATGAAATGGGAAGTTTCATTCTTGGATATCGAGAAGACCCCTGCTCCCTACGAACGCATGATTCAAGATGCCATGAATGGTGACGGATCAAACTTCGCTGACTGGAACGGTGTAGCTATTTCTTGGAAGTTTGTTGATGCAATTCAACGGGCTTGGGATAAAAAGCACGCCGAATTCCCTAATTACGTTTCTGGAACCATGGGTCCCAAAGCTTCAGATGAACTTTTGGCTGAAGATGACAATTACTGGATTTACCGTTAATTTTAACTATAAAAAGAACCTTCGCGTTGAATCACGCCAAGGTTCTTTTTATCTTTATTACAACCACTATCACTAAGTTGCAATTAGTCTTTAAATTCATAAACCGCTAAGTTCGATAAAGCAACAATAAATTTTCTAATTTTAGCATAACCCATCGCTGTTAAAGCAGCCCCATAAATATTCAACTGTCCACCATAACGAGCTTTTAACAACGCTTGACCATCGGAATGCGGGTTTATATAGTCGGTTTTATAGTCAAATAACCAAATTTCGTCATTAACTGTCACTACCCCATCCATGATTCCATGAATTAACACCCGTTCGTCTCCGTTAAAATTTTGATATAACTGATTAGCCCGAATTAACATGGAAAATGGAACCTCGCGTTGGACCGTATCGACATTGGCCACTAACTGTTTTCCTAATGATGTCCGTTTAAAGAACTCCACCATTTGTGTCACAGGTAAAAGATGCTCTAATGTCGGCTCAATCAACCCATCTTGAACTAACTGCTGAATTAACGTTTGGAAATCTTGCTTAGTTGGCGCTCCATCCCTTAAATTAATTTTTTGCAAAACCAAATGGGCAGCCGTTCCACGCGAGACACTCGTCGGCTTAGTAGCCATCTCATTCATAAACTTAGGCACCTTTAATTCTTGTCCTAACAAGCGTTGCCCAGTCTCAATCCCATTATTTAACCGATGATCAGCTAATCCCCGTCCTTCAGCTAAATCCGGGTCTTCAAAAACACGTTTAACCTCGGAAACAGACTGATAACTCGTCGTCCGCGTTGCCATTTCATAAGGATACTCAAATTCAAAATAATTTTTAACCTCTGCCGGTGCAAGTTGAATTTCATCATGCTGCTCAGCAACTACCTCCGCTTCAGTATTTGTTGGCACCGGCTGGAAATTTTGAATATCATCAACTGTTTGAAAGTTAAGCTGAAATTCAAACGCTGCCGTCGGTATCAAAATAGGATGATGCTTAACCTCAACATCAAAACGATCGGCAAAAGGCTGCAATTTTTCACCAAATTGGGGATGCCGTGTAATCGCCATTCCCATCAGATCCATAAAGGAATGCTGACTTAAACGGATATTTGCATCCAACATGGAAACCCCCGTAGTACTTTTAGAGCTTAATTCCCAATGCACAAGCAAGTCTTCCAGATTCTTATAAGTTCCCACCAAAAAGAGTTGTTGTTCCGCCCTGGTGAGGGCGACATACAAAACCCTTAATTGTTCTGCAAAATCGGCTTTTTGAATCGCTCGTTGGACTTTCAGATATTGCGGTGGTGTTAATTTAACATGATGTTTTCGGTCAAAATACTGTAATCCAATCCCAGCTTCCCGTTCCAAAATCAAATGTCCTTGTTGATCAGTTTGATTAAACATTTTAGTCGTATTGAGTAAGAACACCACTGGGAATTCAAGTCCTTTGGAACCATGAATAGTCATCAAATGCACGGTATTAGTTGCTTCGTTCGCATCAGCTTCGCCAATATCATCCGCCGATGTTTTTTGTAGCTGTACGATATATCGATTAAATTGATAAAGACCCGTAAAATTCGTTTTTTGATAACTCGCAGCACGCTCATATAAAGCATGTAAGTTGGCCTGGCGTTGCACCCCACCAGGCAATCCACCAACGTAATCAAGCCACCCCGTCGTTTGATAAATTTGCCCGATTAAAGGTACTAACTGATTTTGGACCGCCGTTACATGAAATTGTGCTAAATCCTTTAAAAATGTTTTAACCTTGGTTTGATTTTTTTTATAGGCATCCGCTAGTTTAACATCTGTTACAATTTCGTCAGGTAACTCACCCTGCGCAAATTTTTGTACAGCTGTAAAATAGGCTTCATCTGGTGCTTGAACACGAATCCAAGCTAGCCCATTTTCATCCACTTGATACATTGGCGAACGTAAAACTGCCGCTAATGGGATATCTTGATATGGATTATCAATCAAACGCAAATAGTCCAGCATAATTGAAATTTCCAAAGTTTGAAAATAATTTCCTGAACCTTGAACTGTTAAAGGAATATCCAACGTTTTGAAGATTTCAATAATTTGCGGATTTTGCGTCCTTGAAGGCACTAAAATTGTCATATCATCCCAAGTTAGATCACGTTCTACCTGTTGCTCACGATCAAAAATTTGAAAATGATCAGCCATCAACTGCTTAATCTTTTGACCAAGCATCCAAATTTGCCCAGTGCTACCCGTTAATGCATCCGTAGCATTCAGTTCAAGACTTTCTATGACTGACTGCTCTACTTTTGCCCCCTCATTTTCGGATTCTTCATTGAAATAAAGCATCAATTCAGCCTGCTTGGGTAAATCTTTTGGATAATAATCTGCGCCAGCAATCAGCTTTGTATCTCCCGCATATTCAACATCCCCCAATTCCAAACTCATCAATTGTTCGAATAAATAATTAATAAAATTTGTGACATTCGGTTGTGAACGAAAGTTTTCAGCTAAAGTAATTAACTCATTGTCATCTTGTCGCCAGACGTAGGTTTGCATCTTATGAGCAAATAATTGTGGGTCAGCCTGCCGAAATTTATAAATTGATTGTTTAATATCCCCCACTTGAAAAACATTATTCGCCCGCGCCAACGCCTGGACAATCGTCTCTTGCAAATAATTGGTATCTTGGTACTCATCAACCATAATTTCAACATATTGTTCCCGCAATTTTTGAGCGATGGTTGGTTGTTGGACAATCGCTAAAGCGAAATGTTCTAAGTCATTAAAATCAAAGACCTTGCGTTCCTTTTTATCAGCTAAATAGACTTCAGCAAACGTTTTTGTGAGCTCAACCAAAGCTTGCACACCCTGCTTGGCACCGGCCGTAGCAACCTGCAAGCCTGCTTGATCCAACACCATAAATTTAGTTCCCAAGTTTTTAAACTGACTTTTTAAGTCCGAACGAGCTTGCGTAACTTGTTTCCAAGCCTGTTTTTCATCAGCTTCCCACTTACGGTTCGCCGTCCGACCTTTTCCACCCCAAGAATTAAATGGTACGGCAAAAAAAGCTACCCGCAATGCATCCCAATCTCCGCCCGCTTGCAGTTGTGTTTTTAAGTTCATAATTTGCGCCAATTCATCATCCAAATCGGCCCGCCGATTTTGCGAACTTGTATCATCTGTCACTGGTAACTGTTCCAATAACATTTGATACGCATGAACAAGGTCATCTAAACTATCTATTATTAAATCATACAAAGTTGCTAATGTTTCTGAATTATCTTGGCTATCACCTTGCTGCGTTATTTGATAAGCCAAAGGCAGTTGATCTAACCATTCATTGGTATCAGGCCGAGCCATCGCAAAATCAAATAATTTAAACACGGCCTGACTTAAACTCTCATCACTGCCTCGATCGTCAGTAAATTGCTTAACTAACGCTAAAAAGTCTGCATCAGCTTGCTGATACTTCCGCTCTAATACTTGATCCATTATTTGTTGCATCACCAGGTTCCGTTCAGCCGTATCAGCTAAGCGGAATTGCGGATCCAAATCAATCGTGTAATGATATTGTTCAATCAAATGTAAGGCAAAAGCATGCAACGTAGAAATATTCGCCACTTTTAATAATCGCAATTGCTTCATCAGATGCGCCCGCTGTGAGCCTTCACTTTCCGCTACCGCTTGGCGTAAAGCCTTTTCTAGCCGTTCTTTCATCTCAGCTGCCGCAGCTTCGGTAAAGGTCACAATCAAAAATTCGTCCACATTATCGCCGGCAAGGAGCCGCTGTAAAACGCGCTCAACTAAAACCCGCGTCTTACCAGATCCCGCAGAGGCCGATACTAAAATGTTTTTATTACGTTTTTCAATCGCTGCGGTCTGTTGTGTCGTGAACTCCATCGTCTCCTCCTTGCCGTGCAGAATCAATCTGCTGTTGCATTGCTTCAAGTGCTGTTTTCTTATTAAATGTCTTCAATTCTTTATAATGGTCCCCTAACATGGCATCAAAATGCATCACGTCCAGATAATCGCTATACTGCAGGCCGGTTTTATTACCCTGGCGGAAAGGCTGAATAGGGAACTTCCCTGCCAAAATCGCACCAGCCATCTCTTTAACTTTATTTAAATTATATTGCTTTAAAGTTTCTAGCTCTGCCTCAGTCACAACATCTGAACTAGCCTTATAAGTTCCATCTTTCTTTTGATCTAACGCATACGGTCCATTTTCAATCGTCTGTAAATAATCCTGATTATCTAAGATAACCCCTCGATAACGGTTATGCGCTTCGATTTTGTTCTCAACTTGTTGAATCTGTTCTGATAAAGTTTCATGTCCCGTTTTAACTTCTGGCTCTAACATCCCTTGTCGCAATTCAAAAAAAGTAGCCGCACTTACCTTTTGTGGGCTCGGTAACGCTTGATTCAATGCTTGCCAATACGTTAATAATTGTAATTCTTGACCATAATATGCTTTTGTATAATCAAAGACCCGTGCACCAGATTTATAGTCAACAATCGCCACATGATTCGCCTCTTGGTCATAGCGATCAATTTTACCGCGTAGAGTGGCACCCCCTTGTGGTATTTGCACGCGTAGGGGCTGAAAATTTCCTCGTCCAAAAGCTACTTCGGTCCCGCCTGTTTTGGGATACCCTAGCGTTTTTTGTTGACCACGTTGCATCTGTTTTAAGGCGATATCCACCCGCTGTTCCAAATTTGCGGTTAGATGCGACCACCGCGCATTGGCATGCAATGGTTCAAACGTTGGGTCATTTTGGGCCAAGATTGTTTTAATCGCCGTTTTTTCTAAATCTTCTAACTTTGATGCTGATACATCTCGCAAAGCCTTCGACCCTAAATTTTGGAAGACATGCTCTAACAACGCATGCATATAAGTTCCTTTTTCGCCTTCCGTTAATTGCATTTCAGGCCGTGGGTTTAATTTCAAACCAAATTGCAAAAAGAATTCGTACGGATTCCGGGCATAAGATTCCAACCGGGAAATGGATGTTTTTAAATCACTCCCGAATAACTTATTAATCAAGTGCTGATCGACGACCTTACTCTGATTCTTATAGTTTAAACTCCCCATGATTTTACCATACGCTGTGGGTTGTTCTTGTTGCATGATTTGGTCTAACATTTGCCATAATGGCGCTACAGATTGTCCCAATTGATGAGCTTGTGCCTTAGCCAATACGAGGCGACTTAACGTACTGGCCCAAGTTCCTAATTGTTCTGCGGCCTGCGGAACCAAGATTTCGGCTTGTTGTGTCTTTAATTGGAATCCCCGCACTAACCTTTCAATATATGTCGATGGTTTTAATTTGACTTCCCCATCTGAAGTTGGATATGACCAAATGACTTTTTGTTGACTTATCATCATCGCTTGATAAATTTGCAGACTATCTTGGGCCATCGTTTGTTCCGTGGTTTCACGCAATTGTGTTCCAGTTGGTAAAAATTGTTGCAGCTTATTGCGATCTCGATCTTGCAATAAAGCATGCTGGGAAACCGTGACCGGCAGATTTTGACTAGTCGCCCCAAAAATAATGACATGTGGTACACCAACCACTTGGACCATCCCCGTTTCAGTAACCAAAACTTGATCCATTGCTGCCGGGATACCAGCAAATTTAGCTTGTCCCATGGCGGCTATCAGAGTTGATTTAAATGCTTCAAGTGACAGCACCTCTTGATCAAAAACCATAACCACGTCATCAAGCAAATCCATTAAGCGACCCCAAATCTGGTCAATTTGTTGGGCCATACTTAAACGACCATCTGTCACAGCTGCCTCACGTTGTTCTAATAATCTTTGTTGCACTCCTTGTTGTACTAAAAAATCATATACATGTTTTACTAATAACCGAGCATTGCCAGCGGCTTGCAATCGCGCTAAAAATGGTGCTACAACTTGTGAAATTTGATTATGAATGATTGCTAACTGTGTATCAAATTCATAGTTACGCGCTCGTGTATATTCATCTGTTTCATCTGTAACCTGCTGATCAAACTGCCAAGCCTGCTGATCTGTCCAACGATTTCCCGTATAATTTTTAGCTAATGCATAATTTTCCGTTAGCGCCAAAGCTTCACGATATTCCGTCAAAGTTACCCCTTCTGGCACCAATAACTCGGTCTTCAATAAGGCCAAAATATCTGCCAAACGATAATTAGGGGCAACATCTAATAGTCCACGTATAAATACAAATAGCGGATGGTTGACCATCAGCTGATCCATATCGAGATACAAAGGAATCTGATATTTTTGAAAAATAGCGGGCAAAATATTAGCATACTGCTGCAAATCAGGCGTCATCAGGACAAAATCTTGATAACGGTTTGCATCTGTATTCACCGCCATCCGAATACTCTGCGCCAATTGTTCAATTTCTTGATAGCGTGAACGCGCACTCCAGATTTCAATCGCCGAATTTGGCGCCTGAATCTGCACCCCCACTTTTTCATAATCAATCCAAAATTGCGATAAGCGCTGTAAGCCCTCCGATAAACCACGTGGTTCATCAATCGCTTGCACTTGAACTTCCAAGGACTGATTTTGCGCATAATTAAATAATTGCTGAGCTAATTGTCGCGAGGCAAAGAACAAATCATTTTCATCTAACGCCATTCTGATTTTACCCACAGCATCCGCAGTTCCAGGTAGCGCAATTGTCACCCCACCGCTCATGAGCATCAAAGCTTCCACCACACCACGTTCAGGTCGAGACATTTGCGAATAGCCATCAATATAAAAATATTGATGCGTCAAATCGCGTTGACCTTGTTCCAAAAATATTTTTAAAACTTGTAATAAATCTTGGCTCACAAATTGATCACGCCGCCCTAATTCAGCATCTAATGCTGAACCAATCAGTGCTACATCATGTAATTTCTGCTGTAAAACGACTTCTTGATCCAATCCTGCGCTAATTTGATTAACATCATCCCAAGTTAGCCCACTTGCTTTAATTTCTTGAATCTGTGCCGTCATTTGACTGATAAACCCTTGTTTACCTAATAAGTTCCCATACAGTTGGAGCTCATCTTGATGCTGTTGCAAAAGGTTCTGCACTAACATCGCGACTGCCTCAGGTGACAAATTAGCGTGCTGGTATAAAGAAGTATCGTTCATGTAATACCACACCAAACGAGATAAAGAAAAGACTTGCACCCTTGGTGTCACTAAAGTTGACCCTTGCCGTTGGTCTAAAGCAGCCAAACGCTTTAAGACATTCACCTCAGTTTTAAATTTAATTTTATTTGGCACAATAAAAAAGACTTCTGCTTGAGCATCTGCTTGCAAGACATTTTGCATCTGTTTTAAGAGGGCGCGTTCACGATCTTGACTGCCATCTCCAAACAAAATTGTAACCCCCATTTAATTACCCTCCTGTGCTTGCATTTTACGTGCGCGCTTTTTTGCTTTTTGACGCTTCCGAATAGCTTGAAAAAAACCTTTCATCAATGTCTGCGCTTCGTCCGCTTTTATCCCCGCATGAACTTCCACTTGGTGGTTTAGACGTTCATCTTCTAAAATTTGATACATAGAATGTACGCCGCCCGCTTTATAATCTTCAGCTCCGTAATAAACAGCTTGAATGCGCGCCTGTTGGATCAAACCCGCACACATAATACAAGGCTCAATCGTAACAAAGACTTGCGCATTCGGTAACCGCCACGTCTTAAGCGCGCGACTCGCCGCCAAAATGGCTTGGAATTCAGCATGCTGACTAGGATCTTCAAAACGTTCCCGCAAATTAAAGCCTCGACCTACGATTTGTTCGTCAACTACCACGACCGCACCGATCGGCACCTCGCCCAAAGCAGCCGCTTTTTTGGCTTCTTTCAGTGCTTCACCCATATAATATGCCTGTTGCTGTTGTGTTAATCCCATGCTAATTACTCCTTACATAAAAAGGCCTGGTTCTCAAAACCTCAGCCTTTTGTGTCTTTTAACGCGAAACTAATCCATGCGCCGACTTTCTAAAATATAATAACCCTTGTTTTTAGCCAAAACTTGCACGTTACCAAAAGTGTCCTCCATCAGTTTCTTAGCTGACGGAGCACCTTGTTTCTTTTGCAAAACAACCGTCAAAGTACCATTTCGCACCAAATGATCAATCGCTTGAGTCAGCATTCCGCTCACGACTGATTTCCCAGCTCGCACCGGCGGATTAGTTAGAATAGCCGCGAATTTACCATCAACATTAGAATATTGATCAGATTGTACCACTTTAATCTGATCAGCGACTTGATTTGCTTGCGCATTGCGTTCAATTAACCCAATTGCCCGTTGATTAATCTCCGCGGCGACAAATTGCCGTTTAGGTAGTTGTTTGGCTAAGCTAATTGCAACCGGGCCATAGCCTGCCCCCAAATCTAAAATGGGACCATTCGGCAAATCCTTAGTTTTAAAATTCTCAAGCATAGTTCGCGTACCAAAATCAACCGTTTGTCTAGAAAAGACCCCCGCATCGGTCGTGAAACTCAGGTCATGCTTAAATAAAGTAAAATGCCAAGTATGTTCATCATGTTGCGCAGTCGGCGTTTCTGTATAATAATGTTGATTTTCCATTGTCTCGTCCCATCTGTCTACCTAAATCTTTCTCTCTAGTATAGCATGTTATCATGACTTGAGACACGCTCGAACCGGACCAATTACTCCAATTAATTGTTTAAAAAACAGGCTAAGAATAAAACTTTCCCAGCCCGTTCACCATCAAATCATTTATATTTCCCGCTTTAAGTCAATAGATTTTATTAAAAAGGTATAAAATTATACTTTTCTACTTTCCAAAATATTTTAATGCAGATATTGATTCAAAAAATTCATCATCCGTTCAACATAAGCTTCTTTTTCAATGGCATAAGACTGCGTGTGTTCAGCCTTCGGAACAATTGCCATCTGTTTAGGACCAGCTTGATCACGATAATTTTGTTGAATATACTTGGTGGGCACAAAGCTATCTTTTTCACCATGAATAAATAGCATTGGTCGGTGATTTTTAGCCAGATATTGCTCAACATTTCCCTGCTTAAAGGAATACCCGGCGTAGAGCCGTGAGTATCCGGACACAATGTGGACCAACGGCTTGGCTAACCAACCTGGAAGATGATACATCTCATTAGCTTGATAAATTAATTCATCATAAACTGAATGATACCCTGCATCTTCTACATACGCTTTAACTTGTGCCGGCGGATTCATCCCTGATAACATCATTGTAGTTGCACCACCCAATGAAGCACCCATAACAACAATTTGCGCATCGGCACCTTGTTTTTCCACAATCATCTGTGTCCATTTTTTAGCGTCTTTAGCTTCCAAATAGCCATAACCAATGTACTTACCACCAGAACGTCCAGCAGCTCGGTTATCGATTAATAAGACATTATAACCCTGTTGATGAAACATTGCGGCATATGGAGCCATTGCCTTGTGATCGACCCCAAATCCATGAATAACCAATGCAGTCCGCGTTGTGGCTTGTTCGGCTGGAACATAGTCCCCTTTTAATTTAACTCCATCATCAGCTTGCAAATTCCAGACTTGCGCATGCTTTTGATACTTCTGCCACGCCTCTTGTTGATCATATAACGGTGCCCCTGGCTTCAATGAACCACCTGTAATAAAGCTTTTATTCGCCCGGACTTCAGCAACGTGGAAAAAATAACCACCCGCCGCAACTAATAACAAACATATTACTAAGGCAATCCCCAAAATCCATTTGACCCATTTATTAATTTTCATTGTTTCTTAACTTCCAATCTATCCCTTTTTAAAATTTATTTCGTCTATCAAAATAAAGCTTATTTTAGCATTTTTTCAGAAGTTTGACCAACATTATTTGATAAAAACACGCTTTAAAAATACCGATAATATTTTAAATTAACCGTCCGACAATATGCCTCAAATCCATCCGCAAATTGATTTCGCATCTCAAAGTTTATGAAAATTAACTTAAAACCTTCATCATTTGGATTGCAACCAATCCGATAAATTCGACTATCATGAAGCCGCCCTAAATAAAGGGTCCCATTTTGTCGCTGGATGGCCTGAATCGCTCTTAAAATGTCATCAGCAAACTGCGTTGAAATTAACGGTGCTTGGCCTAATAATTGATAAAACATTGCTTGATCTATAACGGGGTTCTCTCGGTGCATCTCGTCTCCTACCATGTTCGCCTCCAAAACTCTGTGCTGGTTCTAGGAACCGTATCATTTTTGCTTCATCATCGTAACATATTAACCTTGTTTTATGTTAAATGTTACCTAATTTATTCCGCCGATAAATTAGGGTTAAGTGAACTAAAGGAAAACTTTACCGCGCTAACCCCCTTATATCCTACAATTATGGGCACCAAGCCTTTTCAAAATAAATTTTAGCAAAATCATGAATATCTTCATTAAAATTTTAAACAAAATAAAAAGCTCTAAAATCAGTTAGGTCTGATTCTAAAGCTCTAGTTTAATTATGATTGCAAACTAGTAAAGTCAATCACCTTACGTCCAGTAATTTTACCGGCCAACATTTCATCAACCACATCATTGATTGAATCAAATGGTACAGTTTCAACAATCGGCTTAACTTTTCCTTCAGCTCCGAATTGGAAAGCTTCCTTCAAATCAGCACGGGTTCCTACTAATGAACCGCGAACTTCAATTCCATCCAAAACCGTCTTAGCAATATTCAAATCCATATCACCTTGTGGCAAGGCAACCGCTACCAACTTACCCATTGGGCGCAAGACGTTAACAGCTTGTGAGAAGGCAGCGTTATTTACGGCCGTAACTTGTGCATTATGCACTCCACCAGTTAGTTCGTTCACCTTTGCTACAACATCCTCGGTCTTACGGTTAACCAAGACTTCCGCACCATTTTGCGCCGCTGCTGCCAACTTGTCAGGATTACCATCAATGACCGCAACGTGTGCGCCAAAGACATTGTGAGCATACTGAACAGCCAAGTTTCCAAGACCACCAGCACCATGCACTGAAACCCATTGTCCAGGCTTTGTCTCTCCGGTTTTTAAGGACTTATACATTGTTACACCGGCACAAGTAATTGAAGTAGCTTCAATAGGATCTAAACCATCTGGAACCTTGACTGCATACTTAGCGTTCACAACACATTGTTGTGACATAGCACCATCGACAGTGTATCCTGAGTTACGAACGTTCCGGCAGAAAGTTTCATTTCCAGAAACACAATAGTCACAAACACCACAGGCGTCATAGAACCAAGCAACAGAAACTCGATCTCCAACCTTTAAATACTCCCCAGCACCTTCACCAAGCTTAGAAACAATTCCGACTCCTTCGTGACCTGTTACTCGACGGAATTCTCCATTCCGTGATCCAATCTTATTAGGATCACCAAAATCACCATTAGCGGTGTGAATATCCGTATGACATAGACCAACATATTCCATATCAACTAAGGCTTCACCAAAACCTAAGGCTCGTGGCTCCCAATCATCAATCAAATCAAAGTGTCCATCATTATTTTCGCGTACTACTGCTGCCTTCATGAGTATAATTCTCCTATATATCAAGATATCAATGTGAATTAATTTACATATATTATTGTAAGCCCTTTCCAAATAAATGTAAATGATTTTCATACACTTCACAATATCTGATTGCTGTGGGCTGGTGTACGCTAGTCTTTTTGAATTAATAATTTTATCAATTTTTCACAATTTCATTCTGTGGTTAATTCTTTATTAAAAAAACTGACATTTCTGTCAGTTCTACACTTCTAGATTTAATAAAATTGTGTTGATTTTTAACCTAAAGCCAAACTATCAACTATCGCCGAGCGTTCCAAAAACAGCACAAAAAAAACCTCACAAATTATTATGTGCGACTTCTACAATGAGGAGCCATTCAACCTAGACTAAGCTTAAAGCAGCCATCATCATAACAGTTTATACATAATAACTTGGAGATTTTAAAGAATGTTTATCGATTTTGGCACTAACGAATTAGTCAACCAATTCCAAGATAACCATTTGTGCAGCGTCTCCACGACGTTGTACAGTCTTTAAGATACGAGTGTAACCACCCGCGCGGCCTTCAAAACGAGGCGCAACTTGATTGAACAAGTATTGCAAAGCATTTTCAACCTTAACCTTGTCGTCTTCAGTTGTTTGAACATCAGCGACAGTGTTACGCATAAATGCAGCGGCCTTCCGACGTGAAGCTAAGTCTCCGCGCTTTCCCAATGTAATCATCTTTTCAGCGGTCTTACGAACCTCTTTGGCACGTGCCTCAGTAGTTTCAATCCGACCGTTAACCAACAATGCAGTGGTCAAGTCACGTAACAAAGCTTTACGTTGTGAGCTTGTACGTCCCAACTTACGGTATGACATGAGTCATTCCTCCTTCTTTGGTATTGTTTATTAATTAGTCTTCCTTACGAAAACCAAGTCCTAGCAAAGCTAGCTTATCTTGAATTTCGTCAAGTGATTTCCGACCGAGATTACGAACGGACATCATTTGTGTCTCTGTTCGATCAACTAGCTCTTGGACAGAGTTAATCCCAGCCCGCTTGAGACAATTATATGAACGAACTGATAGGTCAAGCTCTTCGATTGGCATCTCAGTATGCTTAGGCGCAACAGTTTCTTCTTTGTCAACCATCACTTGTGCATTAACTGCCTTTTCTGACATCTCAACAAAAGCATCTAAGTGAGATGATAAGATTTGAGCAGCCAAAGAAACAGCTTCCGCAGGTGTCAAAGACCCATCAGTCCAGACATCCAAAGTGAGCTTGTCATAATCAGCACGTTGTCCAACACGAGTGTTTTCAACTTGATAATTAACACGCTCAATGGGGGTAAAGATTGAATCAATTGCAAGAACGCCAATTGGCAAATCATCATGCAATTCTTTATTCTGCTCTGCTGAAACATAACCGCGACCGCGCTCAGCCGTCAAAGTCATGTGCAACGTTGACCCCGCTGCAACTGTAGCAATGTACAAGTCTGGATTTAAGATTGTGACATCACTATCGCCAGTAATATCTCCGGCCGTTACTGTAGCGGGCCCAGCGACATTAATTTCGAGTGTTTTCTCCTCGTCACTTTCAATACTCAATGAAACCTTTTTCAAGTTCAAAACGATTTGCGTAACATCTTCAACTACCCCTTCGATAGTTGAAAATTCATGCAAAACTGTATCAATTTGGACAGAATTGATCGCGGCTCCTGGCAATGAAGATAACAATACACGACGCAAAGAATTTCCAAGCGTTGTTCCGTAGCCCCGCTCTAATGGCTCAACTACAAACTTTCCGTAATTATTACTATCTTCAACAAGAGTGATCTTTGGGTTTTCGAATTCAAGCATATTGTTTATTACCCCTTTCATCAAAGCTGAGTTGTGAACTAGTTGCTAGGCAATTAGACACGACGGCGCTTTGGTGGCCGAGAACCATTGTGAGGTACTGGGGTTACATCCTTAATAGAAGTAACTTCCAACCCTGCAGCAGCCAAGGCACGGATAGCTGACTCACGACCTGAACCAGGACCCTTAACAGTTACTTCAACTGTCTTCATACCGTTTTCCATTGCGCTCTTAGCAGCAGCTTCTGATGCCATTTGAGCAGCGAATGGGGTAGACTTACGACTACCCTTGAAACCAAGTGAACCGGCTGAAGACCAGGCAACAGCGTTACCTTGTACATCAGTGATCATTACGATCGTGTTGTTGAATGTTGCGTGAATGTGTGCCACACCACTTTCAATATTCTTCTTTACACGACGCTTACGATTATTACGACCTGCCATGAATACTAAACTCCTTTCTTACAGATATTAATTACTTCTTCTTACCTGCAATCGCAACAGCTGGGCCTTTGCTAGTACGGGCATTGTTCTTCGTGTGTTGTCCACGAACGGGCAATCCCTTACGATGGCGAATTCCGCGGTATGATGCGATTTCTTGCAACTTCTTAATGTTCAATGATACTTCACGACGTAAGTCACCTTCTACCTTGATACCATCCACAACTGAGCGGATAGCGTCTTCTTGGTCAGGTGTTAAATCACGAACACGTACATCTTCAGAAACTCCAGCTTCTGCCAAAATCTTTTGAGCAGTAGTGTTACCGATTCCGTATACATAAGTCAATGCGATCACGATACGCTTATCGCGAGGCAAATCGATTCCTGCAATACGAGCCATTACTCTTACCTCCTATTATAATAATTAATATAAATCAGCCAATATACTTAATTAAGCACCTTGACGTTGCTTGTGCTTGGGATTTGAGCAAATCACCATCACACGTCCGTTACGGCGGATAACTTTGCAGTTATCACACATAGGCTTAACTGATGGACGAACCTTCATTGTATTTACCTCCAAAAAATCTTATGACCGGTAACGGAAAGTAATCCGCCCCTTCGTCAAATCATATGGCGACATCTCAACTTTGACACGATCTCCTGGGAGAATTCGAATAAAGTTCTTTCGAATTTTACCCGAAACGTGCGCAAGAATTTCGGCGCCGTTTTCCAATTCAACGGTAAACATGGCATTTGGTAAAGTATCCTTTACCACACCAGAAATCTCAATAACATCGTTGGCCACGTTTATGCCTCCTTCGTTGTTTCTATTGAAGAACTCAGCTAATTATAGCACGAAACCCGTACTTAAATTAGGCGTTCTTCAAATTGTCAAGCAACGTTTTTACGTCGGCAAAAATCACTTCAAGTTCACGAGCACCATCAATTTTATGCAAAATACCTTGCTTAGCATAATATTCTGCAATTGGTGCTGTTAATTCTCCATTTACCGCCAAACGATTTTTAATAACTTCAGGCGTGTCATCCGCACGACCACGAGCCAACATCCGATCAACCAAAACTGCTTCATCAGCAGTAAAGTATATAACGGCATCAAGCTTACGATCTTGCTTTGACAACATTTCATCTAAAGCCGTTGCTTGGTCTAAGTTACGTGGGAATCCATCTAAGATGAATCCCACTTTTGTATCGTCTTCAGATAAACGTTCTTCGACGATTCCGTCTGTCACTTCATCAGGAACTAAATTACCCGCGTCCATATAGGCCTTGGCTTTTAATCCTAACTCCGTCTCATTTGCCATTGCAGCACGGAACATATCGCCTGTACTGATATGTGGCAAATGATAAGTCTCCACCATCATCTCTGCTTGAGTACCTTTACCCACACCGGGGAGACCCAACAACATGATATTTAAACTCATTATGATTTAGCTCCTTCGTGAATGAACCCTACATATGCCTTCTTCATCATTAATCCTTCAAGTTGTCGAATCAAATCGATAGCCACCCCGATTACAATTAATAATGATGTTCCAGACATACCTAAGTTACTATCCAAGCCAAAGATATGTGTAGCTAGGATAGGTGCCAATGCAATTGCTCCTAAGAACAATGCTCCCACTGATGATAAACGCATCAATAATTTCGACATCCAACTTTCAGTTGCCGCACCTGGTCGAACTCCAACAATATAACTACCCTGCTTTTGTAAATTCTCAACCACTTTTTCAGGATTAACCTGAACAAATGCATAAAAGAATGTAAAGAGGACAATCAATAATGTATATAGAATTCCACCCTGCAAAGTTTGCATTGAAAGCCATGTTGTGGCCGTCTCATACCAACCTTGCCCCCCGAACTTACCAGCAAAAGCCTGTAAGATGGTTTGTGGTGTAACCAATAATGATGATGCAAAGATAACCGGAATCACTCCCGCTACGTTAACTTTCAATGGTAAATACGATGAACTGCCGGAACCAACCGAACGCCGCGTATATTGCATTGGGATTTTGCGGATGGCCTGGTTAAACCAGGTAACAAATGAAATGACCACTACCAACAACAACATCAAACCAAGGAACAAAGCTGTTCCTTGCGCCTTATATGAGTTTTGAATAATGTTCTCATCGATTAACTGATAAAGTCCAGCGGGGACTCGTGCAATGATACCCGCAAAGATCAACATAGAGATACCTTGACCTAAACCATATTGGGTAATCATTTCTCCTAACCAAACCGCAAACATCGTTCCGATGGTCAAAATCGAACCAATCATCAGGTATGTTTGCAAATCAGGCGTTTTAACCAACTGAATTTGACTCAATTGATTAAAGCCAGCTGTAATTCCAATTGATTGTGCAAAAGCTAGGACAATAGTCAAATACCGCGTAACTTGGTTTAAATGACGACGACCAACTTCACCTTGCTTTGACCATTCGACAAAACGTGGAACAATATCCATTTGCAACAACTGTACCACGATTTGAGCGGTAACATATGGCGAAACACCCATCGCAAACAATGAATAATTCGTCAAGCCGCCACCACTAAACATATTTAAAATGCTCCCGAGCCCAGAATTAGCAACCTCACTTAGTGCTTTAGGGTTAATCCCTGGTACAGTAATGTACGCACCAATCCGGTATACAATCAAAATCCCTAGAGTGAAGAACAATTTCTTACGAATGTCCTTTTCTTTAAGTGAATTGAGCACGGTTTGTAGCATTAGATCACCTCAGTCTTACCACCAGCTGCTTCAATAGCAGATACTGCTGATGCTGAGAACTTGTTTGCCTTTACGGTCAAAGACTTTTCAAGTTGACCATTAGCTAAAATCTTGATCCCTGACATTTCCTTCTTAACGATTCCTGATTCCACCAACAATGCTGGTGTAACTTCAGTTCCGTTTTCGAAGCTGTTCAATTGGCTCAAGTTAACAACCGCAAATTCTTTACGGTTAATATTTGTAAATCCACGCTTTGGCATCCGACGGAACAAAGGCATTTGTCCACCTTCAAAGCCCAAACGGACCTTACTACGGGCCTTTTGTCCTTTTTGACCACGTCCTGCAGTCTTACCATTACCTGAAGACTCACCACGTCCGACACGATTGCGAACCTTGCGAGAACCTTCAGTAATTTCAAGCTCATTAAGCTTCATTAGGTTTTTTCCTCCTTTTGAGCAGTTTTGTACTTACTTAGCTTCTTCAACAGTAACTAAGTGAGCAATCTTGAAAATAGCACCACGCGTTTGTGCATTGTCAGGCAATACAACTGATGAAGATACCTTGTTTAAACCAAGGGCCTTCACAATTGCACGTTGCTTGGGTAAACGGTGGGCAGCACTCTTAACGAGAGTAACTTTAACTTGTTCAGCCATGTCATTTGCCTCCTTATTTAGCCAAGTGCTCGAGTGAGACCTGACGCAAATCTGCAACTTCATCTGCGTTCTTCAATTGAGAAATCGCATCAAAAGTAGCACGTACAACGTTGATTGGGGTTGCTGATCCAAGTGACTTAGCAGTCACGTCAGCGATTCCAGCCAATTCCAAAACAGCACGGGCTGCTCCACCGGCAGCTACTCCAGATCCTTCAGCGGCTGGCTTAACCAACACGCGTCCACCACCGAAGACACCCAATGCAGAGTGAGGAAGAGTTGTACCTACAGTCGGTACGGCGACAATGTTACGGTTGGCAGCTTCAACAGCTTTACGGATAGCTTCAGGAACTTCTTGAGCTTTACCAGTACCAAAACCAACGTGTCCATTACGGTCACCAACAACAACCAAAGCGGCAAAACGCAAACGACGACCACCCTTAACAACCTTAGTAACACGGTTGATAGCTACGACGTTTTCTTCTAACTCACCAAGAGTTTTTGGATCGATATATGCCATGATTATTTTCCTCCTTCCCTTAGAACTTCAAACCAGCTTCACGAGCTGATTCGGCTAATGCTTGAACACGTCCGTGATACAAGTATCCACCACGATCAAAAATAACTTCTTCAATCTTAGCAGCCTTGGCACGATCAGCAATCAAAGCACCAACCTTAGTAGCTTGTTCAGTCTTTGGTGCATTAGCAATAGATGCATCCAAAGTTGAGGCACTAGCAAGCGTCACACCCGCTACGTCATCAATTAATTGAGCGTAGATGTTTTTGTTAGAACGGAAAACGTTCAAGCGTGGGCGCTCTGCAGTACCAGAAATCTTACCACGAACCCGAGTGTGTCGGTGTTGACGCACTTTATTCTTGTCTGACTTCGTAATCATGTTCGTAACCTCTTTATATTCTGTGCAAAAGATATACATAGTAAGATAATCGAGACGTTGCGCTCGATTTTAAGCGATATACTTAAAATTACTTACCAGTCTTACCTTCCTTACGTGCAACGTATTCATCTTCGTAACGAATTCCCTTACCCTTATATGGTTCAGGAGCGCGAACGGAACGGATCTCAGCAGCGAAATCTCCGACCTTTTGCTTTGAAATTCCAGAAACAATTACAGTAACTGAATCAGGAACTTCAACAGTCATTTCAGAACGGTCTTCGAATTCAACTGGGTGTGAATAACCAACGTTCAACACAAGCTTGTTTCCTTGCTTAGCTGCACGATATCCAACACCGACAAGCTTCAAAGTCTTCTTGAAGCCTTCTGAGACACCCTCAACCATGTTGGCGACGTTCGCACGAGTAGTTCCGTGCAAAGCCTTGATCTTTCCGTCATCTGAAGAACGAGTAAATGATACTTCGTTACCATCAACCGTAAATGCGATTTCTGAAGCAACTTCGCGTGACAATTCACCCTTTGGTCCCTTAACAGTCACAACGTTACCTTCACGTGCAATTTCCACGCCTGCAGGTAAGGTCAAAACTTTGTTACCAATACGACTCATAGTAGGATACCTCCTTTTTTAGATTTTATTTTTTACCAAACGTATGCCAATACCTCGCCACCAATATTCTTGGCGCGAGCTTCCTTATCGGTGATAACACCTTCAGAAGTTGAGATGATAGCAATTCCCAAACCGTTCAAAACCTTTGGTAATGAATCAGCCTTAACGTATGAACGCAATCCAGGCTTTGAAATCCGCTTCAAACCTGAAATAACGCGTTGCTTATCAGCACCATACTTAAGGAAAACGCGGATTACTCCTTGCTTATCATCATCAATGTATTCAACATCGCGAACAAAGCCTTCATTTTTTAAGATTTCGGCGATGTCCTTCTTGATCTTTGATGCAGGGATTTCAACTGAATCGTGATGTACCATATTGGCATTACGAATACGAGTCAAGAAATCTGCAATTGGGTCAGTCATTGACATTGATGTTGCCTCCTATAAATTTATTACTGACTTAACAGTTGTTTTACATTACTTAGTGAAAGGCATACCCAATTGAGTAAGCATCTCACGTGACTCTTCATCAGAGTTAGCAGTCGTTACAATTACGATATCCAAACCGCGAACACGGTTAACGACATCATAGTCGATTTCAGGGAAAATAAGTTGTTCACGAATCCCCAAAGTATAGTTACCGCGACCATCAAAGGCCTTTGGTGAAACTCCACGGAAGTCACGCACACGTGGCAATGAGATGTTGATCAACTTATCCAAGAAGTCATACATCCGTTCTCCACGCAACGTTACCTTGGTTCCAATAGCCATTCCTTCACGCAAACGGAAGCCAGCGATTGACTTCTTTGCACGTGTAACAACTGGCTTTTGACCAGCGATTAATTCTAATTCTGCAACAGCTTCATCCAAGTTCTTTGAGTTTGATACAGCATCACCAACCCCCATGTTCAAAACGATCTTTTCGATCTTTGGAGCTTGCATAACTGAGCTGTAGTTAAACTTTTCGATCAATGAAGGTTGAACTTCATTAACATACTTTTCTTTCAAGCGATTTGCCATGATAATGATTTCCTCCTTTCACCTAAATTATAAAGCCGTTCCAGACTTCTTTGATACGCGTACCTTCTTACCATCTTCAATCTTGATACCAACACGCGTTGGTTCATTAGTTGAAGGGTCAAGCAATTGTACGTTTGATACGTGGATTGGAGCTTCTTGCTCGATAATTCCACCTTGTGGGTATTGGTTATTTGGCTTTTGGTGCTTCTTCATCATGTTAACACCTTCAACCACAACACGGTCTTGAGCAGCAATGGTCTTAATAACCATTCCTTCCTTGCCCTTGTCCTTGCCGGCGATAACCTTAACCTTGTCACCTGTCTTTACAAACATGCGAGGCTTCCTCCTTGATTATTTGATGGCTTTATTACAAAACTTCAGGTGCCAAAGACACAATCCGCATGTAATCGTTGTCACGCAATTCACGCGCAACAGGGCCGAAGATACGAGTTCCTACTGGACTCTTATCATCCTTAACGATAACGGCAGCGTTCTCATCAAACTTGATGTATGAACCATCTGCACGGTGTGTTGATGAAACAGTCCGAACGATAACAGCCTTAACGACGTCACCCTTCTTAACAGTTCCACCAGGAATTGCTTGCTTTACGGTTGCGACGATCATATCACCGATTCCGGCGAACTTACGACCAGAACCACCCAAAACCTTGATAGTTAAGATTTCACGTGCTCCTGAGTTATCTGCAACATTCAAACGACTTTCTTGTTGAATCACGATTTTGTCCTCCTTCCGTTATTTGGTAAAATTCGAGATTAAAACGATTAGATAATAACGGCCTTCTCGACGATTTCTACCAAACGGAAGCGCTTAGTGGCTGATGTTGGACGTGTCTCCATGATACGTACTACATCACCAGCCTTAGCTTCGTTGTTTTCATCGTGAGCCTTAAACTTCTTCGTGTACTTAACACGCTTTCCATAAACTGGGTGATTCTTATAAGTTTCGATAGCGACAGTGATTGTCTTATCCATCTTATCTGAAACCACGCGGCCTGTGTAAACCTTACGTGCGTTACGAGCTTCAGTCATCTCGGTCTCCTCTCCTTACTACTTGTTCAATTCTTGTTGACGAATCACAGTCTTGATACGGGCAATTTGCTTACGTACTTCTGACAAGCGAGCCGTGTTTTCAAGTTGACCAGTAGCTAGTTGGAAACGCAAGTTAAACAACTCTTCCTTGTAGCTCTTTTCCTTAGCCACCAATTCAGCTGTACTGAGGCCCTTGATTTCGTTTTGTAAATCTTTGGTCTTCATTATTCACCCTCCACTTGGCGAGTCAAGATCTTCGTCTTAACTGGCAACTTGTTAGCAGCAAGGCGCAAAGCCTCACGGGCAACTTCTTCAGGAACACCGCCGACTTCAAACATTACCTTGCCACGCTTGACTGGGGCAACCCAACCAACTGGGGCACCCTTACCATTACCCATACGTACTCCAACACCCTTAGAAGTGTATGACAAGTGTGGGAAAATTTTAATCCAAACCTTACCACCACGCTTCATATAACGCGTCATCGCGATACGAGCAGCTTCGATTTGACGGTTTGAAATCCAGTGTGATGTAGTTGCTTGCAATCCGTAATCTCCGAATGCAACAGTCTTACCACCCTTAGCTTCTCCACGCATGTGACCACGGTGGGGCTTACGGTATTTAACACGCTTTGGAACTAGCATGATTACTTAGCCTCCTTGCTCTTCTTTTCAGGCAAGATATCACCACGGTAAATCCAAGTTTTAACACCTAGCTTACCATAAGTAGTAGCTGCCTCATCCCAAGAGTAATCGATATCTGCACGCAATGTGTGCAATGGAACCGTACCCTCGGTATATTGCTCAACGCGAGCAATATCAGCACCGTTTAAACGTCCAGAAACTTGCGTCTTGATACCCTTGGCACCAGAGCGCATTGCACGTTGAATAGCTCCACGCATTGAACGACGGAATGCCACACGGCGTTCCAAGTCTTGTGCGATTTGTGAACCTACCAAGTGGGCGTCCAAATCAGGCTTCTTAATCTCAATGATATTGATGTGCACGCGCTCACCCTTTGCCACCATCCGTGACAATTCGTTACGCAATGCATCAACTTCAGATCCACCCTTACCAATAACCATTCCAGGCTTAGCAGTGTGGATTGAGATGTTAACGCGGTTAGCAGTCCGCTCAATTTCAATCCGTGAAACTGAAGCATCAGCCAACTTAGTCTCGATATACTTACGCAACTTCATATCTTCTAACAAGACATTTGCGTAGTCCTTCTTGTTTGCGTACCATTTTGCATCCCAGTCGCGGATGATTCCGACACGGAAACCAGTTGGGTTAATCTTTTGACCCATGACTCAATCCTCCTTACTTTTCTTTTACCACAATTGTAATGTGGCTTGTGCGCTTATTGATTGGTGAAGCTGAACCTTTGGCACGTGGACGGAAACGCTTTAACGTTGGTCCTTCGTTTGCAAAGGCTTCAGCGATTACCAAATCTTCGCGATCTAGTGAAAAGTTGTTCTCAGCATTAGCAACTGCTGAGTTCAACACCTTATAAACATCTTGTGATGAGTGGTTTGGCAAGAATTGCAAAATTGCAAATGCCTCAGCCACTTGCTTTCCACGAATTTGGTCAAGCACAAGGCGGACCTTACGTGGAGCGACACGAACGATTTTCGCTGTGGCGCGTGCTGATGTAATTTCTTCAGCCATTGTATTGTCCTCCTTAATTAGCTACGCTTACTCTTCTTGTCATCCACTGCGTGACCGTGGAAGGTACGCGTAGGAACGAATTCACCAAGCTTATGTCCAACCATATCTTCTTGGACCAAAACTGGGACGTGCTTGCGTCCGTCATAAACGGCGAACGTCAAGCCAATAAAACTTGGGAAAATCGTTGAACGACGTGACCATGTCTTGATGACGACTTGCTTTTCTGAAGCATTAGCAGCTTCAACCTTCTTCAACAAATGTGCGTCAGCAAATGGTCCCTTTTTCAGGCTGCGACCCATAATGAAGTCTCCTCTCGTATGCTTTTATTTTGATTTAAGCGGTTAATCTGACTACTTGTTCTTACGTCCACGAACGATAAACTTGCTTGAGCGAGCATTAACGTCACGCGTCTTCTTACCGGCAGTCTTCTTACCCCATGGTGACATTGGTGAAGGACGTCCAACAGGCGCCTTACCTTCTCCTCCTCCATGTGGGTGATCGTTAGGATTCATAACTGATCCACGAACGTGTGGACGTTGTCCCTTCCAACGACGACGACCAGCCTTACCCCAGTTGATCAATGAATGTTGTTCATTTCCAACAACTCCAACTGTGGCACGGTTAGTAGCCAAGACCATCCGAACTTCACCAGATTGCAAACGAACAAGGACATACTTTCCTTCCTTACCTAACAACTGAGCAGATGCTCCAGCTGAACGGGCAAGTTGTCCACCTTTACCAGGCTTCAATTCGATATTGTGAATTTGAGTTCCATCAGGAATGTTTGCCAATGGCAAAGCGTTTCCGACCTTGATATCGGCATCAGGACCAGATTGAACGGTCATGCCAACTTCCAATCCCTTAGGCGCCAAGATGTATGACTTAGTTCCGTCAGTATATTGCAATAAAGCAATGTTTGCTGTCCGATTTGGGTCGTATTCAATAGCAACAACCTTAGCTGGCACTTCATCCTTAGTACGCTTAAAGTCAATAATACGGTATTGACGCTTGTGTCCACCACCACGGTGACGAACAGTCATGTGTCCGTATGAATTACGAGCACCAGTGTTTGACTTTGACTCCAACAAGCTCTTCTCGGGCGTCGTCTTAGTAATTTCTGAAAAATCAGAACTAGTCATGTTACGACGTCCGTTAGAGGTTGGCTTATATTTCTTGATAGCCACGCTGCTTTCCTCCTATAATTAGTTTTCGTTGAACAATTGAATGTCCTTAGAAGCGGCAGTCAACTTAACAGTTGCCTTCTTACGCTTCTTAGTGTAACCAGAGAAACGTCCTTGACGCTTCAACTTTCCACGCACATTTGCAGTGTTAATCTTTTCAACTTTAACATCGAAAATTTCTTCAACAGCGCTCTTGATTTGTGGCTTAGTAGCACGAACATCAACTTCAAACGTGTAACGTTTTTCATCCAAAACGCTCATCGTTTGCTCTGTGATGATCGGGCGCAAAATGATATCACGTGCGTCCATTATGCCAAAACCTCCTCAACTTGTGACAAAGCTGATTGAACAACAACCAACTTATCATTGTTGATAACATCTAATACATTAACACCCTTGGCAGTCATAACTGTAACATTTTCCAAGTTACGAGCAGCTAAAGCAGCGTTTGTATTATTGTCATCCAAAACAATCAATGTCTTTTCGTTAACGTTCAGGTTGTTCAAAACTGACTTGAATTCTTTAGTCTTGGGTGCGTCAAATGCCAAAGCATCAACAACAACCAATGCTGAATCCAAAACCTTTTGTGACAACACTGACTTCAATGCCAAACGATAAGCCTTCTTAGGCATCTTGTAGGCATATGAACGTGGAGTAGGTCCGAAGACAATTCCTCCACCACGCCATTGTGGGCTACGAATTGAACCTTGACGGGCACGTCCAGTCCCCTTTTGACGCCAAGGCTTACGTCCTCCACCGCGAACGGCTGAACGATTCTTAACGGCGTGCGTTCCTTGACGCATTGATGCGCGTTGCATCAAAACGGCGTCAGTAATGACACTATTATTAGGTTCGATTCCGAAAATTGCATCATTCAATTCAACTTCACCGGCGTTTGAACCATCTTGCTTAAATAAAGCAACCTTAGTCATGTTTATATCCTCCCTTCGTTCTTATTACTTAGCTTTTACGGAGCTCTTAACCGTAACAAGTGACTTGTTTGCACCAGGGACATTACCCTTAATCAAGATGACGTTGTTTTCAACGTCTACACGTACAACTTGTAAGTTTTGCATTGTGCGCTTACGATTACCCATCCGTCCAGGCAACTTCTTACCCTTGAAGACACGGTTGATAATAGCTCCCAAAGAACCGGGACGACGGTGGTAACGAGAACCGTGAGCCATAGGTCCACGAGACTGTCCATCCTTCTTAATGTTACCTTGGTAACCATGACCCTTTGTGATTCCAGTAACGTCAACAGCTTCACCCGCAGCGAAGGTATCAACCTTTACCTCATCCCCAACGTTAAACTCTCCTTCAGCGTCGCGAATTTCACGAATGTAGCGCTTAGGGGTCGTATTTGCTTTTGCAGTGTGACCTTGCTCAGGCTTGTTTGACAAAACTGCGCGCTTATCTTCAAAACCTAATTGAATAGCGTTGTATCCGTCGTTTTCAAGTGTTTTAACTTGCAAAACAACGTTAGGCGTAGATTCAATGACAGTTACAGGGATAAGCTCACCGTTATCAGTGAATACCTGAGTCATGCCGACTTTGCGGCCTAAGATACCCTTAGTAGTCATGACTATCTCCTTTGTTTTTATAAATTTATTTGATTAGTTTTAATGCTTAATCAGGCATCACTTTAAGCTGAAACTGAATTACAACTTAATTTCGATGTTGACACCGCTTGGTAATTCAAGCTTTGACAATGCATCAACTGTTTGTGAAGTTGGGTTTACAATATCAATCAAACGCTTGTGAGTGCGCATTTCGAATTGTTCCCGTGAATCCTTGTGCTTGTGTGGTGAACGCAAAACGGTGTACAAAGTACGCTCCGTTGGCAATGGGATTGGTCCTGATACTTCAGCACCAGTACGCTTTGCCGTTTCAACAATCTTCTCTGCAGATGCATCAATGATTGTGTGTTCGTATGCCTTCAAGCGGATACGGATCTTCTTATTTGCCATGATGACTCCTTCCTTCGTCCATATTGGAATATGAGACTAACTCCGTGAGAAAACCAACACGCCCTCCGAAATCCATGGCATTGGTTCCGGTGGCAATGCTGCCGGGTGTGTCGCAACCTCTCACATCATCGCTCGTTACTGTCGTTGCCCCATCCAGGAGACCCAAGCGGCCTTCCTTCGAGCAACGTACTTGACTATGATACCCTATCAAACCAGTGATTGCAAGCATTATCACCATTTTTTTGTATTACACTTTTGTAACAACGAGTTTTAAATTTGTAGAAAGCATTTTCATTTTTATATATTTTATTTGTCGTTCACTTTAGTTAAAATTACCTTTTTCAATTTATTATTTTCCAAACATCTGGTTATCCTTATAAAATAATCTTTTCCTCCTATTTTTTATATTAATAGTCAGGTAATATTTTGATTCCCTTCCATCGCACCATTTTACTCTTACATTATTTGTTGGAATTTCAAAAACCTAATCATACTTCACATCTTTATGAATGATTTACCACTCAAAGTATGAATTGATTAACCCTAAAGGCAATTAAAAAGGCTGAACCATTCTAGCTCAACCTTTAACTTTAATTATGGACGATTATTTTCAACCCCTGGTACTTTAAATTCCATCTCCGCATCCAAATACTCAAACTCCTCACCGGGACGGGCGTTTAAGTCCCAGTCGGCTCGCTTACCATGACGATAAGCAATATCACCAGCCGCCCCTACCATAGCGGCATTATCTCCTGCCAGTGCGCGCGGAACTGGTACAAAATTCGTCGTCGGGAAGTCTTGCAGTAATTGGGTTAACCCGTCACGCAAGCCTTGATTGGCTGCCACTCCCCCCGCTAAAATAAATGTCTTAGCTGGGTACTGTTGCAATGCTTGTTGAGTTTTCGTCAATAAAACATCTAAGACGGCGGCTTGAAAACTCGCTGCTAAATCATCAACATTCAATTGCTCACCACGTTGCTCTGCATTATGTTTTAAATTAATCACTGCACTTTTCAAACCTGAAAAACTAAAATCTAACCGATTATCATGCATTAATGCCCGCGGTAAATCATACCGCGCCTGCCCCCGATGCGCCATTTCATCTAATATTTTCCCCGCTGGATAATTTAGGCCCATGGTCCGGCCCACCTTATCATAAGATTCACCGACTGCATCATCCCGAGTATCACCAACTACTTGATATTGATATTCATCAGACATATACACAAATTCAGTGTGCCCTCCAGAAACCATTAAGGCTAACGCAGGATACACAATTGGCTCAACAAATTGAGCTGCACTAATATGTCCCGCCATATGTATCACTGGAACTAGCGGAAGTTGATGCGCCCACGCAATAGTCTTGGCCGCCGTAACGCCGACTAAGAGCGCCCCCACCAAACCAGGACCATACGTCACTGCCACAGCTGTCAAATCATCATATGTCAAATTAGCATCCGTCAATGCTGCATCCACCAATACGGTAATTTGTTCAATGTGATGCCGACTAGCTACTTCAGGAACAATCCCTCCAAACCGTTGGTGGCTTTTAATCTGTGTTGCAATCTCTAAACTTAGAATTTTCTGGCCATTTTGCACAATTGCGACACTCGTTTCATCCGCACTGGATTCAAATGCTAAAATGATTTGATCTGACATTCCCATCTTCCTTTCATTCATCTTACTTAATCGTATAATCCATTAAATATGCGTCTTCAATGGGATCACGATAATATTTTGGCCGCATAAAATATGTTTGAAATCCAATCCTTTCATATAAAGCCACGGCTTTTTGATTCGATGGACGCACCTCTAATAATAAGCGCGTTCCTTGCGGTAAGTGCCGCATCGCTTCTTTCAACAAAATCTCGCCCAAACGATGCCCTTGCCATGCTGGTAAAACCGCGAGATTTGTCACCGAAAATTCATCTAATACTAAGCTAGCTCCTAAAAAAGCAATGATTTCATCATTAATCTTAATAGCTAAATACCGACTCGTCGCTTGGTTTAAATCTTGTGCATACAATTGGGACGTCCAACCGTCATACTGATATGCCTGTTCAGTAATCCGCGTTAAGTCCGCTACCATAACTTGGGTCGTAAATTGATAGTTCATTGTAATTCACCACCTAAACTAACGCGCATTTCCTGCGCGTCAACCCCTGGACCATAATAATCACGGCGTAACCGCAAATCAGTAAAGCCAATCTTTTGATAGAGTCGGCGCGCTTTGCAATTATCGACCTGCACTTCTAGGGTCATTGATTGATAATGATGTTGCACGGCCAAAGACATTGTATACGTCAACAACGCCTGAGCTAACCCTTGCCGTTGCCAAGCTGGTAGCACCGCCACATTCGTCACGTGAGCATCTTTCGCCCCGGCGGCAAAGACAGCCCCCGCGTACGCAACCATTTCATTAGTCGTAGCCGTACGTAAAATCAAGTATAACCGTTCGTGCGTCCGTGCAATTTCATCCGCAAAGACTTCAAGCGGCCAAGGTGTAACGCCATAATACGCAGCCTCTTCTACTGCGAAAATATCCGCCACATCCCCTTGTTTTGCAACGGCAATTAAATAATGTTGTTGATTAATAACAATCGTTTGTTCAAATTTTTGGATTTCTGGCGCCAGCGGTTGTTGCGAACGCTGCCACCATTTATTTAACTTTTTCCACATAATCTTGTCGTTTTATCTCAGGATGTTGTTGTTGCCAATTTACTTCCGCTTGCGTTAACCGCAAATAGCGTGGGTTAAACTGATGAATCGCATGCACTGCCGTGATAATCGGCTCTGTGATTGCCAACCGCGCCAAATTAGCAGCATGTGGTAAATTATCCGCCGCAAATTGGGCCCTAGGAACCTGTTTCAATATTTCTGCTTGCATCGCGGGAGTAGCCCCCACATAAATCACTGCTTGCTGTGGCTCAATTTGGCTAGGCATGGCTTTTAATGGCGTATGCTGATCGCTAACGATATTTACTAAATGTCCATCTTGCCACTGATATTGACCAGCATAAACATTTTGATTTCGGGCGTCCATTAAAGGAATTATTAAAGCACCTTTCGCATCAGTTGACGATACATTAGCGGCCAATAGCGCTAAACTTGATACGCCAACGAGCTCTAAGCCCAAAGTAAAAGCAAGCGTCTTAGCTGTAGTAACTGCCAGACGTAACCCGGTGTACGAACCTGGACCTTGACTCACAATCACCCGATCTAAATCTTGTGGACGCCACCTTGCGTTTTGCATCAACTGGTCAATGCCAGGTAGTAGTTGTTCAGAATGATTTTTGACTTGATTCGTTTCAAACTGACTAACTAGCTCTTGATTATCAAATAATGCAATTGTTAACGGTTGATTCGATGCATCAAACGCAATTGTTTTCAATTTTCTTTCCTACCTTTTCCTGCTTTAAATCAATAGATTTTATTAAAAAATAGCAAATCACACCCTTCTACTTTCAAAAATATCTAATTAGATTTATTAATAATTTTTTCCAATAGCGTTGCCATATTTAAATCAATCTACTTTGTCCCACCAGCATCACCATTGGCACCTTCTTCAGTTCCAGGATTATACCAGTCAGCGCGAGCATGTGTATTTTGAACTTTTAAGTTAAAGTAGCCGATAACTTGTTTCGGCGCTGCTTCCCAACTGTAATTATGCACTAAATCAGACGATGTCACAATTCGATATTCAGTACTAGGAAATAGACAACTAATAATGGTTAATTGTGCATTTTGACTCGAATCCAAAACGCCGACGTCATCTTTTTGCACCGTTTTTTGACCACGAATAACATACTCATAAATGCCATCAGCATTCGCTAGGTAAATTTTATTCCCATTTAACCAACTTGAACCATTCAAACGCCCATTTTGAAGATATGGCTGATTTTGATTCAAGCGCTCTTGCAAAGCACTAAATCCGGTTTGCCCATCATTAAAATTATGGGCTGCCAAACCATAATTACCCTGCCCCATCACTGGAACTTGGGTACCGTTTGGATCTTCATGCGTACGGTTAGCAAAATCCGCTCCTAGATTCAAACCTTGGTTTGAATAGGCATCATCATAAATTGGCAGTAAAATTGCCCGACTCGGGATGGCGACAAAACCTTGCTTATTAAAGCGATCATCAGGATTTTGATCACGCATCACCATCTGTGCAACCTGCTTTCGACTAATCGGCTGTTTAGCTTTCCGCTGAATTTGCTTGGTTGCTTGCTGATTATAAACATCCATCACCCAAGCTTGCATCCCCATAAAATTGGTATAATACCCAATTAATATAACACTCCCAATCACCGTCATCAAGCCCATCCAACGGCCATAAGCGGCCGATTTTTTAAAGATTTTTCGCCCGCCAGCAATTATTCCAGCGACCAACGCCGCCCCAATTAACATAATAATTAAAGGCCATAAAATCGACATTAACGTGCCTTGACCATTTGGAATAATTTCATTCATCTTGCTTTCTCCATATTTTTTCAATAATTTTTTTTACTAAATGAGCCTACTACTTCGAGTTTTATTCTAACTGCTTCTAACCCTTTTTACAAGCAACACAAAAGGACACCTCGCATGAAGTGTCCTTTTAAATTATCAATTAAATTTCTTGTTGGAAATCCATTGGCTTATACAACTTAACAATCTTAGTTAAGACGTAATCAACAATAAATCCTGCCACAATTGGCACTACGAAGAAGACAATAATTGAAACCAACGGATTAACATAGTTGTTAATCCATTGTGCGTCAGCAGCATCCTTTGCGACGGCTTGAATTGGTGTAACCAATCCAATCCAACCAAATCCAGCTGAAGTTGGCGTTCCTTGAACGTTCATCAACGCAACTGGAATTCCTGAGATAGCAGCTGTGATTAAGAATGAAATCATCGTCACCGGCTTAGCGAAAACAGAAGGCATCATTCCCTTCATAGCTCCCAAGAAAATCGCAATTGAAGTTCCCTTTTTATTAACCTTAATTGAGTTAATCAACAAAATAACGGTCGTAGCAATCACACCTACTCCAGCTGCCGCTGAACCAACACCGGCCAAAGAAATCGCCAAGGCAATTCCAACCGTTGAAACTGGGGTAATAATGATAATCGCAAAGGTCATCGCAATCAACATAGCCATCGGCACGGGTTGGAGTCGTGTAAAGGTCTCAACCATTTGTCCAATCCAAGTTGTAACTGAACCAACATAAGGAGCGATTTCTTTACCAATCAAACCAACGCCCCCACCAACAACAATTGGTGTAAGGATAATTGCGACAGAACCAAATCCGCCTAAGTACTTAGCAATCAACCAAATTGCTAAGGCTCCAATCGCGGCCACAATCATGGCATTAATCACATCCCCGGCTCCTGAAGCGACATAAATCGGAGCAGCCGTGGCTGACTTCACATGCGTGATTGGGTTCATGAAGCCAGCTGGCGCCGTTCCCCACTTGATTGAACCAGATGCAGCAGCCACCGCAATTCCCAAGGTTCCAACATCCAAAGGTTTCATCTTAAACTGCAAAGCGATACATACCCCAATTAAGACTGGGATAAACGTTTGGAACAAAACTAAAATCGCATTCAAATCTGAAGCCCAATTAACCACCCCAGGCGTAATGAAAAGCTTCAATAAATACTTCAACACCGCTGAAGGCAAAACACCAATCAAAATTCCTTGGGCTGACCCACTCAAGATTTTAAAGAAGAAGTCTTTGGCCTTTAACTGGTAACTCCCGTCAAAATAATCCATAATATCATCTCCATAATTAAAAGGCCCGCTTTAGTTGCAGAATTCTTTTTCCAAAACATCAATCAACTAAGACAGGACCTTGACTTAACTCACTTATTAATCACTAATTTTAATATTCAACGGCAATACTTGGTGTAACACCATTGATAAAGTCCAAGCTAGCTGACATTGATTGCGTAACCATCTCATAAACTGCCTTAGTTGTATAGAAAGCAGTGTGAGGTGTTACCAAAACATTTTCGCGTGAAATCAAATCGGCGATCCGTGCGTCGGGGAATTCTTTACCTTCCCAGTCTTCATTGAACAATCCAACTTCATCTTCATAAACGTCCATGGCAAAGTCAGAAATCTTTCCTGAGTCCAAACCAGCAATAACTGCGTCAGTGTCGACTAAGTTTCCACGTGAGCAGTTCACGATTACTACGCCGTCTTTCATCTTAGCGATTGAGTCAGCATTAATCATGTGATCGTTAGCAGGAACTCCTGGAACGTACAATGAGATAACATCAGCTTGAGCATACAACTCATCCAAAGTATCAACATACAAACCTTGAGCTTCAACTTCGTCGTTCTTGTAAAGGTCATAAGCAACAATCTTTGCTCCGAAGCCTTGAGCAATCTTCATCGCAACCCGACCAATGTGACCCGTTCCGATAATTCCGATTGTTTGCATCCGCATCTCACGACCGATTGTTGGAGCCCAACGCAAATCGTGACGAGCAATCTTTGCATCCAAAGCCTTAGTCCGACGAAGCAAACGTGACATTTGAATCATTGAGTGCTCAGCAATCGCATTTGGTGAATAAACTGGTACGTTTGAAATTTGGAATCCAAATTCGCGTGCTGCATCCATATCAATGTTGTCAGTTCCAACATTACGCAATGACATCTTGTTGATTCCTACTTCATGCAAAGCTGTCAAAGTCTCACGCGTATAGTCTAATTGTTGATAAACGTTGACTGCATCGTATCCTTCAGCTAACTTAGCAGTCTCAGGATCCAATAATTCCTGAGTATAATCCACTGTTACTTCTGGATGTTCTTCTTTCCATCCGTTCAATGATGGAATTTCATCGTCTCGAATACCATATGCAAAAATCTTTGCCATAATAATATATCCCCTTTAATCTAATACTCAGCGTATTGTGAAAATAAATAACAACTATATGTGAAAATTCATACACTCGTCTACAATTAAATTCTACCGCATTTTAGTGTTTTTTTCAAATTAAAACGGTAAAAATAGAAAAAAATTTACACCAATGCTTTCACACGTGTAAATTTTTTTGCAGCATTAAAATTTAACGACTTGTTCGGGAATCTCACCATTAACAAAAGCTAATCCTGCATCCAATGATTGTTCAACCATTTCTTCAGACGCCGTCCAAGTATAAAAGGCCGTATGTGGTGAAACAAGTACGTTATCTCGCGTGATTAAGTCAGCAACCCGTGGATCTGGGAAGTCTTGCCCAGCCCAATCAACGTTAAAGAGACCACCTTCATCTTCATAGGTATCCATCGCAAAGCCATCTAATTTTCCGCTATCTAAAGCAGCGATCACGGCATCAGTATCGACCAAATTTCCGCGCCCCGCATTCACAATCACGGCATGATCTTTCATCTTTACAATCGAATCAGGATTAATTAGATAGTGATTTTCCGGGATACCCGGCACATGCAATGAAATTCCATCGGCTTGTGCTAATAGCTCATCCAAAGTATCAACATACACCCCTTGGGCGGCCAATTCTGGATTTTGATATTTATCATAAGCAATCACTTTGGCGCCAAATCCTTTTGCAATTTGAATTGCTACGCGACCAATATTTCCCGTTCCAACGATTCCAATCGTTTGTTTCCGAACTTCCCGACCAATCGTTGGGGCCCAGGCTAAATCATGCCGATAAACTTTAATATCCATCTGTTTCATATGCCGGAATAAACGCGCCATTTGAATCATTGCATGCTCCGCAATCGCATTTGGTGAATAGCGGGGGACATTTGAAACGTGGAAATTATACTTTTTCAACATTTCAAAGTCTAAATCGTCAGTTCCTACATTCCGTAAAGTTAAAATATGAATACCTAAGTCTGCCAACGGCTTCAAAGTTGCTTCACCCACGGGGACACCCGCTTGCAAAATATTAACCACATCGTAGCCAGCTGCCATCGGCGCGGTCTCTGACGTTAAAAGCTCATTAGTCGTGTCAACTTGTACACCCGGATGCTTAGCCACCCACGCATCAACTGCTACTTGCTCATCTTCTCGTATTCCAAACGCAATAATCTTCATCATTGTTTGCTCCTTTCAATCCACTCCACTACTATTATTTTAACAGAATTTTAGACTTACCCCCACATATTTCATTTTTTCATCGTTGGAATTATTTTAAATGTATCTCGTCAATTTATCACCACTCAGTTATTAAAAAACAGCCAAACTGTTACCAGTTTAGCTGTCAGAACATCAATTTTAAATTAATGTAAATCGCGTTCAGCAATAATTTGATTAGCTCCAAAATAAGGTCGCAATACTTCCGGAACTGTCACCGTACCATCGGCATTTTGATAATTTTCCAAAATTGCCGCTACGGTCCGCCCTACAGCCAATCCTGAACCATTCAACGTATGTGCGAAATGTAATTGTCCATTCGCATCTCGATACTGAATCTTAGCTCGCCGCGCTTGAAAGGCTTCTGTATTTGAAACGGAAGAAATTTCACGGTAAAGATTTTGCTCAGGCATCCAAACTTCTAAATCATGGGTTTCAGCGGCTGAGAAGCCCATATCTCCCGTCGAAAGCGTAATAACATGATATGGTAACTCTAACTTTTGCAAGATATTCTCTGCATCCTTTGTCATCTGAGCTAAGGCACGATAAGAGTCAGCTTCGGTCGTAAACTTAACCATCTCGACCTTATTAAACTGGTGCATCCGGATTAATCCGCGTGTATCGCGCCCAGCTGATCCAGCTTCTTGCCGGAAAGAGGGTGCCAAAGCTGTTAATGAAATTGGCAAATCAGTACCATCTAAAATCTCTTCACGATAATAATTCGTCAATGGTACTTCCGCCGTTGGAATTAAGGTCATTTCGGCATCTGTCCCAACCCGATATGCATCATCCATAAACTTGGGATACTGACCAGTTCCAAACATCGCAGCATCTTTAACCAAATAAGGTGGTAATACCTCGGTATATCCTTCTTTACGGTGTTCATCTAACATAAAGTTATATACGGCGCGTTCTAAGCGGGCCCCTTGTCCAATGTAATAAACGAAGCGGGCTCCCGATACCTTCGCTCCGCGTTCCCAATCTAAAATTCCCAAAGCTTCACCAATTTCATAGTGCGCCTTGGGGGTGAAATCAAAGGTAGGAATGTTTCCCCATTTTAATTCTTCACGATTAGCCGCTTCATCAGCTCCAACCGGAATGCTTGGATTCGGTAAATTAGGAAAACGCAAAGCTTGTTGCTTCAAATCAGCATCAATCTGTTCCACTTGTTCATCTAAGGCTTTAATCTTCTGGGCCATTTGCTGCATTTCTGCAATCACCGCACTAGCGTCTTCTTTTGCTCGCTTTTTTTGCCCAATTTGATCAGAAACAACATTTCGCTGCGCCTTTAGCTCTTCAACATGCACTAAAATCTCACGCCGCTTGACATCCAAAGCTAAGTAATTATCAACCATTTCCGCCGTAACACCACGTCCGGCTAAACGTTCCTTCGCTTCATCTGGATTATTTCTTAAATACTTAATATCTAACATTAATTATCCCTCGATTCGCAATTCTTTAATTTTTTGGTCAATTAAATTGAATACTGTTGCCAAATCATCTTCATTTTCAACAAAATCTAACTGATCACCATCAATCTTTAGCTTAGGAGAAGCATCATATTGATCAAACCAAGCCACATATCGGCGGGTCAATTCTTGATAATAATTATATAAGCTTGGATCTTGATTGACTTGTTCATACGAGCGACCACGCTTTTCAATTCGCTTAAGCATCGTCTCAAATGAAACGTTCACGTAAATTAACAAATCGGGGGTCTTAATCGTCGCATTCGCAGAATAATCCACTTGTTCCATCATATTATGTAATAAATCGCTATAGATTTCGGCTTCCGTTTGCGTCGCGCGGTCTAAGTCAGCATTCAATTGGAACAACAATTGGTCTTCAAAAATAGAACGGTCAATCACATCTAAATGTGAACCTTGGGCATCTTTGATATTTTCCAAACGCTTATTTAAAAAATAGTTTTGCAACAAAAAACCATATTTTTTCGGATTTTCATAGAACAATGGCAAAATCGGATTGTCATCAACTGACTCATAATAGGCTTCTGAGCCCAGGTGTTCTGCTAAAAACGTGGCAAGGCTAGTTTTCCCTGCTCCAATAGTTCCTGATAATACAATCATAAAACTGCTCATCCTTACTTTTCTGACTCTTGGTTAGAAACGACTCTCGTTTTTGTCTAATTACCTGGGTAATTTTCTAACCTCATTAGAACCTTTTCTATAATCTTAATCTTAACAAAAATCTGAACTTTTGGCGACAAAAAAAGCAGTGGTCAAAAAATCCCACTGCAATTTAAGTTTATTTCGTTGATGCTGCATGAATTCGAGTAACAGCCCGCCGCAAAGCGAATTGTGCCCGACGAACTTCGTGTTCATCATGTGCTTCTTGGGCCTCACGCAAAGCGCGCTCGGCCCGTGCCCGGGCACTTTCCGCCCGAGTCACATCAATATCACCTGAGCGCTCGGCTGAATCTGCAACAATCGTCAAAATGTTTCTTGAGAATTCCGCAAATCCGCCATTAACTGCTAGGCGTTCTTTCGTATCTGATTGTCCGTCAACTACCCGTACTTCACTAATTTCAAGTGAAGTAACGACCGGCACGTGATTTGCCATGATACCTAACTCACCACCCGTTGTGTGCAACACAACAAGCGTGGCAGTATCATATTCAAAGACCACGCCGTCTGGTGTCACAATGGATACCTTAAAGCTGTGTTCATTCATGGCAATACCTCACTAAGCCAAAGTCTTGGCTTTTTCAACGGCCATTTCAATCGCCCCAACATTTCGGAAAGCTTCTTCTGGTAGGTCATCATACTTACCATCCAAAATTTCCTTAAAGCTCCGCACTGTCTCTGCAATCGGTACATATTGTCCATCTAACCCAGTAAACGTCTCCGCCACTGAGAATGGTTGTGACAAGAAGAATTGAATCCGACGAGCGCGGTTAACGGTGGTCTTTTCCTCATCTGAAAGCTCATCCATTCCCAAAATAGCAATGATGTCTTGGAGTTCACGATAACGTTGCAAAGTCTGTTGAACTTGCGTTGCCACTTCATAGTGCTCTTGACCAACAATATCAGGAGTCAAAGCCGTTGACGTTGAAGCCAATGGGTCAACCGCTGGATAAATACCTTGTTGCGTCAATGAACGCTCCAAGTTAGTCGTCGCATCCAAATGGG
The DNA here is from genome assembly GCF_045504165.1 of Weissella kandleri. Lineage (GTDB taxonomy): Bacteria > Bacillota > Bacilli > Lactobacillales > Lactobacillaceae > Weissella > Weissella kandleri_A. The sequence goes on along the minus strand of NZ_JBJJNY010000006.1, from coordinate 46,876 downwards.
CGAAAGTCGTGGCAGGTGCAGGATCGGTATAGTCATCGGCTGGCACATAAACCGCCTGAATTGACGTAACTGATCCCTTTTGGGTTGACGTGATTCGTTCTTGTAATTGTCCCATTTCAGTCGCCAAGGTTGGTTGATATCCAACGGCTGATGGAATCCGTCCCAATAGGGCAGAAACCTCAGAACCAGCTTGTGTGAAACGGTAAATATTATCAATAAACAATAGCACATCTTGACCGTTAACATCACGGAAGTGCTCCGCAATTGTCAAACCAGTCAATGCCACCCGCATACGTGCTCCAGGAGGCTCATTCATTTGTCCATAGACCATGGCGGTTTGCTTTAACACACCAGAATCCATCATTTCGTGGTACATGTCATTACCTTCACGGGTACGTTCCCCAACTCCAGTAAAGACAGAAATACCATTGTGTCCTTGCGCAATGTTGTGAATCAACTCTTGAATCAAAACGGTCTTACCAACTCCAGCTCCACCGAATAAACCAATCTTTCCTCCACGTACATATGGAGCAAGTAAATCAATAACCTTAATTCCAGTTTCTAGAATTTCAGTTGATGTTTTCAATTGATCATAAGCAGGTGCTGAACGGTGAATTGGATCGTGCTGAACATCAGCTCCAATTTCTTCGCCTCCATCAATGGTTTCACCCAAAACATTAAAGACACGACCCAACGTAACTTCGCCAACAGGTACTGAAATAGGTCCTTCAGTGTCCTCTACAGCCATACCACGTTGCAAGCCGTCAGTTGAGTCCATGGCAATCGTTCGTACAACTCCGTCACCTAAGGCCAAAGTAACTTCGACAGTCAATGATTTTGCTTCATCACCACGATCAATGATTAAAGCATTATTGATGTCAGGAATTTGACCATCTAGTGGGAATTGAACGTCAACGACTGGTCCAATGACTTGTACAACTCGTCCGGTACTCATTGTCGTTATCCTTCCTTTTTCTAAACAAATTCAATGGTGTTGCAACAAGCTCTATTCAAGAGCTGCCATTCCACCAGTAATTTCAGTAATTTCAGTCGTGATTGCACTCTGACGCGCCCGGTTATATTGTAGATCAAGTCGATCAATAATTTCCTTGGCATTATCAGTGGCTGATGACATTGCTGCTGATGAGGCCGCATGTTCCGCCGTTTTAGCATCTAGGATTGCTCCATAGATTAAACTTTGCGCATACTGTGGCAAAATCACCTGCAAAATTGCTTCTGCGGATGGTTCAACATCATACTCGGCATGAACTGTGGTCTCACCATTAGGATCAACCATATCATCCGTCGTAACTGGCAACATTTTTTCAGCCCGGAATTCATTTGAAATCCGTGACACAAAGTGATTATAAACAACTGTTAGTTCATCAAAGACCGCATTATCGTACATTTCTGTAACGGTCTTAACAATTTCGCGCACATCGTTAAACGTGGGAACATCAGAAACCTCTCGATATTCATAAGCTAAATCATAGCCCCGCTTTTTTAGGAAATCCGCCCCGTTTCCACCAATTACTAATAGCTCGATTTGCTCGGGCTTTAGTTTACGTTCATGGATAATTGACATCAATCCTTTAAGAACTGTTGAATTATAACCGCCCACCAAACCACGATCAGACGTAATAACTAAGAAACCAACTTTCTTAACTTCACGTTGTTCCAACAAAGTTCCCGCCGGATTAGCAATATTTGCTTCCGCAATGTGGGCCACCATATCATGTAAACGGTCGGCATAATCATAATATGAACCGCCTTGCCGTTGGATTTGGCTTAACTTTGAGGTCGAAACCATTTGCATGGCTGCCGTAATTTGACGCGTCTTTTTCGTTGAGGCAACTCGGCGTTGAATATCTTCCAAAGAAGCTACCATTTCGCCCCTCCTCTACTTATTTCGCTGCAGAATCGCTGGCACTAAAAGTTGCCTTGAATTCTTCAATTGCTGCGTTCATCGCATCAGTATCAGGCAAATTCTTGGTATCAACAATTGTCTGCAACAATTCATTATGCGCTGAGCGTACCGCTTGAATCAATTCAGTTTCAAAACGATTAATATCATCAACAGCAACATCATCCATGTAACCATGGGCAAGGGCGTATAATGACAAAACTTGTTCTTCAACTGGCATTGGTTGATGCAAAGGCTGCTTCAACAATTCAACCGTCCGACGACCACGCGCCAACTTGGCTTGCGTTGAGGCATCCAAATCAGAACCGAATTGGGCGAATGCTTCCAATTCCTTATATGAAGAAAGATCCAAACGCAAAGTTCCGGCAACCTTCTTCATCGCTTTAATCTGAGCATCACCACCAACACGCGAAACTGAAGTTCCGGCATCAACAGCGGGACGATTTCCTGAATAGAATTGGTCTGAATCCAAGAAAATTTGCCCATCGGTAATTGAAATAACGTTCGTTGGAATATAGGCTGAAACATCTCCAGCTTGAGTCTCAATGACTGGCAAAGCTGTCATCGACCCTCCTCCCAGTTCGTCACTCAATTTAGCAGCTCGTTCTAGCAAACGAGAGTGCAAATAGAAGACGTCTCCTGGGTAGGCTTCACGTCCAGGCGGACGCCGTAGAATTAACGAGAGCTCACGGTAAGCGGTCGCTTGCTTTGACAAATCATCATAGATAATCAAAACATGCTTTCCATTATACATGAACTCTTCACCCATAGCAGCTCCAGCATAAGGTGCTAGATACAACAAGGGTGCCGGTTCAGAAGGACCAGCCGTAACAACAATCGTGTAATCCAAAGCGCCCATTGCGCGCAAAGTTTCCACTTGGGTACGGACCGTTGAATCCTTTTGCCCAATTGCGACATAAACAACAATCATATCTTGATCTTTTTGATTCAAAATCGTGTCCATGGCAATTGAAGTCTTCCCAGTCTTACGATCTCCGATGATTAACTCTCGTTGACCACGACCGATTGGAACCAAAGAGTCAATTGACTTTAAACCAGTTTGCAAAGGTTCAAAGACTGACTTACGTTGCATAACTCCAGGTGCTTTAACTTCAACAGGGCGTGTCTTAGTTGACTTGATTGGGCCCATTCCATCAACTGGTTGACCCAACGCATTAACTACACGTCCAATCAATTCCTCACCAACCGGAACTTCCATGATCTTACCCGTACGCTTGACAATGTCACCTTCACGGATACCATCAAATTGACCTAGAATAATGATACCAACATCATTTGATTCCAAGTTTTGTGCCATTCCATATACACCGTTTGCAAATTCAACCAATTCTCCGGCCATTGCGTTATCAAGACCAGTTACACGAGCGACCCCGTCACCAACATATGTAACTGTTCCTGTTTCTTGAACCGTCAATTCTGATTCATAATTTGCAAGCTGCTTTTTGATGAGTGAACTGATTTCTTCAGCTTTAATGCTCATTTGAACAGTTCCTCTTTCTTACTTTAGTGTTATTAACACTGCTACTTAATACTGGTTGCTAATGGACAATGCTTTGTCGAATAGCAGCTAATTTAGTTGCCAATGATCCATCCACAATTTGATTATTAGCCGTAATCACGACCCCACCAAGCAAGCTTGGATCAATCGTTTGCTTCAAATCAACTGATTTAGCGTCAAAACGCTTAGCAATGACTTGCTTCAAGCGTTCGATTTGCTTAGCGTCTAATTCCACAACAGTCTTGACTTCAGCAGTCATATGACCAATTGCGTGATTAACGGTCCGTTGATAAGTTTCAATAATCATTGGAAGCAAATCAAAGCGACGATAATCATACGTCATCTGAATTAAGTTATGAACCAAAGGTGAAGCGTCTGCCAAAAGTGGCTTCAAAATCGCTTGCTTTTGATCATCACTAATTTGATTTGCCGTAATGATTTGCGCTAATTCTGGATTGTCTTGTAATACAGTTTGCAACTCTAACAATTCATTTAAAGTTTCTGTATCACTTTTTTGATCATGAGATAATTCGAACAAAGCACGTGCATAGCGTTGCGCAATAATTGCGTTATCTAATGCCATTACTTTGCCTCTAACTCTCCGATGTAAGCATCAATCAATGCTTTTTGATCATCTAATTTCAGTTCTTTTTGGATAATCTTTTGTGCAATTGAAACAGACAAATCAGCAACTTCATTCTTAACATCTGCCATTGCTTCTGAACGCTCTTGAGCGATTTCAGCGTTAGCCTTCATCTTCATTGATGAAGCATTATCACGCGCTTGTGCAATAATGTCGTCACTGCGCTTTGAAGCAGTGTTGTTAGCATTGTTAATAATCGTCGTTGCCTCAGCTTGTGTTGCTTGTAATTCAGCATTGCGCTTTGAAACGAGCTTTGCAGCTTCGTCTTTACTGCTTTCTGCTGAATCTAAGTCATTAGCAATCTTATCTGCTCGGTCTTGCATCATCTTTGTAATAGGCTTCCATGCAAACTTTCCAATAAAGAATAGTAAGACGACGAAAGTCAACAAAACAAAGAGCATATTACCCAAAGCCAACTGCTCACCGGCATTAACCAGTAAAATTCCATTTAACATGTTGTTGGCTCCTCTCTCTTTTTGCCGCTATAAATTACTTTGAAAGCAACATCAATGAGATAACGAAGGCCAAGATAGGAACGGCCTCAATCAAGGCAACTCCAACGAACATGTTTGTACGTAGCTTACCTTCTAATTCAGGTTGACGTGAAGTCCCCTCAATCATGGCAGCAATAACACGTCCATTACCAATTCCGGTACCAATAGCGGCACCAGCAACGGCAATACCTGAACCAATAGTAGCGATATGACCAGTCATAATATTAATTCCTCCGAATTATAAAAAATAAAACAAATAACGATTGTTATTCAGCGACAGCGTGTTCAGACGTATAAATTGACATCAAAGTGACAAAGATGAAGGCCTGAATAGCACCGATGAATAACGAGAATGCTTGCCAAAGCATTGACAAGAAAAATGCGGGAACTATAGTGAGTCCCAAATGTGACGGATTACCCCAATTGGTAATCAATGTCAAAAGCATTTCACCAGCCATGATGTTTCCATACAAACGCAATGCCAAAGTCAAGTAATTAGTAAATTGCTCAAAAATATTAATTGGTAGTAAGAACGCCATCGGGCTCATGAAAGTCGTCTTGAAATAGCCCTTAAATCCGAGCTTGCTAACTCCGACAAAGTTAGCTAAACCAACAACTAGCAACGCTAGCCCCATGGTTACCACCGGATTAGTCGTTGGTGATTTCACATAAGTTACGTCACCAAAGGCTACCTGAACAGCTAATCCCATCTCATTAGAAACGAAAATAAATAAGAACAGCGTAAACGCCGTTAATTTCAATTCATTTCCAATCGAACTGGGTAACGAACTATCCACAATTCCGTCAGTAAAGTCAACAATCGCTTCTAAAACATTTTGCTTCTTTCCTGGTTTCATTGTCAAACTACGCGACAAGAAAAAGACCAAAAAGAAGACAATTAATGCGGCGACGACCGTTGAAATAACAATCGGCCAATCAAATGTCAAACCTAATAACTGGAATGTGGCAGACTTCTCATCCAAAAAACTCACCTCTTTCCTTTCATAATTTTTTCGGTAAATGCTGGGGAGCAATACCGTTTTAATATTTACTACTTCATTTTACTCTATTAAATTCTTTTTTCAACGATAAATCCGGGAAAGAAATCGAGATTATCCTGTTGCTTTCAAAAAGTAACTAAGTCTCAATTTAACAGTATTTACTATCATTTTTTGGTTCCGTTTTCATTCTTTTTTACCTTAATTTAAAATTAAATTTTTTGATTCACTAAACCAAAATTAGTTAAGAAATTAGCTTAAAACAAATTACCTCGCTGTAAAATTTTTAATACAGCATTTTTTACATTTATATAAGAAGAAAATTTACTAATTGCCTTCAATCTAGTTTCATTGACACAATAAAAAAGCCCAAAAAACAAATAATTGTTCCTTGAGCTCGCTTTAATTTAGATTTAAATACCGCTATTAATGCGTTCCAAACAAACGGTCACCGGCATCACCCAAACCAGGCACAATGTAACCATGTTCATCTAAGCCTTCATCCAATCCAGCCGTATAAATATCGACATCAGGATGCATTTTTTGAACCATCTCAATTCCAACGGGCGCTGAAACCAAGGTAATTAGCTTAATTGTCTTTGCCCCCCGCTTCTTCAAAGCATCAATCGCCATGACTGCTGAACCACCAGTTGCAAGCATCGGATCAACCACCAAAACTTCTCGCTGGTCAATATCTTCAGGCAATTTAACAAAGTATTCAACGGGTTCCAAAGATTCCTCGTCACGATACATTCCAATGTGCCCAATCCGCGCAGCTGGAATCAATTTCATGATTCCATCAACCATTCCCAAACCGGCTCGCAAGATTGGCACAATTGCCAGCTTCTTTCCAGCCAATGTCTTTTGCGTCGTTTTAGCAACGGGCGTCTCCACTTCAATATCCTTCGTTGGCAAATCCCGCGTGACTTCATATGCCATCAATGAAGCAATTTCGTCCACAACTTCGCGGAACTCTTTTGTCCCAATATTTTTATCCCGGATAATGGTTAATTTGTGTTGGATTAGGGGGTGATCAATAACAGTTACTTTACTCATAACGCGGTTCCCTTCGTTTTCAAAATCTAATGTTTGGATGAATTATGTAAAATTTGCTGTTAATCATTATAGCAGAAGCTACCGTCCATCGTCCAGTCCGTTACAAGGTTTTTACCGGCTAATTAGCATGCTCGATTTCTGATAATGGGTAATTATCAGTTAACTCCCGCACATTTTGTGCGACTTCCGCCAAAACTTGCTCGTCCTCAGGATACGTCAAAGCTTGCAACACTAATTCAGCAACCTTCTTCGCCTCGGCCTCTTTAAAGCCTCGGGTGGTAATCGCTGGCGTTCCGATTCGGATTCCAGACGTTACAAAGGGACTCCGTGGTTCATTTGGAATTGCCTCTTTATTGACCGTAATCGCGACTGAATCTAATAATATTTGCGCATCTTTTCCGCTCAAGCCCGTTTTCGTTAAATCTAGGTTGAAGAGATGATTATCGGTCCCACCTGAAATTACACGGACCACTGGGGAATCCTTAAAGACTTCAACCATGGCCTTAGCATTCGCGACTATTTGTTGCCCATATTCTTTAAAGCTAGGTTGCAAATCTTCATAAAAGGCCGCTGCTTTCCCCGCGATAACCTGCTCTAATGGGCCACCTTGCGTTCCCGGGAAAATCGCTGAATTTAACTTTTGACCTAGTTCGGCCTTAGCTAAAATCATCCCCCCACGAGGTCCGCGCAAAGTTTTGTGTGTCGTCGTGGTTACAACATCAGCGATTCCAACTGGCGATGGGTGAACACCGGCGGCGACTAACCCGGCAATATGGGCCATATCAACCATCAAGTAAGCACCAACTTCGTCAGCAATCGCACGGAAACGGTCAAAATCAATAAAGCGTGAATAAGCTGAGGCTCCCGTCACAATCAATTTTGGCTGATATTGTCGGGCCAAAGCCTCCACTTCATCATAGTTAATCAATTCATCATCATCTAATCCGTAAGAATGGAACTGGTACATTTTTCCAGAAAAGTTTACTGGTGAACCATGTGTTAAATGACCACCCTCGTTTAATCCCAAACCTAAAACATTATCACCGGGCGCTAATAAAGCGGCATAAACGGCGGCATTAGCTTGTGAGCCAGAGTGAGGCTGTACATTGGCATATTCAGCGCCAAATAATTCCTTGGCACGATCAATGGCTAATTGTTCAATTTGGTCAATATACTCTGTTCCACCGTAATAGCGTTTACCTGGATAACCTTCAGCATACTTATTTGTCAAAATACTACCTTGTGCGGCCCGAACCCCTGCAGAAACAATATTTTCTGAAGCAATCAATTCTACATTATGTTCCTGCCGTTTTGCTTCACGCTCAACCGCCGACCATAACTCAGGATCAAATTCACGATAATTCATTTAACACGCTCCTTTTTTACTTAAATACACATAATATAGTCTTGTTTCGACCATTTTATCATGTTTAAACCATTATCTTTTACTTATGTAGCAATAAATTAAAATTACATAAATTCTGCCACATCAAAATATTGACCACCGGCTGCTTTATTCAAACGATTATTATAAGCTGCATTAGCTGGCGTTTCAGCTAACCGAGCCACCAAAATCGTTTGTACCATGGGCTGGTCATCAAAATTACGTAACCCGGCAAATAATTTCGCCGCCGCACTGGCATCATTTTCACCCAACGGCCAAACAAAGTCCATCCCTGCCAATTGATGTTTTTCAACCAAGCGATCAGGAAGCATCAAACCGACGGGGGCCAATTGTCCTTGCGCCCAGATGATGGCTTTAGTCCAATCAGCTTCTTTGACCATATAGACATCTTTGTCTGGCGCATAATGTCGATATTTCATCCCTGGGGCTTTGGGCGCCTCATCCGCCGCCACGTGACGTTCAGAAGAATCAACCGGCACTCCTAAAACAGCTTCAATTTCAGGACCGGTAATTTTACCTGGTCGTAAAATCGCAGGATGATCCGTTGATAAATCGATCACTGTCGATTCAACGCCAATTTTAGTGGCACCATCATCAACCACCCCGGCAATCTTGCCATGTAAATCATGGTAAACATGCTCAGCAATGGTTGGGCTAGGCTTCCCAGACGTATTCGCTGATGGCCCCACTAAGGGTGAATCCACCGCACTAATTAACTGCCGCGTAACTGCATTATCAGGGAGCCGTGAAGCCACCGTCTGCAAACCACCCGTCACTAATTTCGATAATTTACCTGGTACCACTGGCAAGATAATGGTCAATGGACCTGGCCAAAAAGCATCCATTAATTGCTGGGCTTGCTCGCTTACCTGAGCATAATCACGCACTTGGCTGGGCGTAGCAACGTGAACAATCAACGGATTATCAGAGGGACGTCCCTTTGCTGCATACACTTTACCAACTGCTTTTTCATTAAACGCATCTGCCCCTAATCCATAGACGGTCTCAGTCGGAAAGGCTACTAAACGTCCCCGTTGTAAGGCTTTAACAGCTGCGCTCAAATCGGTTGCTTGCCATATTTTTGTTTCCATATTTGCCTTCTTACTCTTTTTTAATACATAATTTACATCTTAATTCATCCGCTTAACTTGCAGCATTCGATCGTGACCGCTAAAGTCTTGCCGTAATTCAACTTGAACCTCAGGTAAAGTTTTAAATAACTCCACTAAAGCTGGACCTTGCAGATAGCCAATTTCAAAGTAGGCTGTCCCCTGTGGCGCTAGATAATCTAGTAGATGCTGAGCCATACGCTTGTATAAAGCCAACCCTTGATTGTCCGCAAACAAAGCTAATTCCGGTTCATATAAAAGAACGGAATCGTCCATCACTGTTTTTTCATTTTCCGCAATATAAGGCGGATTAGAAACAATCACATCAAACTTTCCTTCAATTTGGTCAAATAAATCACTCTGTTGCCACGTAACGGCCGGCGCATATTTTTCACCATTGACTTTTGCCACAGCCAAAGCATCGGTTGAGATATCACTACCTAACACTTGCCAGTCCGGACGTTCAACCTGCAAAGTAATCGCAATCACCCCTGAACCAGTGCCCACGTCTAAAACGCGCTGGGTGGTTTTAGGGTGATCTTTTAAAATCCAATCAACTAACTCTTCGGTCTCTGGACGTGGAATCAACACCCGCCGATCCACTTGAAATTCGCGACCATAAAATGGCGCATGTCCCAAAGCATATTGCACAGGTTCTCCACCTTTGAGGGCGCGAACCGCAACCATAAAGCGGACCCGCTTGGGATCTTCAATTACCGTATTTAAATTATTATGCAATTGGCTATAATCCCAGTCCATCATACCTGTTAATAAATAGTCTAATTGATTTGCACGCTCGGTTTGATCTTGAATATACGGTTCTAATTGCCAATCACCCCATTGCCGTAAAGCTTCAAAAGTCCATTCTTCTTCCAACATAAGCTATTTCTTCAATTCCTCAAGCTTGGCGGCTTGATCAGCGATCACCAAAGCATCGATAATATCTTCTAATTCACCATTCATAATACGGTCTAACTTGTTCAATGACAAACCAATCCGATGATCAGTAACCCGGTTTTGCGGATAATTGTACGTCCGAATCCGCTCCGAACGATCTCCCGTTCCAACCGCCGTCTTCCGCATTTCTGAATATTCCGCTTCATTTTGTGAGGCGTAGTAGTTATAAACGCGCGCCTTCAAAATTTCTAATGCCTTAGCCCGATTTTGTTGCTGTGAACGTTGATCCTGCATCGCAACCACCACCCCCGTGGGAATATGGGTCATCCGCACGGCTGATGAAGTTTTGTTAATATGCTGTCCTCCAGCCCCAGAAGACCGATATACATCGACTCGCAAGTCTTTATCTTCAATCTCAATATCCACATCTTCATATTCTGGCATCACCCCAACTGTTGCCGTTGAAGTATGTACGCGACCAGCTGATTCAGTTTCGGGCACCCGTTGAACACGGTGAGCACCATTCTCAAACTTCAACTTAGAATAAACATTATCCCCTTGGATCATCAAAACTAATTCTTTATAACCACCAATTTCAGTGCGGTTTTCATCAATCACTTGAATCGTCCAGCCTTGCTTTTCAGCATAGCGGGAGTACATTTCATACAAATTACCTGCAAACAGCGCTGCTTCATCCCCACCAGCGGCCCCGTGAATTTCCATAATAATGTTTTTATCATCATTTGGGTCTTTGGGTAACAACATAACCTTCAGTTGATCTTCTAAGCTCGCCTTTTCTGCCGTTAAATCCTTAATTTCTTCTTTGGTAATTTCTTCCATTTCTGGGTCAAGCTTTTCTTGTAAAAGCTCTTTATCACCAGCTAAATCAGCCGAGACGCCTTGGTAATGTTTAAAGGTTTCCACCGTCTCGCGAAGTGAGCCTTCTTCTTTTGAAAGTTCCATAAACCGTTTAGTATCACCAATAACGTCCGGGTCACTCAGCATTTCACTCACTTCATCATAGCGGTCAACTAGTGCCTGCACCTTTTCAAAAATTTCGTCCATTATCATTATTCCTTTTCTAAACTTTGGATATGTTGTTCAATCATAGCTAAATCGGGGTGCTGATAATGCCGTCGACAAACAGGCATGTAAGCCTCATCGCCCCCAATTTGGATTTGCGTACCACTATAAACGGGTTTCCCATCTGCAATTCGTAAATTCATAGTTGCTTTACGCGTACAAAATGAGCACAATGTTTTCATTTCTTCAATTTTATCAGCATAGATTAATAAGGCCTCTGAACCGACGAATAATTGGTTAAATGCATCCTGCTTCAATCCAAAAGCTAAGACTGGGATATTTAAATCATCAACAATTTGGGTTAGTTGTAGAACTTGCGCTTTTGTTAAAAATTGGGCTTCGTCAATGAGCACCGCTGAAATATCATCAGCGACTGGTCGAATAATCGTCGCCAAATCGTCATCCGGCGCAATTGCCCGAGCAGCCCGCTGCAACCCAATTCGTGAAGCAATTGCTCCAATTTCGGTCCGATTATCAAAAGCACTCGTTAATAGTAAAACTTTCCGGCCCTGACTTTCATAATTGTGTGCAACTTTTAAAATCTCAATACTCTTACCACTGGCCATTGCGCCATAACGAAAGAATAACTGTGCCATAATCTACCACCCCTTTTTAATCTATCTTAATCATTATACACGAAAATCATTGCCGCTCGATGAATTATCCATGTCTTTCCTCCTTAAAATTTCCAAGGCTAACCCAATGCGCTTGAACCAGTCTTATCAATAAAAAAGGCACCCTCAAGCAACGAGAATGCACTTAATTTTGCCAAACTGGCTAAAACGATTCTGGTTCAATTTGCGCCAACTTCGCTTTCCAATCAATTTCTGGATATTTCCGTTTTAAAATAATTGCCAAAATCCGTAAAGCTAAGTTACCATTCCGCGTTAAAATTGGTCCGTGGAAATAAGTACCAAACACATTTTTATAGATTAAACCTTCGCCATGATCCTCACCATTATTTCCATTCCCGGACAAAACATTCCCAAGGGGACGTTCATTATCTGCAATAAAGGTCCGGCCTTGGTGATTTTCAAAACCTACATAAATTTGTCCCGTTTCTTCACTTTGGATGCGAATATTACCAGTAAAACGATGATGCGGTTGGTTTAACGTGTAATGGTGCATTGCTGAAATTCCTTCCACACGTGTCCCATCAGCCAACAAGAAATATTCGCCTAGCAACTGAAATCCACCACAGACCCCTAAGAAAGGTCCATCAGCCTCAATATAGCGCTTGATGGCTGCTGACTTCGTAGGCAAATCATCAGCGACCACTTGCTCTTCATAGTCCTGACCACCACCAAACAGCACGAAATCATACTTTTGGTCATGGAATTCATCCCCAATTGAGACTACATCCACGTTAAAGTCCACTCCAATTTGCTGTGCATAATAGCGTAAAGCCACTAAGTTTCCATAATCGCCATACGTATTCATCAAATCAGCATATAAATGTGCGGCGTTAATCTGATATTTAGCCATGCTTATTCCCCCATCTGATGATTTTTAAGATAACCACGCTGGGCTAATTGTTCTCGTAATTGCAACATTGCCGTATAGGTCGCCATGACATATACATTTTTCGTTGGCATCTTTTCAATCGCACCAACCACCTGCTTCATACTTGGATAGAACGGGTGATCCCCAAAGCCTGACATCTTCAAGCGTACATAAACGTCCTTATACCGTTCACCACCCGTGGCTAAGGCTTGCACGTCCATATCTTTCAAATCTTCAAATTCAGCGTCCCAAATCCAACTCGTATCAATCCCATCAGCATAGTTTGCATTCAACAAAATCATCACTGACTTTGGCTCCGGGTCTGTCTTTATCATTTCCAAGACTTGGTTGGCGCCCACAGGATTTTTAATCAATACAATCGTAATAGCTTTGTCTTTGACTTGAATCTGTTCTTGCCGACCAAAAATTTGTTCATTCGATTCAAACGCATGGTGAATTTGGGTCTTGGAAACACCTAAAGTCCGACCAACTGTATAAGCAGCCAAAGCATTATAAATATTGTACATCCCCCCAATTTCAATTTGATAAGTTTCACCATCAAGATCAAAATTAGAGAATTTAGGTGTTAGCTGGTTCAACTTAGTCACCGCATAATCTAAGGTAGGTCGCTTAAAATCATCCGTCTTTGAGAAATAATCACCTTGGTTCGCAAACGTCCGGAAATGGTATGACAAAATACTGTTATCCGTAGGTGATAAAATCCCATCTGTATTATGGGGCGCCCGTTCATCGCCCGTAGCTGGAACATGATTAAAACCAAAATTAACGCGTGGATTTGGTAACCCGCCTCGCATAAAGATTGGCGAATCAGCATTCATAAACACGGTGGCTTCCGGCGCCAAACGAATTCCCCGCAAAATTTTCTCATAGGTGGTATATATTTCACCATAACGATCCAGCTGATCACGAAAAATATTAGTCAAGACAAACGCTTTTGGCTTTAACTGGCGGCTAACTTCCTCAACATTGGCTTCATCAACCTCTAAGACCACTAATGGTTTTTGCGTCCGATCTTTAACCTTGGCCGACAACATTGTTCCAGTAATTCCTTGAAGCATATTTGAACCAGAAGGATTGGTAATCACGTCCGCATACTTTTCGCGCAAGACGCGGGTAATTAAAGTGGTCGTCAATGTTTTACCATTCGTTCCCGTAACTAAAATAACATTATATTGATCAGCCATCGTTTGTAATACATTCGGATCAATTTTCATAGCCAATTTACCGGGAAGGGAGGTCCCACCCCGATGGAATACTTTGGTTAACACAAAATAAGTCGACTTCCCAACCATTTTGGCAAAGCTACTTTTCATCGTCATATCGCATGCCTCGTATTTTTATATAATTTAGTTTATTTTACAAATTGTGCTGATAATGTCAAATATTCATCCAAATCAGCTTGGATGGCTTTAACACCTTGCTCCCAAAAATCAGGTTGTGTCAAATCCACATGTAGATGCTTCTGTGCCAATTCTTCAGTCGTCATCGCAGCCGTGTCTTGCAACAAGGCAATATAGGCTGCTTCAAAATCCGGTTGCTTTTTAGCCCATGTATAAATACCTAGGCTAAACAAGTAGCCAAAGGTGTATGGGAAGTTATAGAACGGCACATCATCCGCATAAAAGTGGAGCTTTGAGGCCCAGAAATGAGGATGCCAGGTCGTCAAGGTACCTTGGAAAGCGGCTTTTTGGGCCGCTTCCATCATTTCATTTAACCGACTGGCTGGTACATATCCGACCTTCCGCTCTTGATAGAACTGCTGCTCAAAGCGATAACGGGCGTTGATGTTCATAAACATAGCAATCGGATTAGCTAATTTAGCATCTAATAAGGCTACCCGTTCAGCATCACTCTGCGCCTTTTTTACATTGGCATCATTAACCACTAGCTCGGCAAAAGTTGAAGCCGTCTCAGCAACGTTCATTGCGTAATCATTCCGCAAATACGGCAAATTTTTTAAAACTTCTGTATGGAAACCATGCCCTAATTCATGCGCAATCGTCGCCGCATCATTAGGTGAACCCGTAAAGGTCAAAAAAATACGTGATTCTTGCGAATCAGGCACACTCTCCATCCAGCCCCCTGGTTGCTTACCAGGCCGGTTTTCTGCTTCAATCCATTGCTTTTCAAACGCATTTTGTGCAAATTGGGCCATCTTAGGTGAATATTTAGCAAAATTTTCAATAATCAATTGTGCCGTTTCATCATAACTCATTTTTTGCGGTTGATAATTACCTAACGTTCCTAAAGGTGCCGTTTGATCTTGCCAGCCTAATTCCGTCACCCCTAACAATTCAGCACGCCGCTTGAAATAAGGCTTAAACATAACTTGGTGCGCTTCCACCACCTGCCACATCATCTCCAACGTAGCTTGAGACATCCGATTTAAGCGTAAAGGTTCAGCCAAAAAATCCGTTTCATGGCGGGCACGTTGTTCCGTCAAACGCGCTCCAGCCAGATGATTCAAAGTATCGGCCGCTAAATCTTCTACCTGCGTCCACATCTGTTCATATGCTTGCATGATGCGCGCCCGCACTTTTGCATCTGGGTAACCATCAATTTCATTTAAAGCTTGTCCCGCCGAAATTGTCTGTTCTTGATTATGCTCATCAACGTACTTCACTGTTAGACCACCCACCAAAGTCTCGTAATGGCTAGACCATGCTGATAATCCATCTAACTGCATTTGCTTTAATAATTTTTCGGTCGCCGGTGCTAACAACCGTTGCGCCGTCGATCGCATCTCTTGCACCGAAAATTTAATCTGCCCAATTGTCGGTTGTGCCACAAATTT
Organism: Weissella kandleri; assembly: GCF_045504165.1. GTDB lineage: Bacteria > Bacillota > Bacilli > Lactobacillales > Lactobacillaceae > Weissella > Weissella kandleri_A. The sequence goes on along the minus strand of NZ_JBJJNY010000006.1, from coordinate 31,430 downwards.
TTGAAAAACTGGTTCTGGCATCACCCCTAATAAACGTTGCAGAATTTGCTCAGGTTCAATCACTTGGGTAGCCAACTGCTCCAATTGAACTTGGATGGGCCGATAAGTAGGATTACCATAATTATCAGCTGCCCATGCATTCACAAATAAATCCAATGTCAATTGCCGCGATAACAACGTTTGATATACATCTAATGCCTGCGTTAAGGTCGGAAAAATCTTTTCATCTAATGCCCGATCAGCTAAAGTTTGCATGGTTTGCGTAAATTGTTGCAACATTTTCTTAAATTCAGCTAAATGCTGTTGAAAATCCGCACCATTTACACCACCTTGATAAATTGAATCCAAATTCCAATTTAATTGATACATCTTCACAACCCCCAGCCTAATTTTATGTATTACAATGGCTGATCTCAATGTTATCGACCATCGTTAAAGTTCTTCAAACTATTTATCCCGAATTTTATGTTTTATTCCATACAAAAAGTATACTGCAATTCCAAGAACAAACCAAATCAACATCATCAATTTAGCATCCGCCCCAAGACCCAACAATACAAATAAGGCGGCTAAAGGTCCCACCGCCGGTAGCACGGGATACCATGGCATCTGAAAGGCCGGCTGCGCTAAGTCTTTTCCTTCTCGTGGACGTAATTTATAAATTCCCAAAGAAACAAAAACAAAGGCGACTAAAGTCCCTGCTGAAATCAATTGAGCTAACTGCGCAAACTCAAAGCAAGCCGTAATGATAATTGCCACCAAGGCCATCGTCCACAAACCTACTTGCGGTGTCCCTTTAGCATCTAATTTGCCTAATGATTGGGGCAACAATCCATCCCGACCAAAGGCATAAATTAAACGTGACCCCGCCATGCTCATTCCAATTAAAGCACTAAACATTCCGACCACGGCAATCGAAGCGACAATTGCCGAAATCAATGGATGGTGCGTCGCCCGAAGTGCCCACGCAACCGGTTCTGCATTGCCAGCATAGACATTTGACTTAAACATCCCAACCAACACTAACGATACAGCGGAAAATAAAACTACGGCAATTAATAATGAACCCAAAATTCCACGAGGCATAGTTTTACTAGGTTCCTTGGCTTCTGCGGAATTAGCGGCGATGGCATCAAATCCAATGTATGAAAGGAAAATACCAGATACTCCTGCCCAAATTCCTTGCCAGCCTCCATAAGGACCAGGTTTAACGGCTGGGTCATAGGCCGGTACAAACGGATGTAAATTAGCGGGATGAAAAGCGGTTAAACCAACAATTAAAAACAAAACGATTGCAAAGACTTTCGCCAAAACCAGCAATAATTCCACACGGGTCGCATTTTTAACGCCCCGTCCCAATAGCCAGGTCACCAATAAAATGGCCAAAATCGATATAATATCTCCAAAACCACCGGCGCTCATTGGTACCGTCAATACCCGTGGTAAATGGATGCCAAATTCAGCTAAGAGACCTCGCAAATTGGCAGATAGTCCAGCCCCGACAAACGCTAAGGCAATAAAATATTCGGCCAATAACGCCCAGCCAACCAGCCAGCCTAAAAATTCACCAAATAAAACGTTAATCCATGAGTAAGCCGAGCCAGCAAAAGGCATGGTAGCTGCCATTTCAGCATACGCAAAAGCAATTAGACCCGCTACTAAAGCCGCCAGCAAAAATGAAATTACCACAGCCGGACCGGCATGTTGTGCTGCAATCACTCCTGGTAATGTGAAAATGGATGCCGACACAATTGTTCCAACGCCCAGTGCCAAGAAATCTTTGACCCCCAAAACCCGTTGCAATTGAGCATCTTTATCTTCATAATTACTAGCCTGCTCTTTTTGCGTCATTAGTTCCCAAACTTTCATAACCTACACCTCTAATTCAGACTTAATCATCACATAATTATCTAATAATACCCAATTAAACCCTGATAAGCAAATAAATTTCTCAATATACTCGATAAATTTTTTCATCAATTAAATCAAAACTAGAAAATTTTCGATTAATAGCTTTTAACGGCTTCAAATGCGCGGTTTGCCAAAATTCCGCCGAATTAGTCGCGCCATTCACCTCACCAATGACCAAAAATTCACCTTCATAATGCGCCCGTACCCATTTTAAAATTTCAACATCTAATGTTGCGTTATCAGGTGCCCAGCTCATTAAAAGCACCTCGCTGTGTTGCGCATAAATGGCTAACGCCTGCAAAGCATCTGCATCTTCCACCTCTGTGACGGCTGGCATAATATGCACATCCGGTTGCCTTTGCCAGCTCAGATTATCAACTGCTTGATGCTTGACATTTGGGGTTAAGACCCGCAAGCCAGCGGTTAAATAACCACGCCCCGCCATCAATTCCAAAGTTGGACGCTGTCCAAGATAAACCTGTAACGCGCGTAACCAAGGCGTTGAAACATACCCGTACATTTGATAGTTATTAATTAAACAATCCCGAAAATTATGCAGCCACTGATCTAATGTTTCTAAATCATCTAGGGCCCTTTGCCAGGTCTGATTCCCTAAAGTCGGTTGCGTAGGATAGCGCTTTAAAATATTCTGCTGAACTTCACCCACCATTGCATCATCAACTTCCAACCATGGTAAAGCAGGTGGCAATAAACCAGCATGCAAAGCTTCTATAACTTGCTGTATCTGCTTTAACAACGTTTGGATGGTCGTAATTTGCTCAAATTTATGTTGATAAATAAACAGCTCACTAAGTACAGAGGACTCAGTGAGCTGGCGTTCATCAACTTTAATCAGTTGATTTAACATCATTAAAATAAATCTCCTTGCTGAGTATGGTCCCCATTATCGGTGCCTTGATCAGCATTAAATATACTATTCTTCTCTACGAAATGGCGGTTGATAATCTGAAAAATATCAAAACGTTCTTGATCGGTCAACGGCTTCCCATTGTAATCAATCTCTTTCCCTGACAAAAACAAGAGGGACAAATCAGTTTTTTCAACACTAACTCGTCCAACCAAAAAGTCCATGGTCACATCGAAAAAATCCGCCAATTTTCGAACTTCTACATATGAGGGCGAACGATCGCCACGTTCCCAATTCCCGATTTGTGCGGCAGTATTAGGTTTTTGTCCTGGATCAAGCTGTTGATTAAGCGCTTCTGCCAACGTTTCAAGCGTGATATTACGGCTTTTACGTAATTCACGTAATCGTTCTGGAAACATGTGATTTTCATTCCTCCTTTTGTAAGCTCATAATTTCGATCAAAATAAATTAATTTTTAACGAAAATCATCTAATTTTACCACTAAATTTAACAGATTGCTAGTTATTAAACCTGCAAAAGAGTCACATCCACCGTCACGACTGGGAGCGGTTGCTGTTCTGCGGCAGCTTGCATCTCAGCCCGAGCACCCCAATGTAGTGGCGTCATATGTAATAAATCAACCCATAAAGCTTGCGGAATGGCCCACTGATACTGCAGAACTTGCTTGGTTGCCTTCGGATATTGTTGCATAAAACGCTCAACCACTGCTTGATTATCATAAGTATAATTTTTAGAATCTGGCAAATATAATTTTTCCCGTAATTCATGCAAATAACCAGCATTGGGGACTACTTTCACTAAAGTCCCTTGGGGCTTTAAAACACGCTGGAATTCGTGGTAAGCACTCGGTGAAAAGAATTCAATAATGGTATCAAAGACGTGGTCATTAAAGGGAAGTTGGGCTAAGTCAGCTACCGCAAAAAATGCTTCCGTATCTAATTGCGTCGCCAGTTGAATACCCGCCTTGCTAATATCAAACCCAACCGCGATATCTGGTGTTTGGTTTGAACGCTGTGCTAACAAGCGCGCTAATGGCGTTCCTTCACCGGTCCCCACATCTAAAATTGTTTGAGGTGTGTCAGGTAAACTCTGATTAACCGCTTGAATAATGCCATCAAATAACCCGGCCGTTAAAATACGGCGACGGGCGACTAACATCGCATCATCGTATTCCGTATTCACTGCATGCTTCAAAAAGACGATGCTCCCTTTTTTATTTAAATCTACCTGATGCCCCAAAGGACAGACTAGGCCGGCGTCTTCAACTTTGACATAAGGTTGGTCACAGACGCCACATTTGAATAAAGCCAGATTATTTTTGAGGAATTGTCGACCTTTATCGATTTTTTTCATTTTTTTAATCCATTCATAATTGATTCTTATTTTTATAATATAAGTAGACTGGTATCCCTGCAAGCACCATAATCAAGGACGTGAAGGCTCCACTAAAGTCATTTTGCAACGTTGAGATAATAACAAAGCTCCCACCCACAACCCCGACTAAGGGCGTGAGCGGATAAAGCGGGGTTTTAAAATCAACAACATAACCCCTATTTTTTTGCCGACGTCGTAAGATAAATGCCCCAATAAAAGCTAAGACGTAAAAAATCCAGACCGTAAAAATCGCCATATCAGACAGCCGATCTGCTGAATTAGTGCAAGTGGTAATCAAAATAGCTGCCAACCCAATCGTCATCGTGGCTGCGGCTGGGACATGCGTGCGTGTAGTTAAGCGCCCAAGATATTTGGGGAAATAACCATCGCGAGCCATTGCATGCGCCATCCGTGGAAAGGCCACCATTTTACCATTCAAAGTTCCCAGCATTGAGATAATAATAATAATCGCTAACAACCGACCACCGATGGCCCCAAAGGCTGCTTGGACGACCGCAAAAACCGCATTATCGCCCAAAGCTACAATCGTGTGGGCCGGTAAAGCCCGGTAGACTCCATACGTCACCCCAACGTACGCCAAAATAATTGTTAAAACCCCAAAGACAATCGAAAGCGGTAAATCACGTCGTGGATTTTTCATTTCTGAGCGGATATTGGCAACTAATACCCAGCCATCATAAGCAAATAACGTCGCTAAAATCGCCATTCCAAAGCTACCGCTGGTCGTTTGAATCACCTGATGCGCCGTTGTTCCAATCGCATCAGCTTGTCCAAAAAACAGACCATATAATACTAAAATAGCAATTGGCACCAACTTAATGGAGGTCGTTAAAACTGCAAACCCGGCGGCCACACGGTGGTCTAATAGATTAATTCCCATGACAAATAAGATGTAGACAACGCCAATCCAACGCACTAAGCCAAGGTTCAAATTTAAAAAATTGGCAGTCAAGTGCGCCGCATAACCCCCAATGGAAGCAATCACGGCCGGAGCATAAACCACCACTTGCGACCACCCCGTCAAAAAGCCTGTCAAATGACCATAAATATCATCTAAATAACTATAAAATCCACCAGCTTTAGGCACCCGCGCGCCAACTTCAGCAATCGTCAGCCCGGCGGCCAAAGTAATAATCCCCCCCACAATCCAAGCCATTAAACCAGCAAACGGGCTCCCAGCCGTTTCTAAAACACTAGCCTGTTTAAAAAAGATTCCTGACCCAATCACCGTTCCGACCACTAGCGATAACCCTGATACCAGTCCTAAATTCGGTTTATAACCACTATCTTGTCCCTCATGCATACCCACTCCCCCTTACTTTTAAATTAAAAAACTCTAATAATCATAGCATGCTTGCCCTAAATTAAACAAGCTTTCCCATTCATCTTTACAAATATTTTCATTGGGTGGCACTTCTTCCCCGTAATCAAAAATGTTAAGTCCTTATCTTAACCAAACAAAAAGGACTGAACTCCGAAAAGAGTATCAATCCAATTAGGCTAGCTAGTTAACCTATCTAACTGATTTTAATTTTAAGCCTCGTCATACCAACTATAATGGTACATTTCACCGGCTGGCTTGTCGACCCGCTCGTAAGTGTGAGCACCGAAGTAGTCACGTTGAGCTTGAATCAAGTTTGCAGGCAAAACTGCTGAACGATATGAATCGTAGTAGGCAACCGCCGCTGATAATGAAGGTGCAGGGATTCCAGCTTGCACAGCCAAGGCAACGACACGCCGAGCTGCATCTTGATACTTTTCAGCGATTTCCTTGAAGTAATCATCCAACAAAAGGTTGTGCAAATCAACATTCTTATCGTAAGCATCCGTAATCCGTTGTAAGAAGCGGGCCCGGATAATTGCTCCAGCACGCCACAATTGTGCCAATTCACCAAATGGCAAATTCCAGCTGTAGTAATCAGAAGCCATCCGCAATTGGTCAAATCCTTGTGCATAAGACATAATCTTTCCAAAGTACAAAGCCTTACGGATATCTTCAACAGTTGCAGCAACATCACCATTGAAACTCTCAACAGGTCCATGTAATTCCTTTGACGCAGCTACTCGGTCATCTTTCATTGCTGAAATATAACGAGCGTAAACCGACTCAGTAATCAATGATTGAGGGGCGCCAACCGCAAGCGCTGATTGTGAAGACCACTTACCAGTTCCCTTATTTCCAGCCCGATCCAAAATCATATCAACCATTGGCTTGTCGCTACCCATGTCATCTTTACGCGTCAAAATATCGGCTGTAATCTCAATTAAGTATGAATCAAGTTCACCTTCATTCCAGTTCTTAAAGGTATCAGCAAGTTGTTGTTGGTTCAAGCCAACCACGCGCTTCAATAAGTCATATGATTCAGCGATTAATTGCATATCACCATATTCAATTCCGTTATGCACCATCTTAACATAGTGTCCCGCTCCATCTGGTCCGATGTAGGTAACCGTTGGCTTACCATCTTCAGGGGCCTTAGCTGCAATTTCTTGCAAAATTGGGGCAACCAAATCGTAAGCATCCTTTTGTCCACCAGGCATCATTGAAGGACCCTGCAAAGCACCTAACTCACCACCTGAGACACCCATACCGATAAAGTTAATTCCCGATTCTTCCAGGTGCTTTGAACGGCGAATCGTGTCCTCAAAGAAAGTGTTTCCACCATCAATCAAGATATCCCCTTTATCCAAGAATGGTAGCATTTCTTCGATTACGGCATCAGTTCCAGCTCCCGCTTTAACCATCAACAAAATCCGACGAGGGCATTCGATTGAGTTAACGAAATCTTCAACTGTATAACTAGGCACAAACTTCTTATCTGCGTGCTTTTGGACCAAGTCCTCAGTCCGAGCGCTTGAACGATTATAAACCGCAACAGTATAACCACGTGATTCAACGTTTAAGGCTAAATTACGACCCATAACAGCTAATCCGGCTACACCAAAATTCGCTTTTTCCATTTGATAATCCCCCTAAAAAATATTCAGTAATTTATATATTACCAATTAAATTATACACTGATAATTGCATTTTGTTTCACTAATTCAATAATTGCTTCTTCGTTTTCTAATTCAACACTATTTACAGCGCAAACAAAAAGCACTTATCCTCGCATATCTGCGACAGATAGGTGCATTCCACGGAATTACAAATTACTTTGTTTCCAATTCTGCTTTACCCTTAGCCCAAGCTTGGATATTAACAGTTTCTGCTTGACGCGCTTTCTTCTTTGCGTCGTGGCTCACTGGGCGCTTTCCTGCCCATGAGTTATATGGTGACCGAACAGCCATGATATTTACCTCCGTTTTGTTATCGATAACTGTACAATCATAGCTAATTTATCCACAAAAGTCAATAACTACACCAGATTGTTATTAATTTTCTTTAATTTCAACGTTTGAAAAAACCAGAAACCCAAAAAATAATGGTCGTTATAAGCATCAATAATAACATCGTTCCCACCGTAATTAACCAACTACTATCAAAGTTGGCCCAAGGGAGACTCTTCACATTTTCGCCATAAAATCCACTCACCATCGTTGGAATCGTTAAAATAATTGTTAATGCCGTCAACAGCTTCATCGTCCAATTTAGATTATTATTAGCAATCGCAGCATACGAATCTTCCACTTGATTCGTCACCTGTTGCGATAATTCACCCGTATCAATAGCTTGTTGTAATTCCACGCGGACATCTTCCAACCGTTCCATCTGGGACGCGGTCAATGGAATCAACTTTTGTCCTTGCAAAGATACTAACAGCTCTTCATCACTATGCAATGAATTCAGCAAATAGATAAGATCCGTCTGCAAACTCATCAATTCATCAATCTTCGTTTGTACCTGTTTGGTTTCGCGCAAAGCCCGCTGAATCGGTGCCCGACGCCGATTGATTTCCAAAATCACAGACTGGAAGCGACTAGAAACCACCCGTAGTAAATCAATCAGGAGGTCTGACAGCTGGACATGTTGCTCGTTGGTCGATAACTGACTACTTATTTTATTAATATACGTTTCAATATACCGTGTTTCAACCCGGGTGAAAGTAATAAAATGTGCCCCTGTTTTTTCAATCATGATTCCAACCGGCTCGGTCGTTGCAATCGCCGAAGTAGGAGTTACAATATCAAAAATCATTAATAAATAATTATCATCAACTTCAACCCGGGCACTTTCGTATGGGTCAATTGCATAATTAATCATCTCATTGGCAATATCGTACTGTCGGTGTAATATCTTCCGGTCATCCGGGCTAACCTGATGGGCCTGAACCCACTTAAAATCATCAAATTCTTTTACATCTATCATCTTTTTCCTCCGCTCATCTGCTTAGGATTAATTCTGTATTTTGAAAAATAAAAAGCAGTCTAAGCCACACCCAGACTGCTAATTAAATGCGCTCTGCCTAGTGTCGCCAAGACAATTTTCGACGAATCCGACGGGCCCGATCGCCAAAGACTTCTGGTCCAACATGGCTTTTTAAAATTGCCCAGCCATAAATCAAACCGCCTAAGAACACCATGATCACTAACACGCCAAGTTGCGCTAAACGACTGGTACTTACTTGTAGCTCTAATAAACGAGTCAAAGGCGAAATCACCCCAAACATAATCAAGCCCCAAAACAAAATCACCATTAATGAATAATTAAAACTAGCCATATTTAAAGGATATTCTCGCTTTAAATGCCATAGAATCCAGGACAAACCAATCAAGAAGGCAATTCCAGTTGAAATCAAAGGTCCCATTCCACCGAACAAGGCTACCGCTGGATATTGTAAAATCAATTTTGACAACAAAATCAAAGTCATCAAATGACTAGTTAAGCGTAACCGCCCCAAACCTTGATAAATCGCCAAAACAACCATATACACACCAAAAGTAAGTCCCACAAAGCTAGAAAGTTCAAGCATTAGCACCCCATTATCCACATCTGACATCCCATAAAAAAGAATATACAGTGGACGAGCCACTGCCGCCATCCCCAGCGAAGCAGGAACCATCACAAGCGCTAATAACTTAAAAATATACGTAATTTGATCCGCAATCGTCGTGGGCGTACCGATTGCACGAGCTCGTGACAGTAATGGCAATGTCGTTTCAGACATCGCAACTGCTAATGAAACCACCAGCATAACGAGTTTATTTGAATTAAACGCAAATTGAGCAAACATTTGGTCAAGCATATCTTGGTTAACATTTGAAACCATATGCATAATTTTAAAGAAAGTAAATTGATCAATCACTTGAACCAACGAAATAGCCGAACCTGCGTAGATAACTGGAATCGATTGTCGCGCCATCATACCAATAAATGAACGCTTGGGATCACCACTATTCTCATTAACAATAAAGCGTCCCTTTAAATAATGCCGACGAGACAGCATCCCAAGAAGCAAAACCACTACCCCAGCAAGGGCACCCCAGAAAGCCGCAAGCGTTGATTGGACGGTAGCATCCACCCAGTCACCATGTTGACCGAGCATAATCCAGGCGGTCAAAGCTAACATGTAAGCCACTCGTACAATCTGCTCTACCACTTGGGACAACGCTGACAAGCCCATCATTTCCAATCCTTGAACATATCCTCTTAGCATTGACAATACAGGGATAATTAAGACTCCGGCCGCCAAGGAACGAATCACTGGAATCACATTTGGATTACCTTGGGATAATGGTCCAGCTAAAGCGTATAAAGCAGCGCCGGCAATAATCCCCATCACACCCCCCAAAAGCAAGGATTGGCGTAATACATCTTTCACATAGCCAAATTGCTTTTTGGCGGCAAATTCAGCCACTAAGCGGGCTAACGCATTTGGCAAGCCAGCTGTTGCAATCAACAATGCCACCGAATAAATCTGGTAACCTTGCGCATATAAGCCATTTGCTGCCGTTGTATACGCAACCCCCAGCATCATCGACCAAGGAATGATATAGAGGGCTCCTAACAAGCGGGAAACTAAATTCCCGACGGTCATCCAAAGTGATCCACGCAACATCTTACTTTGGTTTCTTAACGCCTCATCCCCAATATCTTGCGTTTTGACCTTTTCAACTGGTTTTTGTTGCTGACTGGCCACCGCATGTTGCACTGTACTTGGTGCCGGCTGTGACCGCGTTTGCTTGTCATTGGAATTGGCCCGCGTTTTCCGCCCAATCTTTTGGTACTCATACGTATCGGAAACTTCCGTCACTTTAATATGATGATCCAATGTATCGGCCTGCGACCCGTGTTCATCAGTCGGAAACGTCACTTGTTTTCGTTTAGCCGGGCGAATTTTAACCTGGTTAGGGACCACTTGCTTGCCACTAAGCCTCGTGGTATCAAATTGCGCTTGTGTCCGCTCGTTTGGATGATCCTTAATCTCTACTAACGGTTGACCATCTAATAAATTCCGGACTTCGCGGTAGGTCATCTCACGCCGAATTTTTTTACTCGTATGCGTTTCACCAGCCATGCCGTCTCCTTCTAAAATATCTACTCTAATAATGACGCTACACAGACTCGAACTGTGATCTAAGACTTAGGAGGTCCTTGTTCTATCCAGTTGAACTATAGCGTCGATAACTCGCACAGTCTAATTATACACGATTATCAAAAGTACGCGTCATCTAAAATAACTTCTTTACCAATGCCTAACAATTTCTTTGAGCTGGTCCCAAATGATTTGCAATGGATTAGCCACCTTCACCCGCTGCTGCGTCTGATATTGCAAAATTGGTCGATTCTGTAAATAATCATCCAATTGTGCATCCTTAAACTCAACTTGTTGTGTGGCAACCACCTGATCCTTAGCCACCGGTGCTGCTAAATGTTTATCTGTCAACTTTAAGGTTTGCTGGGTCAACAATTCATCTTTTTGAGCAAAAACAGTCAGCGGCTTTTGCGGTTTGACCGTTACCACACTTGCTTTTGTGGCCGCATTTTTCACATAAATTTGTTGAGTTGGATTTAATTGTTTCAGACTCGTCTGATTATCGACCTGCTTGAGCATCTTTTCCGTATCATTAAGTACGTTCTTTTTATCTGCGTTTAAAATCACAGTGATTACAGGACGACCTTTCAACCAAGTATAACCAACCACATTAAACCCATCATTCGGTGTAAGTCCCGTTTTTAAGCCTTTAAATTTAAAATCGGTGCTCTTAAATAGTGGATTAGTCGTTTCCATTTTGGCTGGCTGCCCATTTTTATCCGGAAAATCAGCGGAGTTTTGTGCCGTAATTTTCAAAATCGGCGGATAGTCTTGCACTAAATGCAATGACACCAACGCAATTTCGCGAGCGGATAACTTATTTTCCACTACATCATCCAAATGATCAGATTTAAAAGTTCCCATATCACCCTGACTCAATCCAGAAGCCGATGCAATCTGGGCGTTATGGATTCCCCAACTTGCTAACAATTGATTGACTGCTTGGTAATATGCGTCTTGACTCCCAAATACCAAATCAGCCAAGGCAATCGCTGCCCCATTCGCTGAAGCAATCAAGGCTGCGCTCTCCAACTGCTCAACGGTATAGCCTTGATCGACAGTCATAGGAACATTAGCGACTTGACTGTCTTGACTAAAATCAGCTACTTGCTTTGAAACATGCACGACTTGATTATGCTTAATTTTACCATTTTGAACGGCTTGTTCCGTTAAATAAATCACCATCAACTTAGATAATGATGCAATTGGCAAACGTTCGCGATCATCATGGGCCGCCAAGACCTGTCCTGTTTTTACATCTACCACAATCCCAGCTTTTGCGGTTACATCAGTCCCCACCGCCGCGGCTTGCACCATCGGCTGGAATACCCCCAATATGATTAACAAACCACCTAAGAAGCGCCACCAAAACTTCATTGAATGATTCTCCTTTCACCAACATTCTTCAATCTGTGCTGTTACAATTTTTTTGGCATCAATTTTTGAATCAACTATATGTAAAAGACTAACTAGACTCGGCTATTAAAAATAGCTTTCTAGTTAGTCTATAAGGTAAATTTAACGAATCATCATTAGACCCTTTTGCTTACATGACAACACTAACTAATTTACCGGGAACGGCGATTACCTTCTTTGGTTCAGCTCCATTTAGCTGACGTTGAACTCCCTCATCAGCCAAAGCTGCGGCAATCATTTCATCCTTGGTGCTATCTTTTGACATTTGAGCCTTACCACGAAGCTTACCATTCACTTGAAAGACAATTTCCGTAGTAGCTTCTACTAGCTTACTTTCATCATAAGTTGGCCAAGCAGTTCCTTGTACAGACTCGTTAGCATGGAAATAACTCCATAGCTCCTCTCCCATATGTGGAGCAACGGGATACAACAACTTAATAAATCCTTCCACGTATTCAACCGGCAAATTATCTGCTTTATATGCTTCGTTAATAAAAATCATTAACTGTGAAATCCCTGTATTAAAGCGCAAATCTGCAAAATTTTCAGTAACCTTTTTCACGGTTTCATTATATACCTTATCCAACTGATGATCGTTGACCATGGTGATATGATCACGCAATTTATCGTCGTCATCAATCAACAACCGCCAAACACGATCTAACCAACGCCTTGACCCAGCCAGACCATCTTCTGACCAAGCAATTGATTGTTCCAAAGGTCCCATAAACATTTCATATAGGCGCAAAGTGTCTGCCCCATACTTTTCTACGACGTCATCAGGATTAACTACGTTTCCCTTTGACTTCGACATTTTCTCATGGTTAGCGCCCAAAATCATTCCTTGGTTCGCCAACTTTTGGAATGGTTCTTTGGTCGTCACAACTCCTAGATCATACAAAACTTTGTGCCAAAAACGCGCGTATAGCAAATGCAAGACCGCGTGTTCAGCTCCACCCACATACAAATCGACATTTTGCCAATATTGCTCTAATTCAGGTTTAACTAAGAACTTGTCATCGTGAGGATCCATATACCGCAAGTAGTACCAAGAAGACCCGGCCCATTGTGGCATCGTGTTCGTTTCGCGCTTTCCATGCAACCCCGCGGCGTTTGTGACATTGACCCAGTCATCAATATTAGCCAAAGGTGATTCACCCGTTCCGGTTGGCATAATGTTTTTAGCATCAGGTAACCGTAATGGCAATTCAGATTCCGGCACTAAGGTTGTCGTTCCATCTTCCCAGTGAATCACTGGAATCGGTTCACCCCAGTAACGTTGTCGTGAGAACAACCAGTCTCGTAGCCGGTAATTCACTTGCTTTTTACCAACCCCTTGTTCAGTCAACCAAGCAATCATCTTCTTAATTGCTTCTGCTTGCTTTAACCCATTCAAGAAATCAGAATTGACATGTTCCCCATCGCCTGTATAAGCGGCCTGGGTAATGTCACCACCAGCAACGACTTCACGCATTGGCAAATCATATTTCTTGGCGAAGACATAGTCACGTTCATCGTGCGCTGGCACAGCCATGACTGCTCCAGTTCCATATGAAGCTAAGACATAATCACCGACCCAAATGGGTAGCTTTTCGCCATTGACTGGATTGATGGCATACGCCCCGGTAAAGACGCCTGATTTATCTTTGTTCAAATCAGTCCGCTCCAAATCAGATTTCGAAGCCAAATCAGACTTAAATTGGTCCACCACTGCTTTTTGTTCCGGTGTCACAATTTGGTCAACAAATTCGTGCTCAGGCGCCAAAACCACGTACTCGGCCCCAAACAAAGTATCCGCACGAGTTGTAAAAACTTCAATTTGCAAATCAGCTTGATCAACCACTTGGAAATTAACAGCCGCACCGATTGATCGTCCAATCCAATGCCGTTGTTGCTCTTTAATAGCTTCGGGCCAGTCGACATCATCTAAATCATCCAAAAGACGATCTGCATAAGCGGTAATCTTCAAAACCCATTGCCGCATTGGAACGCGGTAAACGGGATAATCACCCCGTTCAGTTCGTCCATTAATAATTTCCTCATTGGCCACCACGGTTCCACCATTATAATCTGGCGCCCAGTTCACCATAACTTCATCTTCATAGGCGAGCCCTTTTTTATACAATTGTTCAAAAATCCATTGGGTCCACTTGTAATACTTAGAATCTGTTGTGTTAACTTCGCGTGACCAGTCATATGACAAACCTAACGAACGCATCTGTCGCCGGAAATTGTTCACATTCGTTTTCGTCACATCTTTTGGATTAGCCCCGGTTTTAATCGCATAATCTTCGGTTGGCAACCCAAACGCGTCAAAGCCCATCGGATGCAACACATTATAACCTTGCATCCGCTTCATACGTGCTAAAATATCCGTTGCCGTATAACCCTCAGGGTGCCCAACATGTAATCCTTGACCGGATGGGAACGGGAACATATCTAGCACATAATACTTGGGCTTAGTAAAATCATTCGTTGTTTTAAAAGTCTGATTTTCATCCCAAAAATGCTGCCATTTTTTCTCCACCGCTCGATGTTGATATGCCATATTTTCATCCTCACTTCGTTACTCATTTTTGACTAATGCCTTCATTGTTAAAACAAGCTTTATCAGTCCTAGCTATATGTAAAAATTGTACACTAATTCTCGAGTAATTAACATGCTATTTTACGTTTCATACAAACAATTCTTTTCTCATAACTTTTCAATTTAACAAACATTTCAAATTATTCATATGTTAGGATTAAAAGGAAAAACTTTATTTAAGGAGAACTGTCCAAATGCGCAAATTTGATTACTTTCAGATCGGACTGGCCCTATTTTGCATCGGTAGTTTCTTCATCTTAGCGCTTGGCGTCATCTTGAACCTACCTTTCATTCATCAACTCGATCAATTTGGTCAACACGTCATTCGTGAGCCGGTGACCCCCGAACGAACTTGGTTTTTTAAAAATGTTACCCGCGCTGGAAATCCGACTTGGACTGCTTTTGTCGCTGGGTTAGCTTTTATTGCCGCCCTCATTTTTCGCAAATACGACATTGCTGCGTTTGTTTTAGTTAACGTTGGAGGCTTTGGGTTAATAGTAATGGCTCTGTTAAAAGCCTTTATTCATCGTCCCCGTCCGGCCTTATTACATCTTGTCATTGAACGCGGTTATTCATTTCCGTCAGGGCACGCCATGAATGCCGTCTTGTTATACGGATCCTTAATTGTCTTAGTCCACTATTACATCAATAACGATTATTTTCGATATACATTCTTAACGCTCTTTGCTAGCCTAATCATGGCCATCCCCATGAGTCGAGTTTACCTTGGTGTGCACTACCTATCCGATGTTTTAGCCGGATTCTTTCTCGCTACCTTTTTCCTGATTATGTCCAAAGAATTGATTTTTAAATATAAAACACGTGAGGTCTTTCAAAATGCGTAAAACACATAATTTAGCTCAATTACAAATTGATGAATTTTTAAAAGTTGGTGACACTGTGGTTGACGCAACCATCAACGGCGGGGATGCCACCCGCTTTTTAGCCAGTCGCGTGGGGGATGACGGACACGTTTTAGCCTTTTCAGCCCATAAAAAGGAAATTGATGAAGTAGCTGCCTCCCTTTTCCTCAGCGGCCTAACCGCCCGTGTGGAACTCATTGAAAAAAATTTTTCAATGATTCCCCAATACTTAAATCCAGCTGAACCAGTGGCCGTCTTTTTATTTCAAACCGAATCAGGCCTAGACGCACAGGCGCTCGTACAAACCATCCAACGTGTGCAACTATATCTAAAAAGTCATGGCTTAATCGTCTTGGATGGTCATTTAGCGGACCCCGCGATTGTGCAAACCTTAGCCTATGCACAGACCCTACCAGCTGATGCATACGATGTCCGTTATTTTACGGATCCATTATCAATGGAAACTGCCTTATTGATCCAACGCCTTTAGTGATTAAATGGTTAACAAGTCCACGCTATTCTAGAATAATATCTTTTTAGTATCTTAAAAGACCATTTATTACTAAATTAATGCCACATATCAGTAAAACATTCCACTTACCCATCGTGTTTTAGAATTTAAAGCTCACTTGTATTTTGTTATGATTATCTTTGGGCTATATGAAACTTTTAAAATTAAACCATTAGATATTAATTCCAATTTTTATTTATTCTTACTATTATCATCTCTCCTTGTAATTATTTTTGGAATCTTAAGAGCATATACCACCCATTTTTGGATTAATGACGACGGTTTAATTATGCGACAAGGAAACTATGTTACATTAATTCTCTGGATCACAGCAATCGTCTGTAGGATGACAGCGCCGTCACAATTCTTATTTATTTAGGGGCAACACTTTTAATACAACGTGGTGTTTCATGGCGTATTGCTACTGTAAAATACCCCAATAATATCGTCTTAACTCAAAAATTTAATGAAGATAAAAAAACGAAAAAAATAATATCGTTCAAAAAAAGCGCCATTTTTGACGCTTATTTTTTTACCTAAATTTATTCAGATGATTAATCATCTAATGTATAAGAAAAGTATTCAACCTCCTAACAAAGTCATGAGGTTGAATACTTTTTTTCTTCTATCATAATTTAAAATCAAATTAAGCTTCCGACCGTACCAAAGCTGCTACACATTCAACATGTGCTGTCTGTGGGAACTGATCTAGTGGTCGGATAGCCCCTTCTAGACGATAGCCCAAACTCAACATATATTTAATATCACGCGCCATCGTCACCGGATTACACGAAACATACACCAGCCGCTTCGGCGCCATATATGCAACCGCATCCATCAACTTTTCCGTCAAACCGCGCCGTGGTGGATCAACAAAGACCACATCCGGCTGCAATCCTACTTGGTGCCAAGTCTGCATTTGCTCGGGAGCATCTGCCGCAATATATTCTGCATTGGTAATCTGATTATTTTCAATGTTAATTTGGGCATCCGCTACCGCTCGCTCAACCACTTCCACACCGTAAACCTTTGCAACTTGATCAGCAATTGATAACCCAATGGTTCCAATTCCAGAATAAGCATCAATAGCCACATCTGTTAACTGTAATTGTCCTAGACGGGCAGCCAATTGATACAGGGTTTCCGTCGTTTCTGGATTCACTTGATAAAACGAATTCGGCCCGATAATAAAATCATGCCCTAACAAGGTATCATGAATCGCCGCATGGCCCCAAAGCACCTGATTGTCACCAGTTAACTGTTGATTAGTCGTCCGCGGGTTGTAATTTAAAATTAAACTCGTTAACCCTGGCAGGCGCTCAACCAAACGTTGGGTTAATTGTTCAACCCCAGAAAAATCAGGTTCGTAACTCACCAAAACAACCATTAACTCATGGGAATAATAACCACGGCGTACCATCACATATTGCAAGGCTCCTTGTTTTGTGGCGTCATCATAAATGGAAAGGTTTAGTTCATCCGCCACTTCACGAACAATACCAACTGTCTGATCGATGACTGAATCATTCAAATAATAATCTTGCATCGGTACCAATTGCGTTTTAACTTTCCGGTCAAAAAAGCCCGTCATGACCGCACCAGCTTGACGCCGAATGGGCACTACCGTTTTATTTCGATAGTGGGTCGGATGATTAGCTCCAATGGTTGGCGCAATGGTCGGGGTTAACCCAACCGCTCCAAACGCTTGCTGTACCTGCCATTGTTTTAACTGTAATTGACCCGCATAGCTTAAATTAATATATGGTGCGACTCCAGCATCTAATAAATAATCTTTGCCGGCATCGACCCGCTCTGGATGCGCCACTATGATTTCAACCACTTCTCCATAGGCAGAAAGACGATCAACTTGAGTTAAGCGATACCGAATTTTTTCACCCATAAAGGCATTCGTGATTTTTACCGGATAATTCTTATTAACCAGCACCACCCCCATCCCATTATGTAAAATATCAACTACCACTCCGGTCCTAATTTCATTTAACTTTACCGGTAAAGTATTTCTTGGCATGACTGCCTCCTTTTAACATTTAAACCTCGTACCGTAAACGCCAACGATAATGTCCATAACCTAATGCAAAACCAAGTAAGCCGGGTAAAATCCACCCAAACCCGTTCGTACTAAACGGAATTACTTGGTGATAGGCTGTTACAACCGCCTGCAACCCCGCCTGTTGATCTAAGAATGGCAAGCTTGCTACTAGATCACCAACGGCCGGAATCGTGACCAAAGCCATTGTCCAGCGATACACTAAGCTTGAACCGTTAAAATAACGTTTCGTTAAACTAAGCCCAATCAGTGCTAAGGTATAAGGGTACAACAACATCATCACTGGCACTGACCAAGCAATAATTGTTGTTAACCCTAAATTAGCAACAACCAATGAACCAATTGTAATCACACGTAACCAAAAGCGATAACTATACTGAGGGAAAATAGCTTCCATATCTTGCGCAAAGGCTTGGAAAACCCCCATCGCCGTCGTAAAGACTGTCAATGTAATTAAAATCACGGTCAAAATCAAGCCAGGCTTTCCAGCATAGTATTGAATAATTTGGGCTAAAGCGACCCCACCATTATCAGAACCAGCTACCTTACCTAAACTCATCACACCCATCAAAATTAAAATCAAATAAATAATTGCCTCAACAAGTACACTTAAAGCGCCCGCCCGCGCAATTTCTTTTGAAGTTTGTTGTTCCAGTACACCCAAACCGCGGACTGCATAAACAATCGTCACCCCAACCGTTAACAGACCAATTCCGTCCATGGTGTTATAGCCTTCCATAAACCCGGCGGAGAAAGCGTCTTTTTGATAGGCTGCGGTTGCCACCGGGTGTAAATCACCCATAGGCCAAACAAAAGCTACAATGAACAACAAAACTAACCCAATTAAAAAGAGTGGATTTAAATATTTTCCAATCCACGCGGTAATATCTTTTTCTTGCACCGTCAATAAGTAAGCTAATCCAAAGAAGACAGCTGAATAAATCAACATTCCGACCCCGTGCCAAGCTGCGGGTAATAAGGGTGCAATCCCAGATTCAAAAGCCACCGCGGGCAAACGGGGAGTGGCAAACAATGGTCCAATCACCAAATGAAAGGCAATCACAATAAATAACGCAAAGCCACGTGATACAGGACTAGCTAATTCATATAAGTCATCACTTTTGGTCACTGACACCGCTAAAATCGCTAAATAAGGTACCAAAGTCCCCGTCAAAATGAAGCCAACCGCTGCCCACAACCAATGTGAGCCCGCCAATTGTCCTAAATGAATCGGAAAAATTAAATTTCCCGCACCAAAAAATATCCCAAAAATCAACGATGCTAATAGAATCGTTTTGCTAAAGCTTAGTCGCCCTTTTTCCATACCATACTCCTAATTTCCTAACATAATTGCATATTCTATAAAATAACACATTTTGGCGCTTTTAGCTCTCATAAAAAAGGTCAGAACCTAAGTTCCAACCTTTACTTATACTTCAATTAAAATTTAACGCAATAGTCCATGCTTATTTTCATAACGCCGATATAAGGCTACTGCAATAATCGTAAAGATTACGGGACCAGAAATTGTCCAGAAGGCATCGCTCCAGTTATGATTTAAGAGTGGCTCCAAGCCCGTAAAGATAACACTCAAAGCTAAGACTAAGAAACTGATAGTGGTAACCGTCCACATCCAATACCGATTCTTAAAGAAGAGGTATGGCTTTTCAATAGCTTGATTCTGGTTAAAGAATGGATATGCTCCAACCAAGAACAAATATGGCAAAGCCGTCGAAACATTTCCCATCAAGGTCAAAATATTATAGAAGGATTGCGCTGTGGCTCCTCCAAATGAAATAGCCAAAATCAACACAACCACGAACGCCGCTTGATACCACATCGCATTAGCAGGCATTCCTTCTTTATTCAATTGCGTAACATGATCAGGCCAAAAGTCTTTTGGCGTTCCCATCACAAAGGCCTTCAATGGTGAATAAATCAAGACAAAGAAAGAACCAGTGTACACAATAAACATATCTAATCCAGCAAACCGTGCGAACCACTCACCTAAAGTGGCAGCGGTTGCTGTACTCAATCCAATTTGATGTCCAAAGGTACGCCCAAGATTGTCCATCATGATATAAGTCACATTACCCAAGTTAACATTACCCTTATCAATCAAACCAGACCAGTTCGCACTAACTCCCCAAAGGAAGATTGACAAAGCGTACAAAACCCCAATAATCAATGTTGAAATTAAAATTCCTCGTGGGAAATCCCGCTTCGGATTCTTCATACTATCAGTAATTCCACCCATTGATTCCATTCCAGCATATGCAAAAACTGCATAAACAATGAAACTAATCATGGCAATTGAACTCGCAAATGCTGGGTTAGGGCTCTTCAAAAAGGTACTTAAACCATGAATTGGTTCCGCCGTCTTAAAGCCGGTTGAAATCAAAACATAAATACTCAAGATAAAGAACAAAATATTAATTACAACCATCATTGTTCCACCAAACGATGAAATTTTAGCAATCCAATCAATTCCTTTAGTAGCAAAGAAAGTCACCGCGATAATCCAAAGCACCGCCAAAATTCCAATCACTTGATTTGACCCAAGGGCACCCAAATGCCACGTTTGCGTTTGGTCGGAACCACTAATAAAGACGGACAATGGAATCCAAATCTTTGACCCAGTCGCCACCAGCCAAGTTTCCCAAGAAGCCAGCCACATAAACGTTCCAATAAAGGCAACGCGTGGACCAACAGAACCTTCAATCCAAGAATATATTCCACCCTTGGCTTCATTAAAGGCTGAACCATACTCAGCCATCATAATTCCAACTGGCAAGAAGAATAAGACAGCTGCAAGAATATACCAAATGATACTAGCATACCCCATTTGCATAAAGGCAATCGGGGTATTCGCAAATCCAAAGATGGTTGTAAAAATCATCATAATCAGCATGGTTAACGTAATCGTTTTGCCAGCTGATCCTTTATCTGTGTCGCTCATAAAAAATTACTCCTATCATATACTACTAACTATAAATTCAAATCGGTTTTAAAGTTCAATGGTGAGAAATCGGTCGAAGCTGTAATAATATCAGCCGTCAATTGACGGTAAGCTTGCAGAGCTTCTTTAGCCCCTTTGGCACTCGCTTCAGTCAAATACTGGGCTAAGTCCCCCGGATTATCCATTTGCTGAGCGATTTTGTCCGTCGACCGGACCAGCTTATTCAAGGTAATATTAACTTGCTTTTGCGTGGTTTGTAATTGCTTGCCAAATTCCTTGTAATGCCCATCCACCAAAACGCTTACTAACTTATAAGCCCAATAGGCTGACTCACCATCGTAAGGTAGGGTCCCAATTTTATACTCATCCGGTGTGTCATTAATCCCCATATAAAATGGCACGTAGACACTTTGGGCGGCCACACCCATGGCTAGCCACTGCACACATGCAACTTCAGGGGCCATATTAGGTCGGTGCTGAAGCAAGTGTGATTCTTGTGTTTTGGCTAAGCTAATGGGCCGAAAAAGATGATTTTGTGCTGATTCATTCAAAGGATCATATTCCGTCTTCTCATAATGCGAGCTCAAATACATCTTGGCATCATCAATACTTAACAAGCGGTTCGCCTTTTTGATAAAGCTTAAATCTTCGCTCATTGGTGACTCTTCGGTAGCTCCCGAAAATTGTTGCTGACCCCACCAAACACGTGGTGTACTGTAATGTTCATCTGACAACGTATGCGTTCCAAAAATATTACGGAAATTAAAGGTTTCAGGATTAGGATTCAAATGATTATCCGTCACAAAGGCTTGTAAGTCTTTAGCAAACATAAAATTATCCGGATCATCAAAATCTACCTCTTGAATGGCTAATTGATTAGCCACGACGGCGTAACTATCATCTGGAATCCGCTGAGCGACCCAATAATGACCCGTTCCAGTTTCAAGATACCAAACTTCATCAGCGTCCGAGAACAAAATTCCATTAGTCTCACATGTCCCATATTTTTCAACAATCTCACCCAACCGCGCAACACCTTCACGTGCAGTTTTCACATATGGCAAGACAACGGTAATCATGGCCTCTTCACCAATCCCATCTTCTGCCAATGGATCTGCTCCTAAGACTGTTTCATTCGCGTAGGCACTTTCCGTGGCACTCATCGCCACGCCATATTCGTTGAACCCATCTTCTTCAAACAGACCTTCTTTAGTGGTCCATTCGGGAGTTGCCGTGTACTTATAACGCGTCTTAGGCAGGGGCATCTTAAAGTTATTCGCGGTTGAAATAAATTCTTGCTCTGTTAGGAATTCCTGATGCTCGTGCACCACAAAATGCTTTGGCCACGATGCCTGAGCGTCTTCGTTACGCCCAATAATCGTTGAGCCATCAATCGTTGCCTTTTTCCCAATTAGGATACTGGTACAAGCACTTAAATCAGCCTTATTATATTCCATGATATTTACCTCATTACTTTTGCACAT
Organism: Weissella kandleri; assembly: GCF_045504165.1. Classification (GTDB taxonomy): domain Bacteria; phylum Bacillota; class Bacilli; order Lactobacillales; family Lactobacillaceae; genus Weissella; species Weissella kandleri_A. Next base: position 8,871 of record NZ_JBJJNY010000006.1, on the reverse strand, counting down.
CTGTGCATAATTATACATCGGTTTTTCACGCTTTTTTAAATTTAATATGCACTTATTATATAACATTTATCTGCTTTTTATTCATTTTTTTAGATGAATTTCGATAATTATTCACTAATTCTCATAAATTTGTTATTTTATTCTATTAAAGCGCTATCATAGCATCCAAAAAAAATTGTCAATTGTTAACAACTCTCATTTTTTTATTATTTTATCTATTTCCAAATGCATAAATTCATCAATCATTCATCAAGATAAAAATACATCCGTCATCTTGATTAATTGAATTTAGCTCGAAAATCGGTTACAAAAGTCGTAAAAAATTATAATCTTGCTTGCAAATAATTATCGTATTTTTCATCCATAACATTAAAAGCATGCACCAAATAATTCTGATTCACATTTCACGCAATTTCCAACAACTATCATAAAGATCACAAATAGACTTCATCAACAATCTTGAAAAACAGCACCAATTAAAAAAGCCTTCAACTCGGTTGAAGACTTATCCTTAAGGTTTACTTCCGTTTTAACAAAGCTTGATGTACATAATAAACCGGCAGCCCAATCAAAGTTAGCCCGATTCCAATCATGGCTAATCCAAAATTGGAAATCAAAGTCATCACTAAAATGAAGACTCCGCCCAAGATGGCCACGATGGGCATGAATGGGTACCACGGCACCTTATAAGGTCGAACTAAATCGGGTTCAGTATGTCGTAACTTAATCACTGCGATAAAGACCAAGGTATAAAACATCCAAATTACAAATACCAACATATCCGTCAACATATCAAATCCACCGATAAACATTAAGGCAATTGACAAAATCAATTGGAATAGCCCCGACACGTAAGGGATTTGAAAACGATTTAACTTTAAGAGTCCCTTAGAAAAAGGTAAATTATTTTCTAAAGCCATCGCATATGGCAAGCGCATCCCCGTCATCGTATAACCATTTAACGTCCCGTAAATTGAAACTAAAATTCCGATCGTGATCAACTTACCACCGAAATCACCAAAAATTTTCTCTGCCACATCCATCGCCGCATTCTCATTACCGGCTAAAGCACTAATTGGTAAAGTATGCAAGAAAACATAGTTGACTAGGAGGTAAATAATCATGATACCTAATAGCCCCCCCGCAATCGCCCGCGGCAAATCACGTGATGGGTTTTTTAATTCACCCGCAATATTACCCACATGAATCCATCCATCATAGGCATACATTGTAGCTAACAATCCAGCACCTAACGCAGTTAAGAAACCGCTGGTGTGGGTCCCCGCTTGGACGGGGAAAAAACTCACATCCACGCCTCCAGGTTGTAGTAATCCAAAGACCACAATTAACGCCAATGGAATTAATTTAAACAACAAGGTTAAGGACTGGAATTGTCCGGCAATCTTTGATCCTAACAAGTTAATCAGAAAAACCGAGATCAACGCACATACACCTGCTGGAATAACCGCGTCTGCTGAAAGATGAAATAAATTGACGACTTGGGTTCCAAAAATAATGCCCTTGGCCGCCACACTGGCAGGGAAATAAACCACTGATTGTGTCCAACCCAGTAAATAACTGAGTACTTTCCCATAAGCTCGTTCAATATAAACCAGCATGCCCCCCGTCTCCGGTAGCGCCGCAGCTAATTCAGCCCCCGTTAATCCAGCGGCAAGACTAATCAGCCCTCCCAATAACCATACCAACATCGCCATGCTTGTTGAGCCCGTTGAAGCCGATACACTTGATACTTTGAAAAATACCCCCGCTCCAATCACAGTCCCAACTACCGTAGAAATAGCTGGTAGCAAGGTCATCGTCCGTTTCAATTCCGTTTTATCACTCATGATTATCCTCTTCCAAATTCAATTTGTTTGCGTATAAAAACCTACATTCATCTTTCTACAATTGATTACAATTGTTATTTTTTATTATTAATAAAGCTGGCAGACACTTGAGACAGCATTTTAAGTTCCATTAATAACCTTAAACTAGTAAATTATAACAGAACCAACGACCACGCGGAAACTTTTTTATCAGACCAACGAATTTGTTCCTTCGATGCCCCCCCCAATCAAAAATAAGTTCTAGCAACCAAACGCTAAAACTTATCTTTCATCAAACTATTAAATATAAATAATAACTACACTTCCTACACTCGAACGACCTTGCAGGCGTAGGACTTGACTCGTTTGTCCACTGCGTCCCCCCCGCTCCGAAATCGTTGATAAGACCAGATTAAGTTCATTATCAATTTTCCATTCTGCGGGCAGATATAATTCGACTGTTCCCATCGTGTTATCTAAGTTCAATGTCGCCGTCTCCGCTAGCTGCGCATGGTCAAAATAAATTTTTGTCGTGCTCATATTATTATATACATTCACAACTTTGATATTTTGTGCTTGTAAATAACGTACGGTGTTCCCCATTTGGGTTGAGATATTAATGATTTCATCCGTCTGATCCGTCTCATTATATACAAACGTCTCTTCTTCCATATATTGATCATGATGATGGTGATAGTGCCAAGGGTGTCCATAATGGGGCCTTAAAATGGAAAAACCAATCGTCAATAATAAGGCTGCTCCTAAAATCGTCCAAGGTACCAAGGACTCAATCCCTAAAGGCCGACTATACAAAATTACCAAAAAGGCAATTGGAAATATCGTCCCAATCAACGATCGATGCGCTAAACTAGCAATAATCAACGCCCCTAACATTATTGTAGCAATCATGCTCCAGGGATTAACCACCCAACCGGTTCCTAACCCATCTAACCACCCTAATTCCTTTGTAACTAAAACAACCGCCGCCAAAATAAAAATACTACCCCAAAACGCATTTCCGCGTGGCCCTCTGTTTCGCATCCTGCTTACCTCCAAATCTGTAACTGTTCTTGTAGTGTTTTATAATATCGTCGTGACGCATAAATTTCTTTATGGGTGTTTTGAAATTGTACCAAACAATTCGACAACGATTTCGTTAAAGCCAAAATTTGTTGCATGTTCACTATCCCAGCTTTCGAAATGCGTAAAAAATTACCTGGCAATACACCTTCGAGTTCATACAAACGTTGATGTACCATATATATTTGGTCAACGGTATGCGCATAAACTTGGCGCTCACTGGTTTCGAAAAATAAAATATCCGAAACATCAACATAATACTCGGTATCCCTCTGATAAGCGGGGAGTGTTTTTAATCCTTGGTTCTGTTGCTCAATGATTTGTCGCAACCGTTGAACTTCAGCCGTCGCTTCGGGAGCGGTTATGATGATTTCACTGTCCTTTAGCTCTGGGTTAATTTCAATCTTTACTTTCATCGCCCTATCCTTTCGCTTATTTATTACACCATAATCGCTCATTATCGTAAATCATTTTTCAGTAAGTGGTGGACTTTACCGAATAACCGGTCAATCATCCCAATATGGCCAAATAAAAAAGTTTGTCAGAAATAATTCTGCCAAACCTTATCATTAGTTTCAGTTATTAACAATCCAGCTACGTTAAAGCCAGTGGATAGTCGCGTTCAATAAAAATCCGCTGCACCCACGGAATTTTAACAATAATCAAAGCAAGAACCGAAGTATAACATACCCGTATAATCATTAAGCTTAGGTAAGCGCCACTTTGCAGCCATCCTTGTAAAGGACTTAAGAAATGATTTACAAGGTACTGATCCAAAAAGATAATATCTAAATCATGAATGCAAAGCACCAACATAGAAATTGCCCCCAGTTGTGCTAAGTACGCTAAACTCTTTGGAGCAAGCAACTTTTCCAATGCTTGTGCTAAGTAAATTAATAAAAATGAGCTACCAATCCCAGCCAAAATACTCAATCCTTGATGTGCCGTTTGACCGGTCACTAACGTATATTTACCACCAAAGACTGTTGTCAAGCCCAATAAAATGACCGACAAACCGATAATCGGGCGTTGCCAATGATGCGTTTCAATTAAATTCATTCGATGAGTCCAGTACCCAGCCAAATAATAAATTTGAACTTCTAGCGCACTTTGTAGGGTCCAAGGCAAGGCAAAGCGATTGGCCACCCAAATCCCTAAAAGCACCGCAATCAAAACGCCAATAACTTGACTGACTGGTGATTTCAACCGCATTAATAATTGAAAAATGATGTTAGCCAAAAACATCATTAACAAAAACCAAATGGCCCCCATATGCGGCACAATGTCATAATTGCCAGGAGTTGTAACTGAGGCTCCATTCCCATAAAAATAAGGGACTAACAAGCCCCAATTCCAAGCCTGATGATGGAGTGATTCTTTCAAAAAGTTTAATCCCACAATTAACGTAGCGACCACAAAATAAGGCAATATTAAATTATTAAAGCCCGTTTTGATTGTTTGCGATATTGATTTATACCGATAAAAGTACCCTGAAATAAAGAAGAACACCGGTAAATTTATCGCAAAAATTAAATTACTTAAAAGGGGATGATCCCAACCATTCATTGAATGTCCGACAATCACCAAAAAAATTGTCATCGCCCGGGTGATATCAAAAGCTAAAATTCTTTTTCGCACTTGCTTCACATCCTTAATATTTAAACTATTCTTTCCACATACTAATACACCCTTTTATTTTTTTCAATTATTTTGATTAACGAAACATTTTCTTAAAACTTCCATAATGATTAACACTTAAAAAAAGATGCATCAGCGCATCTTTTCATAAATCTCATAAATTCAATTAACCGATGACTTTTATTAAAATAACACCAACTATCAAGAAGATGATCCCCAGAGCTTTAAGCCACGTCACAGTATGTTGTTGCACTTTAAACCAACCAAAATGTTCAATTCCAGTGGTCCCAATAATCAGTCCCACGGTATTTAAGCTAATCGTTAGCCCAGGTCCCACCGCCGGATTTAATAAGGTTAAACAAAAGACGTAAAACGCCCCCATCACCGCTGAAGACCAAGCTAGAGGCGACTTAAATCCCGTTTTAAGACTGGACCAGTAGATTTCTTTTTTTAATATGGCCATACACAAAAAGGCTAAAGCACCAATCGAAAATGCAATGAAGCTGGCTCCTAATGAGCCAGTCATGGACGTTAAGCCTAGCTTTGGGTCTTGGGTCAAAATGGTGCCCAGATTCCCATTAAAAATCCCCATCAGCGTCAATAAGATCCCAGCCACAAAGCCCCAAATTAAATACAACCAATTAGGCTTCTTGGATTGAGCGCCAGTATTTTTAACATACGCACTACAAATCACCCCCAGTAACATCATCACAACTCCGAGAAATTTAATCAAAGTAAAGGGCATCGGGTTAACGTTTAAAAGACCAACACTATCAATTAACACACCCGAAATAATTTGACCCATAATGGGAAAAATAACAGCATTGACCGCCCCAATTTTAGGAAAAATCAAAATAATCGATCCAACATACCCGGCACTCAACAAGCCAGCCGCCATCCAAATTCGCCCTTGTTGCCACGCTGTACCTAAGACGATCAACGGATGAGCCCCTAAGACATTTAAAATCAACACAAAATACAATGATGCAATCACATAGGTGACAAATCCCGACAAGAAGGCGGAATGAACGCGATTACCTAAATTCACATTAAATGGATTTTGAATGGCTAACACCACTCCTGCAATTAACCCCAAGCCATATAACATCTCCCACACCCCTTAAACAATGATTGAAAATAATTCTACCATATCCTATCTATGCGTCGCGCAATTTTTGAACAATAAATGACATTAAAAGGTATTAATATGTTAGAGAGATTTTTAGCCAAAATAAAATAACTTAGCCGCTAATAGACGCCTAAGTTATTTCACAACTTTTTAAAGATTAAAGTAACGTTGTAAAGCTTCCACTTTGTCTAGCCGCTCCCATGGCAAATCCAGCTCTGGACGACCAAAGTGGCCATAAGCAGCCGTAGCTTCGTAACGCGGCTTACGTAAATCTAAATCAGCGATGATTCCGGCGGGGCGCAATTCAAAGAGATCGCGAATCGCCTTTACCAACTCTTCATCACTCACTTTTCCCGTACCAAACGTATTCACGTCGATTGAAACTGGTGCTGCCACCCCAATCGCATACGCAACTTGAATCTCCACACGATCAGCTAATTGTGCAGCCACAATATTCTTAGCGATGTAACGCGTAGCATATGCTGCGGAACGATCCACCTTCGTCGCGTCCTTACCTGAAAAGGCCCCGCCACCATGTCGTGCATATCCACCATACGTGTCGACAATAATCTTACGACCGGTCATCCCCGCATCACCTTTGGGACCACCAATTACAAAGCGACCCGTTGGATTAATATAATAGCGTGTATTCTCATCCACCATATCAGTCGGTAAGATAGGGTCAATAATTTGTGCTTTAACTTCGCGGCGTAATTGATCCAATTCAACCCGTCCACGATGTTGCGTTGAGAGCACCACCGCATCAATACGTTGCGCCCGGTCATTTTCGTCCAATTCCACCGTCACTTGGGCCTTGGCATCAGGTAATAAATAATCTAACTGACCTGAACGCCGCACCGCCGCCTGCTTCCGCACTAGGGCATGCGACAAAACAACTGATAGTGGTAAGTACTGGTCCGTTTCATTCGTCGCATAACCAAACATCAATCCTTGATCACCTGCCCCGATTTGATCGTAAGGATCCACGCCACCATCTTCACGCTGTTCCAAAGCTTGGTCGACTCCTTGCGCAATATCTGGTGACTGTTCATCAATTGTCAATGCCACATGCACATCATCTGCTAAAAAACCGGCTTCAGGGTCATCATAGCCGATTCGCTTCAAAGTTTGACGGACAATCTGATTCATATTTACATAGGCACTTGTTGAAACTTCACCAAAAATATTCACAAATCCCGTCGTTACTGAAGTTTCAATCGCCGTCCGGGCCATTGAATCTTGCTTTAAAATCGCGTCCAAAATCGCATCTGAAATCTGATCTGACACTTTATCTGGATGCCCTTCTGAAACTGATTCTGACGTAAATAAACGTTTTTCCATGTTTTAAATCCCCCATTGTATTGTATTTTATCGATATACAAAAAAATGACATACGATAAGCGCATGTCATTCGATCATTACGCCTATCTACTAGAAGTTACCACATCGCCCTTTTGGGTACGCTGGCGTCAGATCTTCGGGTCTAGTCCCTCCCTGAACTCTTGATAGGAATGTTATTTATTTGCTTTTACCAGTGTACACCATTCTCCTGATTTAGTCAGTAAAATATTAATGAACCTCAACAAACTCTCAAAAGCTCCGTTATATCAACATTCACATACGCACCAATCCATAATAAGCGTTAAACTTTTTTGTGGTTATTTGAGCGATTTTTGTAGCCGACTGAGTGGTCAACTTTCCAACATTTTACTAAACCATTCAGCAATTTCATTCTTCGCTTTTGGTGTAACTTCCGCATAAATGTTCACTGTAATTCTATAGCTTGGGTTCCTAGTCTCGGCTACATTTTCAAAACAATCCAGCAGGCTAGTGTGCATGTCCCTAAAGCCGTGCAATATTCATCATGGTTTTTATTATACACATTATATAAAGCGTTCATTTGACTTGCTCACGGTTACGATATGTCAATTAGAAAAACAATGCAGTGGTGTCGTTTTTTATTTTTGCCAAAAAACAACTTTTGAACTCCAACAACAATAGTATGAATTCAATAATAATTATTATCATCCGAATATCTTAAATTATGACGTAAGTCCTGCTACATGGGCATATAACATATTGATTGCTACACATCATCAGAATCTATAACTTATCATGTTCATAGTAAATAATATTTTATTAGGAGAAAAGCTATGAATATAAACGAAAAAAGAAATTCTATCAAACGACTCATGAACTGAACCCCAAAAATTGGAGTGAAGTTTAAGCGGATAACTGATCGGAAAGATTTCGGTATTGAACCGGATTTTTTCCGGCCAGTTTTGTTTTTATCCGCTTGTTGTTGTAGTAATAGACATAGTTAGTTATAGCGGATTTTAATTCGTTATAACTTTGATAGTGGTTGTTATGTACCGTTTCTACTTTCAAGATGTGGAAGATACTCTCAGCCATTGCGTTATCTAGGCATGTCGCTTTGCGACTCGTGCTTTGGAACACANGTTGTTATGTACCGTTCCTACTTTCAAGATGTGGAAGATACTCTCAGCCATTGCGTTATCTAGGCATGTCGCTTTGCGATTCATGCTTTGGAACACACGGTTTGTCTTTAACCGTGATACATACTCATAATTTTGATACTGGAAACCTTGGTCAGAGTGAATTGTCATTCGATAATTCAACTCTGGCCTATTTTGTAGAAGCTCATCTAATGGCTTAGTGACGAACTCGACAGTTGGATGAAGATCGATATTCCAAGTGAGAATCTCACCACTATATGCATCAATATAGGCAGTGAAATAGGCACGTTCTGCCATCGTGCCTGAGCCCCAACGAACTTCTGTTACGTCTGTAAGAACCTTCTGATATGGTCGGTCCGTTGTGAACCGACGGTTAACACGATTCGGTGATATGTGACCCACAGTGCCAACGTAAGAATTGTACTTCCGTGTTAAACGGTTGAATGCAGTGCAGAGCAGTCCGTTCATCTTCATAATCTTCAATACAACCTTATGGTTGGTATTAAAACCGCGATTATGAAGCTCCTGAGTAACACGACGATAGCCATAGTCTGGATTTTCATCACGAATTGACGTAATGACATCAATCAGATCGCGTGGATACTCCTTGTATGCTCGCTTACAGGCATCGTAGTAACTACTACTAGACATCTCAGCCACTTGAATAAGCAGCTTCAACTTGCACTTCAATTCTTGCCTTATCACAGTTATTACTACCGCT
>NZ_JBJJNY010000005.1:0-106418 GCF_045504165.1 Weissella kandleri | reverse complement strand
AAGAGAGTGTGGGTTCGATTCCCACCGACGGCATATTTTATCAGAAATTGCATGAAATTAAGTGAAACGAGAATTTTCGTAATACTTAATTTCATGCATTTTTTATATTAGCATATATATTCAACTAACATCATTGTAATAAAAGCTTTATGTTCTTACGAATGTTCCAAAATAATGTTTAATTATCAAATGCGTTCTTTATCATTGCTAATGATATTTTTGGATGATAACCAATATAGATTGATATGAGTGTTTGAACAGTGTGCCCCATTCAGTACGCTGTATTTTTGTATAATTAATTACATTTTCAGATAAGCATGGGATAAAAGTATGGCGTAAAAAATAAATTGTAACATATGCTGAGGTATTTAACTCTTGTGCTATTTTTCTTAGAGATATATTTAATATAGCCTGTTAAATTGAATATTGATGTTCTGCTTCATTAAAATTAATTAGTGATAGAATAATCGGTACATAATTATCATCTATGTTAATGGTTGATAAGATGGTCTTTTGAGTAATTAATTAATGTTCAATAGTTATTGATAACCATTCAGTCAAAAATAGAGTGTTTCGTTATTCGCCGTTTTTTGTAAAATGACTAAAAATTTTATGAATGTTTAAAAAAATTATGGATTAAAATACTCATTCTTGCAAGCTGATCCATTGTTATATGGTGAATTTCGGGATCGTTACACTCAACTGTTGATAAAATATTTCTTAATTTAAACGTTAAGAAGCAATTATGACCACGAGAATCTGATAAAAATGAAAATGTACCAAATAATTTAAATAAGCATGATAAATCGCAAAAGAATGTGGGATCATTATTACCTAAGACTGCTGTACAAAAAATTAAATTAGTCAGTTTGGTGAGTGGTGTATTGGCGTTTGCTTTTGGATTTGTAATTTGGAAGAGATGTAGTTAATAAATATTAATAGTTGTAAATTAAATTAATAAGTGAATAAATAAGTATGGTTATGTTTTATAAAACCATGCTTTTTTTGAGTTTTATATTAAAAAATTACAAATTAATGTTTCTATAAAATTAGCAAATTCATTAAATGATTTAGTCATAATAATTTAAAATTTTCAATTGCGTACATCTGGCTATCATGTTCAATTGAAACAGATTTTAAACAAGAAAATAAAGCGAAAAAAATTTAAGATATGCCAGCACATAAACTTCTTAGTAATAATTGGTTCATAGGGTCTTATATGATTATTTCGGATTGAGTGTAAGTTTTCAAAGTGTTCCAATATTTGTGACATAGTTAAATACTTCTTTGTCAGAAGTTTAATTCTACAGGGTTAATACTGATTAGTTCGATGCTAACCGACAGGCATAAATAGTTAAATTTAAAATCTTACGAATAAATTTACATATTCTTTTGTAAGATTTTATTTTGGCGCTTTTAGGAATTTTAATTTTTCGAAATTTGATGGTGTTGTTTCAAAAAACAACTTAATATGGTAAATAATTTTGTACGATTTAGTTTAAATTATTGTATAATCTTGTTGAGTAAATGCACAAAGGATGAATCTTTAATAAAAGCTAATATGTAAGGTCTAAATCAGTTCAAATTTATAATTGAACATACGCTATATGACTGGGATTAAATGGAGAAGCAGATGATTAGAGAAATTGCGTTAGAAAGTTATTCGGTGGCACAACGAGCGGTTAAAGCTGGTGTTGAACGAATTGAATTGAATCAACGCCTCGATTTAGGAGGTTTAACTCCTCAGCGCGCAACTTGGCAAAAAATTCAGAAGTTAAAAGTCCCGGTAGTTGTGATGGTGCGTCCGCGTGGCGGTGATTTTAATTATAATAATGATGAATTAAATCAAATGAAGGCAACTCTGCGGCAATTAAAAGCTGATCGAATTCAAAGTGTGACGTTTGGGGTATTAAATGCGAATCAGACTTTAAATAAATCCGTTATGAAAGAGCTAATTGAATTAGCTGCCCCTATGGAAGTTGTCATGCATATGGCCTTTGATGCGATACCACAAAATGATCAGGTGGATAGCATGCAATGGCTTAGCCAAAATCATGTCCATCGTATTTTGATGCATGGTGGAGCTTTATCTGAGCCTTTAAGTGACACGGTATCGCATTTAAAAGCTCTGGTAAAAGCCGCAAAACAACTGAAGGAACCAATGATTATTTTACCAGGTGGCGGCGTAACAACCGATAATATTAAGCAATTGTATCAGCAGTTGGGCGTCACGCAATTCCATGGTTCTAGAATTATTAAATTAGATTAATATGAATCACCGCAAAATTTGTTTTTGGCAAAAGAATATTTTGCTTGATAATTTTGGACAATGTGAGTATAATTAATGATGTTGTGTTAGTTATATTACACATCGGGATGTAGCTCAGCTTGGTAGAGCACCTGGTTTGGGACCAGGGGGTCGCAGGTTCGAATCCTGTCGTCCCGATCGTAAAGCAATGCCTTGAAGGGTGTTGCTTTTTTATTTTATAAGGGAGAATTTCAAATGAAAACATCAGTCAATAATATGCAAGCAGATTCATTTAGTGCATTGATTAATCAACTTTCGGCCGATAGTTTGATTGTTGGTGAAAAAACCTTTCATACTGATCCTGGTTTCCAAGTGCGCGACCCGCAAAGTAGTGAAGAAATACAATTACCATATTGGGATGTTTTAAAGCGGGCAGATGACTCCTTTTGGTCACCTTTAGATGGTGATCGAAAGACGTTATATGATGTGACGACCTTTGAAGTGCGGCCTAATGATCAAACAGCTTGGCAAGCTTTACCTGTGTGGTATGAAGATGCTGCAGTAGAAAAATAGGGTCAGCATCAGAATGAGCTCAGTTTATAAAGATAAACATAGAAAATTATAAAGATAAACATAGAAAAAAGGGGCAAGTTTAAACTTGCCCCTTTTTATTAAACATTCTTAAGTTTACGCTGCTTTAAATAATAATAAAAACGAGAAATCAAAACTAACACCATCAGGCCAATGCCTAGTAATCCGAGCACTAATCCTAATTTAAGACCAGGGGTATGATATTCTAAGTGAATATGATTGGTGCCGGCTTGAAGTTGAATACCTATCAGCCCATTATTAATTTTGATGAGTTTCTGGTTAGTACTTGACCAGCCGCTTGACCAAGGAATGGTTGTTGCCATGACCTGAGACCGTTCGCTGTGATAATTAAAATCAATAGTATCTTTGCCGTAGTTGATTTGCTTAGGTGAAGCAGTTTGCGCCGCAGTCGCAACTTTGGCAAAACGATCATCAATTGGAATTGCTTTAATTTCTAGTTGATAATTATATTGACCAATTTGTGAAAAAGTAATTGGGATAAATTGATCATGCTTAATATCTTTAGCTGCCCCTAGGTTCAAGGTTAGTTCACGACGCTTTTGATAAAATGATAAATTATTTTGCCCCGGTTGGTAAACAGTCTTATCTTGGCCATGATAGTTCGTTGTGAGTTCATAACCGTTAATTTTAGGACTTAGATTCGTTAAATTTTCCATGAACCAATGGTATTTAAAATTAGCGGGATTATACTGTAAATCTTTGGTGCTTTGCGGGTTGGCTAACTGTTGGTGATAGTTGAACTGATATTGCTTAACTTCCGTTGCTAAACGTTGTTGCCAAGATGCTGGCTGATACGTTAAGTCAGTGATTTCTAAATGAAGCTCAGTACCGGCCAATTTTGGATTAGCTTTTATCATAATGCCATTTGGGAGGGTGGATGGCATTGAATTATAGGTTTGGTGTACCTTTTTTTGCCATTTGGTACTTCCTTGATTACTGATTAGTGCTGTCTGAACCGTTTGTTCAAACGGTGAATGACGCTGACCACCATGTGGTACAACGACGGAATCCGCGATGGTAGCCTCCTTTTGTGTCGATGAGAATTGGTTGTAAGCTGTTTGATTAATTTGATGCTTTGGAACATAAAATTGTGGGTAGGCTAAGCGTGACTGTCCGCGCTTGAGCTGGTTAAAACTTGTTAAATTATCCTGATATGTCGTGGGAAGCTTACTGATTTTGGGTGTGAAAATTGATGAAACCCCTAAAGTATTCAGTAAGACATTACGCTGATCTAAATCACCCGTGACGTCGTTACCAGACGCGGTGGGAATTTGAAATCCTTTCATAAATTGTCCTAATGAACGATTCTGTAGCGACCAGTAGCTTTCAACATTATTAATACCGGCGATCAATGGTAAATTACTAGCCGGTGAAATGCCGGTGGCGTTTCCTAATTGATTATCAAGATAAACTCGTTCGTGAGGGAGGAGTGTATCTTTAATGTTTTTTTGTTGCGCCGTTAAATTTTGCACGGCAGCTTGAGTCATTGTGGTAGCTAATTTGGGGTTATTATCATTGGTGTGATTACGCGCCATTAATACAAACAAATTAAAAAGCACCAGGGCACCAATCCAGAGTTTCTTACGACGATTTAAAGGTAAATGTAAAAAACTGAGGCCTAAAATTCCGGCAAAATAAGCAGCTATTAGAAAACCAAATTTAGTATTTAAGTTGAAGTTGTCGCCTGCCAAAAGTGAGATTGCGCTGAGAATACCAACGCCAGTGGCCCAGTGTAAGTCAGGGCGTTCAATGGTTTGTTGATTGATATGGCTAAGGTATTCCAAACTGATAAGGGCAATCGGGAGGCTTAATAAAAAGACCCAACGATTGGATGGCGACGTTCCGCCATTAAAGCAAGCAGCTAGAGTTGGAATAAGTAAACCGATGATGCTGCCTAGCCAAATATAGTTGTAATTCTTAAAGGTTTGAAAATGACGGAAGCTGTGGACGATGGCCACGACACTGATGAAAGTCAAACCGCCCGTAAGCCAAAAACTAGGGGTTAAATCATTGCCGATAATTTTCCCAGGTAAGGTTAGATAGTAGGAAATGGGATAGAAAATTAGCCCGTTGGCGAGGGTATCGCCGGCGCGTGCCGCCTTCATAGTTGCGAGGGCGGAAGGAAGGAAGAGTGGACTACTAATTAAAAAGCCTAAGCTGCCTGCGCCAATGACACGAATAAATTGAGCGCGGAAGCTCCGCTGTTGAATAAGTAAAAAAATCCATACTAGGCCAGTGGCGCACCCCAGCGACCAAGCAAAGTAAAAATTATTCCAAAGCGTCCAAGCCACCATGACGGTAAAAGGCAACCATTTTTTATTTCTTAGTAAATGGAGGAGACTTAAAAGGAGTAACGGCCAGATGATTAATGGATTAATAAAAAATGGATGCTCAAACGCGGCAAACGCAACATAGCCAGAAAAAACATATAAAGTGGCCGCGAGGGCGAGGGTGTTTGGGGTGAATTTTTTTTGTAAGATGCGTGGAGCGGCATAGACGAAGGCAACACCGGCGAACCACAGGCGTAAGATAACCATACAACTATAGTAAAAAGGAGCCATTTTAGCGCTAAAAAAAGCGATGGGGTACGTGAAAATATCGCCCATTACATAGTAAGAAAAGGTTTGAAGATAATCTTGTCCTAAGCTAATGTTCCAATTCCATTGGGCTGGCCACTGATGTTGAAAGAGTAAGCCCTTTAAATCGGCTTGCCACTGCAATAAAGCAGGAAAATGTTGAGTGATACCATCTGCATTCCAAATTAAGGTGTTTGCTCCCACAAAATAAGGGCCAAAAATAGCACAACTAAAAAGGATGAAAATGACGGTATAGCGCCAGAAGGCCGGATGTTTTATTTTTTTAAACCACATAAAAACTTTCCTATCATTTTAATAAATTTATTAAGATTTATTATAGCATGCTTTGCAGGTCGGCGATTTTCAGTACAATATATGAATATTATTTCAAATATATAACGTGGCTAATTTGGTAAATACATGTAAAATTTTGTCGATTGTTTATAGATTATATTAAAAAAATTACCAATGTTGTTAATATGCTAATGTAAACGTTTACTTATTTGTGAAGATAGGGTAGTATAGTATACGTACTTAAGAATTATGTAGGTATGAATAAAATATAAGGAGCTCCGCGAAATGGTTAATTTTATTATTGCCAGTCACGGTGAGTTTGCATCCGGGATTAAAATGTCGGGTCAAATGATCTTTGGTGAGCAAGAAAATGTGGAAGTAGTTACCTTTATGCCAAATGAAGGCCCTGATGATTTGCGGAAGAAGTATTTGGACGCAATTAATCAGTTTGAAGGTGGACTGGATAGTCAAATTTTGTTCCTCGTCGATTTATGGGGTGGATCACCATTTAATCAAGCTAACTTGATTGTGGCTGAACATCCAGAAAATATGGCACTGATTTCAGGATTGAACTTGCCAATGTTAGTTGAGGCCTATGGGGCACGTTTTACAAAGGATCATGCCATTGAAATTGCCCAAGATTTGGTGCCAATTGCGCGTGATGGTGTGAAATCAATTCCAGAAGCTGAAGAAGCTAAAAAGGTCCCCGCTAAGGCTGGTGGAAATAGCGGCTTAAAGGAAGGTAAGCTGAAGATCAATTTGGTCCGCATCGATACTCGTTTGTTGCACGGACAAGTTGCTACAGCCTGGACGCCAGATTCAAAAGCCAATCGCATTATTGTTGTTTCTGATAATGTTGCTAAAGATGACATGCGTAAGAATTTGATTATTCAAGCGGCACCAAATGGAATTAACGCGAACGTGGTTCCCGTTGATAAAATGATCGAAGTTGTGAACGATAATCGGATGGGTGGGGTTGAAGCCTTCCTTTTGTTTGAAAACCCCGAAGACGCCTTGCGTGCAATCGAGGGTGGCGTTCCAATTGATACCATTAACGTTGGCTCAATGGCCCATTCTGCTGGTAAGACGATGGTCAACAAGGTGCTTTCAATGGATCAGACCGATGTCCAAACATTTGAAAAGATGCGGGACATGGGCGTTAAATTTGACGTCCGTAAGGTACCTAGTGATTCCAAGGCTGATTTGTTTGAATTGATTAAGAAAGCCCATGTTAAGTAAATATTTAAGGATTGAAAGGTAGAATATTATGTCAATAATTTCGATTATTTTAGTAATTGTCGTGGCATTTTTCGCCGGGATGGAAGGAGTTTTGGATCAGTTCGAAATTCACCAACCCTTGGTGGCATGTACATTGATTGGACTTGTAACGGGACATTTGATTCCATGTGTTATCTTGGGTGGAACGTTACAAATGATGGCCTTAGGATGGGCTAATATCGGAGCCGCTATGGCACCGGACGTGGCCTTGGCTTCTGTCGCATCTGCTATTATTCTTGTGCAAAGTGGTCACTTTGATTCAGCACACATCACTATTGCGTACGGAGCTGCGATTCCTTTGGCAATCGCTGGACTATTCTTATCAATGATTGTTCGTACAATTTCAGTTGGTATGGTTCACGGGGCTGACGCTGCCGCTAAGCGTGGTGATTATAAAGCCATGGAGCGCATTCACGTTATAACTTTGATGTTCCAAGGATTGCGAATCGCCATCCCAGCCGCATTGTTGTTGGCGATTCCAACGGACACAGTGCAAGCTTGGTTGAATTCAGTACCTGCTTGGTTGACTGATGGAATGGCTATCGGTGGTGGAATGGTTGTTGCCGTTGGGTATGCCATGGTTATCAACATGATGGCTACGCGTGAAGTTTGGCCATTCTTCGCCTTGGGATTTGCCTTGGCTGCTGTAACTGACTTGACTTTGATTGCCTTTGGAATTATTGGTGTTGCAATTGCCTTGATTTACATCAACCTCTCAAAGATGGGTGGTAATGGTGGCGGATCAAATGGTGGTTCCGGAGATCCAGTTGGCGATATCCTAAATGAGTACTAAGGAGGAGAAGAGATTATGACTGCAGAAAGAGTTACACTTACAAAGAAAGATCGCTTCTCAGTTGCTTTACGCTCAACTATTTTGCAAGGTTCATGGAATTATGAACGAATGCAGAATTTGGGATTTGCATACTCATTAATTCCAGCGATTAAGAAATTATACACGACTAAAGAAGACCGGACGGCTGCCTTAGTACGGCACATGGAGTTCTTCAATACTCATCCATACTTGGCTTCTCCGGTTTTGGGAGTTACCTTAGCTTTGGAAGAGGATCGGGCAAACGGTGCTGAAATTGATGATGCGGCGATTGCCGGGGTTAAGGTTGGAATGATGGGACCGTTGGCTGGGGTCGGAGACCCGGTCTTCTGGTTCACAGTCCGACCAATTTTAGGAGCTTTGGGGGCTTCATTAGCCATGGCTGGAAACATCATTGGTCCTATCCTATTCTTCGTGGCATGGAACATTATTCGTTGGGCCTTCATGTGGTATACCCAAGAGTTCGGGTATCGTGCTGGAAATGAAATTACCAAGGACTTGTCTGGTGGTTTGTTGAAAGATATCACCAAGGGTGCCTCAATTCTTGGTATGTTTATCTTAGCCGTGTTGGTTGAACGGTGGGTTAACATTAAGTTCGTTCTTCAATTGCCTGCTAAGAAATTGGCTGAGGGAGCTTACATCAAGTTCCCTAAGGGCGATGTCACTGGTTCACAATTGCAAGAAATTTTGCAAAAGCAAGCTGATGGTGTTAGCCTAGTTCAAAACGTCCCAAATACTTTACAAGAGAATTTTGATCTTTTGATTCCAGGTTTGATGGGATTGCTTTTGACCTTCGCCTGCATGTGGCTTTTGAAGAAGAAGGTTTCACCAATTATTTTGATTATTGCTTTGTTCATTATTGGAGTTGTATTGCACGTACTTCACATCCTATAGAATAAACATTGTTAATTTTAAAATGGGCTGGGGTTGAAATTCCAGCTCATTTTTTATTTAAGGATGGTTTTTATGAGAGAGCAACCTGAAATTTTACGAAATTTGTTATAATAGCTTTTGACGGTATTTGAATTAAATTGCCCCTATATATAGGTGGAAAGTCATCTAATTTAAAATTATAGACGGAGGATATGATGGTAGAATCATTGAATACCAAAGTGGATTTAACGGCTAGGGGGATTTCATATTTAGGAATCGGTGCTAAATATGGCGATATTATGATTGGTGATCGCGCATTTGAATTCTTTAATGAAAAAAATGTTCAAGATTATGTGCAAATTCCATGGAAAGACATGCAAAATGTCTATGCCCAAGTAAAGCATAATCAAACGCTTGGCCGGCGTTTTAAAATTCAAACGACGGCTGGAGAATTTGATTTTTCTTCCAAAGAGGTCGGACCAATTTTAAAATTGATTCGTAATCAGTTGGGGGATGAACATGTGATTCGACAAATTGGCTTTTGGAAACAAATGGGACGAACTATCCGAGGAATGTTTCAGCATAAAAATAAAACGCGGTAATGATTAACACTGATTAGAAAAGCTGGGATGCCAATCATCCTGGCTTTTTTGATGGTGGGACCGATGGGGCAGTTGGTAGAATCTTTCCCGATTATGTGGTAATATAGAATAACTAATTTTTAGAAAGAAGGCCCCTCAAATGCAAGAATTGGGATATGAGCAAAAGCGTTTAGACGGAGTTTTAGAGTCCATCCATACTGCGAAAATTGAAAATGAAAAGAAATTAAGCCGCGTCGCTAAGGATCAAGCGGAAGTAGATAAGGGTTGGAACGACGTACGTTTTAAATCGTCAACTTATTCGGGTCTGTTTGAGACGGCTATGTCAGTGCGGCAACAACAACAAATGTTGCAAGAACGCGAAGTGGCACAAAATTCGGCGGAGCATCAAGCAGAAGTCTTAAAGCGCTTGGAACAAAATCCTTATTTTGCGCGGATTGATGTGCAAGATGCAGAGAGCAATCAAGTTGAACCAATTTATATTGGATTGGCTTCATTTTCGGATAAGCCGGATAATTTTTTAATATATGATTGGCGTGCCCCAATTTCTTCCATTTATTATGACGCGGGATTGGGTCCGGTTAAATATGAAACGCCAGAGGGAACTCAAGCGGCGGAGGTTACCTTAAAGCGCCAATTCCAAATTGAAGATGGAAAGATTGTTACTTTGTTTGACACGGATGAAGCCGTGGGCGATCAAATGTTGTTAAACGCCGTTTCTGGTGAGTCTTCCACGAAGATGAAATCAATTGTGACGACGATTCAACGTGAACAAAATAAAATTATCCGGAATACGAAGGCTAAATTACTCTTTGTCCAAGGAGCGGCTGGATCCGGTAAGACATCAGCTGTTTTACAACGGGTAGCTTATTTGCTTTATCGCTATCGGGCTAATCTAACCGCGGGTCAAGTGCTCATGTTCTCACCAAACCAATTATTCAATGATTATATTGATCAAGTTTTGCCTGAAATGGGTGAACAAAATATGATTCAAATGACCTTCTATCAATATGCTTCACGGCGTCTTCCTAAATTAAAATTGGAGACGTTGCAAGAACGTTTTGAACAGTCTAAAACGGATGAAGAGAATTGGATTAATGACTTAAAGGGTTCAAAAGCTTATTTTGATGCAGTTGGACAATATACTAAAACTTTGAATCAACACGGCATCCGTTTCCGGGCAGTTAAATTTCGTGGCCGGGAATTAGTTTCTAAAGATGAGATTGCTAAAATATATTATTCATTTAATGAAAATTATAGTTTGCGTCAACGCTTGGAAGTAACGCGTGAAAAGTTAAGCAATAAAGTTCGAGGATATGTTAGCAGTGAAATGCGGGCGGGTTGGGTTGAAGAAACCATTCAGAATCTATCCAAAGATGAATATGACAGCTTGCTGGGTGACCAAGTTCGCGAATTTAAAGATGAAAAAGCAGAATATAATGCTTTAGCGAAAGTAATTGTGCAAGATGCGATGCGGCCTGTCTTACAGCAGGTGAGTCGTACGCGCTTTTTGAATATTAATGCGCAATTTGTGGATTTCTTACGTAAGGTGCCCCAATTTATTTTGCTGGCTGACCATGGTTTGGATGAAGCAAGTTGGCAGCGTGGGGTAGAACGAACTTTGCAACAGATGAAGGCTAAGAGTTTAAGCTTAGCTGATATGACACCATTTATGTATCTGTTTGATGTCGTGAAGGGAAGTCATGGCGAGCGTGATATTCGCTTTATCTTCATTGATGAAATCCAAGATTATACACCATTCCAGTTGGCATTTTTGCAGTTCACTTTCCCCAAAGCCCGTTTTACCATGTTGGGCGATTTAAATCAGGCTATTTTTACGAAAGAAAATGCGCGTTCGTTGCATCAAGAGTTATTAGAATTATTTGGTACGGAGGAGAGCGAATTTGTGCAATTGACACAAACCTACCGTTCGACGCAACAAATTACTGATTTTGCGAAGGCTTTGTTATTGAATGGGGCGCAAATTGATGCCTTCGAACGTTCTGGAGCTAAGCCGACGATTCAAGTGGTGAATGATTTTGAAGCCATGGTGCAAGCGGCACGTACACAAATTCAGCAAAATCAGGTACAAAGTGAAACAACGGCGATTATTACGAAGACTTTGGCGGAAGCACAACAAGTTTACGCAGCAATGCAAAATGATGAAGAAATAACTGTGATTCGGACGGAAAACCAACGTTTGGTACCAGGGACCTTGATTGTTCCTTCTTACTTAGCTAAAGGTTTAGAGTTTGATGCGGTAATTATGTGGGACGCATCCGCTCAAAACTATCAAGGTGATGACGAACGACAATTAGTTTATACGATTTCCTCACGCGCCATGCATCAATTGACGATTTTGGCCCAGAAAACATTGAGTCCGTTATTGAACGTTAATGCGGCCTTATTTGAAAGAAAGTAGAAAAGCATGGCAGAATTTCCATTGGATTTTACGGTATATCAAAGGCAGACCTGGCAACAATTAACTATGCCAATTGCGCGACGAGCTGATGAATTAGTGACACCGAAAATATTATCTGAAATCAAAGCATTTAATGATGAGATTTCAATGGATGATGTGGTCAAAATTTATCAACCCCTCGTAAATTATCTTATTTTACGCAAACGGCAAGTTGATTTAGATTTGGCGGAACGGCAGCGCTTTTTAAATCAACTAGCCCATCCAGTTCCTTATGTAATTGGAATTGCTGGTTCAGTAGCGGTAGGTAAGTCCACGACGGCGCGTTTGTTGCAGTATATGTTGCAAGTTGAATATGGGGTGGAGCGAGTGGCCTTAGTGACCACGGATGGTTTCATTTATCCGAACCAAGTTTTAGTAGAACGCGGGATTATGGACCGCAAAGGCTTCCCAGAATCTTATGATACTAAAAAGTTGGTGCAGTTTTTAAACGCGGTCAAGGGGGGCGCTAAACGCTTACGAGTTCCCTGTTATTCGCATGAGCAATCTGATGTGGTGGCGGATAGTTATGATGAATTTGATCAGCCCAGCATTATGATTATTGAAGGCGTGAACACTTTACAAATTAATGATTCTTTGAATGTCTTGTTGTCGGATTTTATCGATCTTTCTATTTATGTTGATGCGCCAACCGAGATGATTGAGCAATGGTATTTAGATCGCTTTATTGCGCTTTTGGATAAAA
Organism: Weissella kandleri; assembly: GCF_045504165.1. Lineage (GTDB taxonomy): Bacteria > Bacillota > Bacilli > Lactobacillales > Lactobacillaceae > Weissella > Weissella kandleri_A. The sequence goes on along the minus strand of NZ_JBJJNY010000005.1, from coordinate 93,945 downwards.
CTAGGGTTGAACATGATACTAATAATTATTTTTGGCAGTGGGTTGATTTGAGTCGGGAAGATGCTTTGACCATTGGACGCAAGATTTGGCAGACGGTTAACTTAACGAATTTAAACGAGTATATTTTACCAACCCGTGAACGAGCTAATATTGTTTTGCGAAAACGAGAAAAACATGAAATTGATGAAGTTTGGTTACGAAAGTTCTAAAATGTAACTTTAAAAAATTGCATATGTGTTACAAAACAAGCTAAAATTCACAAATTAAAAACAAAATAATCGAAAAAAGGATTTTTTAATTACAGTCCAAAATAAAATTATTGAGATTACACTTTAGTCTGAAATTTAGTTGTATCAAGTCGTTAGCGCGTTGAATATTCGAATGTTGCGTTAAAGTTACATGAATTCTAGGTGATTTGGTAGATTAGTAACGGATTGTAAAGTGAGCTTAATATACAAGCGTTTTGAATTGGTAAACTTATATATGTTGATACGACGAAGGCGTCGTAGGGAAGAAGTCCACCTGATAATTACATCAGGCGAGAAAAGTTGGAATTCGATAATCTAGGAGAATTTTAAATAATGAATAAAGTAAAAGAAACAGCCTTAACAGTTGCCGGATTGACTGCCGTATTTGGAGCAGGACAAACAGCAATTCATGCCGCAACAACTTATACAGTTGAAGGTGGAGATACTTTGGGTGATATCGCAACAAAGTTCAACACAACGGTTGCTGACCTTGTACAAGCTAATAATTTAAAAGATGCTAATTTGATTATCAAAGATCAAAACTTAGTTGTTTCAGAAAATGATTCAGAAGTAGCAACATCCGAAGCTACAGCATCTGATTTAGCTGCCCAAGCTGCTGATGATGCAACCTCATCATTAGCCGCAGCTTCAGAAGCGGCCGCATCATCTGCTGCTGCCTCAGAAGCCGCTGCATCATCTGCTGCCTCTTCAGCAGCACCTAAGGCTGCGAGTGTTGCATCTACCTCAAATGGTGGTTCAGTTCAAGCTACTGCGGCTGGCTCAGGTTCAGTTTATGAACAATTTATTGCTGCCGGTGGAACTGCTGCTTTGTGGCAGTACGTGGTTATGCCTGAATCAGGTGGAAATCCTAATGCGGTTTCACCAAATGGTTATCATGGTTTAGGTCAAACTAAGAATGCTTGGGGTTACGGTTCTGTGGCTCAACAAACAGCTGGGATGGTTGGTTACGCAACTTCACGTTACGGATCAATTGATGCCGCTATCTCATTCCGTCTTTCACACGGTTGGTGGTAAAATAAACTTAAATTTAGCTGGTTCTTCGCAAAAGCGGATAACCAGTTTTTTTGTGGTTGAAGATGAGGTATCCAAAACCCGTTATGGATTAGATTTCGTAATTATTTATGAATATATTTTCATGTATATGTTAAAATAAAAGAAGGAATTCAATCGAGGAGGGTAGAAAGATGCAAGAAAAGACAACTAGTCGCCGCTATTCGATTGCAACATTGATGAATATTATTATCACGATTACCGAATTAGTAGGTGGGATGTGGGCCGGGTCGTTAGCGCTGGTTTCTGACGCGGTACATAATTTTACGGATGTTATTTCATTGGTGATTGCATGGGCGGCCCAGCTGGTTATGGGCCGACAAGAAAACGCGGAGAAAACATTTGGTTATCGGCGGGCCCAAGTTCTTGGCGCTTTTGTGAACGCGTTATTCTTAATAATAGTGATGGCCTTTTTGATTGTGGAAGCAGTAAGAGGTTTTGTTAATCCGCATCCCATTAAAGGCACATTGATGTTGGTGATTGCCATTATTGGGCTGGTTGCAAATATTGTGACTGGATTAATGCTGATAGGTGGTCAGCACAATATTAATCAAAAAGCAGCACTCTTGCATGTCTTGGGTGACACGCTCTCATCTGTTGGGGTGATTATTGCGGCTGTGATGATTTATTTTTTCAATTGGCTCTGGCTCGATCCTGCGATTACATTATGTGTCGCTTGTTATATTTTGTATGAAACATGGCCCGTCTTAGTGACTGCGACCAATATTTTAATGGAAGCAAATGCATCGGTTGATTTAAATGATATTGCTCAATTAGTGGAGCAATGTCCATATGTGCGCGGAGTCCATCATGTGCATGTGTGGCAAATTGATGAAGAGCATTTGGCTGTGTCTTTGCACGTAACGATGGAAAATCAATCCTTAGCTGATGTTGAGACAAGTATGCACGCCATGCAAAAGATGTTAGGGCAAAAGTATCCTGGCATGCATGTCACCATCCAGCCAGAAATTGATCATTTAGAACAAGGGCTGGTTAAAAATGAAGGTTGATCTTAAAAGTGCTATAATAATTTAGTTGCTGTAAGCGGTTAGCCTACAGCAATACATATAAAAATATGAAACGAGGGGGTAAAATGTTTTCAAGTATTAAAAATCAACGCTGGTTATTAATCGGGTTAGGTGGCTTTATTGGTGGTGGCTTACGTGCAATGGTGGAAAATTTGTTACAAAGTTATGCCCCTTTAGGAACATTATTGATTAATTGGACAGGCGTGTTTGTTTCTGTCTTACTAACGGAAATTTTGGTTAAGAATTGGCCGGCTTGGCAACAGTGGCATGCTGATTTTCTTTCCATTGGGTTAATTGGCGCCTACACCACGTATTCGACCGCTATATTAGAGATGAGCCAACAAGCACTTGTGCCAGCTCTCGTTTATTGGTGTTTGAGTGTGATTGGCGGGGTTTTAATTGTATTAGCTGCCCAAGTTTGCGCCCGCTGGATACGAGGTAACCAAAAATGACATTTTTAATTGCAGGCAGTGGCGCTGCCCTGGGTTCAATTGCACGGTATTGGTTACTAGAAAGATTACCGGAAAAATTCCCCAAACTACAAAATTGGAAAGTTGTTATATTGAATTTAATTGCAATCTTTTTAATGGGTTATGTGACAGGTTTAGGACTGAATAGTACGTGGAGTTCGTTTATTGCAACAGGAATGATTGGTGGCTTTTCGACTTATTCAACGCCGATTATTGAATTAGCTAATTCAATCACCGCTGACCATGACCAGCAGTTGGGACCAGTATTGTTGAAATCAGTGATTATGTTTATCGGCGGGTTTCCAATCTTATGGCTCGCTATATATTTGGCTGGGTATTAAAAAGGCAAATTTGGGACAGTTTTAAAAAAATTGTAAAATAAGCGTGTTATGATTGTTTTGAATCGTAATATCTTTGTTATTTAGGTTTGGTATAGTCTATTGTAGAAATGTTAATCAAGTAAATTAAGAATTAATGAAGGCGAGAAATAATTAATATGAATAATTCAAAAAAAATTGTTGGAACTGCGATTGCAGCCGCAGCATCTGCAATCCCTTTCTTAGGCGGAAATGCTTCTGCCGATCAAGTCTCATCATTCCGTGATACATCTGTTGATGATGCGCAAAAAGCAACAGATGATGCTAAGAATACACCCACGTATACCGTGCAATCTGGCGATACCTTGTCATCAGTTGCTGACGTAACAGGTGTTTCAGTTGATGATTTGATGAAGTTTAACCATTTAAATACTTCATCCGTTATTGTGAGTGGCGATCAATTAAAGTTGTCAGCGGGCGAAGATAATGCTGATGAAGCATCTGATTTACAGGCTGCAGATAATGATGGAGTGGCTAGCTCTGCTGCTGGGAATAACGGTTCAGCCGCAGTTCAAAATAACAAAAATGTTAAGGTGACTAATACCGCCGCTTCTAATTCGACGGACGTTACATTAGCAGCGTTGAATTCAATGCGTGTGAGTGCTGGATTGCCTGCTTTGAGTTGGGATTCAAGCTTAGCCGCTAAGGCACAGGGGCGTGCAGCTCAAGTAGCCGCTCTAGGTGGAATTCCTGCCGATCACTTTAAGACTTCTGGAGAAGTCATTGCTATTGGTTGGGGTGCTGGTTCTTCAGTTATTTCAGCTTGGTATAACGAAACCAATATGATTGGTGGACCTGGACACCGTAATTGGGAAATGAACGCTTCATATACCCATGTCGGATTTGGTTATGTAAATGGTGTAATTGTCGGAGAAGCGCGTTAAGATTATAAGTTAAAAGGCTAGCTAATGGGCTAGCCTTTTTAATTTGGGTCGGTATGTGCCTAAAAGATAGGATTAACAATGCTAAATTTAGTAATAATTACTTGGGCAAGTAAAAGGCTGAAGGTTGCGTTATGTTTTAAAATGAATTAGCTTTGGCTGATGATTGTCAAGCGAACTTAACGCAAACGGTTACATAAAATTTCATAAAATAGGCATTGCTTTTCATGTTAAATAATCTTACAATACTATCCATACAAGATACATCATTTGATGTTAAGGAGGATGAAATGACTGATATAACGAATAAAGTTGTCGATATCCATGGAAAGCCATATTCAAGGATGGCTTTCATTTTGGTAATTTTATTGGCAACTTTCGCTGGAATGTTGAACCAAACGTCTTTAGGAACAGCAATTCCGACACTAATGCGAGAATTTGATATTTCTATGGCTACAGCTCAGCAAGCCACCACATGGTTCTTACTGGTTAATGGAATTATGGTCCCGGTTTCAGCATTTTTAATGACGCGGTTTAAAACCCGTTGGCTCTATGAAATTGCTTACGTGCTATTATTTTTAGGGTTATTGGTAACTAGCTTGACGCCAGCTAATCATGATTCATGGTGGATATTTATTGTGGGGCGGTGTCTATCGGCTTTGGCCGTTGGGATTACCGCGCCTTTAATGCAATTGGTCATGGTTAATATTTATCCACCAGAGCAACGTGGAGCGGTTATGGGACTTAGTGGTTTGGTTGTTGGAATGGCACCGGCAGTTGGTCCTACTTTGTCAGGATGGATTCTAGAAAAGAATCATATCGTTTTAGGTATGACTTTGAGCAATTCTTGGCGCTCAATTTTCATTTTGCCAATGATTATTTTAGCGTTTACGGTGCTGATTGGCCCTTTTGTCTTTAAGGATGTTATTCCAAAGAGTGCTGAAAAACTCGATTGGATTTCATTGATTTATTCAACGTTTGGTTTTGGAATGTTCCTCTGGGGTTTCACAAATGTTGCTACGGACGGTTGGGGTGATTTTAACAATGTAATCTTGCCAATCATAGTCGGTGTAGTTGTGATTGCAATCTTTATCTTGCGACAACTCCGACTTAAGACGCCATTCTTAAATGTACGTGTCTTCAAGAATAAGCAGTTTACGTTAACGACGATTTTGGTTGCCTTAGCCATGATGGCGATGATGGGAGTCGAAATGATGTTACCAACTTATCTCCAAAATGTGCATGGATTGAGCACGTTAGATTCAGGATTGGTCCTTTTACCGGGGGCTTTGATGGTTGGAGTAATTTCAATGGTTGCTGGAGCGGCTTATGACAAGGTTGGAGCTAAACGCTTGTCACAGATTGGATTCTTAATTCTAGCGATTGGGACAGTACCATTTATGTTCTTAGGAATGGATACCCCGACGCATTATGTTACTTTGCTATATGCTTTGAGAATGTTTGCGATTGCCTTGGTAATGATGCCGTTAACTGCTTCAGCGATGTCAGCTTTGCCCGTTGAAACGGCAGCGGATGGAACTGCAGCAAACAATACGGTCCGGCAGGTTGCTTCAGCAGTGGTAGTTGCCCTGTTGACCTCAGTGACGCAAAATGTAATTAATAATAATACACCAGCACATCATTTGATGGGTGAAGATTCTATCAAGTATGCCTTTAAAGTAGCCCAAGCGGCATTGGATGGCTTCCACGTATCCTTTGCAATTGGAATGTCATTTGCGGTAATTGGCTTTATCTTAGCTAATTTCTTGGCTGGCAAGCACCACAGTAAAGACATTGATGTAGAAGCATTTGAGGAGGGGAAAGCATCATGATGATTCTGATATATGTCCTCATTGCCGCTATGATTTTATATTCTGTGGTGATGATTAAAAAACCAATTTTGCGGATTAGTATAACAAGTATTGGCTTATTGTTATTAGTTGGAGCAGTTGGTTTGACTACGTTGAACTTTAATCAACATTGGGGAATGAAAGAGGTCACGACGACGCAAACACGGACCATTTATTCGGCTGCCCCTGCCCAATCACCAGTCAAAATGGTAATTAAAAAAGAGTTGGGGACCAAGGCTGATAATTATGTCTTAGTTTATCGTGACCACATCAACGATAAGGAAGCTAAAGCCCATTTTATTCCAGATAAAGATGATATGAATAAATTAGTGAATAGCTCAGCGACTTATCGAGTAGCCGATGTCGATGAAGCCACGGTGACTACGAAAGTTACTCGGTGGCGCTTTGATTCAGACGTAGCAAAGTGGCTCTTTAGTTTTGCGGGGATGGATGGTAGCCTTGTCCGGCAATCATCTGTGGTGACAGTGCCTAAAGAAGGTTGGACAGTCATGACGCAGGAGGAGGCCAAGGCAGCCGCAGAAAAAGCTGCTCAAATGCAACAACAGATGATGGCGCAACAACAGGCACAAATGGCTGGCCAATAGCTCTTAAGAGTTGGTATTACAAAAATTATGTAAATTAAAAGACTAAGCGTGCTTGCTTAAAAGCCCGCTTAGTCTTTTTTAGAGTCGCTGGTTTTCCAGGCATGGTAAAATATAAGAAAATGTTAAGGAATTTGGAGTAAATGGCAATGCAGATCATTAAAGATTACGGCGATTTTCAAATTATTAATTTAGATACACAAGATCCGCGTTCAGCGGAACCAACGAGTTTGCCGGCAGGAAGTAGTGGCTTAATGGTGTTACCCACTTCAGATGGGGTAGATCTTGAAGAAATGATCAGTTGGCCAGCGACATATTTAATTTGGGTTGCTGGTGATTGGGGGCCTTTAGTGGATCGTTTAGTCAGCGGTCAGTGGCACTGGGCGTTGGTTCATCAAGTTTATCGCCGTAGTTTAATCCGGGTGACGGGTGATTTAACAACGGGGCAGCAATTAAGTGCGTGGTGGTCAGCACAAGGCGTGCCTATTTTAAAAATCGGATCGCGGTTAATGTTGCACCGCCAGAATGTGCAGGTACCAACTACCAAAGCATCGCAACGTCAGATTATTAATACGCATATTCCAGTCGATTTTCCGCGTAATTTCAACCGCCTGTAACATTAACCTTTACAGGTGCGAAAAAAAGCACTATAATAGCCAAGGATTTAAATTAAATCCGCAGGGTAGGATTCGATGCGTACAGGTCTCTAAAAACGGAATGTGAGTTAGAGAAGAAAAATTAAACCTCTGAGTTTGATTTGCGATGTCGGGTTCGCATTCACTGTAAAAGGTGAAACCCTCCATTATTTAAGGAGGTGTTTTCAAATGAAGACATTAGAATATTTCAAGTTACCCAAGTTGCGTGTACAAGCGTTGGCTTTATTAGGCGTCTTAATGGCCTTAGACATTATTATTTCACGTTTTACGGTGGGAACGGCTTTTTTGCAAATTAGCTTTACCTTTATTACCGGAGGCTTAATTGCGAAATGGTACGGACCTCTATGGGGCATACCGGTTGCTTTTTTAATTGATTTTTTAACCAATTTAATGAGCGGTCAGCCTTATATTATCGCTTTTACATTGGTTAAATTGTTATCAGCGTTAATTTTTGGAATTGCTTATTATCAACGTGAAAAGCTTTCGTGGACATGGATTACGGTAACGGTCTTCTTGCAACTATTGTTGGCAAATGTAATCTTAAATACGTATCTGTTAAGTGTGTATAATTTTATCCCGGTTCATTCATTAGCAGTGGCGATTAGTTCACCCATCGTTTGGGCTCGGGTGTTAAAAAGCGCGATTATGTGGCCGATTGAAGTTGTTTTGAGTTATATCATTTTTAATAATAAAAATTTGGAACAATTACGAAAAGATGCATTTGAACGGTAATTTGCTTGTTTTTGTTAAATTAGTTTGTTAGTATAGATGATATCAAATATAGTTTGGAGAAATGTTATGTCAAAGGGACAACAACAATTAAATCTTTGGTGGCGTATTTAACGCGACCGAACTAGTAGTTAGTAGGTTCGGACGTGCACTTTCATAGTGCAATCGAATCTACGGCTAGATTTCTCCTGAATACAAGGAACGTCTACCTAGATGAGTTTGTCTATGTGGGCGTTTTTTTGTGTCAAAAGAAGCAAAAAATGCTGTATTCCCCAACTATGGGAGAGCATTGAAGCTGCACGAAGGAGAAAGAAATGAATCGTAAAATTTTAGGAACGATAGTTGGTCTAGCTGTGTTATTAGGCGTGGCTGGAGTACAAGAAAGTCGGCAATCGACAGATCAGGCGGTTAAAACAGTGGGGGTTTTACAATATATGAGTCACCCGGCTTTAACCGAAATATATCATGGGATTGAGCAAGGTTTACAAGACGAAGGGTACCAGGTGGGCAAAAATGTCAAAATTGATTTACAAAATGCGCAAGGGGATCAGTCGAATTTGAAAACGATGGCTTCGCATTTTGCTAGTACCAAGCCCGCTGTGACGGTCGGGATTGCGACACCAGCAGCGGTAAGTTTGGTCAATACCATGCAACAACGGGCGATTGTGTTTGCCGGCTCAACGAATCCCGTGGGCGCCAAGTTAGTGTCGCGCTATCAACATCCGGGCGGGAATGTGACGGGAGTGTCGGACCAAGCACCGTTACAAGCACAATTAAAATTAATGCAAACTTTGGTACCAACATTGCATACGGTTGGTGTGATTTATACTTCATCCGATGATTCTGCAACGACCGAGGCTCGAAAATTTACGCGGTTAGCTCAAAAACACGGAATTAAAATTAAAGCTTATTCTATTGCTTCGACGAATGATTTAAACCAGACGAGTTTACAGATGCTTCAAGCTGGGAATGTTGATGCAGTCTTTGTGCCCACTGATAATACGATTGCCGGGGCGATTGATACCTTGATGCAAAATGCGAAAACTGCGCAAATACCGGTCTTTCCGACAGTCGATAGTATGGTTGAAAAAGGGGGCTTGGCTTCTGAATCAATCAGTCAAAAAGGAATTGGGCGGGCCACGGGACGCATGGTTGGGCGCATTTTGTCAGGAGCGAAACCGGGCGATCAAGATGTCGAATTTATGCAACAAGGAAAGTTAGTGATTAACCAAACGGTTGCTGATGAATTGCACATCAAGATTTCGGATGACTTACGAATGAAAGCTAAGATGATTAAATAATTTTTAAAAGAAAAGGGGTGGGCATATGAGTATGATTGTATCAGCGATTGGACAAGGGTTAATCTGGGCGATGTTGGGTCTCGGATTATACCTATCTTTTCGGATTTTAAATTTTCCAGATATGACGGTAGAAGGGACTTTTCCTTTGGGTGCTGCGGTAGCTGTAACGGGCATTAGTACGGGGATGAACCCAGTTGTAGCTGCTTTATTAGCGGCTGGAGCCGGGGCTTTAGCGGGGCTGGTGACAGGTTTGCTATATACGAAGGGTCAAATTCCCATTTTGTTAGCGGGAATTTTGACTATGACCGCGGTTTATTCAGTTAATTTGCGGATTATGGGGCAAGCAAATCGCTCATTATTGGGCGTAAAGACCATTTTTAATGGTAATTGTCTTAAGCACTTACCAGAAAATTTTCCCACGGTGGTAGTCGGCCTGGCAATCGCAGTGGTGATGGTTTTGGCCTTGGCATATTTTTTACAAACTGAATTAGGTCAAGCTTTTATTGCAACCGGTGATAATCCTAAAATGGCACAATCAATGGGAATTAATACTCATAATATGACTATTTTAGGGTTGATGTTATCAAACGCGTTGATTGCGTTTGGCGGAGCCTTAGTAGCGCAAAATAATGGATTTGCCGATGTCAATATGGGCGTAGGCATTATTGTGGTCGCACTGGCTTCCATTATCATTGGTGAGGTAGTCTTTGTTGAGGAGGTAACTTTGACCGAACGGCTCATTACAGTGGTGATTGGCTCAATTTTGTACCGCTTTGTGCTGGTATTAGTTCTGGCGTTAGGGCTCAATGCCAACAATTTGAACCTCTTTAGTGCCATTATCTTAGGGCTGGCGTTATTGTTACCTAAGTTGCGCAAATTTTTCCATTTTGATCGTATTTTGTTGGGACGGAGGGCAGACTAATGACAGAACCAATTTTAGAATTAATTGACGCGACCGTAATCGTTAACCAGAATACACCGGACGCTAAAATTATTTTGCAAGCGGTCAATTTGACGGTTCAACCCGGTGAATTTATTACACTTTTAGGTTCAAATGGAGCCGGAAAATCAACCTTGTTTAATGTAATTGCGGGGACGTTACCACTTTCATCTGGTCAAATTAAAATTGCAGGGCAGGACGTGACGCAGATGGGGGCACCCCAGCGAACTAAGCTGTTGGCCCGTGTCTTTCAAGATCCAAAAGTGGGGACTGCACCGCGGATGACGGGGGCCGAGAATTTGTTATTGGCAGAGCGACGTGGGCAACGCCGCCGATTATTGAACCGTCATTTGACGGCTGAAAAGCAAGCTCATTTTGTAAATTTAGTTAATCAGATGGGGAACGGATTAGGAACGCGCTTAGATATGCCAACGGGGGCCTTGTCAGGGGGCCAACGTCAGGCTTTAAGCTTCGTGATGGCGACTTTAAGCCGACCAGAAATTTTGTTATTAGATGAGCATACTGCCGCCTTAGATCCAAAAACGAGTCAACAATTAATGCGCGTTACCGATGAACAAGTGCGAGAACAACATTTAACGGCACTGATGATTACCCATAATTTAGATGATGCATTACGGTATGGGCATCGGTTATTAATCTTACATGCAGGACAGATTCAAGCCGATTTTAATGGTGATGAAAAAGCGCAATTAACGCGGAACCAGTTACTTGATTTTTTTGAACAATATTAGTGTAATTAAAAAGCAATAAAAATGTAATGTATTGCAAATTAATTTAATTTTAACTGTATTTGAAGAATGCCTATGATAGGTGTTGGTTGAATGAAATCGCTTACTTCGGTTTTTGTTGATTTTGGAATTCATGTGTGGCATGTCACATAAGCTTCTGAATCCGGTAAATCCGGCTTTTTCATTGGAAAAATGATTTTACAATTAAGCGTAAAACAGTTAAAATATAGAAGAATTAAATCAAGTAATTTGCATGGGTAAAAGGAGATTTTCTTAAGATGAAGAAGACAAAAATTGTTTCAACACTTGGACCTGCTTCAAGTGATGTCGAGACTATTGCTAAGTTGATTGATGGTGGAGCTAACGTTGTACGTTTTAACTTCTCACATGGTGACCATGAAGAGCATTTGGGTCGGATGAACGCCGTTCACGAAGCTGAGAAGATGACCGGTAAGAAGGTTGGATTCTTATTGGACACTAAGGGTGCCGAAATCCGGACAACTGTTCAATCAACTGGTAAGATTGAATTCAACATTGGAGATGTAGTACGGATCTCAATGGACGATTCTTTGGAAGGAACCAAGGAAAAGGTTGCCGTTACTTACCCTGGATTGTATGACGACGTTAAAGTTGGTGGGCATGTTTTGTTTGATGATGGGAAGCTTGACTTCTTGATCACTGAAAAGGACGAAGCAAACCACGAATTGGTAACAACAGTGCAAAACCACGGTTTGTTGGGATCACGTAAGGGTGTTAACGCACCTGGTGTTTCAATCAACTTGCCTGGAATCACTGAAAAGGATGCTGATGATATCCGCTTTGGTTTGGAACACGATATCAACTTTATCGCCGCTTCATTCGTTCGTAAGCCAGAAGATGTTAATGACATCCGCGCTTTGTTGAAAGAAGCTGGTAAGGAAGATGTTATGATCTTCCCTAAGATCGAATCTCAAGAAGGAATCGACAACTTCGATGATATCTTGGAAGTTTCTGATGGATTGATGGTTGCCCGTGGAGACATGGGAGTTGAAATTCCAGCCGAAAACGTGCCTTTGGTACAAAAGGACTTGATCCGTAAGTTGAACGCTGCTGGTAAGCCAGTAATTACCGCTACTGACATGTTGGATTCAATGCAAGAAAACCCACGTCCTACACGTGCCGAAGCTTCTGACGTTGCTAACGCTGTCTTTGACGGAACTGATGCAACAATGCTTTCAGGGGAATCAGCTAATGGTGATTACCCAGTTGAAGCCGTTCAAACAATGGCTCGCATTGACGAAAAGGCCGAAACTGCTTTGGCTTTGAACGGACGTCATGTCAACAAGTTCGTCTCAAATGATGGAAATACTGAATCAATTGCTGCAGCTGTTGCAGAAGCAACTAGCAAGTTGGACATCAAGGCAATCGTTGCTTCAACTAAGTCAGGAAACACGGCTAAGTTGATTTCAAAGTACCGTCCAAATGCTGATATCTTGGCTTTGACTTACGATGAGCGAGTTGAACGTGCTTTGAAGATTTACTGGGGTGTACAACCAGTTATCGCTGAAATGCCTGAGAGCACTGATGATATTATCGCTGCTTCTAAGAAGGCTGCTTTGGACCAAGGATTGGCTCAAAAGGGTGATTTGATTATCGTTGTTGCTGGTGTGGCTGCTGAAGTCGGATCAACTAACTTGATGACAATCCAAACTGTTTAATTTTTAAAATTACAGACAAGTCAAATTTGGCTTGTCTTTTTTTATTGGCAAAAGGATTGATACTAATTGGTATTTGTTGGTTTTGAAATTTACTTTACTAAAACGTAATGGTGATGTAAAATAAATGCAACAATAGAAACAAGAAAAAACGAGGTCAAAAATTATGCAAATGAAACGAGCAGTAACTGGTTTAGTTGTCGGCGTAACGATTGTTGGAGTATTAAGTGGTGTGATGGGGGCCAAAGCAGCTACGCAGACACAAACAAAACAATTAAGTCAGGCGTACGTTGTGATTGGCTCAGGAAATAATGATCAAGCGGGAATGTTGAAAACACTTGATCCAAATGGTAAAGCAAAGCAGATTACGGTGAATGGAGCGGATGGCGATCAATACCTAAACTTACAAGGGGTGAGCGACAGTGCTATGATCAGTTCAGTCTCGGTGGCGCCAGCTGAACCCGGTTCAGGGACCTTGGTTAATCTACAAAAATACAATGGTGAAGACAATATTACCAAAGTAACTGCTCAGCAATATGCCATGGCGGCAACTTTGGCTGGGGTAAATGATGTTATCATAACTGTGACATCAAATCAGGCGGTGTCTGGTGAGTCAGCTTTAGCAGGGGTGTATAAAGCTTTAGCGTCTGATGGAACGAACCTCGATGATAATAACACTACGGCCGCTAATGATCTGTTGTCTGCGACATCGCAAGCTCAGTCAGAAGTAGGCGATAAGAACGCTGGTAAACTTTCTGGAGCCGTAACTGATACAGCGGCAGAAATCGCCGACAATAAGCAACAGGGGAATGAAATGACAAATAGCGATATTACTAATAGTTTGAATAATAATTTAAATAATAATAATATCAATATTTCAATTAATGCCCAGCAACAAATTGTAAAAGCACTCGAGACCTTCCAACAAGCGCCGATCGCATCTAGTTCTTCTTTTATCGATAATGCTAAGAAGCAAGCTAAGCAGCTAAAAGGTTCAACTGGTGATATTATGGCCAAAGCGGGTGACTTTTTGAATTCGGAAGATGCTTCAAATTTGAAGGCACAAGCAACTGGCTTTTGGGCGAAAATTAAGGCCTTCTTTACTGGATTATTTAATCAAAATTAATTTGTGAGACCCAGGCTGAAAGTGTTATAGTTATGGTGTAGACATTACGCTAGGTCAGTTACCTGACGTTGATAAAATAAATACGGAGGTACGATGATGTCACAGAAAAATCGTTTAAAGAAGTTGTTGGAGAAGCAAGGAATTGATACTTTACAGGTTAATGGAACGACAGTGCCAGTTCAAGCAGCGAAAGAACTAGATTTGATTGAGGCAGCTAAGGCTCAGGGTATTATGAAGTAATTATTAAATAAAAACCTACATCTATTGGGAGTAGATGTAGGTTTTATTTTTTATTGATGACTATTTAATCATGCGATATGATTTTCTTCACGTTCAATTGCGCGGTCTAAAATTAAATAATGACCATAATGATGCTGAATATCAGTAGCGTGCGCAAAAAGAGTCGCTTTGCGTTTTAGGAAATGATCAAGTTTTTCTTGGTGCACTTTCAGACTAGATTTTAAAATGTCGGAATTTTGATCAGCAATAAAATAAATTTTTAAAGAATTTAATTCTTCGTTGTGTTCATTGATTGGTTCTAAGAGCCAATCATTTAACGCGCTAAGGCCTTTATTAGTCGCCGTATAGTAAAATTTACGCGGTTCCTCAGCGGTTTTACTAATTAATTCTTCTTCAACCATTTTATTTAATTCAGGATAGAGCTGACTATGTGAAGACTTCCAAAATTCACCAATTTCGTTGTTAAAATCATTAAGAATTTCATACGCAGTGATATGATCGTTTTGTGATAGAATACCTAAAATGACAAAAGGTAGGATACGCGGTTTAGGCATAATTAGTGCGTCCCGTTGATGCGGTGATAATTGGCATCGAAATAGCGACTAGCCCGAATGTCATCTGGCATTCCGGCATAAGGGGCTTCGGCAATGACGTCTTCATTATTTAAGCCAGCATCACCGGCGTAAGTGATTTTAGCGAATTCGGGAGCCACTAATTTTGGATAAGTTTCGTATTTTTCACGTGATTCTTCCATGAGTTTGATGTGCTCATTTTGGAAAGTGACAGTGATTTCAGGGTGTTCCTCAACCCACTTAGGGAAGAAGATGGTTCCATGAAGCTTGTCTTCATTTGGCAAGAAGTCCAAAGCGACGTCAGTACCAGTTGGTTCGGTCCAAGAAATTTTGTAGATGCCTTCTGTTAACATGATGATATCGGCTTCTTGGTCTTTTACCCAACGACCAGCGACCATGCCACCATGAATAAGATAATTAACGGTGTGATCGTTTTTAGCATACCATTCATATTCCCAGCCGTTATCATAAGTGTATACAAAGTGAGTTCCCAAAAAAGCATCAAGAGTTTTAAAATTCTTTTCCATGTTGAATGTCCTTTCGTTTCTTCAAGTTAGTACTTAATCATTCGATGTCGATATGTAAATTTAAAAAACGGAAATTAAAAAAAGTGTTGCATTTGATGATTAACGAGTGTATATTTAATTGTGTTGTTAAAAGACATGGACAGTTAGCTCAGTTGGTAGAGCAACGGACTCTTAATCCGTGGGTCCAGGGTTCGAGCCCCTGACTGTCCATCATAGGCTTCATTTCGTTAGTTGTTTTCAGTTAATGCGATGAAGCTTTTTTATATATTTAGTAAATAAACTGTTCTATCCAACGGGTAGGGTAGGTAGGGCAAGATGATAGCCGAAAAAAGGATCAGCATGAATGCTGATCCTTTTCGCTAGGTTGATAAATCATATACGATTAACTAATCGTAGGTAATTCTGGAATTCCAAAGTATGGTCCTTGAGCTTGAATGATACCCAACTGTCCCTGAAGGTTTGTTAGTTGTTCTTTCGTTGAAACGTCGCTGACGATGCTAATCAGTTCATGGTCTTGACAATAACGTATCCAAGGCGTCAATTGTTGAATCTGCAGTTGAAGATTTGAATAGGTCTTGAGGTGGTATTTTATTCCATCTACTTGCTTTAAGATTGTGAAGTCCATCTGTGATTTGACATCGTCCCATAATACCAACACGTTGTGTTGGTGAAGGAAATTAATCTGTTTGGTGAAACGAGCGTGATCGACAGGTTTGAGATGATTCAAATCATTAATCTCTAATACAAATTGAATTCGGGAATACTTTTTAGCGGTTGCAATGAAATTTTCACAATTATTGGGGTCAAACATCTGGTCCAAAGTCACATTTAGATGTAATTTGGTAGCAGTGTTTGGGTCTAATAATTTATTAATTAAATCAATTTGAATATTGAAGTCTGAGCGAAAATCTATATCAGAATGCCAACGGTACGTGTTGAAATCATACTTTTGCAAGACGAGCTCATTGGCAATATTTTCAAAGTGACTGCCGTCTAACTGCACAATTGGCTGATTTAAGTAGGCAAACATGGCCATTACTTGTTGACGCCGCTCACCGGAATAAATTGTTTTGTCATCTAAGGTTACTTGATTTCGACCGTTGCGTTTACTATGGTACAAAGCTTGGTCAGCGCGATTATAAATCGTATTAAAATTTTCATCTTCGGGTCGGAGTTCAGTTCCACCCATGGAAATCGTGACCTCAATCAGCTTACTATTGTAGTAAAAGTTGGTGGTGCGAATATCATTCCAGATTTTCTTCATTAAAGGTAAGGCTTGATCTGATGAGCAGTCTGGAATAATAATGGTGAATTCTTCGCCCCCGGTCCGATACAAATCGGCATAGATATCGGCGTTTTTCAAGGCTTCCTGGACAATTTTGGTGGTGTCCATGAGGATTTGATTCCCAGCCGAGTGACCATAATTATCATTGATTTGCTTAAAGCGATCAATGTCCCATTCAATCACAGTTAATGGCATTCGCACGGTTGTACTGTAATGGAAAGCTGTATTGCTGTCATGTTTGAAGAGTGCAAAGGACTTGGCCTTGGTTAAGGTATCGTAATCAGCTTGCTTTTCAAAATAATTATCTGATTCATTACGTGCTCCACGCGGCCAAACAATGAGGACAATAACATTCATAGCGACAAAGATGATAATTCCCAGAGCTGAGGTAAGATGATTAATTTTAATGTTCATGGAAACTTGAGGGAGCGTTTCCCAGAATAGAAAACCTAGGAGAAAGAAGTAGATGATTCCGTAGGCCCAGTGATAAATAATCCGTTCATGCACCATAGGAACCATACTAGCGACTAATAATACAATGGTAATCGTAAAGGCAAGAATAACCAGTGGCTCCGACATGTTAGCGCCTTGAACCATTACTCCGGTATGGTGGGCAATCCACACATAACCAATTGCACCAAATTGTAGGATACGCTCAAACAGGTTAAAGCCACCACTATATAAGAAAGGGATGACTAATAGGAAGAGGGCGATGTCATGGAAGACTAGGGCGATGTTACCGCTGAAGTAAAACATCGTGGCTAGATGTAGATAGAGTCCCACGGTACAACTTAAGATGATAAGCTGAATGCGTTTTAAGATTAAATGATTCGAATCTTTTTGGATGAAGACAGCACCCCATAATTGTTGAAAATAGTGAATATATCCAGTGCTAAAAAAGCAAGCGATAACCAACGCCATTGTTAAAAAACTGAGGTTATCGAAAAAAATAGGTATAAAATTATGCATTGGTATCCTCTAAATAGTAAATTTATATTTGATTAAAAATGTATCTATACAATTATACCGGTTTTATACATTTTATGGTAAAAAAAGTGACATTTTTTGAGGAAATATTGGAATGAATGGTCAAATTTAGTTAGATGGCTTTTTGATTCGCAATGCGATGGTAAACATTATATGTTAAGATAAATAAGATTTTAAATATTTTTTCGAACTTGAAGTTAAAGATCAGCAATGACAATGTTAGAAAGCCATTTTGGTAAAATTAAATGGAGAAATACATGAAAGTTTTATTTGTATGTTTAGGAAATATCGCGCGCTCAACGATGGCGGAAGCGTTATTCACACAAATGGTGGCTGATGAAGGTTTGTCAGCACAAATTAAAATTGATTCGGCCGGGACTTCCGATGAGGAGCGAGGGAATCCACCCCATCCAGGGACGCAAAAAGTCTTACGAGAATTAAATGTGCCGTTTGATTGGATTCATGCCCGCCAGATTCAAGTCGAGGATTTTAAGACAGCCGATTGGATTATCACAATGGACCACCAAAATATGGCAACATTGAAGCAACGCTGTCCCGCACAATTGCAGACTAAAATTCATTTAGCATATGAGATTTTGCCTGATAAACAGGATCAAGAAATTCCGGATCCATGGTATACGCAACGGTTTGATATCACTTATCAACAATTAATGGAAGTTTTACCAATGTGGTTACAGTTTTTTAAAAATAAACTGGCATAGTAATTGGAGAAATTAGATGAAAAATAAGGGAAGGTTGTTATTGATTATTATCTTGGCCATTATTTTCGTTTGGAGTGGTCAACGAAGTGTCAATCAATTGCTGGCGCAGCAAAATATTAAGACGGCCCGCAAGTCAGTGCAACAAGCTGATTGGATAACAGCTCAGCAGGCTTATCAAAAAGCACAAGCGCGGGTGCCATCGGTTGAAAGCCGTACGTCGCTAGAGCAGTTGGATTTATTAATTGCTGGTGATAAAGCAGCTGAGGCAGGAAATTTGACTGTGATGAAGCAAGATTATCAGCGGGCTTTGCGAGTTAATGGGGGGATGCGCCGAATTAATCAACGTATTCAAGCTAAATTACAACAAAATGACGCAGAGGCAGAGCGGTCAAAAGCGTCTTCAGCAACGCAAAAAAAGCGGACGTCAAAAACAGCCTTAGCTAAAAAACACCCTG
Organism: Weissella kandleri; assembly: GCF_045504165.1. Taxonomy (GTDB): domain Bacteria; phylum Bacillota; class Bacilli; order Lactobacillales; family Lactobacillaceae; genus Weissella; species Weissella kandleri_A. The sequence continues at coordinate 75,435 of NZ_JBJJNY010000005.1, read as the reverse complement.
CTGCATCCGACAAAACGGAAACGGCGGATTGGTCACAGGCAAGTTCTAATAATTTAGCGACACCTAGTGCGAATTTAGCTGACGCTTATCAATTTTCAAATGCGGATATTGAGACAGCTCGGGCCGAACTAGCTCGGACTTATCCTAATGCTGAAAATTATGATGATATGAATATCAAAAAGGTTATGGCGATGAGTTTGTTAAATAAGACTTCAATAACTGAGGCTTACCAGGCTGGTGGCTGGAATCAAATGCGCTCATATTAACAGAGCTATTTTTGATATGATGATAATTATGGAATAAGAATTTAATTTATATAGAAAAGATTGGAAATTATGACAGATTTAAAACAAGCAATTGATAAACGGCGCACCTTCGCAATTATTTCGCACCCTGACGCCGGAAAAACGACAATCACAGAGCAAATGTTATTGTTGGGTGGGGTGGTTCGCGCAGCTGGGACGGTTAAAGGCCGGCAAGGAAATTTTGCTAAGTCCGACTGGATGGAGATTGAACAAAAACGTGGAATTTCTGTGACATCATCTGTTTTGCAATTTGATTATGATGGTAAAAGAATTAACATTTTGGATACGCCCGGGCACGAAGATTTTTCTGAAGATACGTATCGAACTTTAATGGCAGTTGACTCAGTTATTATGGTAGTCGATTCAGCAAAAGGAATTGAACCACAGACACGCAAACTTTTTGAAATTGTCAAAGAGCGGCATATTCCGATTTTTACCTTTTTCAATAAACTGGATCGTGATGGGCGTCCAGCGATGGATCTAGTTGATGAGCTGGAAGAAACTTTAGGCATTAATGCCTTTCCAATGAATTGGCCGATTGGGTCTGGGCAGGTATTATCTGGTTTGTTTGATATTTATCATCAACAAGTTGAAGTTTATCGACCTGCTTTGGAGGATGAAAGGTTCTTACCTTTGAATGCAGCTGGGGATGATCTAGCACAACCTAACGCTATTCAGCAGACCCCTGTCTGGGAAGAAGCACGTGAAGAAGTCGAACTTTTGCAGGATGCTGGGAATGCCTTTGATGAAGATGCCGTCTTAAAAGGTGAGTTAACACCTGTCTTTTTCGGGTCAGCTTTGGCGGGATTTGGTTTGGAAACTTTTTTGCAGACCTATTTACAATTTGCCCCAGCTCCAGCGCCGAAGAAAACACTCAATCAACAAGTGATTGAGCCTGATCAGGCGGAATTTAGTGGATTTGTCTTTAAAATTCAAGCGAATATGAACCCGAATCATCGAGATCGAATTGCTTTTGTGCGGATTGTCTCGGGTGAGTTTGAACGGGGGATGGATGTTACCTTACAACGCACGGGTAAAAAGATTCGTTTGTCAAACGTGACGCAATTCATGGCTGATTCACGTGAAAATGTTGAAAATGCAGTGCCTGGTGATATTATTGGTGTGTATGACACAGGTAATTTCCAGATTGGTGATACGATTTATGCAGGTAAAAAGGCAATTGAGTTTGAAGAATTACCTACTTTTACTCCTGAACTGTTTATGCATGTGCGCGCGAAAAATGTTTTGAAACAAAAGTCATTCCATAAAGGAGTGACCCAGTTAGTGCAGGAAGGGACCATTCAAATGTATACTGCCTGGGATTCAGGTGATTACATTTTGGGAGCAGTTGGACAACTGCAATTTGAAGTTTTCCAGTTCCGAATGGAGAATGAATATAATAGTGAAGTTATTTTAGAGCCAATGGGATCAAAGATTGCGCGATGGGTTTCTGAAGATCAATTGGACCCCAAGATGGCCTCGTCACGAAACTTGTTAGCTCGTGATCGGCATGGTAATCCGGTCTTCTTGTTTGAAAACATGTTTGCTGAACGTTGGTTTGAAGATAAGTATCCTGATGTAAAGTTAGAGACTAAATTGTGATTTAGAAAAAATGGTAAATCTGAACAAAGCTGGGAATTCCGGCTTTTTTGCTATTAATTGAATGTTGGTCATGATGAAGGGGGGCAACAGATGGAACAACCGTTAGCTTATCGGATGCGTCCACGTAAAATTGATGAAGTTGTGGGTCAGCAAGCGTTAGTTGGACCAGGGAAAATTATTTCACGGATGGTTCAGGCGAAAATGTTATCATCAATGATTCTCTTTGGTCCTCCTGGAACGGGAAAAACGAGTATTGCAAGTGCAATTGCTGGCTCAACCCAGTATGCCTTTCGAAAATTAAATGCTGCAACAGACACTAAAAAAGATTTACAGATGGTGGCCGAAGAAGCTAAAATGTCTGGCACTGTCATTTTGTTATTGGATGAAATTCATCGGTTAGATAAAACTAAGCAAGATTTTCTATTACCTCATTTGGAAAGTGGTCGGATTGTTTTAATTGGGGCGACGACGGAAAATCCATATTTATCAATTAACCCTGCAATTCGTTCGCGGACCCAAATTTTTGAAGTCCAACCTTTGACATTGGATGAAATGGGGGTGGCCGTTGACCGAGCGTTAAATGATGCAGAACGTGGACTCGGTCAGTATCCAGTTGATCTGGATGCCGATGCCAAAAAACAACTATTATACGCAACTAATGGCGATCTACGGGCCGCTTTAAATGGGCTTGAGTTGGCCGTGAAGTCAACACCGCTGGATGTTGATGGGCGTATTAAAATTACGTTACCAATTATTGAAGAGAGTGTGCAAAAACGCGCCTTAGTGGCGGATAAAGATGGGGATGCACATTATAATGTTATCTCCGCCTTGCAAAAATCAATTCGGGGAAGTGATGCTGATGCGGCTTTACACTACGCTGCCCGGCTCATTGCGGCCGGTGATTTAGTGATTTTGGCGCGCCGTTTGCGGGTAATTGCGTATGAAGATATTGGAATGGCTGCGCCTGCAGTCGTGAATCAAGCGATGATGGCGATTAATACGGCTGAGCAGTTAGGCTTTCCAGAAGCGCGAATTCCTTTAGCCAATGCGATTTTGCTGCTAGCCTTAGCACCCAAGTCAAATTCGGCAATGGCAGCGATTGATGCAGCCCAGGCTGATTTGCAAAAAAAGGGCGGTGGGCCGATTCCTGATCATTTGAAAGATGCGCATTATCAAGGTGCAGCGGACTTAGGTCATGGTGTTGATTATTTATATCCGCATGCTTATCCAGGTGATTGGGTTGCGCAACAATATTTGCCAGATAGTCTTCAAGGACATCAATATTTTGCACCTAAAGGTAATTCTAAGACGGAGTTAAGCTATCAACAACAGTATGAAAAATTACGGACGGCGCAAAGACAAAGCTTACAAAGGAAAAAGAAATGAATCGAATTGAATGGGTAGATGTGGCCAAAGGATGGACAATCTTGATGGTCTTATTGGTGCATGTTTTAGAAGGGCTTTATAAAACAGGTGCTTATCCGAATCAAACCCAGTTGCTTCAAAGTTTGATGGCCGGACTGTTTTTGTTTATTATGCCTCTCTTTTTTGCTTTATCAGGTTATTTATACCGAGCCCCAAAAACTTGGGTGGCTTGGCGCTTGCAGATGCAAAAAAAGATGATTGCGCTGATGGGACCATCAATGATTTTTACCGTCCTTTATGTTGGCTTACAACAAATGGGAGGGGAAAACGTCCATAACGAATATCAATGGTCGGATGTATTATTGATGTTTGTTCATCCAGTGGGATATTTGTGGTTTTTGGAGACGCTTTTCCTAATTTTTGCTTTAGTGGGCGTTTTGACTTTACTAAAGCTGCCAGCAGGGTGGCAAATGTTGTTGTATTTGGTACTAGCCGTGATTGGTAATTTTATTTGGACCCCGTTGATTTTACAAGAGGTTTGTTGGTGGACGAGTGCGTTTTATTTAGGCTATTTAATGCGGCAAGAAGCTCGTTGGTGGCAGCAAACGTGGGTCGTTGGTGGGGCCATTCTGGTGATTGTAGCGGGGATGTTATGGCGATATGATCAAGGGGGGGCTTGGTTTGATACCAATTTGCCAGCCTTGAATTTGATTTTGCCCAAACTAGCAACAATTATTGTGGGCTTTAACGTCTTTCAAAAAATCCAAGGATCAAATTATTGGGTACGCGTGGGGCAAGCATCCCTTACAATCTATTTAGTACACGCTCCCTTAGCTTCGATGGTGCGGATTGGATTAACGCATCTAGGGTTGCATAATTTTTGGCTATTGTTGCTGATGGTGAGCTGGTTAACTTGGCAAATTTCAATTTGGATTGTCCAAGCGACTGACCAAGCTGCAAGTCTCCAATTGCTATTTTATCCATATCAATGGTGGCAAAGGCGACACGCCCGTGCTTGAAAAAATATGTAATCATCTATGGAAAAGATGTTGGAACTACCAATATTTTGCGTTATAATTTGGATATAGTAAATTACCTGGTCGTACGCGTGATTCATAATATCATAATGTTGCTTTACAACTTTCTAAACGGGAATGGCGGAAAGCCGGCGGAGCATGCCATGACATGTGGTAGCTACAAACGCTGTCTTAGTGCCCACTTTCTTATATTAGGAGCCAACTTTGACGAATCATCTAACGGCGACATACAAGTTTTTTACAGGCTCGTTTACCTTGTTAAACGGGCTTTTTATTTTAAAAAATAGGTTTGGTTAAAAAATTAAATCAGTGGAGAAAGTGTGAGTAGAATGATGTTGATGATTATTGAAATTTTTTTTGCAATTTTAGTTGGTGGGATTGGAATTTATTTGTTAAGGCACCAAACCAACTTTTTAGGGCTTAGTGCTCAGCAAATACAAAAGACCGCCCGTTTTTATGGCTGGGCGTTACTAATTGTGGCGGTGGGGTTGCTCATTAGTGCAATTTTTTTCGCGAAGATAGTCTGGTTGATGACAATCTTTTTAATTTTATCAATGGCCTTGACGATGATTTTGGCAGTAATTATTAGTAGTAAATTATTTTAACTAAGAATATTTTTAAAATCTGTGAAAACGCTTACGACCTATGTTATAATGTGTATATAACAAGTAAACTTCGAGGAGGGTGAGATTATGATGGCGGAAATGAATTATAAAAATATTTTAGTACCAGTCGATGGATCAAAGGAGGCTGAATCAGCCTTAAAACAAGCGATTGATATCACCAAGCATAATCATGCCAAGTTGCATATTTTGCATGTCATTGATACCCGTGCTTTTCAAAATGTAGCTGATTTTAAAACAGCCATGGTCGAAGAAGTAGCTGATACGGCTAAGAAGACGTTGGAAACTTATTTACAACAAGCTAAAGATGCCGGAATTGAAGATGTAGAATATTCAATCGAGTATGGTTCGCCCAAAAATATTATTGGGCACCAGGCGGTTGAGAAATACAATATTGATTTAATTATTATGGGAGCTACGGGGCTTAATACAATTGAGCGATTCTTGATTGGATCTGTGACTGAGTATGTAACTCGTTCTGCCAAGGTTGATACGTTAATCGTTCGGGCTAATTAATGAAGCCATTTAAACAGGCACAGCGACCACTGGCAAGCAGTTGGTGCGTTGGACCTGTTTTTTATTTAATAAAATTAAAAGTTTCAATAAATTTTGTGCAAAAATATGCGAATTAGCATATTATATAATTATATAGACTAAGACAGGCGAGAATCGCTAGTTAAGTTACGGGGAAATAATATGGAATTACCATTAACAGCAACAGTATTAAATAAACGCAGTGGAATTACAATCGTTGGGTCGGTGGGGGATGCAAAAGCAAATGTCACTGTTCAATTAGCTGATCAGACACTCTTGACACCAGAAATTGATGAGAGCGGGTCTTTTATCGTTCAAGTTGATTGGCAACAAGCGCATGGAGACATTAAGATTGTGGCTAGTTTGCCCGATGATCCAACAACGCGAAACGAAACGACTTTACATATTGAAGCGCCACAACCCATTGTGACGGCGGTATTATCGACGCAAGGTATTATGCGTAAATTGACAGGATCTGTGAATCAACCGGGTCTTTTTATTGAGGTGCATACACCGGAAAATGCTCACCCCATTGAGGTTTTGGTTGATGATAATCTGGAATTTGAATTACAAATCCCAATCGCATTACGACCAGAAGATTTGCGGGTGACCGCTTTGAATCCGGTGACGGGTGAACAATTGGAAGTGCCAGTCGAAATTGGTGTGACCACTAAAACGATGACAATTCCCATCTTAACGGATGAGATGATTAATAGTTATGCTGAAGCGGCTGAAGAACGCCGAGCGGCTTCAGAAGCCCATGATCAAGCGTTGGTTGATAAGGCGGCCGCTTCTGAATCCTTTGTTAATTCGATTGTAGAAGGTATTACGCCGTCTTCAGCGGCTGTGACGGCATCTATTGTCGCGGAAAATAAGCAAGCTACTGAAAAGGCAGATGTTCCCGTTGACGAGGTGCCTGTAGCAGCAAAAGCCCCTGAAACTAATGGTGAAGCCACGGAAGTGAAGGCATCGGAACAAGCACCCGTTGAGCCAGTTAAGGTGATTGTAGAGGTGCTTCAACCGCGGCAAACACAGACGCAGTCATCATCGACTGCCGAGCAAGAAATAGCTGCTTCTGAGGCTGAAGCAACTCCATCTGTGGCAACATCTAAAAAAGATGAAGATATGGTACGGGATGAAGCAGTCTCTGAAACATTGACGACAGAATTTAATCTATCTGATTTTGATGATGGAGATGAAAAAAGTGCAACCGAAACAGGTGTGGCTGAGGTTCTGCATGATGGTGGGATTAAGACTAATCGCAACATTGAAGATCCGCGCGCACAAACCGAACCCCAGACAAATTATTCGCGAACTTCGCGTAATCAAGAAGTCAAGCCCAAGAAAAAGGGGGGCTTCTGGAATTTCTTGAAACGTTTATTTGGTCGAGGATAATAAAATAAATGAAAAGCTCTCCAGCCTGATGCTAAGTCAGGTTGAAGAGCTTTTTTATCTTTTATATTTATATTGGGAAAATTTATTTTATTTTTTAGCCGTTGAATTATTAATCCAAGCATTAAAGTCATCATTGTCGGCGCTTTGTCCACCAGTAATATGGCTTTGGTAAGCATTCTTTTGTGGTTGTGAAAGTGAAGCCCAAATTGAACCATTTAGCGCATAACGTGAGGCTTGAGCTAGCAAGTGGTCCGCTGTAACATCTTTAATGTTTTCTTGTTGGTGATTAGCTAATTGATCACCTGTCCACAGGGTAGCCACTCCAAATTGAGAACCATTTTTTAAGCGTAATTGCCGTGCCACGCGTACCGTTGAAATCTTGTCAGTTTGGTTAGCAGTAGCGGCTAAAGCGACAGCCGTCGCTTTAGCATATGAATTGAGGTAGGATTGGGTATCACTTTGTTTTTGATTATCTTGGAAAATGACGGTTGCGGTTTCGTCTTTTACCAAAATGGTCTGTAATTTAATGTCAATTTTATTATTGGTTAACATTTGTTGCAGCTTATTACTGTAGTTGGTATTTTGAATCAGCGTTTGGCTGGTTGAAGAAGCTACTGCGTTAGCGTTTGGATCATTAATCGCTGAAGCAATGGCAGCTTTTTGCGATGAGCTTGAGGCGGCCTTTTGCGAACTTGACCGTTGACTGACCGCTTTGGCTGCCTGATGAGCTTGGTGTTGACGTTGTGCGGCGATGTGCTGACCAAAGAGCGCGATACCACCAATGATAACTAAAATGGCAATCAAGGTGATGCCTGTTCGTTTTGTATTTTTCAAAAGATAAACCTCCATAAGAATAACTAATTGTTTTTATTATAGCAAATTCATGTTGAGATGAGATTGAGAACTGATTAAAAATCAATAACGGACGTAACAAAGAAGGACTTCAATAAAAAACTTGTAAAAAAGGGTAGATGAACGTAAAATAATGAAAGGGCAAGGCCTTATTGAGTAAATTCAAAGTCAAGTTTAGAGAGTTTTCGGGTGGTGCAAGAAAATCATGGCTTGAATTGAAAGTAGGTAAGGGGCCGAGTTGGTGAACTATGTAGTAGCCAATTCCGTATCTTCCGCGTTAAGGAGATGAAGATAAGGCTTGAGTAAGTCTTGAATTCAGGTGGTACCGCGAAAAATTCGCCCTGATAAATCATTAATTTGGTTTGTCAGGGCTTTTTAGTTTCAAAATAAGGAGAATGAATAAATGCGTGAAATTGACATGCCAGGTAAATATGACCCGCAGGTCGTAGAAGCAGGTCGTTACGACAAATGGTTAGAAGATAAGCGGTTTGCGCCGACTGGGAATCGGAAGGCACGGCCTTATTCAATTGTGATTCCACCGCCTAATGTTACTGGTAAATTACATTTAGGGCATGCGTGGGACACGACCTTGCAGGATATGTTAATCCGTCAAAAGCGGATGCAAGGGTATGATACTGTTTGGGTGCCCGGTATGGACCATGCTGGAATTGCAACCCAAGCAAAAGTGGAGCAGCGCTTGGCAGAACAAGGAATTTCTCGCTATGATTTAGGACGCGAGAAATTTGTGGATCAAGTTTGGGATTGGAAAAACGAGTATGCTGCTACGATTAAGACTCAATGGGGGAAGCTTGGCCTATCTTTGGATTATAGTCGGGAGCGTTTTACTTTAGATGATGGATTATCAGATGCGGTTAAAAAGGTGTTTGTGACACTTTATCAAAAAGATTTGATTTATCGTGGTGAATATATTATTAACTGGGATCCTAAGGCGCGGACAGCTTTATCAGATATTGAAGTTATTTATAAAGATATTGAAGGTGCATTTTATCATGTTAAATATCCATTTACGGATGACACAATCCTAAATGGTAAAAACTATATTGAAATTGCGACCACCCGACCTGAAACAATGTTTGGGGATGCGGCTGTGGCGGTTAACCCTAAGGACGAAAGGTATCAATCAATTATTGGTAAGACGGTGAAGGTACCGTTGGTTGATCGTGAAATTCCCGTGATTGCTGATGAATATGTTGAGATGGAATTTGGAACGGGGATGGTGAAGATTACACCTGCTCACGATCCAAATGATTTTGAAGTGGGGAATCGTCATAATCTTGAACGTATTAACACGATGAATGAAGATGGTTCCATGAATGAACGAGCTGGAAAATATGTCGGGATGGATCGCGACGACGCTCGTAAAGCAATCGTAGCTGATTTAGAAGCCGGTGGTTGGATGCTAGAGGTTGAACCATATACTCATTCAGTTGGTCATTCAGAACGGACCGGGGTGCCTGTTGAAGCGCGGTTATCAACCCAGTGGTTTGTACGCATGAAATCTTTGGCTGAGCAAGCTTTGGCCATGCAAAAGTCAGATGATCGGGTGAACTTTTACCCTCCTCGTTTTGAAAATACCTTTACTAATTGGATGGAAAACATCCATGATTGGGTGATTTCACGTCAACTATGGTGGGGGCATCAAATCCCAGCTTGGTACCATAAGGAAACGGGTGAAGTCTACGTTGGTGAAGAAGCGCCAGCGGATATTGAAAACTGGACGCAAGAAACGGACGTCTTGGATACTTGGTTCTCATCAGCATTGTGGCCATTTTCAACGATGGGTTGGCCTGATATTGATGCCGAAGACTTCAAGCGTTATTTCCCAACTAACACGTTGGTCACGGGATACGATATCATCTTCTTCTGGGTTGCGCGGATGATGTTTCAATCAAAGGAGTTTACCGGACGACGGCCATTTAATAATGTGTTGATTCATGGTTTGATTCGAGATGAGCAAGGCCGTAAAATGTCTAAGTCTTTGGGCAATGGAATTGACCCAATGGAGGTGATTGATCAGTATGGGGCGGACGCATTACGTTGGTTCTTAGCGAATGGTTCAACGCCGGGGCTTGATGTACGTTTCTCATACACTAAGATGGATGCCGCTTGGAACTTTATTAATAAAATCTGGAATGCAGCGCGGTATGTCATTATGAATCTGGATGATGATACACTAGCAGAATTGCCAGCCCGTGATCAAATGACTTTGGCTGATCGTTGGATTTTGTCACGCTTGAATCAAACGGTTGAAAATGTGACGAATAATTTTGATAAGTTTGAATTTGGTGAAGCTGGTCGAGCTTTGTATAACTTTATTTGGAATGATTTTGCTGACTGGTACATTGAAATGACCAAGGAAACCTTGAGTGGCGATGATGCAGCTGCAAAAAAGGCCGTGCAAGGAGTCTTAGCGTATATCCTAGACCAAACCTTGCGTTTGTTGCATCCAATCATGCCGTTTGTTACGGAAGAAATTTGGTTGGATATGCCAATGAATGAAGGTTCAATTACGGAGGCAGCTTATCCGGAAAAATATGTTGAGTTACAAGATGCGGCGGCGGAAAATGATTTCCAACGGGTAGTTGATTTGATTACAGCAGTACGCAATATTCGAACGGAAGCCAATGCCCCAATGTCAACTGCGATTGAAATTTTGATTAAGACCGATGATGTAGCCTTACAAACAATCGTGGAACAAAATCAAGATTATATTAATCGTTTTGTGAAGCCAAAGACGTTGCAAATTGGTTCAGATTTGCAAGCGCCAAAGTTGGCGATGACCAAGGTAATCACCGGAGCTGAAGTGATTGTCCCATTGGAGGAGTTAATTAACTTAGATGAGGAGATTACGCGTTTAACAAAGGAATTGAAGAAATATCAAGGTGAAGTTAAGCGAGGCGAAGGTAAGTTAGGTAATGAAAAGTTTGTTAATTCAGCCCCTGAGGCTGTGGTGGCGGCAGAACGTGAAAAGTTAGCTGATTGGCAAGCAAAAGCCGCAGCTACACAACAGCGCTTGACGGAATTGAAAGCGGCCCAAGCTTAATGGCAAAAGATAAAAATTTGATGTTTTTTATGGTGTGTGCTAATTAATAATTGAGCACATTATTCTGGACATCGTAGGTGAGGTTGGCGCAGATAATGCATCAACCTTTTCTTATAGTGAAGGTAATTCTTTGAAGGGAGAAATTGAATGATTCAAGACTATCAAGCAGCCTTAGCTTTAATTCATGGGCGCCCACGTTTTGGAAAAGCGGAAACGTTGACACGGATGCAAGCATTACTGACTCTGCTCGGTAATCCCCAAGATCAGTTACAATACGTGCATGTTACTGGAACCAATGGTAAGGGTTCTGTGTCCCGCATGACGGAACAAATTTTAAGTGCACACGGACTCCGGGTCGGACTATATACTTCGCCATTTATCATGCGCTTTAATGAGCGGATTCAAATTAATCATGTCAATATTTCTGATGCTGATTTAGTCCGGTGGGTCCAAAAATTAGAACCCTTGTTAGCGCAGCTCGATGCGCAAGCGGCTGACGGCCCAACAGAATTTGAAACCATCACAGCCTTAATGTTTGCGTATTTTGCGGAACAAAAGGTGGATATTGTCGTCTTAGAAGTCGGGATTGGGGGCTTGTTAGATTCTACTAATATTATCCAGTCGAAGCTCGTTTCTGTGATTACCACCGTGGCTTTTGATCATCAAAAATTACTGGGAAATACTTTAACCGCGATTGCAACCCAAAAGGCCGGTATTATTAAAGGACCCAGACATCCGACGGTGGTAGGTCGTTTGCCGGTGGAAGCTTTACAGGTTATTGCGCATAAAACAAAACAGTTAAAGATTTTAGATCACGATTTTTGGTTAGAGCATGTGCAAAAGGACGCCAATGGTTATTTTAAATTTGATTTTGTTAATCAGCACGGTTTAAAATTAACTAATTTAATTTTGAACTTAAAAGGGACTTATCAATTGGGAAATAGTGCTGTGGCAATTATGACGGCTCAATTGGCGTTGCAAGCTTTGAATATTGAGTTAAAGCCAGCAGCCGTTCAAGCCGCTTTACAAAATGTGACCTGGCCGGGACGATTTGAATATTTGCAACAACAGCCCCCCGTGGTGATTGATGGGGCGCATAATTTAGCGGGCGTTAATAGCTTATTGGATACTTTAAAACAACAGCCTGCCAAACACATTGAAATTATTATGGGTGTTTTGACCGATAAAGATTATCCCGCGATGTTAAAACGATTAAAAACGGATTCGCGGGTGCATTTGACCGTGGTAGCTTTTGCTGCGCCAAATCAAAGGCAAGTGGTGCAGCCGAATAATAATAATATGGAGGCGGCAGTCGATGCGACGGCTGTGGATTTTGAGCAAGCCTATGCAGCGCTCCAGCCGTTGCCAACTGATACATTGGTCGTTTTTACGGGCTCTTTGTATTTTATTTCAGCGGTGCGGCAAGCATTTATCACAAAGAAAACCAGCAAAATTAGGTAAATGATGTTATGATGTAGCAAATGAGTTGTCGCAAATACCATTTGAGGAGAAAAAATTAATATGGCAAAAATTAACGCGCCGGTTTATAAAAACCAAGAGATTGAAGGGGAAGTAATCGATATTACCTACCAAGGAATGGGTGTGGTAAAAGTTGATGAATATCCCATCTTCGTAGTGGATGCAGTTCCTGGCGAAGAAGTCTTAGTGGGTGTCACCAAGGTCCAAAAGAATTATGCTTTTGGTCGGGTTATTAAGCGGTTAAAGGAATCTAATTTACGTAATCATGAAGTGAATCAAGCCGCTTTGACGACTGGAATTGCACCTTTGGCTAATTTAGTTTATTCAGCGCAATTAGAGTTCAAACAAAAACAAGTCCAAGAGTTATTTAAAAAGATGCACTTGGATGTTGAAATCTTACCAACCATTGGGATGGAACAACACACGGGATATCGGAACAAGGCACAAGTCCCTGTACGTGAGATTCATGGTGAGATTAACACCGGGTTTTATCGGCGAAATTCACATAATTTAGTACCAATTGAAGACTACTATATTCAAGATCCAGCAATCGACCATGCTATTGTGGTCGTGCGTGATTTGTTGCGTAAGTATCAGTTGGATGCTTATGATGAGCAAACGCATCATGGTGATATTAAGACAATTATGGTCCGGCGAGGTTATTACAGTCATGAAATGATGGTTGTGATTGTAACACGTCGCAAAAAGTTGCCCGTGGCGGAAGCATTAGTGGCTGGAATTCGGGCTGCTTTGCCAGAAGTAACGTCAATTATTCAAAATGTTAACCCTGAAGCAACGAATGTTATGATGGGTGATACGAATAAGACTCTTTGGGGAGCAGATTATATTACTGACACCTTGTTAGGTAAGACATTTGAAATTGGACCTTTGTCGTTTTATCAAGTGAATCCTCAATCAACAGAACTTTTATATCAATTAGCAATCGATAAGGCTGAATTGCACGGGGATGAGACGGTAATCGATGCTTATTCTGGAATTGGAACGATTTCGTTAACTGTAGCTAACCAAGTTAAGCAAGTGATGGGGGTTGAAATTGTCCCTGGAGCAGTGGCGGATGCTAAGCGGAATGCCAAAATTAATGGGGTCGAAAATGTGACCTTTGAATTAGGCAAAGCCGAAGAGAAAATGCAAGAATGGCAAGCGGCTGAACTTCAACCGGATGTGATTTTCGTGGATCCGCCACGTAAGGGCTTGGCACCTGAGTTGATTGATGCAGCGGTGGCAATGAAGCCAGCTAAAATTGTCTACATTTCATGTAATCCGGCAACTTTGGCGCGTGATGCAGAATTATTTGCAGAGCAAGGTTACGCTATTAAAGGATCCGTCCAACCAATTGACCAGTTCCCTCAAACGACACATGTTGAGTGTGTGGTGGTGTTTGAACCAAAAGAAGCTTAATTAAATTTGGGCGGTAAAGTCGTCTACTTATGTTTGATAAGTAGTCGGCTTTTTATTGTTCTCATAAGCTGATGATAATGGGAAGCTCAATGTATTAAAGATGCTAGATAATTTAAGATGATTCTTAGCCTTAAGGTCTGGGGGGCGCTTAGTTTTTTGAATTTTCTAACATGCTGTCGTCATACCACTGCAAGGGTATGAATGTTAAAAATGAGCCTAACTAAAGCAGGGAGGACAATGCTATAATAGAAGAATAAGTATTTAAAATTAGGAGGATGGCGACATGACTTTAAAATTGGGAACGATTGGGACAAATTGGATTACAAAAATGTTTGCAGAAGCTGCCCAGATGACGCAAGAATATGAATTAAGCGCAGTTTATTCGCGGACGGTTGAAAAAGGGCAGGTCTTTGCGGATGAATTAGATAGTTCAGCCGCAGTTTTCACTGATTTAGATGAATTTTTAAAGAGTGGGATTCAAGTTGTTTACATTGCCTCACCAAATAGTTTGCACTTTAAACAAGCGCAGGCGGCAATTAAAGCGGATGTCAATGTGATTGTTGAGAAATCAGCCTTTGATAATCCCCAGCAATATGAAGTCATTTATTCATTACTGCAAATGCATCCAAGTGTCCGTCTTTTTGAAGGAGCACGGCATCTTTATCAGCCGAACTTTATGGCGATTGAAGAACAAATTAAGCAAATGGAGCACATTTCAGGGGCTACTTTAGTATTTGAAAAATATTCATCACGTTTTGATGATTATCTAGCTGGTAAGCAGCCCAACGTGTTGACCCGGGAGTTTTCAGCGGGAGCTTTAGCTGATTTGGGGATTTATCCGTTGTATGCAGCTATTAAGCTCTTTGGATTACCTAATAATCAGTATTATTTTGCCACCAAGTTGACGAATGGCGCTGACGGTCGTGGAACGGCCATCTTACGCTATGACAATTTTGATGTCACTTTGCTCTTTGGAAAAGGTTCTAATTCTTATGAACACTCAGAAATCTTAGGGCGGCGCGATACCATTGTGATTGATAATATTGCGGAGCTTGGAAAAGTGACTTATCTAGATGGTCAAGGTCAAGAACGCGTGATTAGCACGCCGGTACCGACTAATCCAATGGTACAAGAAGCCCAAAAGTTTGCTGATATTATGAATCGCCCAGCTGAATCACGGCCTGAATACGAAGAAATGTTGTTACTAAGTCAACAAGTAAACTTAGTATTAACTAAATTACGGCAATCAGCGGGAATTACCTTCCCATCTGATCCGCACACGAATTAAGAGGAACTTGAAAAAATAATGACAGACACGATGGATGAACGATTAGCCCAAAAGTTTGCGGCTACTGGCTTTATAGAACAAACGCCCATTCAAAAAGCAGTTTTTGAACCACTTGCCACAAGCCAATCAATTGATGCCTTAGCGCCGACGGGAACCGGAAAAACTTTGGCCTTTACTTGGCCACTTTTGCCATTATTACAGCCTAATGATGGGGAACAATTATTAATATTAGCGCCGTCACAAGAGTTAGCCATGCAAACGACGCGAGTTGTGCGCGAATGGGCGCAAGGTTTTGATCTAAAGGTCTTGGCTTTAACGGGGGGAGCGAATGTTAAAAACCAACTGGATCGGTTGAAAAAGCATCCAGAAATTTTGGTTGGTACGCCCGGTCGGGTTGGTGAACTTGCCGCTAGCAAAAAGTTGAAATTGCAGCGCTTGCGCACTTTAATCTTAGATGAAGCCGATATCTTGTTGCAGGATGAGACGGCTGATCAAATTCAAAATGTGTGGGAATTATTTGGCGATGAAGATATTCAAGTTGCAATGTTTGGTGCCACCGCGGTGATTAATCACCGGGCTCAAACAATTTTTAAGCGTGAATTTACGCGCATTGATTTGCGGGATGTTCAAATGCCTACTAGCTTGCACCATCAGTTTGTTTTGACGGCCAATGATCAAAAAAATAAACGTTTGCGGCAGTTAGCAACGCGTAAGGGATGGCAGGCAATGGTCTTTTTCAATACGACGAAAGCCTTGAAACAGACAGCTAGCTTTTTGGCTCATGAACACGTGGCAATGGCAACCTTGGTCAGGGGTGACTCAAGCCGGACCCGGGCAAGTGCATTAGACGCTTTTAGGAATGGACAAGCAAAATTTTTGCTGACGACAGACGTCGCTGCCCGTGGATTAGACGTAATTGATTTACCCGCGGTCATTAATTATGATTTACCACGAGATGGTGAAACCTATACACATCGGGCTGGGCGAACTGGACGGATGGGACGTACGGGTAAAGTAGTGACCTTTGGAAATGATCATGATTTGCGCGATTTAAAGCGGATGGTACAAGTTGAAATCGATGTCTTGCCATGGCAACAAATTGTTGAACAAAGCGGTCGTGCACAAAGTAAAGCGCCTACGCATGTTAAAAACGAGCAAGGACGGACGCAGACTTACTCTGCTCCTAAAAAAGGCAACGCAAAACAGGCGGAAAAGTTAGCGCAAGCGCAAGATTTGAGTAAATCACGAACTAAGCAACGGGCAACCAGGGTGGCGGAAAAAACGTTCGCGGAGCCAGTTAAAAAGTCTGAACGCATAGCTAAAGCGAAAAAAGCGAAACGCCGAAATCAAAAAGATAAAGGAAAACCTAAACACAAACTGGGACGTGATTTAGGGAAGAGGGATTTGAATGACAGAGATAATTGATGGACGAGCGATTGCTCAGCGTGTCCGAGCACAAGTGACAATGCAAACCCAACGTTTAATGGCCGAAAATATTATTCCAGGTCTAGCAGTAATCTTGGTTGGGGATGATCCAGCTAGTGAAATTTATGTACGCAATAAAGAGCGGGCAGCAGCAAAAACCGGGATTCATAGTGAGACGTTCAAGTTGCCAGCAACGACTGCTGAAGCTGAAGTTTTAGCTCTAATTCAACGGCTTAATAACGACGCGACAATTGATGCGATTTTATTGCAAAGCCCCGTGCCAGGTCAAATTAATGAGCAGGCGATGCAAGATGCAATTTCACCTGAAAAAGACGTGGATGGGTTTAATCCAACCAACATTGGGAAATTATTTGCTAATCGGGAGGGTTATTATCCAGTGGCGAATACCCCAAAGGGGATTATGACCTTATTGGAACAAGCTCATGTGGAATTGGCGCAACGTCTAGTAGTTATTTTAGGACGTTCGAATTTAGTGGGACGTCCTTTATTTGCCTTGATGGAAGCGCAAAATGCTAGTGTGGTCTTATTGCATCGTTTTACACCAGATGTTTTGCGTCATCAATTATTGCAACAAGCTGATGTAATAATTTCAGCAACGGGTGTGCCTAAGTTAGTCCAAGCCGATGATGTTAAGCCGGGGGCGACCGTTATTGATGTTGGAATTACGCGCTTGGCTGATGGTAGTTTACAAGGTGATGTTGACTTTGAAGCAGTCGCTAAAAAGACGAAGGCAATTACCCCAGTACCAGGTGGGGTTGGACCAATGACAATTGCGACGTTATTACAAACGACGGTAGAATTGGCCGCTCAACATCATCAAGTGGAGTTAGAGGCAGGATGGCAGAATATTTAACAGTAAGTGCATTAACGCAATATTTAAAACGTAAATTTGTGGCAGATCCATATCTAAAAGAGATTTACCTGACGGGAGAAGTGTCTAATTTTCGCCCGCGGCCGAAGCATCAGTATTTTTCAATTAAAGATGAGCACGCGGTGATTAGCGCGACCCTTTTCCAGGGTGTCTATCGAAAGTTACCTTTCCAATTGGAAGCTGGTATGCGAGTGAATGTAGTTGGACATATTGATTTATATGCGCCTAATGGAGGTTATTCAATTATTATTGAGCGCATTGAGCCAGATGGAGTGGGTGCCTTGGCCGTACAATATGAGCAGCTGAAGCGCAAACTGGAAGCAGAAGGGTTGTTTCAACAAAATCAACGAGCTATTCCAGCATTTCCGCAGAAAATTGCGGTGATTACTTCGCCGAGTGGAGCGGTCATCCAAGACATTCGTACGACTGTTCAGCGCCGTTATCCGATTGCCCAAATTTATCTTTATCCCGCAGTAGTGCAGGGACAAGGCGCTGTTCCCAATCTGTTACAGCAATTAAAACGGGTAGCACAAGCGGATTATGATGTTTTGATTATTGGGCGGGGTGGTGGTTCGATTGAAGACCTCTGGGCCTTTAATGATGAACAATTAGCACGGCAATTAGTACAAATGCCCATGCCAGTAATTAGCTCGGTGGGGCATGAAACAGACACGACGATTGCTGATTTTATTGCCGATCAGCGTGCTGCGACACCGACCGCTGCAGCTGAAATTGCGACGCCGGTCTTATTACAGGATCTCTGGAATGACTTAAACCAGATACAGGTGCGTATGATTAATAGTTTAAGCAATCGGTTAAATTATTTGGATGAACGTTTAACTCGTGTACAACAGAGTGCGGTCTTACAACAACCAACGCGTTTATATGAAGGTTTAAGTCGGCGAGTTGATTTAGCCCAAGATCGTTTGGAGCAAGTATTTAAGACACAATTAACGCAAAATCAGCATCATTTGGCCTTAATAACGCCACGTTTAAATAATGCGATGCAACGGCAACTCGAACAAAAGCAAACACGTTACGCCCGAGCAGTCCATGGTTTAGAACTAATGAGCCCCTTAGCTGTTTTAGCCCGAGGTTATAGTGTTACAACCAATCAAAATCAGCAAGTGGTGCGACAGGTTAGCGATGTTGCGACTGGCGATCAGGTATATATTCAATTGAATGACGGACAAATCTTGGCCCAGGTTACGGAGACAAAAAAAGAAAATGACTAATGAAAAAGAACAAACATTTGAAGAAAAATTAACAACATTAGAATCAATTGTGACGCAATTAGAAAAAGGTGAAATTCCGCTTGAACAAGCAATTGAAGTCTTTCAAAAGGGGGTGACTTTGTCCAAAGATCTTCAAAAAAGTTTACAAACGGCTGAACAAAGCCTGACAAAGATTGTACAAGATGATGGTCAAATTCAAGATTTTCAATCTGAGGATAAATGAACATGAACTTTAATCAATTTACGAAAGAAATGCGTCCACAAATCGAGGAAACTTTAACCAAAGAGTTAGCGACAGTGGCGTCCAATCCTGAGCTGCAAGCGGCTTTGGAGTATTCAACCTTGGCTGGCGGGAAGCGGCTCCGTCCGTTATTAACATTGGCTGTCTTACAAAGTTATCATGTGGATTTGCAGGCATATTTAAAAGCGGTCAGCGCTGTGGAATTAATTCATAGCTATAGCTTGATTCACGATGATTTACCCATTATGGATGATGATGATTTACGACGGGGTAAACCCACAACTCATCGTAAATTTGGGGCTGCAGTCGCCTTGTTAGCAGGGGATGCTTTACAGCCTTTAGCTTTTGAATGGTTGTTAAGTGTGGGACCTTTAAGTTCTCGCCAAAAGCTCGCGTTAGCCCAGAATTTAGCGCAAGCAGCCGGAGCAGCTGGCATGGTGGGAGGCCAAGTTGAAGATTGGCAGATGACTGGTCGCACGCCCCAAGTTGCAGAATTAGACCAGATTCATCAAAAAAAGACGGGCGCTTTGATTATTTATGCATGTCAGTCTGGTGGCATTATGGTCGATGCCAGCCCAGATGAAATGCAAGCTTTAACTCGTTTTGGTCAAGCTTTTGGCTTTGCCTTTCAATTAAAAGATGATTTGCATGACTGGCGACAAGACCAAGGTGAAGATAAAAATGCTTATCCTGCTTTAATTGGTTTCAAAGCTACGCAAGAACGCCTAAAAGCAACGGTTGAGCAGGCACAACAGGCTGTCGCTGATTTAGAGCAAGTCAGTCGACTAGATTGGGAATTATTAGCAACGAGTTTGGCATATTTTGAAGATGTGATGGAGAGTTAGGAATTCATGGCGAAATTGGAAAAAGAGCGGGTTGATATTTTAGCGGTGCAACAAGGCTTATTTACTTCGCGGGAGCAAGCGAAGCGAGCCATTATGGCCGGAGAAATTTTAGGCGAAAATGAGCAACGCATGGATAAACCAGGTGAAAAAATTGCGGTTACCACCGAATTGCATTTAAAAGGGGCGCCGATGCCCTATGTGTCACGTGGCGGTTTTAAGTTAGAGAAAATGCGCGATGTTTTTAAGCTAGATTTTAGCGGTAAGACGGTGCTCGATATTGGCTCATCGACGGGCGGCTTTACTGATGTTGCCTTACAAAGTGGGGCTAAATTAGTCTATGCGTTGGATGTTGGGACAAACCAGCTCGTTTGGAAATTACGTTCAGATGAGCGCGTTGTAGTGATGGAGAACACTAACTTTCGGTATAGTAAGTTAGATGATTTTAAAATGGGACAGCCAGAATCGGCCACAATTGATGTTTCATTTATTTCCTTGAATTTAATTCTAGCGCCCTTGGCTCAAATTTTAGTGCCAGGGGGGTCAGTGGCGACCCTGATTAAGCCTCAATTTGAAGCTGGGCGGACTGCAGTAGGTAAGCATGGGATTGTGAAATCTGCTGAAACGCATCTTCAAGTGCTTAATCAAGTCGCTGAATATGCAAAACAAGCTGGCTTTAGCATGGTGGCGCTGGATTATTCTCCAATTAAAGGTGGATCTGGTAATATTGAATTTATTGCGCACTTGAAGTTAGATGGTGGGCAAGATACGATTGATTTAGCAGCGCGACAAGCCATGGTGCAAGCCGCACATGAGCAATTAAATGCACATCAGGAGTAGACGGATGGTCAGGAATAAAATGGCGCGGCAGGCCGAAATTAGGCAAATTATTAAACAACAGCGGGTTCAGACGCAAGAAGAGCTAGCGAGGATTTTAAATGATCGTGGTTGGAATGTGACCCAAGCAACCGTTTCACGCGATATTAGTAGTATGCAGTTGGTGAAAGTCCCCCTAAGTGAGGGCGGATTTGCGTATGACTTACTGCGGGATGCTGATTATGAAACGCAGGTTAAGGCGATTTTGCAAGAAGCCCAAACGCAGATGCAGGCGCAGGGTAATTTGATTATGGTAAAAGTGTTGCCAGGAACTGGTCCAGCCTTAAAAACTGCCTTAGAAGCCCTAGATTTAGATGAAATTTTTGGGATTGTCGGGGATGATAATGGCGCATTGATTATTGTCAAAGCCGGTTATCATGCTGCGGGATTGATGGATAAGTTGGCCCAACTACCATGAATAAGGAGTGAACAATGTTACAGGAATTATCAATTAAAGATTTTGCGATTATTTCAGAGCTGAATCTCAGCTTTGACGACGGGATGACCGTTTTAACAGGGGAGACTGGCGCGGGAAAGTCGATTATTATTGATGCTGTAGGATTGTTGGCTGGTGGGCGAAGTTCCACAGATTATCTGCGCGAAGGGACTAAAAAAGCCGTTTTACAAGGGCTTTTTACTTTAGAAAACACTGAGCTGATTACTCCAGTATTAGATAAATATAATATTGAATTAGATGAACAACAATTATTGATTCATCGTGAAATTCAGCAAAGTGGACGCAATGTCATCCGTGTGAATGGACAATTAGTTAATACGACCGGCCTACGCGAGATTGGGCAATACTTAGTTGACATTCATGGCCAAAATGAACATCAGGAATTAATGAAAGTTGAGCGGCATGAGGCCCTATTAGATCAGTATGCGGGGGTTGAGCTAGCACCAGCGCGGCAAGTATACACGGAAGCCTTTAAGCAGTATCAAAGTCTTGCTAAGCGCTATCGGCAACGTCAGGCTGATAAACAAGCTTTTGCGCAGCGCTTAGATATGTTGACTTTTCAGGTAAATGAGTTACAAGAAGCTCAGTTGAAGACTGGGGAAGAAGAGGAATTAGATCGTGAGTATCAGGAATTATCTAATTTCCAAGATGTTTTAGAAGCGTTGTCAGGCGCTTACACTTCCCTTGACGGCGATTGGGAAGGGAACGGCTTAACGATTGTGGGCGAAGCTTTGAGTTCGATGGAGAGCATTGAAGAATTTGGAAGCCGTTATCAAAAATTGACGGAAACCATTCGTGATTCTTATTATGAGTTGCAAGAAGCGGCGTCAGAATTAGCCGCGGTTCGGGACGGGTTAGAATTTGATGGCGGTCGGCTACAAGAAGTAACTGATCGCTTGAATTTAATTCATACTTTGGAAAATAAATATGGTGCAACCGTTGAGGAAATCCTAAGTTATCAAAACCAGATTGAACAAGAATTGAGCTTGATGAAAGGCGAAGGCACGGAATTATCGGACTTGAAAGAACAAGTGGTTCAAGCCCAACATGCCACCCATGTTGCGGCTCAAAAACTAACTGATTTGCGCAAACAAACGGCGGGAAAATTGACCCAAGCGATTCATGAACAATTAGCTGATTTGTATATGGATAAAGCTGTTTTTTCAGTACATATGGAAAAAACAAAAACGTTGCATGCTACAGGACAAGATCAAATTGAATTTTATATTCAAACTAATCCGGGTGAAGCGGCCAAGCCCTTGGCCAAAATTGCGTCCGGAGGAGAATTGAGTCGGATGATGTTAGCGATGAAAACTATTTTTGCGCAAGATCAAGGGGTGACCGCCATTATTTTTGATGAAGTAGATACTGGTGTGTCAGGACGGGTCGCGCAGGCTATTGCCAATAAGATTTCGAAAATAGCTAAACACTCGCAAGTTTTGACGATTACGCATCTCCCACAAGTGGCTGCTATTGCAAAACATCAATTATATATTGAGAAAAAAATTGTTGATAATCGGACATTGACGACTGTGACACCATTGGCTGTAAAGGCGCGGATTGATGAAATTGCGCGGATGTTATCTGGAAATCAATTAACTGATGCCGCCCGACAGAATGCGCAGGATTTGCTCGCTCAAAATCAAGGTTAGGTGGAAGTACTTGCGTTGAATTATTTATAAAAATATAAGGGTGATTGCTGATGTTTTCTAAGTTCGGTATGCTTGGATTAGTGGTTGAATAAAACTTGAAAAACAGGTAAGATAAGAGTTATTATTACAAAGATGTAAAAGGGGTACATAGGACATGAAGCGTGGGGTTTTAATTGTTTTGTCTGGTCCATCTGGCGTTGGTAAAGGAACGGTACGGAAGGCCTTGTTTGAAGAGCCAGATATTGACTTCACGTATTCGATTTCAATGACGACACGTAAGCCACGGGATGGTGAAGTCCATGGTGAAGACTATTTTTTCGTGAGTCGTGATGAATTTGAAGCTAATATTAAAGCAAATAACATGTTAGAATATGCTGAATATGTTGGTAATTATTATGGAACTCCTAAAAGTTTTATCGATGAAACTTTGGCAGCCGGGCATGACGTTTTTTTGGAAATTGATGTCCAAGGAGCTTTGCAGGTCAAAGAAAAAATGCCTGAAGGAGCTTACATCTTTTTGACGCCACCTGATTTAAAGGCTTTAAAAGAGCGGCTTCAAGGTCGTGGTACTGACGCACCAGAGGTGATTGAGCGCCGGGTGGCTGCTGCTTCATCTGAGATTCGTATGATGGCTAATTATGATTATGCCGTGGTCAATGATGAAGTCGATGCTGCCGTGGCCCGGATTAAGAACATTGTGCAAGTTGAGCGGTTACGTGTGAACCATATTTTACCAGAATATATTGCTATGATTGAGGAGTTTGAGAAATGATTTTATATCCATCTGTTGATAAGTTATTAGAACAAGTAAATTCACGTTATAAGTTAATTGCGCTGGGTTCAAAGCGAGCACATGAATTGGAACAAGGAAGTTTACCAACCATCGCGAAATTTGATTCAGTTAAGCCAATTGGGCAAGCTTTGGAAGAAATTGAAGCCGGTAACGTGATTGTTGATCCAGATGAAACAGAAATGGATTAATTAAATGAGCACTTGAGTGGGTGACGGCAGCGTTTTCCCGCTTTTTTTAGAGCTAAAAAAGTGCCTCAATCAAAAATTTAGTATGATTGTTTAGGAGATAAGTGAGAACTGATGGAACAAGCAGCGACGAAGGTGACGATTTTAGTGGCAGCCCATAAGCCCTATTCGATGCCGGATAATTCAATCTATCGGCCAATTCTGGTGGGGGCAGCCCAGCATGTGAATGTGCTAAATGAACATTGGCTCAAAGATGATACAGGCCGTAATATTTCTCAAGAAAATGCTCATTATAATGAATTAACGGCGTTATATTGGGCTAAATATAATTTACAAGATCAAGATGTAATTGGATTAGCACATTATCGGCGCTTTTTAGGTCGCAAGATGAGTCATCAGTACACGGCTTTACTGACACAAAGTGAGATTGAGCAGGGCTTGGAGCAAACAGATATTTTGCTGCCTAGGGCGCGCAATTATTGGATTGAGACGCAAGCCCAACATTATTTAAATGCGCATGCCAAACGACCCTTTGAAGTGATGTCAGCTGTGATTGCTGAGGATTATCCTAAATACAAAGCGGCTTGGGAGCAGGTTCAAGCATCAAAAAAGGCTCATTTATTTAATATGAGTATTATGCGGCAAGCAGATTTTCAGGCTTATACTGATTTTATGTTTGGCGTGTTAAAATTAGTAGAAACCCAGTTAGATTATGCGCAATTAACTGGGGAAGATCAGCGGGCGCTCGGCTTTTTAGGTGAGCGTTTGATGGATGTTTGGTTGATTGCAAATGAGAAACAATATTTGGAATATCCATTGGTAACATTGGAAAAAACAAATTGGTTGAATAAAGGATGGCATTTTTTGAGCCGTCATTTTAGTGATTCTCAAAATAAAAAAACGCATTTCTAAGGAGAAAAATTTATGACGACGAGTGCGGTAGTCGTGACTTTTAACCGATTAACAATGTTAAAAGAAGTCATTGCGGCTTTGCAAAATTCACAAACAAAAGTGAATCATATTATTGTTGTTGATAATCATTCAGATCAGGATACATATGAGTATTTAACTGGTTTAGGATCGCAAATTGAATATGTGCGTTTAGATGAAAACTTAGGTGGCGCGGGTGGTTTTAATCGTGGAGTGCGTTATTTTATGGAACATACCCAAGATGAATTTGTTTGGTTGATGGACGATGACACCGTGCCACACCCAGAGACCCTGACTAATTTATTACGATTTGCGCAAAAAACACCCCAGTTTGGCTTTTTAGCTTCAGACGTACGTTGGACGGATGGCCATCGTGCGAAGATGAATAATCCGGCACCGAAAAACCGGCTGCATAAAATTCCCGAAAATACGACTAAAAATGAAGAATTGATGAACGCGACTTTTGTGAGCCTATTAATGGCCCGTCCTGTAATTGCACACATTGGGCTACCCATCACTGAATTCTTTATTTGGGGGGATGACATCGAGTATACCGAACGAGCTGGTCGCGTGGCACCCGGGTATTTTGTGGCTGATGCTCGCGTAACCCACAAGATGAAGAGCAATGTCGGATCTGATATCTTGACTGATACTTTGGATCGATTACCCCGTTATTTTTATTCATATCGGAATAAAGTGTATTACGGAGCGAAGCGGAATTTCTTGGGGCGGTTGAAATCAGACGCGCGTATCTTGTATGAATTTTTAAAATTATGTTTGAAACCAGG
This sequence comes from Weissella kandleri, assembly GCF_045504165.1. Classification (GTDB taxonomy): domain Bacteria; phylum Bacillota; class Bacilli; order Lactobacillales; family Lactobacillaceae; genus Weissella; species Weissella kandleri_A. Next base: position 50,156 of record NZ_JBJJNY010000005.1, on the reverse strand, counting down.
TATTCAAAATCGACGGCAACGAATTCATGTCTTAGTAAGCGGCGTGCAAGCTGGACGACACTTCCAGCCGGTGATTGAATATGTCAAAGAGATAAAATCTAAATAATTCAAACTTAATATTCAGGTCCCGGCGGATAATACAGATGATAAAAAATTTTAAATTTGGTATACAGGTGATTTATTATATTTTATAATGTGAAACAGAACTTACTTTGGTTGGAACCAAGGTGAGAGATAAAATGAGGAATAAGCAATGACATTAAATGATAAAAAATATGATTATTTGATTGTGGGGGCTGGGCCATACGGTTCAATTTTTGCGTATGAAGCAGCTAAGCGGGGTAAGCGTTCTCTTATCGTCGAGAAGCGACCACATATTGGTGGGAACATGTACACACATACTGAACACGGAATTACCGTGCATGATTTTGGAGCACATATTTTCCACACGGATAATAAAGAAGTTTGGGACTATATCCGTCAATTCGCTGATTTTAATGGTTACCAAAATCAAGTTGTTGCTAACTATAAAGGTTCACTTTATAATTTGCCCTTCAATATGAACACCTTTTATGAAATGTGGGGGACGAAGACGCCCGATGAAGCGAAGGCTAAAATTGATGAGCAAAAGGCTGAAGCAGTAGCTGCGATGGATGGAAAATCTCCGCGCAATTTGGAAGAACAAGCCATCTCTTTGATTGGGACTGAGATTTATGAAAAGCTCATTAAGGGGTACACTGAAAAGCAATGGGGCCGAAAAGCAACTGATTTGCCGGCCTTTATTATTAAGCGCTTGCCGGTTCGTTTTATTTATGATAATAATTATTTCAATCATCGTTACCAAGGAATTCCCGTTGGTGGTTATACCCAAATTTTTGAACGCTTGATTATGAATAATGATTTAATCGATGTTCAAGTTAATACTGACTTCTTTGCCCACCGGGATGAGTACTTAGACGAATTCCCACGGATTATTTATACGGGAATGATTGACCAGTTCTTTGATTATAAGTTTGGTGAATTAGAGTATCGTTCACTGCGTTTTGAAACAGAGACGGTTGATTCTGATAATTACCAAGGGAATGCGGTAATTAATTATACAGATGCCGAGACCCCATATACACGAGTAATGGAATGGCGGCATTTTGATGGCTTAGCAGATGAAGGTAAGTCTGTGATTACCCGTGAGTATCCACAAACCTGGGATCGCACTAAGGAAGCTTATTATCCAGTTAATGATGATAAGAATATGGCGATGTACAAGCAATATGCTAAAACTGCGCGTGAAGAGCATCCTGAAGTGCTCTTTGGGGGACGGCTAGGTCAATATCGCTACTTCGATATGGATCAAGTGATTAATGCGGTGTTTAATGATTTACGGCATGAATTTGATTTGTCCACCGACTTTAATTTTGCGCATGATGAAGCAAATTAATTAATCAATCTGTTAAAAGGACTTACACCTCATTGGCGTGGGTCCTTTTCTGATAAACTTTCTTTTCCGGGTTGATGTTGGCTAATATGAAGATGTAACGACTAATTTATGGATAGGTTAGCTTAGCTTTAGATTTTTTAGTATAATGGAGTATGGCTGTATTCGGTCAAACAAACCGGCTACAACATCTCAAAGAGCATAGTCTCTGGAGTAGGAGAGAATAAAATGATTGAAAATTGGCAGAATTTTTTACGCCCGTATGAACAAGCAGTGGCTGAATTAAAAGTTAAGTTTCGCGCTTTACGGGAAGAATATATTCAAACTGGGGTTGAAACGCCAATTGAATTTGTGACGGGACGCGTTAAAAGTGTCGATGCAATTAAAGAGAAATTAGTACGACGGCACGTTGATGAGAATCGAATTGAGCAAGATATGCAAGATTTAGCAGGAATTCGGATTATGACGCAGTTTACCAATGACATTTATACTGTGGTTGATTTAATTCGTGCGCGGAATGACATGGTGGTTTTGGAAGAGCGCGATTATGTAACTAATTCTAAGCCATCTGGTTATCGTTCATATCATATTGTGATTGAATATCCAATTGAAACGACACAGGGAGAACGGAAAATTTTAGCTGAAATTCAAATTCGGACCATGCAAATGAACGTTTGGGCTACGATTGAACATGCCATGAATTACAAATATGACGGGACCTATCCTGAAGATATGGAAGATAAATTACGTGAAGTCGCGGAATTGACCTTTAAGGTGGACGATTTATTCCAAGAAATGCATCAAGAAATTAGTGAATCACAACATGCTTTACGGAATCACACGAAACGAGATGATGTACAGGATGAGAATAACAATTTATAAGAATCAAGGTTCGCGGTCCAAAGCGGTCGGGAATATTTTGCAGATGTTATTAAAAAAGCATCCCCAGGAATTCATCTTTGATGATTACCACCCGGAAGTAGTAATTAGTGTTGGTGGGGATGGGACATTATTAGCTGCTTTTCAAAAATATAAAAATGAAGTGGAACAAGTTCGTTTTATTGGGGTGCATACAGGTCATCTCGGCTTTTATGCCGATTGGCAGGAATTTGAATTAGATCAATTAGTAACCTCTTTGTTAAACTCACAAGGTCAAACGGTCCAGTATCCATTATTGGCCACGCAAACGCATTATCATGATGGACATGAAGTCACGAATTTTGCTTTAAATGAAGCCTCGATTAAACAAGTGACGGGGACTTTGGCGGTTGATGTTTACCTGGATGGTGAACTGTTTGAACGCTTTCGGGGCGATGGTCTAACGGCTGCTACGCCAACAGGGTCGACGGCATATAATAAAGCGATTGGGGGCGCCGTGTTGCATCCCAGCTTAGCCAGTATTCAATTAGCTGAAATTGCCTCGATTAATAACCGGGTTTTTCGAACGTTAGGGTCGCCTTTAGTTGTAGGGCCGGACGAGACCATCCGGATTGTTCCGCTCAAAGCACAACAGTCAGTTATTCTTACACATGATCTTTTGAATGAAACAAGCGATCAGGTGGATTGGATTGAATTTAAAGTGGCAAGAGAACGCATATCGTTTGTGAGCTATCGTCATACCCCATTCTGGCATCGGGTGAGAAATAGTTTTATTGGAGATGAGGTCGTAGATTAATGGCAAGTTTTAGTTGGATTAAGCAAGAAGCAGGTCAAACCAAGCTCAAGACCTTTTTAGCTGAGCGTGGAGTATCTCATCGCATGTTTAGCATTATTAAGCGTGGTGGTGGTCGCCTTTTATTAGATGGTCGGCCCGTTAAGACGGTCGATTTAATTGATGAAGGTCAACGGGTGACGGTGATTATGCCCCCCGAGGTTAGTAATGAAACGTTAGAAGCTTCGAACTTACCACTGCCCATTCTTTTTGAAGATGATAACTTTTTGGTGGTGAATAAACCCGCTGGCGTAACTTCCGTGCCGGGGAAAGCTGACCGAGAAACGACGATGGTTAACCGAGTTAAGGGATATTTAATGCAGGGAGGGGCTCAAGATTTGGTGCCCCACGTCGTGACTCGACTGGACCGCTTTACATCAGGGGTAGCGTTGTTAGCTAAGCATCGGTTTGCTCATGGTTTGTTAGATAAAGCTTTGAAGGAACATACCGTTGATAAGCGTTATTTGGCCCTTGTGGATGGCAACTTAGCGGATGATCATGGCTTGGTTGATTTACCGATTGGGCGAATGGATGATGACTTTATTCGGCGGGAAGTACGTGATGATGGGAAGCCATCTATGACGGAATATTGGGTCGTGCGCAGGTATGGAAATCAAACTTTAGTCAAAGTGCAACTGCATACGGGAAGAACGCATCAAATTCGGGTGCATTTTAAAGCTTTAGGACATCCCTTGGTGGGGGATGAGATTTATGGTGGACCATTGGATCGAGGAATCAGTCGCCAAATGTTGCATGCTTATTGGCTTCAATGGTTTGATCCGTTTGCGCAACATCAACGGCATTGCCAAGCTGATATTCCAGAAGATATGCAAGCGGTCTTAGGGGATTTTAACTTGCAAGAAATCATGGATTAAATTCAGGTGAACGTTAAATCATTTTAAAAATGACTTAACGTTGGCATACATAATTTGATGATATAGAAATAGGGGTGAATGGCATGGAAACAACTGAATTACGTGATGAGATTATTCCAGTTTATCAACAATTGTTTCACGCTTTAGAACGTGGGCAAGAGCAGGCTTTTCACACGATTTTTGATGATTTGCATAACTATGACCAAGCGCAAATTTTCCAAGAATTAAGCGCCCAGCAACGACGCCAATTAATTGAGTGGGTCGATCCCGTGAGTTTGGCGGACGTCTTTGATTTGATTGAGCCCGAGACGATTGATGAACAGGATTATTTGTCAGAAATGACTCCGCAATATGCTGCGAAACTTTTAAATGCGATGTATGTCGATAATGCGGTTGATTTATTAGGAATTATGCCTGATGGGCAGCGCCAACGTTATTTGCAGCAATTGGCTCCGGATGATGCCAAAGAGATGCGCGAGTTGCTGGGCTATGCGGATCAAACGGCGGGATCGTTGATGTCGACGGAATATGTTGCCATTGATCTGGCTTTGACAATTGGCGAGGCCTTGGTGGAAGTTAAACGGCAGGCAGCGGAGTCAGAGCAGATTGTCTATATTTACGTGCTAAATCATAAAAAATTAGCGGGGGTTATTTCGTTAAAAAGTTTAATTGTGCATGCTGATGATGAGCAAGTCGCTGAAATTATGACGCAAAATTTGGTGACAGCTTTACCCAATGAAGATCAAGAAAAGGTCGCCCGTTTAATGGCAGATTATGACTTGGTGGCGCTACCTGTCGTGACTCAAGATGATCAGATGTTGGGAATTATTATGATTGATGACATTTTGGACGTGATTGAAGCAGAAAGCGCGGAAGATTATGAACGTTTTGCCGGAGTGCATAATGTTGACTTTGAGGAAAGCCCCTTTCAATCGGTGGCTAAACGGCTCCCTTGGTTGTTAATTTTAGTCTTTTTGGGCTTAGGAACGGCTTCAATCATCAAACATTATGATCTCGTTGTGCAACAATTACCGCTTTTAGCTGTTTTCATTACGTTGATTACTGGAACGGCTGGAAATGCAGGAACGCAAGCTTTAGCGGTGGCGATTCGACGGATTACCTTGCATGAGCACCCTGGTGTTTGGCGGATGATTGGGGTCGAATTATTTATTGGATTATTAATTGGATTATTAGCTGGTAGCACGATTTTTCTAGTGGTTTGGTTGTGGACTAAAATGTGGCTCTTTGGCTTAGCAGTTGGTTTAGCAATGGCCTGTGCGATTACGGTCGCTAATTTGGCTGGGACGGTGGTGCCTTGGTTGATGAGTAAGGTCAAGATTGATCCGGCAGTGGCTTCAGGACCTTTTATCTCAACGTTAAGTGATTTGACGTCGGTGATTATTTATTTTAGTATCGCAGAATGGTTGTTAGGCTTGTATTTTTAATGCTAGCTCGAAACAAATTAAAACAATTAAAAGGTTAGATTGAGTGACAGCTTTTGATGAAAGGGAGTATAACAAATTGTGGCAAACCAAAAGAAATTTAATTATTTTCAGATTATATTATTGGGGGTTCTGAGTGCCTTTGCTGTTTTTTCAATGGATTTTTATTTGCCAGGGCTCCCGGAGTTACAACGTGATTTTCACACCACGACTTCTTTGGCTCAGCTTACAATTACGTCATCTTTAATTGGTCTTGGGGTTGGACAATTATTTGTGGGCCCCTGGTCAGATAAAATTGGGCGGCGTCAACCACTTTTAATGGGAACTTTCATCTTTGCTTTAACCTCATTTTTAATCAGTATTACCACGAATGTTAGTTGGATGATTGCTTTACGTTTTTTGCAAGGTTTGTCAGGCTCAGTTGGCATTGTTTTATCATTAGCGATTATTACGGATTCGTTTAATGGTCCAAACTTAACACGCCAGATTGCCATTAATCAGGCCATTAATGGAACTTTTCCAATTATTGCGCCTGTGTTGGGTGGTATGGTAGTGGCACTGAGTGATTGGCAGATGACTTTTGTGATTATGATGACGATTGGGCTATTATTATTTGTGGCAGTACTGTTTGAGTTACCCGAAACGAAACAAAGAGTGCCGCAAGATCAGTCGGTAGCATTCGGGAAGTCCATTACGCTTAGCGCAGCTTTGAAGCATCAGGGACGTGAGTATTTGAAATTAGCGCACCAAAAAAACTTCATGACTTACTTGTGGGTTCAAACTTTTATGATGGCGGCTCTTTTTGCGTATATTTCTGGTTCGGCCTTCGTTTTGGAAAACATCTTTCATTTAAATGTCACCCTGTTCGGAATGGTATATGCCCTTAATGGGGTCGGGATGACGGTGATGACAGCCTTAGCTGGAAGCTTGGCACCAAAATATGGTGAACGGCGGGTTTTAGGTTGGTTTATCATTTACGGTCTGCTGGGGGGCATTATTTTGTTGGCAACGACCTTAGTAGGGGCCCGATTAAGTTGGGTGTTGCTAGCTTTTTTCATGATTACGTCGGCAGTCGGTGGAGTGCAGGGGATGGCTACTTCCCTATCGATGCAGGGGCAACAAGCTCATTCTGGTAGTGCATCAGCCTTGTTGGGGACTTCGCGCTATGCGATTGGCGGTTTGATGTCACCCCTTGTTGGTATGTTTGGGACGCAGACCATGTTGCCATTAGCAATTTTAATTTTTGGCGTCCAATTGTTGGCTGGTGTTTGTTTTTGGAGTTCACAAGAAAATCAAAAAGTTTGAAATAAAATTAAGAAGAAATATGTTATACTTTTATCAGGACATACGTTTTAAGTCAATGGTTTTAGAGACGTCATGGGTGGTGTAAGTGACGCTAAACTTAAAACGTGCTACCAGCATAATGATATTCAAGTTTTTGAATCGCGAGCCAGCGTTATCGGCCTTATGAGAGGTAATGGAGGTAGATCTGCATTGCAATCAGGGTGGTACCGCGAGGATTTCGTCCCTGACTGTAAGAGGTCTATTTTTTTATTGTGAAAATCATAAGCAATGATTATAGTATTAAGTAATTTTAATAAGAGGTGCAGAAGATGAAAGAACTATCATCGGCCGAGATTCGGTCAATGTTTTTACGTTTTTTTGAAAGTAAAGGACATAGTATTGAACCATCACAGTCATTAATTCCAAAAGACGATCCAACTTTATTGTGGATTAATTCTGGGGTTGCGACTTTAAAAAAGTACTTTGATGGAAGTGTAATTCCTGAAAATCACCGGATTACGAATGCGCAAAAATCAATTCGGACCAATGATATTGAAAATGTGGGTTATACGGCGCGCCACCATACTTTGTTTGAAATGTTGGGGAACTTTTCAATTGGTGATTACTTTAAAAAAGAAGTGATTCCTTGGGCGTGGGAGCTTTTGACTAGTCCGGAATGGTACGCCTTAGATCCTGATAATTTGTATATTACCGTTTATCCTGATGACCAAGAAGCTAAGGAATGTTGGTTGTCGGTTGGGGTAGCACCTGATCATTTGTACGAAGAGCCTGATAATTTTTGGGATATTGGTGAAGGACCTTCCGGACCTGATACAGAAATTTTCTACGATCGGGGTGCTAAATTTGATGCTGATGATTCAGCCGAAAATTATCCTGGGGGCGAAAATGAGCGTTATCTAGAAATTTGGAATATTGTCTTTTCACAATTTAACCATTTACCGGGCTTAACAAATCATGCGGATTATCCAGAATTACCCCATAAGAATATTGATACGGGGATGGGCTTGGAACGTTTGGTTTCAATTTTCCAACACGCGGATACTAATTTTGAAACGGATTTGTTTATGCCGTTGATTCGTGCGACTGAGCAATTGTCAGGACAATATCATTACGGGGAAAGTGCCGATAAGGATATTTCTTTTAAAGTGATTGCTGATCATGCTCGTGCAGTTACTTTTGCAATTGGGGATGGAGCATTGCCTTCTAATGAAGGGCGCGGTTATATTATCCGTCGTTTGCTCCGGCGTGCGGTTTTGCACGGTCGGAAGTTAGGTATTCAAAACGCTTTCTTAGCACAATTAGTACCAGTGGTCGGCGAAATTATGGTTGATTACTATCCTGAAGTCAAAGCCAATGCCGAGTACATTAGTTCGATTGTAGCCGCTGAAGAAGAGCGCTTTAGTAAAACCTTGTCTGATGGACTGGACTTATTGAATTCAGTCATGGCCAAGCAAAATCAAGGACAAGAAATTGATGGGGCAGTGGCCTTTAAATTGTATGATACCTATGGTTTCCCATATGAATTGACCGTGGAAGCCGCTGAGGATGCTGGTATGACGGTTGATCGAGATGGCTTTGATCAAGCAATGGCCGCGCAAAAAGAGCGTGCACGGGCCGCACGTTCGGATGCGGCTTCAATGGGAATTCAAAATGAACTTTTGACTGATTTGAAGGTTTCATCAGAATATGTTGGTTGGTCTGAATTGACGGTTGAAGCAACTGAATTGACGGCGTTAATTCAAAATAATACGCTGATTGATGCAGCGGATCACGGTCAGGTGCAAGCTTTGTTTGCTAAAACGCCATTCTATGCTGAAATGGGTGGTCAGGTTGCCGATCATGGAACCATCCAAAATGAGGCTGGTGAAGTGGTGGCACAAGTCGTGGACGTTCAAAATGCGCCCAATGGACAGCACTTGCATACGTTGCAGCTTTTAGCTCCAATTCAACAAGGCGGAATTTATCGCTTGGATGTGGATCGGGCGTATCATGCAGCGGTTTCAAAGAATCACACGGCTACACACATGTTGGATCAAGCTTTACGTAACATTTTGGGTGAGCACACTGCACAAGCTGGATCTTTGGTGAATGCGGATGAATTACGGTATGATTTCACTTACAATGGAGCGGTCGATACAGCTAAGTTACAAGAAATTGAAGATTTAGTGAACGCTAAAATCATTGAAAACTTACCAGTAACTTGGGTTGAAACAGATTTGGAGTCCGCCCAAAAGTTAGGCGCAGTCGCTGTCTTTACTGAAAAGTATGGTGAAAAGGTGCGAGTTGTTTCAATTGGCGACTTTAATGCTGAATTTGATGGTGGAACGCATGTGCATTCAACCGCTGAAATTGGAATGTTTAAAATTATCAGTGAATCTGGAACCGGGGCTGGCGTACGACGGATTGAAGCCGTGACCGGGGAAGGACTGATGAAATATGTCCAAAATCAAAACCAGTTGTTAACACAAGTTGCTAAAACGGTTAAGGCGCCTGAATTAGCAGATGTACCAAATAAGGTCGTGGCTTTGCAAGACAGTTTGAAAGATGCCCAACGTCAAATTAGTGGCTTGGAGAAGAAGTTGGCTAATCAAGCTGCGGCAAGTGCCTTTAATCAAGTACAAACTGCAGGCAATTGGAGTTATATTGCAACTGAAATGGCCGTTGAATCAATGGATGCTTTGCGTGAAACGGCAGATAGCTGGAAACAAAATACACCATCAGATATTTTGATTTTAGCTGCTAACTTAGGCGAGAAAGTTAACCTTTTGGTAGCGATGAGTCCCGCGGCGAATGCACAAGGTTTAAAGGCTGGTGATTTGATTAAAGCTATCGCTCCAGCCATTGGTGGTGGCGGTGGTGGCCGTCCTGATATGGCTCAAGCCGGTGGTAAGAACCCAGCTGGGATTTCTGATGCGTTTGCCGCTGCACAAAAATGGCTGACAACTAAATAATATAGTGTACAATATAGTTAAAGTATGGACAGAGCTGTAGCTTCTATGTTTAGAAGGGAGAACACTTATGGCAGTTAATGAAAATACAACCGTTTTTAAGATCAATGATAGTAATCAATTAGATGTACGCCAAACGCTAGAGATTGTTTATGCGGCGCTGGAGGAAAAAGGATATAATCCGATTAACCAAATTGTTGGTTACATCATTTCTGGTGATCCCGCCTATATTCCACGCAATAATGATGCTCGGAATTTAATCCGTCGTTATGAACGTGATGAAATTATTGAAGCGTTAGTAAAGGATTATTTGAAGAAATGAGTATTTTTGGATTAGATGTTGGATCAAAGACTGTGGGCGTAGCGGTTTCTGATCCATTGGGGTGGACGGCCCAAGGGTTGGAAATTATTGCAATTGACGAGGATGCCAAAGAATTTGGGATGGATCGTATGCAAGAATTGGTGAAAGAACATCAACCAACTGGCTTTTTGCTGGGCCTCCCTAAAAATATGAATAATACCTTGGGACCACGTGCAGAAGCGGCTCAGGCTTATGGTGAACTTTTACAAGAGAAGTTTCATTTACCTATCGATTTTCAAGATGAACGGTTGACAACCGTTGAAGCAGAACGGATGCTGGTTGAAAAGGCAGACGCATCGCGAGCAAAACGCAAGCAGGTCATTGATAAGTTAGCGGCAGCGTTGATTTTGCAAAATTATCTGGATCGTAAAGGTCCCTTAGTCAATTCCAGTGGGTCACGGATGACGTTTGATTAATACGGAGGAATTAATAATGGATGAAGAACAAGATTACATCACTTTGATTGATGAAGATGGAAATGAAGAGTTATTTGATATCTTATTCGCATTTGATGAAACTGAGAAGTATAACAAACGTTATATTTATGTTGTTGCCGCTGGTTCTGAGGATGAAGATGAAGTGGATATTCAAGCCTTTAGTTCTGATATCGCCGATACTGAAGTCACTGATGAAGGTACTTTGGATATGATTGAAGATGAAGACGAGTGGAAGATGGTCGAAGAACGTTTGAATCAGTGGTTGGAAGAAAATGAGGAAGACGAATAATGGATCAAAACCATGATAACCTGAGCTTTACCTTTATTGATGAAGCTGGTGAATATCAATTTAAGGAACTTTTCCGCTTTGAAGAAAACGAAAAGTTCAAGCGCACCTACATTATTTTATATAATGATGATGAAGTTAGTGATGACGAAGACTACGAAATTCAAGCCTTTGTTTATGCACCCCAAGCTGACAGATTACAGCCTGAAGATACGCTTTTGCCCATTGAAACTGATGAAGAATGGGATATGGTGACCGAAATGATTAATACTTATTTTGACGATCCACAGTTAAATGGTAATTTATAAGCTATTTTAACTATTAAAACGTCTGACATTACTCTGAATTTGAGGTAATGACAGGCGTTTTTTGATTAAATTTAAAAAAAGAGTTGACTATATGTTATATGTAATATATTATAGCTTTATAAGTTATGTTATATCGCATATAATTAAAAAATACGGAAAGGACCATAATTATGAATATACAGGTACCAACCGTTCTATTAGATGGGACGGTCTTGTCCTTGGTGAATGAGCAAGATTTATATGGCTATGCAATTACGAAACAGGTCCAAAACCATTTAAATATTAGTGAATCAACCATGTATCCAGTCATGCGACGGTTACAAAAAAATGGATATCTTGAAACGTATGATGAAGCTTTTGAAGGGCGACATCGGCGGTATTATCGAATCACCAAGAGTGGACGAGTCCATTTAGCAGAAATTAGAGCTGCGTGGGGTGACTTTAGAGTGGCTGTGGACAATTTATTAATTAAAGAAACATCAGCAAATGGAGGTGATGAAGATGAATCCAGAAATTAAGGAGTATTTGGCAACGTTTGATCATTATCTGGCCCCCTTGCCAGAAGGGGAACGTGAAACGACGTATCGGTATTATGAAGAACTCTTCTTAGATTCGGGGATGGGAATCGATCAAATTTATCAAGAATTTGGGCAACCGAAGAATTTAGCACGGCAAGTTAATGCGAATTATGCAATGGGGTGGACAGAAATGGATGCTGATGACACGGTCGTAGCTGAAGGGGTACTGCCACATCGGCAGACTACGAAGCAACGGAACCCTTGGAATGCAGCATGGTTAATTTTGTTGGGTGTATTTGCTTCACCCATCTTAATTCCGGTCGCGTTATTCTTAGTATTTATTTTCGCATTAGTGATTTTAGGCTTGATCTTTGGAATTTTTATTACGGCTGGTTTGATGATTGGAGCAGTCTTCTTGAGTGTTGTAGCGATTGTGTTCGGTGTAGGTGTGATGACACAAAACATCATGATGAGTTTGATGTTAATTGGTGGCGGGGTAGCACTTTTGGGTGGAATTGTATTAATCGTGCCAATTGTCGTTTGGATCGTGTACGGCATTGGATGGATTGGTTATCGCATCGCACGATGGATTGGAAATCTAACTTTGAAGCGTCGACCAGAATTAGCTAAGGAGGACCGTCAAAATGAACAATAAAAAATTAAAAATTACAGCCTTAATCGGATTAGCTGCTATTTTAGTTGGTTCAATCATGGGCCTCATTGGTTGGTATGGAAATGATGGTAAATTTGATACATTAACTTATGATCATGGGTTTCATATTGAAAAATATGTGACACGGCAAGATTACGACGTGAAAGATGTTAAAAATTTAGAACTTGATACGCATGGTTCTGATGTCATAATTAAACGAGGCAATGATTTTGGCTTGAAGACGCGAATGCTAAGTCAAGATCGAGTGACGGTCAAGCGAGATGGTAATCATGTGACGATTAAAAACCAGGGTGTTGAATTGAAAAATGTCATGACTGGATATGATCAACCTACGATTACGTTAACCGTGCCAGTTGATTATCCATTGGATGAATTAAATATTAAGGTTCAAGATGGAACTTTAGATATTAGTAAATTAAAGGTGGAACAAAAAACCGAAATTCAAAATATCGATGGTGGCATTATTTTGAACCATGTTGATTTTAAAAATGGAAGTATTCGCAATGATGGCAATGGAACCCGCTTAGAGGGTGGTAATTTCCAACAAATGGAATTTATTAATAACGCGCCATTCCGAGCAATTAAGACCAATTTTATGGGTGATAATACTGTGAAGGTGCAAGATGATGAAGCTGTTTTGATTCAACCACAGAGCAATTTAGCGATGGATTTGACGGCACATGACGGGAATGTGGATGTGCAAAATCAAAAAGAATTACAGACACAACGGCATGAGGACGGTGATTTTAGCACGGAGAAGGTTACCTTTGGTCAAGATGATGAAAATAAGTTACATGTCATTGCCACGAACGGTGACATCCATGTTAGCGATGACGAAGAGTAATAAAAAAAATTACTAATTTCATTTTGGTAATTAATTTAAAAAGCTCACAATTTCTGTGAGCTTTTTTAGTGTCATTGTGTTGTGTATTATACAATGATGTGATATATTCAGCACATCATCTTAGAATAAAGGGGGGCAATTAATGAATTCATATATTACATTTATTCCATGTGCCACCGTAAATGATTTGGGACGTTTTTCATAAAATTTATACTATTTCTATTAATATAGAGGAGAAAAGATGAATAACGTCCTAAAAAAACAACCGTCAATTTTAATTATTATTGCCTTAATTGGTTTTCCGCAAATAAGCGAATCAATATTTACACCTATTCTTCCGGCTTTAAGTTCTGGTATGCATGTTTCAGCCCAAGAAGCACAGTTGACCATGAGCACGTATTTTTTTATGTTTGCTTTTGGTGTTCTATTTTTTGGTTGGCTCTCTGATAAACAAGGGCGTAAACCAGCTATGTTGTTTGGTTTGGTCATTTACTTATTAGGTAACATTGGGTTATTTTATACTGAGAATTTTGTTTATATTTTGATCTTCCGAATGGTCCAAGCATTTGGTGCATCGGCGGGCTCAGTTATAACACAGACAATTATGCGAGAATCATTTGATGGCATTGCAGGAGAGAAAGTATTTGCCAAAGTAGGTGCGGCATTGGCTCTGTCTCCAGCATTAGGCCCGTTGATTGGTGGATACTTACAATCAAATTATGGATATCGCAGTATCTTTTCCGCGCTGGTTATCATGGCCGTTTCGCTCTTACTATACACAGGGGCACGGTTACCTGAAACACGAAACGTAGATACAATAGAAAAACATGTTAGTTGGGTTGTTGCGATTAAAGAATTGGCCAAAAGTCCTAAGGTATGGGGATATGCGGTTTTAATAAGCGGAGTTAATGGAATTTTATTCAGTTACTATGCTGAAGCCCCATTTGTATTTATACAAGGATTTCAATTATCACCTGTGCAATATGGATGGACGGGGCTCATCATAGCTGGGGCTATTTTGTCAGGTTCAATAATTACGAATTACTTAGCTAACGTTTTTACAGGATTTCAGTTAATTGAAATTAGTTTAGTTGTATCATTGTTAGGCGGTTTAGTTATGTTTTACGGTGCAAATGGGCACTTAAATTTGATGTTGGTGGCAATTCTGCTGGTATTCATTGGGTTAAATATGATGTTACCAATCGTGCTGAGTCAAGCTTTGATTGGGTTTGAACATATTATCGGAACGGCAAGTGGAATATTTAGTTTTACCTATTATATGCTAATTAGTGCATTAACGTACCTTATGACTATAATGCACAACGGTAGTCTGTTTGCGTTACCGACTTATGTGATCATTTTATTAACTACTATGGCGCTGAGTTTGATATTGATTAAAGATCGAAAATAAAAATTAATTTTACACTCCTGAAAAAGGGGTGTTTTTTAGATAACGAAAAAAGAACTTTTGGAAAAGTTATAGCATATTCATAAAATATATTAAGAGGTAAAAATTAAATATCAAGAAGTTAATGTATAGGCACAGATGGTCTGAATGAATTAGAAGGTTTTACTGATGAAATAGCGCTTTTAGTGAAGGATAATAGCAATGCATTAGTACGCATGATGATACGCATCGCACGATGATGTTTTTTAAAGCTCACAGTTTAATTTCCGTGAGCTTTTTTAGTACTTTTAGTTTGTTATTATATGAGGCTTAAAAAGGGGGTGCCGCAATGCAATGGATTAAACAAAAGCGGTTATTGATTGGAATCTTGGTAATTTTAATGCTGAGTAGTGGTATCTTTTTGGCAGTGCAAGGCTCACGACAGCAAGCCACTGTGCCTGTTTTGGATCAGAAGGCGATGCTTGTTAGTGAACAGGGGACTTTGGAACAATCTAGTTTGGGGGCGGCGACTGCTAAAGCGGATGAAAGATTGTGGCGGATTGATGTTAAAGGGGGTGTGCAGAGCCCTGATGTTTATATTTTTAAAACCCAACCCGTGGTTAAAGATGTTTTACGGCGCGCTGGTGGACCTTTGGATGAAGTGGACTTAAAACGGCTTAATTTAGCGGCGCCAGTGGCTAATGGGCAAGTTGTATATGTTCCTTTAGGCGATGAAGCAGTTCCTACTGAATATCCGTTACCAGGCTTTAATATTGAAGGAACATTGCCAAAATCAGAAATGCGGAATGCAGAACATAATCAAATAAATATTAATCAGGCAACGCAAGCGGAACTAGAAAAATTACCGGGGATTGGTGCTAAACGGGCGCAAGATATTACAACCTTCCGGCAAAGTCATGGTCTGTTTAGGCAGGTGGATGATTTGAAAAATATTGCGGGAATCGGTGAGAAAACGCTAGAAAAATTGAAAGGTAGTATTACGCTTTAATGAAAACGGGGTATTGGTTTACGTGTGGTGTAGGATACGTATGTCTTTATAATTATGTATGGTGGCAAATTTGGTGGTTAATTTTCCCTATTTTATGGAGCGGATGGATTTTATATCAGCAATATCGCCCGCAAATGGGACTGAGCTTTGTCGGTGGGGCATTGCTTTTAAGCAGTGGTTGTTTACATCAGCAAGTCTTTCCGATAGCAATTAAGGAAGAACAACCGCTTACCGTTGAAATATATTTAGATAACTTGCGTCAAACGAGTCACGGTTGGCGGGGATCGGGTTGGGTTGGACGACAAGAAGTTATCGTTTATTTGTCACAGGAACAGGTTGCAGTAGCCAATTGGCGGAACCGAGGGATTAATGGCTTGCGAATTAATGGGGTAGGAGAAATTAGGCAACCTCGTGAAGCGCGAAACCGTTTTAGTTTTGATGAACGAAAAAATTTATGGCAACAAGGTATTGTACACCAGGTATGGCTTCGAAAAATTACGAATATTCAACAAGTCCAGCGGTTGGATACACGTCCTTGGTATGAAAATAGCTTACGGTTTTGGCATATGAAATTAGTGGATTGGTTTGAGCATTTACCACCAGCGTTAAGAGATTATGGCGAAACGTTATTTTTAGGTTACGTACGGCCTTATTTTTATCACGAAAATGTAGGGTTGCAAAAATTAGGGTTAGTCCATTTATTTAGTATTTCAGGATTTCAAGTGATGTTATTTTATCAAGCTTGGCGGTATGTGGGGCGCTATCTATGGATACCGCGGGGGTTGAACCTATTTGGTCTTCAATTTGGTCTTTTAGGGGTGTGGAGTTTTGCGGGCAATGTTTTATCTTTAATCCGACCAATTGGTTTAGCTAGTTTAATGTTGTGGCGTGAAGCGGGCTTGATTCGCTTGAATGGTTATGATGCGTGGGGGATAACTGCAATTTTGGGAGTCACGTTTCAACCCGGAATTTTTCAGACATTGGGCGGACAGTTATCCTATCTTTTAGCTTTAGGATTACTGACCGTTCAACAACGCCCTTGGTGGCAGCAAAGTCTTTGGCTAGGGCTTTTGATTATGCCATTGTTAGCCAATTATACAGGCTGGTGGCATCCTTTAGCATTAATTGTAAATATTATCGCGGTTCCCATTTTTACCTGGGTGATTATTCCAGTTATTATCATGGGGGTGATGGCAGCACTTTTCCATAGTACTAAGGTGTTAGCTGGTATGAATCAAATTGTCGAAAGTTTTCGAACGGTGCTTAAAATCTTAGATCAAGCGCCGCTGAATCTTAATTTTATGACATTGCCTAATATTTTGATTGGTATTTTGATATATCTACTATTAATTCTATTAGTGACTCAGCATAAAATATTGGGTTGGGTTTTAGGAATCTTAATTGTCATCTGGTGGGGATTTTCGGCGTACCCGGTTTATGGGAAGGTCGTCTTCTTTGATGTTGGTCAAGGGGATGCAACTTTGATTCGTCCACCCTTTGGTCAAGCGGTGACATTAGTTGATGTCGGCGGTAAAATGCAGTGGGGACGACCGAAAAAACAACTGCAGATCAATTATCAGGCTCAAGAATTAGCTAGTAATTTGAGTGCGTTGGGTGTGGCTAAAATCGATTATTTGGTGTTAACGCATCAAGACTTTGACCATATTGGAAATTTACCGGCTTTGAGTCGCCTAATCAAAATCGAACAAATTATTATTCCGGCAGGGATGGAACAGACACCGGCCTTTAATAAGATGATTGCTCCCTTACAGATTCCGGTGCAACTGGCTATAGTACCCCAAGCTATGGCAAACGGAGCAACGTTATTGCACCCATATCAGCCAGGCCGAGGACGTAATGAGGATTCCCTTGCTTTGTTAATCCCCTGTGGACCGGAAAATTTAATTTTAACGGGTGATTTAGATCGGACAGGCGAGCATGCGATTTTACAACGGTTTAAATTACCTGAGCACAGCTTACTTAAGTTGGGACACCATGGTTCTAAAACCAGTACCGCACAGGAATGGTTGCAAATTTTAAGGCCTAAAGTGGGGATTATATCGGCGGGAGTGAATAATCGGTATCAACATCCGAGTTTAGAAACTTTAATGAATCTGCAACAAGCGCAAATTCCTGTTTGGAACACACAGGTTCATGGTATGATTGAGTATACTTGGTTTTTGAATTGGACGTGGTGGAGGAGCTTTTTAAATGACAGTTAAATTTCAGCAATTACAAGAGGAAATTGTGCAGCAAAAGATTGCTCCTGTGTATTTAATGCAAGGGACAGATGCGTACTTGTTACAACAAGCTGAGCAACTATTTATTCAATTAGTGCCAGAGGATCAGCGGGCAATGAATTTGGCTCGCTATGACATGCAAGAGCAAGCTTTGGCGGTTGCTTTAGATGATGCTCGCTCCATTCCATTTTTTGGTGAGCGCCGCGTGGTAATAATTGAAAATGCATATTTTTTAACGGGTGAGCGCGTTAAGAGCAAATTAGAACAACATCCTGAGGAATTGATTGATTACTTAAACCAGCCTGAACCACAAACAGTGTTGGTGATTATGGCACCGTATGAAAAGCTTGACCGAAGAAAGAAATTGACGAAAATGATGCAAGAGCAAAGTGAGCACGTAGCTTTTGGTAATTTAACGGAACGTGATTTACAAAGCTTTGTGCAAACTAAATTGTCAGAGCAGCATATGGAAATTGATGCGGAGGGGATGGAGACTTTGATTCGCTTAACTGGGGCTAATTTAAGTACCATGATGAGTGAAATTGATAAATTGGTATTATATGTTTTGCCAGCCCAGCAGATTACTGCGGCAGATGTAGCACAAGTAGTTATCAAGAATTTAACGGATAATGTATTTGATTTAATCGATGATGTTTTGAGATTAAATTTTAAGGCGGCATTGGAACTTTATCACCAGTTGCTATTGAATGGGGAAGAGCCCCTACGCGTGCAGGGAGCCTTAACTAGTCAATTTCGGTTGTTGTTGCAAGTGAAGGCGGCTAAGACCAGTGAAAAAGGAACTGCAACGGCACTCAAGGTTCACCCATACCGAGTAAAATTGGCCCGTCAGACAGTGCGTCGTTTTAGTTATGGACAGTTGGCTAAAGCTTTTTTGGGTCTGGTTAAGATGGAACAACAATTAAAAACCACTAGGCGGGACCCTAATTTATTATTTGAATTATTTATTTTAGAGTATCAGTACGCTTTAAAACCACGGCGTTAAAGGCCTTATTTTACTAGTTGGGTGGGTTGTTAATTTGAAGTAAGAGGCCATTAATCCTGATGGTTTAAAAGAAAAGCTTGAAAGTTAGTACTAAATCAGGTAGTATAGGTAAGTGCAATTGATGCATGGACCTAATGCTGTGTCTTCACGGGTCACCGTCGGATTACTCGGCATTAGGCGACATTTTATTTATGAAAGGTGGATATTCCAATGGCAATTTCTGCAGAAAAGAAAACAGAAATCATGAAGGAGTTCGCACGTCACGAAGGTGATACTGGTTCAGTTGAAGTACAAGTCGCAGTTTTAACTGCTGATATTAACTCATTGAACGAGCACATGTCTGAACACAAGCATGATTTCCACTCACAACGTGGATTGATGAAGAAGATCGGTCGTCGTCGTAACTTGTTACGTTACTTGCGTAATACTGACGTTTCACGTTACCGTGATTTGATTTCTAAGCTTGGTTTGCGTCGTTAATCTTTAGTTTTCGATGTAAATGATTGTAAGACATAATTCATCAAAGGAGAATTGACATGCCAATTATCGAAGGATCAATTAAGCGTGCTCGTTTGAACAAAGTACAACGCGAGCACAACATTGCCCAAAATTCAGCATACCGGACTGAAGTTAAGAAGTTCCGTAAAGCTGTAGAAGCTGGAGCAGACAATTTGGAAGAATTGTATGTGAATGCATCATCAGCTTTGGATCGGGCCGTTTCAAAGGGCTTGATTGCAAAGAACAAGGCTTCACGTGATAAGTCACGTTTGGCTGCTTTGCTTAACAAATAATAATTAAAAAGGACCTCAATTTTTAATTGGGGTCCTTTTTTGTGGAATGCTAACTTGTGGTTTTATCGCGATATTTAATCTGATTTAGTCATGGTTAGCCATTGGCATTTAGGTTATAACTCATTTAAATAACTTGGTGAAATATATGCATGTTTTGGTAGAGGTTTGCGTTATCTTTATGTAAAAACGTATGAATGATGCCCATTATGGTGTTTAAAAAAATCTATATTCGTTATAATGTGTAGCGACAGACGGGTTATTATTGTGTCTAACGTGATGAAAGAGATATCTTTCTTATTTATCGACGAGTAACTATATTGATAACCGCTTAACGAGTGATGATAATTACAGAATAGAATCCAATTTATCAATAGGTCAAGATAGGCGTAAGGTGATGAGAATTAAGATAGCTGAAACAAATAATAGCTATGTACGCTCATTAATTAATTTTTGTTAAATCGCTGTAATTATTATTCAATTGCAGCTTTTTTCTTTTGAGAAAAACGTAGAATTGAAGCTTTCTTTTGAAGATAACGTTTCTATTGAGAACTTAAACGAAGAACCGATTAACATAGCTGCAAAAGAAAACGCAGCTTTTTTTATTATGTGAAATTGCATGATGAATGGATTCAAGAGAGATCGAGTATAAATTAATCAAAGATATGTTATAAAATACTTGACATAATATTGTTTCGAATATAATATACTATATGAAAGTTGTTATACGGCGTATATGTTATTTTTTAATCAATATTAAAGGGAGTATAGTAATGAATATTTTAGATGTAAAAAATCTGACTAAAGTATATGGTAAAGGGTCAGAACAAAAATTTGTCGCATTAGAGAACTTAAACTTATCTGTCGCTAAGGGGGAATTTGTGGCAATCATGGGCGCCTCTGGTTCTGGTAAATCGACTTTGTTGAATAATATATCGACTTTAGATGTTCCAACTTCGGGTGAAATTTTAATTGATGGTGAAACGTTAACTGGCTTAAAAGGAAAAGCATTAGCTGATTTTAGGGCCCGCAAGATTGGTTTTATTTTCCAAGAATTTAACTTATTAGATAGTTTGACGGTTTATGAAAATATTGCATTGCCGCTTTCGCTCCAAAGAGTACGGTCTAAGGATATCCGAGTGGCAGTAAAACGCGTGGCTAAGTTATTAAATATTGAAGATCTATTGCAGAAATATCCGAATCAATTATCAGGGGGACAAAAACAGCGCACAGCTTCGGCACGTGCTTTGATCCATGAACCAGCTTTGATTTTGGGGGATGAGCCAACGGGAGCCTTGGATTCTAAGAATGCTGTAGATTTGTTGGAGACGATGCAGGCTATGAATCAACAACAAGGAGTTTCGATTTTAATGGTGACGCATGATGCTATGAGTGCTAGTTATGCTGACCGGATTTTATTTATTAAAGATGGTCAAGTACATCAAGAATTGATTAAAGCCCAAAATGAGACTAACCAGGACTTTTATCAAGAAGCCTTACGTACGGTCGCTCAAGAAAATTAAGCAAGGAGCAAAGAGATGTTATTCAAATTATCATTAGCGGGCTTTAAGGAGCGCCGTCAAGATTACCTAGTATTATTTTCAGGACTTGCGTTCGTAGTCGCTATTTTCTATATGTTTGAATCGATTGCTACGAATCAAGCATTCATTCATAGCACATCTGCGGCAGCAACTTTACCAGTGATCTTTAGAATTGGTTCAGTCTTATTAAGTTTAATTACGATCATCTATATTACGTATGCTAATTCATTTTTGTTGTCTTTACGACAGCGTGAATATGGAATGTATATGATGTTAGGGGCCCGCAAAAATAAAATTGCCCAAATTATGGCAGGAGAGACTTTGTGGTTGGGCTTGATTGCATGGGTCATTGGAATTGGATTAGGACTGGGCTTAACCGCTGGCGTTAGTCAGTTAATAATGAAAGTATTGGCTATCCATCATACTAAGTTTACGGTTTGGAGCGGTAAGGCTTTATTAGTGACATTAGTTTTGTTTTTTATCTTGTTTGTGATTGCGGCTATTTTTAATGCTGGTATTTTAAGTAAAAAACGCATAATTAATTTGTTGCGTGCAGATCAACAAGCGCAAACAGTACGTTTGTCAGGCTTGAAGCGCATTGGTTTGTTAGTAGTTGCTTTGATTTTATTAGGCCTTGGCTATTGGGGAATTTATCGTGTTGGAGGCGGGGATAAATCAGTTATTTTTGATTTAATTCTTGCTTTAATCACAGTTCCAGTTGGGACATATTTAGTTTATTTGGCAGCTGTGCCCCAGTTAATCCAATGGTTCAGATTACGTCCAGGAACGATTAGTCATGGCTTGCATACTTTTACGTTTGGACAAATTGAATTTCGGATGGGCCAATATGCCAAAATGTTGAGCGTAGTGACTATTTTATTGGCTTTGGCATTAGGAAGTATTACCTTTGGGTTTGGTTTTGCGCATCAGGTGCAAAAGGTCAATGATAAGTATAATTATTATGATACAATTTTGAATCAGCCTAATCGTCAAGAAATGAAAATGTTAGATCAAGTTAAGGGGTCTAAGCAATTAGTTGATTATCGTTATAAAGTTCAAGGCGAACAAGTTTATTTTTTAAAGGATGATTTGCAGCAACATAAGCCAGTTGATAAGCATTTAGAAAAAGGACAGAAATTATCAAATCAAGATTTAAACCGGCCGATTTTATCGGCTGCTTGGCAACAAACGTTATATGGTATTTATCCAGTTTATCAATTGAAAATTACCCCGGAAATTAAGGTGGCTGATCAAAAGGAATTTAATCAATTGGCGGGCGGAACGCAGCGCTTAATGACGGTTAAAACCGACCGTTTCCATGATTATCATCATTTATGGGGTGAATTAGATCGAATTGAAATGCAACGGCATCATGTTGAACGGCAGGATTATTTGAGTCGTTATGCGGAGCAACAACAAATCCAATCGGCTGCGAACGGCTTTGAATTTATGGGCTTCTTTTTAGGAATAGCATTTTTGGCAATGATGGCCAGCACGTTAATGTTTAAAGTCTTAAGTGGGGCGCAGGCGGACCGAAAACGTTATACGATGTTAATGAAGGTTGGTGCAACTCGTCTAGATATGCAACGCGCAATTTGGCGCGAAATCGGATGGTTGTTCGTTATCCCAGCCATAGTTGGTGCAGTACATGTAATTTTTGGTTTGCAGATGTTTAGGCCATTATTAGATAACCCATATGCTGATTTATGGATTCCATTTGGTATTTTTGCAATTTTATATGTGATGTATTATTTCATCACGGTAGGTTTATATCAAAAAATTGTGTTACCAAAACGGGCTTAATTGATTAAAAAATGAATGATGAAAAACTGTGACTTAGATCTTGTGAACTAAGTTGCGGTTTTTATATAGGATGATTTTCTACTTATTAATGGCAGAAATGGTAAAATAAAAGGATAAAAACCGCCATTGTAATAATTTTGTGGTATATTTAAAATTGATGATTGGTGTACGTTTAGATAGAATAAATGAGAACGTAAAGGGGATTCGCATGATTTTAAAAAAACGTGATCGACAAAATTTAATTTTGGATATTCTGACGCAAGAAGTAGTAGATTCACAAGAAGAATTGGTGCGTAAAATTCAAGAAGCAGGTTATGAAGTAACCCAAGCGACGATTTCTCGCGATATTAAAGAATTACGGATTGTGCGGCGAGCTGATAAAGATGGTCGTAATCGTTACCAGGTCATGCGCGAAGGCACAGACACAGCTTCGGATGGGTTAGTAAACGGTGTCCAATATATGTTGAGTGAAATCACGCGGGTTGCATTTATGATTTCGATTCAAACAACACCGGGAAGTGGCAATCGTTTAGCAGCCTTGATTGATGCAGGTCAACTTCCAGAAGTGGTATCGACAATCGCAGGACATGATACAATTCATGTTTTGTGTCATTCCGAGACTGCTGCACAAGAACTAGAGGAACGGTTAACAAGTTGGTTATAATTTATGGATATATTAAAAAAATTTTTAGAAATAATGCGTGGTGTACATGCAAAATGTCAAGAATGGTACCATAAGCTGCAAGCTAGATGGCGAAGGACATTAGGTCCCATTTGGCATCGTTTCCAAATTACTCGTTGGATTATTGTAGTTATTTTAACGTTAGCCTTGGTTATTAGTGCGCTGGGAACGTTTGAAGCTAAAACAACGGATGTTTCTAATTTAAAGGCGCGTTTAAAAAGTACGACGGAAATTTACGATGTCAGTGGTAATAAAGCTGGGTCAATCGCGGGTGAAAAAGGGACCTATGTTTCATACAAGCAAATTTCGCCGACAGTTGTTGACGCGGTGATTTCGACGGAGGACCGTAATTTCTATCATGAATATGGTTTTTCTATTACCGGAATTGTGCGCGCGGGCTTGACGATTATTTGGCATAAATTAACGTTTACGAGTACAAATGCGCTCTCAGGGGGTTCAACCTTGACGCAACAGTTGGTTAAGAATGCCTTTTTAACTCAGAATCAAACATTAACGCGTAAGATTCGGGAACTATTTTTGTCTGTTCAAGTTGAAAATGAATATAGTAAACATGATATCTTATCAATGTATTTGAATAATGCTTATTTTGGTGAAGGAATTTGGGGAGTTCAAGACGCGGCCCAAAAGTATTTTGGGGTTGATGCCATTGATTTAAATCAACAGCAAGGAGCAATGCTAGCTGGAATGTTGCAATCACCCAATGGATTTGATCCTTTGCAAAATCCGGAAGCGGCTAAAAATCGTCGTGATCAGGTTCTTTTGAATATGGTAGCCAATAAAAAGTTGACGCAAAACGCTGCGGACCAGTGGGCGGCCACGCCAATTGGGGCAACCTATCATAATATGACAAGCTCAAGTTACGAATACCCATATTATTTTGACTCGGTGATTGATGAAGCTATTAGTAAGTATCATTTAAAAGAGCAAGATGTAATGCAAAATGGTTATAAGATTTACACTTCAATGAATCAGACAGACCAAACTAATCTACAAAATGATTACCAAAATAGCTATTTGAACCCAATTGGCCCCAGTTCACAAGCAGCTTCAATTGTTTTGGATGCCAAGACAGGTGGGGTGCGCGCAGTGGTTGGTGGTCGTGGTGAACATCAATTCCGAGGCTTTAATCGAGCTACGCAAATGAAGCGTCAACCGGGGTCAACAATCAAGCCGATTGTCGACTATGCACCGGCGTTGAGTCATGGTTATGCGTATGATTCGATGCTGCCTAATCATGCGATGACCTTTGGAACGAATAAGTATGCCCCTAATAATGCGGGGGATGTGACAACTGAGGACATACCAATGTATGTTGCTTTGGAACGTTCATATAATATTCCAGCAGTTTGGATTAGTGAAAAGCTGGGGATTGATACTTCTTATCAAGCCGGGTTGAAAGCTGGCTTGCCATTAACGAAGGATGATAAGAACTACGCAATGACAATTGGGGGCTTGAGCAAGGGAGTTTCTCCTATGCAGATGGCGCAAGCTTACACTAGTTTTGCTAATGAAGGTAAGATGTCAGATGCCCATTTTATTACAAAAATTGTGGATGCGAGTGGTCGAACCGTGGTTGATACGGTTAAAACTAAGCAAACACGGTTATGGTCAGCGAAAGTGGCGAATGAAATGACGAGTATGATGCTTGGCGTTTATACTAATGGAACAGGAGTCCCAGCGGATCCGAGCGGTTATACAGTTGCTGGGAAGACGGGAACTACTGAATTTACCGCCAATGAAGACAATCCCAATGCAGCTACTGATTCTTGGGCGATTGCATATACGCCAGATATTGTGAACGTAACGTGGACTGGAAATGATAACGGTGAGATTATTCCGTCAAGCTTGGCGTCAACGGCGGCACCGTTGATGAAAACTTCGTTGGAGCAGATTATTCCAAATACAAATCAAACGGCCTTTACAGTGAAGAGTATTCGCGAACGAAATAGTGCCGAAAGTTGGAATTCAAGTAGTACAAATAGCTCAATTTCTGATAATATTAATGGGGTAGCTGGCGGATTACGTTCAGCTGGTCAAACTATTGTTAAGGGCGCCCAAGCTGTTTGGAATGGGGTCCGTGGAGCTATTGGATTTTAGAGGAGCCATGAAATGATTAATATTTATGATAATGTGAATGCAACTGCTAAGGATTTAGCACAAACGGAGCAATATTTAGCTTTAAAGGATGCTTTGGTAGCCGTACATGCTGATGCTGATGCTGAATCAGTCTTCAAGCGTTTTCAATCAGAACAACAAGCGATTCAAGCAGCGGTTCAAGCTGGTCAAGAACCTACGCAAGATCAAATTAAGACTTGGCAAGAAGTTGCGGCTGATATGGATAAGTCAGAAGTATTGCAGACCTTAATGCAGGCTGAAGGGGCGATGAATAATCTTTTGCAAGATATTAATAGTATTATTACTAAGCCGATCGCAGATTTATATGAATAATTTCAATTAAACTGTGGAGTATAAGCATTTTAAAGAAAGGGGGAGGAGATCATGTTGATGATCAATGCCCTCTTTTTAAGTACATATTAAAGAGATGTTAAATTTCTGATAGTAAAAGGAAAGGGTTGATTCAGTCTGGCGAGGATTATGAATATATTTGGCGCAAACCGAATGGAGGTTAAAAATGAAATTCATTCATGCAGGTGATTTACATTTAGGAAATGCTTTTTTGGATTTACCCCAGCTCCCTGAGTGGGTCTTAGAACATGTCCAGTCCGCATCGATGTGGGCTTTGGAGAGCTTAATTGACACTGCCATCCGCGCGCAAGTGGATGTAGTTTTGTTTCCAGGAGATATTTACGATACGCATATGCCTAATCCGCACGTCCAGTGGCTTTTTCAGCAACAAATGGAGCGGTTATCGGCAGCGCATATTCCAGTCGTCCTTGGTTTTGGAAATCATGATTATACAGATACGATGGATGGACCGCTGCATTTCCCAAAGAATGTGACAGTATTGACCAATCAAGTGCAGACAGTACGTTTGGTAATGCAAAATGGGGAAAACGTGGCTGTTTCGGGCTTTAGTTATCCAAAACGGCATCTGAAAAAAAGTCTGGTTGCAGCCTTCCCAGTTCGTCAAGCTGATGAGGACTTTCATATTGGAATGTATCATGGTGCGCAAGACCATGGAGATTATGCGCAATTCACTTTAGCTGATTTAAATCGTAAACATTATCAATATTGGGCTTTGGGGCACATTCATGTACGGCAAACCCTGCAAGCTGAGCCTTTTATTGGATACTCTGGAAATTTGCAAGGCCTCAATCGGACAGAAATAGGGCTAAAAGGTTTTTATTTGGTACAAAGCAATCAACAGGGGCAACTGATTCCTGAATTTCAAGCGTGTGCGCCGGTAATTTGGACGCAGGTGCATGTACAATTGACCGAGCAGATGAACTGGTCGGAAGTGATTGACCGAATCCGACACCAAATTCAACGACAAAATAAATTTCAATTGGTGGAAATTGATGTGGAGCAGGTACCGCATAAGTTGGCGGCAGGGTTGCAATCGGTGGCATTTATGAATCAATTAAGCGAACGAGCTCAGGCGACGGATAATTTTTGGATTCATCGAGTTGAAGTACGAATAGCGGGGCAAGGAAGTCAACTAATGGAATTAGGCACAGAAAATTGGCAAGCACAAAAGCAGGGGTTAGTGACGACCGCGCATTTGGAAGATTTGGGCTTAAAGTTGGTTGATGATTTAGAATTGTATGATTATTTTCAAAAATCGCAAACGCAACAAGACATTGGGCGAGCGATGGACGAGGTCATCCAAGCAATCCAACGGGGGCAGTGGCATGCAGATTAAGCGAATTGAAATTCAATATTTTGGATGTTTTCAAAATGAAATATTTAATTTACAAGCGGGCTTACAAGTTATTTATGGGTTGAATGAGACGGGTAAGACGACTTTGCATCGATTTATCAGTGGAGTTTTGTTTGGCTTCCCGAAAGCGCGGGATACACAAGGGAATGACTTAAACGATGGCGGGGCTTTGATATTGGAATTTGATAATCAACTATATCGAGTAGCACGACGGTGTGTTAATAAGGCGAGTCAATTATCGGTCGAAAATTTGACAACTGGTGAACAAGCCGTAGATGCAGAAAAACAATTGAAAACTTTGCTACAGCCGCTTAACCAACAGTTGTATCAGGCAATTTATAGTTTTAATCAAGATGATTTATTGAAAATTTATACATTAGACACAGCGGAATTAAATGAAGTTTTACGTAGCGTCGGTTATCCCGGAACGGATGAGTGGTTGAAAGCCGCGAAACAACTGCAACGGCAGGCAAGCCAACAATTGGGGAAAACCAAAACGGCTAAACGACCATTGAATCAGGCTTTACGTCAATTGCGAGTATTGCAGCAACAATGGAATCAGCTAATGCAAAAGGTGCCCGATGTGAAGCGATTACAGCAACGGCAGGTTCAACTTCGTGCGGATTTAGTTAATTTACACCAAAGTCAAGTGCAAGAACAGGTAGATTTACAG
The DNA here is from genome assembly GCF_045504165.1 of Weissella kandleri. Taxonomy (GTDB): domain Bacteria; phylum Bacillota; class Bacilli; order Lactobacillales; family Lactobacillaceae; genus Weissella; species Weissella kandleri_A. The sequence continues at coordinate 22,028 of NZ_JBJJNY010000005.1, read as the reverse complement.
GAACAAAATCAGTTGACATTACAAATGCCGCTGTGGGAAAAGATTCAGCGTCTGAAAAAAGAAATTCAAGCGAATCCGGACTTGTTGGACGCTAAGCAGCAAGCAGACGTTGAAACGACGCTGCAAAAATTACAGTTATTAGCTGAATCATCAGACGGGCGACCGGAAGAATTTAAGCAATTTCAACAGGCAATGCAAACATTGCGCCAAATTCAGCAACGGGGGCAGACGGTACATGAAAATATCCGACAATTGGAAGCGATGTTGCATCAATTGCATGAAAAATGGCAACCAGATGCTTTACCAGCACCATTGACCGTTGCGCAGTTAAAAAGTCTGCATGCCTATCAATCAGGGGATCAGCATGGTACAGCATCAGGTGAGACCAATATACAAAAAGGTTTTGGCTTGATAGGCCTGTTGGGACTGCTTTTGATTTTGGCTGATCAGTGGTCACTTTTAGGCGGGGGGTTAATGGTAAGTGCCGGTTTGTATTTGGGATGGTATTATTGGAAGTATAGGACAATAGCTGATCAAAAAATAAGTTTGTCAGGTTATGAAAATTGGGATGCAGCAACCATCGAGTTGGCGCAACCTGATGCTCAACAACAAGCCCTATGGCAACAACAGTTGCAGCAATTAAAGAGAGAAGAAGAACAGCTTATTTTCCGTCAGCAAAAGACATTGATGGAATTACGTAATTTAAGTCAGCAACCACAGGCTGATGTGGCGCAGTTGCAAAAGACTTATGCTAAGTGGCAGTTGCAGCTGCAAGTTCAGCAAACGACGCAAGCACAACGGCAGGAATATCAGGCACTTTTGCAAAGACAGCTGCACCAATTAGGTTTAGACGATGTGGCAGCTTATCAAAAACGTAAACTGGTTGATCAACATACACGAGCATTACAAGTACAGCTGGAAGCATTGGAGCAACAATTAGGGGATGTCGACCAGCTGGCGCTAGCACAGTTTTCAGCCATACATTCATCGGATACTGATACAGCTGCGGAACAAAAAGTTGGTAAAATCGAGGCGCCGGATAAGCAAGCACAACAATTGCAAGCGGAATTAGCTCGTGTAAATTATGAGCTAACAGCTTTTGAAACTGATACTAATTTAGAGACGTTAAATCAAAAAATTGCCACGCAGCGTAGTTTATTACAAAATGAATTTCAAAAATATTTTGTAGAGCAACTGAGTGCGAATTGGATTCAACAGACCGTCGCGCACTTAACGCAGGTGCAGTTACCGCATTTGTTAAAAACAGCGAGTGACTATCTGCAACGTTTGACCCAACAGAAATACATTCAAATTGTGGATCAACAAGGACAATTAAAGTTAAAGGATCAGTCAGAACACTTTTGGAAGTTGGATGAAGTCTCGCGAGGGACGGCAGAATTAATTTATGTCACTTTGCGTTTAGCATATGCATGGCAATTAAAAGCGCAGTGGATTGGACCTCTCTTGATTGATGATGCGTTTGTTGACTTTGATGAACCACGACGTCAAATTTTGTTTGAAATTTTAACTGAATTTGCGACGGCGGGGTATCAAATTTTATATTTTACAGCGCATGATAACTTGACGCTGAAACCAGCTTTAGATTTAAATTAAGAAGAATTGAGGAGCAAGATGATGCAAGTACGAAAATTGAGTGATTATAAAAATGATGAAAATGTTCAAACGTACGCTGTTTTAAAACAAGTTGAATTACGTAAAACTAATGCGGGAAAGTTATATTTGGCGGTGATTTTAGAAGACAGTTCGATGGAATTAGCCGGTATGAAGTGGGAGATTAATGAACAAGATGCCCGCGCTTTTCAGGCGGGGATGGTGGTTGCAGTAAGCGGAGTGCGGCAGACATATCGGGATAAGCCTCAGTTAAAAATTTTTGAAATTCGGCCAACCCGGATTGATGAACCGCAAAATCCAAATGATTTTATGCCGCATGGTCCGATGAAAGCCGATGAAATGGAAACTGAGGTTAATCGGTTAATTTTAAAAATTTTAAATCCTAAATGGCAACGCATTGTCCGGTATTTATTAGCAAAATATCATGATGAGTTTTATCGTTATCCAGCGGCTAAAACTAATCACCATGCCTTTGCTGGCGGATTAGGTTACCATACGGTTTCAATAGCACGGTTGGCCGATCAAGTGGCGAATCTATATCCGGCAATTGATCGAAGTCTTTTGTTGGCAGGAGCGTTATTACATGATTTAGGTAAAGTAATTGAGCTATCTGGACCAGTCGCGACAAAATATACCCGAGCTGGAAATTTGATTGGGCATATTGTTTTGATGGATGAACAAATTGTTTTGGCAGCTCAAGAGTTAAAACTTGATTTGTTCGATGAAGATTTAATTTTATTACGCCATGTTGTTTTAGCGCATCATGGGCAATTAGAATATGGGTCACCGGTTCAACCACTAGTCCGTGAAGCAAATGTTTTACATCAGTTGGACGAGCTAGATGCTAATATGCAAAGTTTTGATCAAGTGCTTAGCCAAACTGAACCGGGTGATTTTGCGGCACGGAATTGGGCATTAGATAACCGAGCCGTTTATCGCCCTGAGCATGATCAAAATTAATTCATGAAAATCCAGCTTTACAAAGCTAAAAATCCAGTGTAATATTTGAATTATAAACTTATTAAAAGTAAGTTGTTTTACAGACTAAGGGTAATAGGAGATTTTTTAATATGACAAAGTATGGAATATTAGTTGGTTCATTACGTAAGGGTTCGTATAGTGCCGGAGTGGCTGAAGCATTAGTTAAGGGGCTACCCGCAGATGCTGAAGTGACACAATTACGCATTGATAATTTGCCTTTATACAATCAAGATTATGATGATGCCGATACACCAGTTGTTTATACTGAGTTCCGGCAGTTAGTGGCTCAACAAGATGCATTTATTATCGTTACGCCAGAGCATAACCGGAGTATTCCGGCTGCTTTAAAGAACGCCTTAGATATCGCATCACGTCCATATGGTGAGAATGTTTGGGATGGCAAGCCTGTTTTACCAGCTTCACAATCAATTGGTGGAATCGGTGGAATTATGGCTAATCATACTTTGCGACAAAGCTTAGAATTTTTGAATATGACAATGATGACTCAACCTGAACTATATATCGGGGGAACGCCAGCATTGAGTGATGAGAATGGACACATCACGAATAAAGCTACCTTGAATTTCTTAGCTACCACAGCTGGACAATTTGATCAATTCGTTAAAGCCCACAAATAAGATTACTTGAGATAAAATCACTTGTATTATAGGTGGTTTTTTGTTATATTAGTTATTGGCTGTGAATGCCATATCAACGATATTCCGCTGGTCGGATGATGTAAGAATGTCGATTAGGAGATTTGTTATGCGTCAAAATGCATTGTTAGAAAAGTTAACTGAATCACAATTGCGGTCAGATATTCCTGATTTCCGTGCCGGTGATACAATTAAGGTTTATGCTCGAATCGTCGAAGGTTCACGTGAGCGTATCCAATTGTTCGAAGGTGTGGTTATCAAGCGGAAAGGTAGCGGAATTCAAGCTACTTATACTGTTCGTAAGATGTCAAGCGGGGTTGGTGTGGAACGGACTTATCCTGTTCACTCACCACGTGTTGATAAAATCGAAGTAGTTCGTCATGGTCGCGTTCGTCGTGCTAAGTTGTACTACTTGCGTGCTTTGCACGGTAAGGCTGCTCGTATTAAGGAAGCCCGTCGCGGTTAATTTTAATATTAGTAGACCAAAAGCTCGTATCCATTTGTGATGCGGGCTTTTTGTTTATCCGCATTTGGGAAGTTTCGCTGATAATCTGCGGTGCATGAAGTTCAATTATCTTGTATAATAGAAGAGACAATTAAACGAAAGTGAGCGCATTTAAATGGATTTAAAAGAATTAGAAGAGCGCCAAAAACATATTCGAAATTTTAGCATTGTGGCCCATATTGATCATGGAAAATCAACCATTTCCGATCGTATCTTAGAAGCAACCCACACGGTGGCTTCACGAGATATGCAAGCTCAACTGTTAGATACGATGGATTTGGAACGAGAACGTGGAATTACGATTAAGATGAATGCCGTTGAAGTGCATTATGTGGCCAATGATGGTGAAACTTATATTTTTCACTTAGTTGATACACCGGGGCATGTGGACTTTTCATACGAAGTGTCACGCTCATTAGCTGCTGCGGATGGGGCCATCTTAGTCGTTGATGCTGCCCAAGGGGTAGAGGCTCAAACTTTAGCGAATGTTTATTTGGCCTTAGATAATGATTTGGAAATTTTGCCTTTAATTAATAAAATTGATTTGCCTGCAGCTGAGCCAGAAAAGGTTCGTGCGGAGATTGAAGATGTAATTGGGTTAGATGCTTCAGATGCCGTTTTAGCTTCGGCCAAAAAAGGGATTGGGATTCCAGAGCTATTGGAACAAATTGTGACGAAACTACCAGCTCCAGAGGGTGATTTGGAAGGGCCGTTGAAGGCTTTAATTTTTGATTCGGCCTATGATGCTTACAAGGGAGTCATTTTAACGATTCGGGTTAAAGACGGAATACTTAAGCCGGGTGATAAAATCAAGTTTATGAATTCTGGTGCTGAATATGAGGTGACAGAAGTTGGTGTTAATTCTCCGCATCCGATTAAACGCGAATATTTGATGGCAGGGGACATTGGGTATGTTGCCGCTTCAATTAAAAATATTCGCGATGCGCGTCCGGGTGATACAATTACGACGATTCAAAACGGGGCAGATGAACCGCTAGCCGGTTATCAGCCGATGACGCCGATGGTCTATTCGGGATTGTATCCGTCTGATAATGCCAAATATAATTATCTGCGCGAAGCCTTGGAAAAGTTACAGTTGAATGATGCTTCTTTGGAATTTGAGCCTGAGACTTCGCAAGCTTTGGGATTTGGTTTCCGGACAGGTTTCTTAGGGATGTTGCACATGGATGTGATTCAAGAACGCCTAGAACGCGAATTTGATTTAGATTTGATTACCACGGCACCTTCTGTGACGTACCATGCCTTTTTGAAGGACGGGACGATGGTAGATGTGGCTAATCCATCCGAATTGCCAGAAGTAGGTGAGATTGAGCATATTGAAGAACCCTTTGTGTATGCGCAAATCATGGTGCCAAATGATTATGTTGGGGCGGTGATGGAGTTGGCGCAGCGTAAACGTGGGGAATTCGATACGATGGATTATCTTGATGCTAATCGGGTGAATGTGAAATATTATCTACCGTTGTCAGAAATTATTTTTGAATTTTTTGATACCTTGAAGTCAACTACGCGGGGTTATGCTTCATTGGATTATGAAATATCAGGTTATCGGCCCTCAGATTTGGTTAAAATCGATATTCTATTAAATGGAGATAAGGTTGATGCCTTGAGCTTTATTGTGCATCGAGACTTTGCACAAGAGCGGGGACGTTTAATTACGGCTAAGTTGAAAGACTTAATTCCACGGCGTAATTTTGAAATTCCTGTGCAAGCAGCAATTGGTTCCAAGATTATTGCGCGGTCAACGATTAAAGCTTATCGGAAAGACGTTACCTCAAAGATTCATACTGGTGATCCAGATCGGCGTGCTAAGCTGTTGGACAAGCAAAAGCGTGGAAAAGCACGCATGAAGTCAGTCGGGACAGTTGATGTACCGCAGGAAGCCTTTATGGCCGTTTTGAAAACGGGTGATGACGAAGGTAAAAAATAATTTGATGTATAGTAAGCCCTTGCGTTATTTTGAAAAATAGTGCCTTTTAGGTATTTTTTGCAAATAATTCGTGATGGGGTACTGTATTCTAAAATTGGATATGTTATACTAGTTTAGTTAATAAAACTGACTCTGGTCGACCAAGTTTTGATCAGGGCTATAAGGAGACTATTATGCAAGCAGGAATTCACCCAGAATACCGTGATGTTGTATTCGTTGATACCACTACTGGCGCAAAGTTCTTGGCAGGCTCAACTGTTAAGACTGACGCTACTGTTGAATTTGAAGGCGAGACTTACCCAATGGTTCGTATCGAAACTTCATCAGACTCACACCCATTCTACACTGGGAAGGCTAAGTTTACACAAGCCGACGGAGCCGTTGATAAGTTCAACAAAAAATATGGTCTTAAGTAATCATATTTTTACTTTAAATCCTGATATGCCAGCAAATCCGTTGGTATGTCAGGATTTTTTGTTTGCTGAAAAGGTTTTGATTGTCTGTGATTTGTAGTTAATTTTGGGCACCTTTTTTAAATAATTTGGGCACCTTTTAAAAAAATTATTTTATTTGGGCACCCAGTATTTTTATCGCAATATATCTAATGTTTTATCTGCTTCTAGACCTCTTTTTGTATCTAACAGATGAGTATATACAGTTTGTGTTATTGATACATTTGAATGTCCTAGTCGCTCAGATACATATTGAATATCGACACCGTGGTTGATTAAAACAGAAGCGTGCGTATGTCTGAGGCCGTGGGGAGAAATAATTTTAGATGAACCGATTGATTCTAATAACGCTTGTAGTTTTTTATTAATTATTTTTGTGTCTGTTGTTTCTCCAAAAATATGTTCATCTAGCGGTGAACACTCTTCGATATATCTATTTAATTGTGTAAAAAATTTATCGGGCATTTCAATTTCACGGATAGATGATTTAGTTTTAGTATTTGAATATACAAAAGGACGATGTGCTGATTTGCTTTTTGTAAAGATTGGTTGGATAAATTCTGAAAGGTGGGGGGAGATAGTTAATGAATTTTTAATTGGCGCATTATTATTTAGTGCAATAATAGTGTGTGCATCATACGCCAATGTTATTTCAATGTATCTGTACGTATGTACTACTTGTAATTTGCCTTGTTTTTGGAGTCTTGTTAGTTGGGTTCAAAGTAAATTAACTGGTATATTTATGACCGTACTTAATCTATCTTTATTTATCCTAGTAATTTGCAGGGCTGATTAAAAAAACGGTATAGAGAAAGTAATTTGTTTAAGATCATGAATGCAGAAAAATTTTTATGAGGACACACATATTTTGGAAATTTATTGTAACGTTCTTAATGAAGTGTATATGTCGATACGACATAATAAAACTAAACAATATGAGTAGTGCTAAATCTACATTGTTAAATAAGGTATTACATCGTAGTAAGAAGATTTGGTAAAGTATATAAGATTATCTGGTATTGGACATGGACATATTTTTCTAAAATAAATTGTTTATATATATTCTTCTTTTTTAAAATATTAGTGGATGCTACAAAGACAGTATATATAATGTTATAATTGATAGATGTTTTAGATAGATTAATTGGTGAGGTATATATTATGAAAATTGTTTCTGAATTCAAAGAGTTTATTATGCGTGGAAACGTCTTGGACTTAGCAGTAGGGGTTATTATTGGGGGTGCCTTTACTAGCTTGGTTAAGTCATTAACTGTTAATTTGATTAATCCAATTATTGGCTTATTTACAGGACAGGTTTCAAGTTTGGATAATTTAAAATTTGTGGTATCGGATCAATTAACGTTTAACTATGGCGCCTTTTTAGGAGATGTGATTAATTTCTTGATTGTAGCCTTTGTTTTGTTCATCATTATTAAGATGATAAATAAATTGTCAATTAAAAAGGATAAGGAAGAAGAGTCAGAAATGACTGAAATTTCAGTGCTAACTGATATCCGTGATATGTTGGCAAAACAAGAAGCAAATCAAAAGTGATTTTGATTTACCTTAAATAATTAAATATTAAAAGCAATAATCAGTACTAATTTATGCAAAATAAAGATACTGGTTATTTTTTTGAGCAAAAAAATTTGGCATAACTTTTTGAAAAATGTAATTTAGATGATATTTTAAAATATTTCATCGAATCCGGTTGGAATTATTCATAATGAAGATGATAAACAAGGCTTGCAAAAGGTCTTTGAGAGTATGAAAGAAAGGATTGACGCTAACAAAATGGGGTCTTAAAGTGAGGCAGGATTCTACACGTATCCAAATTAAAAATTTAATTATCCTAATTTTTGTAAGCCTTAGGTGACTACGTAAGTTTTTGGCGATATAAAAAAAGCATAGTTAGGAGTAAATCTTAAGTGCGCTTTTTGCTAATTTTATTTTTAAAGTGTATTGTAAATAAAAAAGTAGAACCAGGAGAAAGACAATGGAAAATGGTTTAGCGTTGGTTCTTGCGCTAATAGTAGCACTCATATGGCGGATTTTTTTAGCAGAGGATAGTAATTTATTAGTCTTAACAGGGTTATTCATTATTTTATTTATAATATTTAAGGTGTTAATTTATATATATAGCAGGGTTGTTAGCAAAAAAGAGCGTTAAGCGAATCTGATAGAATTATAAAGGTTAAAAGAGTATATGGATGTTACTAATAAATAAATGATGGAAAATATATCATGGCATGTTCAAAGATGAAGATGTTGCGTGAATTGAAAATTTACATTTAAGTACTTAAGGAGACTTACTATGGTAAAACGGTCAAATTCATCGTGTGCACGTGACGATTGCCGATGGAAGTGGCAAAGATATCCGAAAAAATTGAAAAGAAGGTCTAATCCGAAGTTGACAATCATATGAAGAATCAAGATGATTCTGGATTCTTGGCATACCTATAGGTGACCAATGATAAGCCATAAGATTAAATATTTTAGAATATATAAAAGACGAATTAACTATCCCATAATTCTTGGTAGTTAATTCGTCTTTTTTAATAACTAGTTCCAACCCATAAATTTTAATAACGTAAAAATAAGCATTAAGATTAAAAATAAAATGGCAAAATATTTATTTGAATTTTTATGATCAATTTTGTATAAGTAAATTTCATATAAAAAGAATACGCCACTCATAACCAAGTATAACCAATCAGCATCATAAAACAGGTTTAAGATCATGGTTAATAATAAGAATCCAAGCATTGTGTAAGTAATGATATTTTTCAAAATATAATTCCTCCCGAATAAAACTAATAATAACATATTAGTATGTATTAAATTGATATTTTATTAGGAGCAATAGCAATTAGTTTGATAATTAGAAACAACGAGAGGATTAGTTGAACATTATATAATTGTATTTTATAACAAATTTTAAAGTGTCGTTTAGTTTTAACAAAAGTTGATAAATTATTAAAATAATCGTATTCTTAAAAGTACGGTAATTAGATTAAAAGAGGAGATTAAGCATGCTATCTGAAAATGAAGTGATGGAAAAGTTATTTGAACTAGAAAAAACGGTTGTTCAGCCAGAAAAATTACCTGGAGCTCGTTCAATTTATTTTGCACATTCATGGTGGACTGAGACACAAATTGAAGCTACATTGGCAACGTATGAAGCTCTTTTGAAGAACCCGATGGTGGCCCACATTCATGTCCCATTGATGTATCAATATAAAGGTTTGGTAGTCGCCGAAGATAGCGATTTTGAACCAGATTTTGAGTGGGCGACGATGACATATCGTGCCGATATTCGAGCTATTGATAATTCTGATTTAATTGTAGCAACATATCCTGCTGATGCTCCGGATATGGGAGAGGCATTAGAAATTGGGTACGCTATTGGGACTAATAAGCCCGTTGTGATGGGTTACTATGGTGATATTAATGCAAACCCGGTTAACTTAATGATTAGTTTTGGAACGGATAGTTATGTCTATACTCCAGCCGAATTTGAAACTTTTGATTTTTTGGATATTGAATCAAAGGCGTTCGAAGCTAAAATTATTTAGTAGACAATTTAATTAATAATAAGTCAATTAACGGTGGTAGTAGCGTTTAATTGACTTTTTTATTGGACTAATTTGATATACGTGTATATGAACGATATTCTTATATTTTAAATTATATTAAATTATTCATAGATACAAAACAAATGGAGTCTGTTTAGATTTGGCAATGATTTTAAAGTTTGATAAAATTAAATGTAAGCGTTCTATTTTTAGTAGGTTAAGTAAGGAGAAGTAAATGGAAAAAGGTGAAGGATACGCAATTGGGTTAGATATTGGGACTGGTTCAGTGGGGTGGTCAGCGATATCCATGGATAATTATCAATTGATTCGACAAAAGGGTAAAAATTTAATTGGGGTGCGGTTATTTAATAGTGCTGAAACGGCTGAAGAACGACGTGGATTTCGGACTACCCGACGTCGCCTGTCAAGGCGGCGGTGGCGAATGAATTTGCTAAATGATATTTTCAGGCCAGAGTTAAATGAAATTGATGAAAATTTTTTGGCACGTTTAAAGTATTCATGGGTTAGTCCACTTGATCAGCAAAATCCGCAATTAAATGAACAAGGAACGAATGCTAGTTTATATGGTGATATAGAAGCGGATAAGGTCTTTCATCAAGCTTATCCTACGATTTATCATTTGCGTAAAACATTGATGGAAGATGATCAACAGCATGATTTACGAGAAGTTTATCTAGCCATTCATCATATTGTAAAATATCGAGGCCATTTTTTAACACCAGATTTTGATGCGACTAGTCAGAGTATTGCTATTGAGGGCGTATTTAAGCAATTGAGTGAGGCTAGTGGTAGTGGCTTTGAGTTCCCAGCTAATCAAACAGCAGCAACAATGGCGGCTTTTCAGTCGATTTTGTTAGACTTCACTAAAACACCTACTGAGAGTGGACAATTAGCAGGGCAACTCTTTAGTGAGCAAAATAAGAATAAGCAGGCTAAGAAGCAAGTTGAAAATTTGTTTAAGTTATTAAGAGGTGGAAAGGTTTCGCTGGCAGATATATTTGCGTTGACCGATTGGGATAAGGCCTCGAAAAATCAATTGAACTTTGTTTTTGATGATGCAGTTGATGAAAATCTAAATCTTATTTCCAATCTGATTAACGAAGAACAATATGAATTTTTATTAAATATCCATAAATTACACGGGACTATTATTTTAAAGCAAATTTTAGGTGATGATGCGACAGTGAGTGTTTCTAAAGTGCGAAGCTATGAGGAACATGCTTATCAACTTAAGAAGCTAAAAGCACAAGTACGGACGAAAGATAATAAAAATGAATTTGAACAAGCTTATCAACAAATTCGACAAGGGGACGCACCACGTACTACTGGTCTTAATAAATTGAAGACGTTAATTAACCAAGAGCAAGAAGCTTTACGATTAGATAAAGATGAGGCCGATAAACTTTTAAAATTAATTGAGCTCGATCAATTATTACCAGTGCAACGCTCCAAGCAAAATGGCGAAATTCCGCATCAATTACATGCATTTGAATTAAGCAAAATAATTGAAAAGCAAGGCCAATATTATCCTTTCTTGCGAGAAACTTTTGAACGTGATGATCAAGAATACAATAAGATAGAACAATTGGTTGATTTTAGGATTCCTTATTATGTAGGGCCTTTGGTTGATCCGAAGTTGGCTGATGCTCAAGCGGGTGATCAAACGAATCATTGGATGACGCAAAAGAAAGCAGGGAAAATTACACCGTGGAATTATACGGAACTGATTGATATTGATAAGTCGGCGTCTGATTTTATTAAACGTATGACGGGGACTGATACGTACCTTTTAGGTGAGCCAGCATTACATAAAGCCAGTTTAATTTATCAAAACTACAATGTTTTGCAGGAACTAAATAATTTACGTTATGACGGTAAGCCCTTGCCGGTTAAAGCTAAGCAGGCGATTTATTCAAATTTGAAAGTATCGTTAAAGAATGCGACAAAGAATAAAATCACTAATTTTCTTATTGCTGAGGGTTATTTGCAGAACGGAGACGAATTAACTGGTTTCTCAGGGAAAGAATTGAAGAATAAATTAAGCTCGTTCCATTATTTTAAAAATACTTTAGGCCTTGAACGGATGCATATTTTAGGAGTAGATAATTTAGAAACCATTACTGAATTACAGACTGTGTTTGAAGATCGACAAATGTTAAAACGACAAATGCAAAAATTAGAATTTTTAGATGATGATGAGTGTGAAAAGTTAGCGGGGAAGCATTTTACTGGTTGGGGGAACTTATCAAAGAAATTGTTGGACACTCCAGCAATTATAGACTCAGAGATTAATGAAAATAAACTTAGTTTACTTGATGCTTTATATAAAGGACAACGAAATCTTAGTTTTTATGTTAATAATATGGACGATAAGTATCAATTCCGTGATTGGGTTGAAAGCGAAAATCAGAGTCAACAGATTGAAATTAATTTAGACGAAAAAATTAAAAATTTAGCAGGATCGCCGGCTATTAAACGTGGAATTACGCAAAGTATGGCAGTCATTCAAGACATTATCCGAGCTAACGGTGGAATTTCACCAAAAAGAATTTATTTGGAGTTTGCGCGTGAATCGCAGAATTCGTATCAACCTAATTCACGGATGCAACAGATTAAGAAAATTTATGACCAAAATAAGAAAGAATTAATCGAGGCATATCCGGATAATTTTAAAAATGTACAAGGTACATTGAAGAATATTGATTCTTTATCAGAAAAAGAATTTTTATATTTCATGCAATTAGGTAAGGATATGTATACCGGAGAATCTTTGGACTTTGACAAGTTATATACTTATGATGTTGATCATATCATTCCACAAGCTATGACTAAAGATAATTCATGGGATAACAAGGTGTTGGTGAAAGCAATTAAAAATCGTGAAAAGTCTAATCAAGTCTTAGATAACGCTATCCAAGCTAAGATGCATAACTTTTGGCTGCAATTAAAGAAAGCGAATTTATTAAGCCAACGTAAATATGATACATTAATGAAGACAAACTTCAGTAAAGGAGACGAAAAGAAATTCATCGCGCGTTCGTTAGTGGAAACACGTCAGATTATTAAGAATGTTGCTGAATTAATTAAGAGTGAGTTTGGGAATGTTGAGGCAATCCCGATTCGACAAGAGTTAACAAGCGATATGCGTCATTTGATGGATTATAAAAAGAATCGATTAGTGAATGATTACCATCATGCTCATGATGCTCTGCTTATTGCGACAGTAGGAGAATTTATGCAGAAACGTGGATTTATGCAGGGGATGAATCCAGCTCAAAATGTTTATCATGGTTATACGCAATATGTTAAAAAGTGGTTGAGCATGGCTAAAAAGGCAAAGTCCGCTGAACAACCTGAGCGAATTTTCCCATTACAATTCGTAGTTGGATCAATGCGGATGGCTGTACGTGATGATCAAGTTGATAAGGTCACTAATCCAGATACCGGAGAGATTTGTTGGACAGATGATAATGAGGCGTACTTGAGAAAAGTCTTGGGTTATAAAAACATTTTGGTGACACGTATGATTAAAAATACTGGCAAATTATATCGTAAAATTACGGTGAAACCCAAAGGCAGTGGTGAAGCACCAGTTAATCAGCAAAAATCAGATATTAACATTTATGGTGGGGTTACTAGTGAGCAGGCAGCAGAATTGGTTTTGATTCGGATGAAATCAAAAAAGAAGCCTGAAAATATGGTGATTAAAATTCCAACAGCTATTGTTAATCAGGTTAAAAATAAGGTCACTACGTACGATGCGTACATTCAAAGTCTAAGTATTAAAAATTATGCTGGAATTATTTTGGAGCAAATTCCTTTAGGACAACTGGTTTTTGATGAAGGAACAAGTTTTTATCTGGCTTCTGCAGAGTATAAGCATAATGCTCGTCAACTATGGGTGAATCAACACGTTAATAACGTTTTAACTGAAAAGAATATTAGTGGCGAAGAAAGAGATAATATTTTTAATTTATTGACCAATGAAAAGAATTTAGAGCGATTTAAACTACTAGAACCTGATTTGAAACGGGTTAAGGGTGATAAGCAACAGTGGGATAGTTGCGACGATCAAGAACAAATGCAAATATTGAAGATTATTATCAGTAAAATGCAGGATGATGTTGATCCGAAAATACCGAAAAAAATGGATCCATTTAAGAATTACTTAGATAAGCAAGGTGTGGGATGGCATGGTTTAAGAACTCAAAGTGGAATCAAGCTTAGTGATAATGCAGAATTTATTTACCAGTCACCAACTGGATTATACCAACGGAAAGTATCAATCAACGAGTTATTAAAACAAAAACAATTAGAGTAGTTGTTTTAATAAAAAATAAGCAATCGGGCACCGTCCCGATTGCTTATATACATAATATGTATTGGTCATATAAGACCCAATAGAATTAAACTCAGTGATATAGTATCACGTTGTGTTACTTCAACTCTCTCTGTCAAATTAATGAGTTGTTTGTCAAATTAGACAAATGTTGAGGTGATGACTCAACGAATATATTATAGCACAGGAGAAGTTATATGTCATTTAGAACTATATATATTACTAAACATAGTAAGGTTAGTTATAAAATGAATCTGATTTTAGTGAAGACTAATGAAGATATTATTAAGATACCAGTTGATGATATCAACGTACTTATTTTTGAAACTCCACAAATTGTTATTACGGGAGTAGCAATTATGGAAATGGTTAAAAGGAATATTCGTATTATCTTTAGTAATAATAAAGGTCTGCCAGTAGGTGAGGTTAATTCATACTATGGTAATGCTAAAAGAAATTTGAACATAAAAAAGCAAATCAATTGGAGAGAAAAAACAAAAGGTAGATTATGGCAGTTTGTTGTAAAAGAGAAGTTATTACAACAAAAGTTAAATTTGCAGAAGTGTAATTTAGATATAACAGGATTTGATGATCTTATTAATGACACACAGTTGGGTGACCAGACTAATCGGGAAGCTATCGGAGCTAGAATATATTTTCGAAGGTTATATGGAAATAATTTTGTTCGGCAAGATATGAATAATGACCTAAATATTAAACTTAATTATGGTTATCAGATTTTATTGTCAGCTGTTGTCAGAGAAATTAATCATTTTGGCTATCTAACTGAGTTAGGGATACATCATGATAATACAACTAATGAATATAATTTAGCTAGTGATTTGATGGAACCTTTACGTCCATTAATTGATAAAGTCGTCTACGATGATTTAGAAATCGAATTTAATACCGCGTCTAAAATTAAAATGGTTAATGTTTTAAATCAAGAGATTAAATTTAACCATAAATCAATGTTAGTGGCGACTGCTATTCATGATATGGTTCGATTGGAGTTACAGGCATTATCGGGGAATGATGAGATAGAATTAGGATTTGAACTATGAGGTATAGGATGATGAGATTGATTGTTTTTTTCGATTTACCTGTAATAACAGATAAAAATAGAAGAGATTATCGTCAATTTAGAAAAAGTTTGTTGAACGAAGGTTTTTTGATGATACAAGAAAGTGTTTATGTCAGAGTAGCAGTAAATAAACAATCCGCAGAATTTTTAGAAAAAAGAGTGGGGGAGTTTGCTCCTTCGCAAGGTTTAATTCAAACTTTAATTGTTACGGAAAAGCAATACACTAGTATGCATTTTTTAAGTGGCGAAGCTAAAAAAGATGTTAGAAATACGAATGATAGGCTAGTGGTAATATGAAAAAATTAACAATATATCCCTTGTCACCTATTGAATTATCTTCAGGAATCACTATCTTAAAAATTGCTTCTACAAAGTTAATGCTGCAGGTTAATCAGTCTTTACAATGCGCTAATGAAGGAGTTGTTTTAAGCCAAGATGGTGAGATTATTACAGCTAAAAGTGTTAATTATATTGGTGATATTTTGCAGCCAATAGATTTTAATAAAATTTTTGGAAAAATTCTTATAAAGAACCTTTTAAAGCAAATAGATGACTTTGAATTAAACGAATTACACGAATTAAATAGCACGCTTCAATCAAAAGTTAATTTGATGTTATTTGAGTCGGATTTACCAGGGACGGTATTAGATAATTGGGACTTGAGTAGGTTATTAAAGTACTTGGATTTCCAAATAGAAGAGCCAATTTATGACGATTTATATGGTATAATAGAAGGCATAGTTAGTGTTGCGTCCAAGTTGGGCGACACTAGATTAATTGCATTTTGTAATGCCGCTTTATATTTGAGTGATGATCAAATTAAAGCATTAGATTGTGAGATGAAAATTAACAATATTGAAGCACTATTCTTTGAATCTGCTACTTTACGAGAAAGTGTAGGTGAGAGGACACTAAATGTTGTTGAAATTGATGATGATTTTGTAAAATTCGAAGACGACTCGATTGATTAACAGAATATAGAAGCGAACATGTGTACAGCTTCAGATCTCTGTCAAATTAATGAGTTGTTTAGCTTACTTTTACAGTTCCGCCACCAATCCAAGGCTTCAGATCTCTGTCAAATTAATGAGTTGTTTAGCTTACTTTTACAGTTCCGCCACCATTCCAAGGCTTCAGATCTCTGTCAAATTAATGAGTTGTTTAGCATTAGTTTTAATCGCTTACGTGCCGTTTATGCTTCAGATCTCTGTCAAATTAATGAGTTGTTTAGCTAAAAATTGAAGAATTATACCCAGATATTTGCTTCAGATCTCTGTCAAATTAATGAGTTGTTTAGCTACTTTGATGCATACGATATGGAACCTAGGGCTTCAGATCTCTGTCAAATTAATGAGTTGTTTAGCGAATACACTGGCATGACGTCATTACAACCAGCTTCAGATCTCTGTCAAATTAATGAGTTGTTTAGCGACTTGGTGATTAAGCAGACGGGTATTGCTTCTTCAGATATCTGTCAAATTAATGAGTTGTTTAGCAGCATCATACAAATCCCAGTTATAACCTAAGCTTCAGATCACTGTCAAATTAATGAGTTGTTTAGCTTAAATTGACAGTATTACTCAGTTCTTCCAGCTTCAGATCTCTGTCAAATTAAAGAGTTGTTTAGCGAATACACTGGCATGACGTCATTACACCCAGCTTCAGATCTCTGTCAAATTAATGAGTTGTTTAGCTTAAATTGACAGGATTAATAAGTTCTTCCAGCTTCAGATCTCTGTCAAATTAATGAGTTGTTTAGCCAGATTTTTGAATTTGACTATCTCTAGCAGAGCTTCAGATCTCTGTCAAATTAATGAGTTGTTTAGCATTTGATAGGTAATAGTACAAAAAGNAGTTGTTTAGCTTAAATTGACAGGATTAATAAGTTCTTCCAGCTTCAGATCTCTGTCAAATTAATGAGTTGTTTAGCCAGATTTTTGAATTTGACTATCTCTAGCAGAGCTTCAGATCTCTGTCAAATTAATGAGTTGTTTAGCATTTGATAGGTAATAGTACAAAAAGTTCATGCTTCAGATCTCTGTCAAATTAATGAGTTGTTTAGCAGGATTGAAGATGACAAAGGCAAAGGTAGCGCTTCAGATCTCTGTCAAATTAATGAGTTGTTTAGCTTACTGAAGCGCGTTCATCACCAACAACGTGCTTCAGATCTCTGTCAAATTATTGAGTTGTTTAGCAGGATTGAAGATGACAAAGGCAAAGGTAGCGCTTTAGATCTCTGTCAAATTAATGAGTTGTTTAGCAGGCTTGAAGATGACAAAGGCAAAGGTCGCGCTTCAGATCTCTGTCAAATTAATGAGTTGTTTAGCTTACTGAAGCGCGTTCAACACCAACAACGTGCTTCAGATCTCTGTCAAATTAATGAGTTGTTTAGCGTGCGCTCCAGACAGTTTATCGAATGGACGGCTTCAGATCTCTGTCAAATTAATGAGTTGTTTAGCAGGATTGAAGATGACACAGGCAAAGGTAGCGCTTCAGATCTCTGTCTAATTAATGAGTTGTTTAGCGTGCGCTCCAGACAGTTTATCGAATGGACGGCTACAGATCTCTGTCAAATTAATGAGTTGTTTAGCAGGCTTGAAGATGACAAAGGCAAAGGTCGCGCTTCAGATCTCTGTCAAATTAATGAGTTGTTTAGCCAGGATAATTCCGCCACACGAGAACTACCTGCTTCAGATCTCTGTCAAATTAATGAGTTGTTTAGCGTTTATTTTATGGTTACTAACAAATCCCAAGCTTCAGATCTCTGTCAAATTAATGAGTTGGTTAGCCAGGATAATTCCGCCACACGAGAACTACCTGCTGCAGATCTCTGTCAAATTAATGAGTTGTTTAGCCAGGTTAATTCCGCCACACGAGATCTACCTGCTTCAGATCTCTGTCAAATTAATGAGTTGTTTAGCGTTAATTTTATGGTTACTAACAAATCCCAAGCTTCAGATCTCTGTCAAATTAATGAGTTGTTTAGCTCTTTTCATCGTATTTAATTCCATTTAATTGCTTCAGATCTCTGTCAAATTAATGAGTTGTTTAGCTTGTTTCAAAGGGTTCACGAGTAGCGGTGGGCTTCAGATCTCTGTCAAATTAATGAGTTGTTTAGCTGTTAATCAAAAATAATATTGTTAATTTTCGCTTCAGATCTCTGTCAAATTAATGAGTTGTTTAGCAAGTCAATTTAAATGAAGCTCTATCCGATTGCTTCAGATCTCTGTCAAATTAATGAGTTGTTTAGCATCAATATACTAGATGATACAAAGATTATAGCTTCAGATCTCTGTCAAATTAATGAGTTGTTTAGCATCTATATACTAGATGATACAAAGATTATAGCTTCAGTTCTCTGTCAAATTAATGAGTTGTTTAGCATCTATATACTAGATGATACAAAGATTATAGCTTCAGTTCTCTGTCAAATTAATGAGTTGTTTAGCATCAATATACTATATGATACAAAGATAATAGCTTCAGATCTCTGTCAAATTAATGAGTTGTTTAGCATCCTTACGAGCTTGAACAACGTCTTCACGGCTTCAGATCTCTGTCAAATTAATGAGTTGTTTAGCCACGTGTTAAAATTTCTAAATTAAAAAATTGCTTCAGATCTCTGTCAAATTAATGAGTTGTTTAGCATGACGGCGATATGTTCGGAGCTGTTAGCTAGCTTCAGATCTCTGTCAAATTAATGAGTTGTATAGCATCAATATACTAGATGATAAAAAGATTATAGCTTCAGATCTCTGTCATATTAATGAGTTGTTTAGCCACGTGTTAAAATTTCTAAATTAATAAATTGCTTCAGATCTCTGTCAAATTAATGAGTTGTTTAGCGTAAACGATACATTAAACCATTAGAAAAGTGCTTCAGATCTCTGTCAAATTAATGAGTTGTTTAGCATGACGGCGATATGTTCGGAGCTGTTAGCTAGCTTCAGATCTCTGTCAAATTAATGAGTTGTTTAGCATGACGGCGATATGTTCGGAGCGGTTAGCTAGCTTCAGATCTCTGTCAAATTAATGAGATGTTTAGCGTAAACGATACATTAAACCATTAGAAAAGTGCTGCAGATCTCTGTCAAATTAATGAGTTGTTGAGCATGACGGCGATATGTTCGGAGCGGTTAGCTAGCTTCAGATCTCTGTCAAATTAATGAGTTGTTTAGCATTGTAATCCATCATAACGCAACAACTAGTGCTTCAGATCTCTGTCAAATTAATGAGTTGTTTAGCTGATGTATTCATCTAACCCAATGATATTTTGCTTCAGATCTCTGTCAAATTAATGAGTTGTTTAGCTGATGTATTCATCTAACCCAATGATATTTTGCTTCAGATCTCTGTCGAATTAATGAGTTGTTTAGCACGGCCACACAAAACGCATGAACGATATTTGGCTTCAGTTCTCTGTCAAATTAATGAGTTGTTTAGCAATGTAATCCATCATAACGCAACAACTAGTGCTTCAGATCTCTGTCAAAATAATGAGTTGTTTATCTGAAATGGCTTCGATGTTAGTTAGTGGCTCGCTTCAGATCTCTGTCAAATTAATGAGTTGTTTAGCACGGCCACACAAAACGCATGAACGATATTTTGCTTCAGATCTCTGTCAAATTAATGAGTTGTTTAGCTGAAATGGCTTCGATGTTTGTTAGTGGCTCGCTTCAGATCTCTGTCAAATTAATGAGTTGTTTAGCCAGCGGGAGATACAGCCGGAGCTGTCGGAGGCTTCAGATCTCTGTCAAATTAATGAGTTGTTTAGCACGGCTAACTTTGCATTAGTCGTTTTTATTGCTTCAGATCTCTGTCTAATTAATGAGTTGTTTAGCCTTCTGAATTAGCGGTATCTTTTTCCTTATGCGTCAGATCTCTGTCAAATTAATGAGTTGTTTAGCTGAAATGGCTTCGATGTTTGGTAGTGGCTCGCTTCAGATCTCTGTCAAATTAATGAGTTGTTTAGCACGGCTAACTTTGCATTAGTCGTTTTTATTGCTTCAGATCTCTGTCAAATTAATGAGTTGTTTAGCCTTCTGAATTAGCGGTATCTTTTTCCTTATGCCTCAGATCTCTGTCAAATTAATGAGTTGTTTAGCCAGAGGGAGATACATCCGGAGCTGTCGGAGGCTTCAGATCTCTGTCATATTAATGAGTTGTTTAGCACGGCTAACTTTGCATTAGTCGTATTTATTGCTTCAGATCTCTGTCAAATTAATGAGTTGTTTAGCCTTCTGAATTAGCGGTATCTTTTTCCTTATGCTTCAGATCTCTGTCAAATTAATGAGTTGTTTAGCAAAGAGAAAATATATGTAAGCAGGCGTATTGCTTCAGATCTCTGTCAAATTAATGAGTTGTTTAGCAAATAATAAATAATTTCTTAATGATTTTGAGCTTCAGATCTCTGTCAAATTAATGAGTTGTTTAGCAAATAATAAATAATTTCTTAATGATTTTGAGCTTCAGATCTCTGTCAAATTAATGAGTTGTTTAGCATCTTATACAAAAATAATGATCCATATATTGCTTCAGATCTCTGTCAAATTAATGAGTTGTTTAGCATCTTATACAAAAAGAATGATCCATATAGTGCTTCAGATCTCTGTCAAATTAATGAGTTGTTTAGCGCTTAATCTAATTTAATATACCAGTCATATGCTTCAGACCTCCGTCAAATTAATGAGTTGTTTAGCATCTTATACAAAAAGTATGATCCTTATAGTGCTTCAGATCTCTGTCAAATTAATGAGTTGTTTAGCGCTTAATCTCTTTTAATATACCAGTCATATGCTTCAGACCTCTGTCAAATTAATGAGTTGTTTAGCTAATTATATAGAATTTCATCAGGAATGGTAGCTTCAGATCTCTGTCAAATTAATGAGTTGTTTAGCACATCAACTTTTATTTCTTTATGCTGTTGAGCTTCAGATCTCTGTCAAATTAATGAGTTGTTTAGCTTGCTGGTCCCTGATATTTACGATCGAGTTGTTTCAGATCTCTGTCAAATTAATGAGTTGTTTAGCAGGAGGTGGTGATATGACATGACAGAGAAAGCTTCAGATCTCTGTCAAATTAATGAGTTATTTAGTGAATAAAGTCAGTATTTTCACACCTTTATACCGTAATTAAATGTTAGAGAGGCCAACTTATCTCAGGTTGATAAATTATAGAAGCTAATACTTGTGAAAAGTGATGTTGATATAGGTGTCAATTTTCTGAAAAGATGAGTGTTTTTTTGTATGGTTAGTATAATTTATCTGTGTAAGAGAATATTAATATGTTTAAATTAGTATCTATATCTAAAAACATTAATTATGTTAAATAAATTGGTGTACAGTATTTCAAAGTATTTATGTTGAAGAGTATATTTTTTCTTGTTGGTTCCGATCCAGAATTTTAAGACGCATATGTAATTATTGTAGTTTGGAAATCATCTAAGATGATATTGATTAAAACGATTATTAATCAGGTAATAAAATTTAAACCATTCGCATTATGGATTTGAAAGATATTTTAATTAAAAATTTTAAATTAATTTTGTTTATTGTTAAATAACTTTCGATTATTTTATTGGATTAGTGCTATTCGTTAATTTCGATATATCGTCATTTATTTATACGCTTGTAATTCATAAAAATAGCGATAACCATTTTTCTGCAATAGTAGATTTTTAATTACTTATAATAAAACATAAAATTAACGCTTATTGAACTGAACCCCATGAGTTGGAGCAAATCCAACTCATGGGGTTTTATTATGTTCTCAAAAAAGATTCAATTAGAAGCCGTTGAAATGTACCTAAAAGGCGTTTCGACCGGTGAAATAC
>NZ_JBJJNY010000004.1:0-115169 GCF_045504165.1 Weissella kandleri | reverse complement strand
GTTTCAGCATTGCGTAATGGCTTTGGTGGACACGCTATGGATGTTAAGAAGTAAGCCTTTAGTTCCTAGTGATTCAAATAATTAATATTAAATGAAGACATAGCTATAATTTTAGCTGTGTCTTTTTTGGCTTTACACAATCATTTGGGATTCTTTAACAACTGATGATATTGGGGTAAAAATGAACTTCATTTTTTTTAGGAATAAGAGTGAAGTTAATGCTTGACTATTAATTTAGGTAAGTATTTTAGTTAAAAAAATGGTAGTGTTGAGACATACGGACTCAATACTACCAAAATTATTTATTTGCGTTAGTTATTATTTAATACATTATTGTTCTATAGGTTTTTGAGTTCATCAGTTAAGGTGATTTCACGAACTAATGGTTTTTTATTAATGAAATTTTCAACATCGCTGACACATTTTTCGCCCATAGCATGCAGACAATCGTTGGTATAAGCAGATGTATGCGGGGTGACGATGATATGATCATTCTTTAAAAATGGATGATTTTTATTAACGGGTTCATCAATCATGGTATCGGTACCGTATCCAGCAATTTTACCTGATTCAATAGCATTGAGTACAGCTTGTTCATTAATAAGAGCACCACGTGCAGCATTTGTGATATATACGCCATCTTTCATTTGTTTAATGGAATTATCGTTGATAATTTCTTTTGAGGTATCATTTAATGATGCATTTAAAGAGATAAAATCTGACTCCTTAAGTAAGGTATCTAGTGAAACGTGCTCAATTTTCGGATTTTTTTCAAACCATCCATCAGCCGCATGTGGTTCTGGATCAGCAACTAAGACGCGACCATTAAATGCATAAAGGAATAATTCAGCTACACGACTTCCGATATTTCCACAACCAATGACCCCAAAAGTTTTTCCTGTGAAATTTGTTCCTTGAAATTGCGCACGATTAGACCAATCACCTTTATGGGTAGCTGCATCTGCAGCCACGGTACGACGAGTTACAGCGAGTAAATTGGTAAATGCATTTTCGGCCACGGCATCTCGTTCGACTAATTGAGATACTAAGGTGACCAATGTACCATGTTCCCGAGCAGCAGTTACGTCTACGTTATTATAGCCGATTCCATGACGTGATAATAGAAATAGATCGTCTTTATTCTCAAAAAATTCACGAGTGAAGTTAGGGGTAACGCTCGCAATAATAATATTGAAGCCATGTAATAATTTAGCCAACTCTTTACCAGGAATCTGTTGATCTACCATGAAACGTTGAACGGTTCCAATTTTTTCAAGTCGTTGGATATGCTCAGGATAAACCTGACCAAAACTGTTTGAATTTACTAATGCAATTTTATAATCTGTCATAATATTCTCCAGTTTATTTAATATATATTTTTAATTTAAAAATTCTCGTTGAAAATCGGCAATTGATGAGAAATCATCTGAAAGGTCACGAGTGACGTTAATAAAGATTTTCATCATAGCCCTATATCGAGCGAAGTTATTAGGATTTGGCGTATACGTTGTAACTTTTCCAATATATTGATTGATTTCTGATAAATCTTTAGCCTCACCCAATGCCATTTTAGCTAAGAACATGGCGGCTAATGTTCCGGATTCAAATGCTACTGGCACATTTACGGGTGTCTCAAATATATCAGCCATCATTTGACACCAGACTTTAGAACGTGAAAAACCACCAGTGGCCATAATTGTCTTCGGTTCCCCTGTAACTTCACGCATAGTTAGCATAACTGAATAAATATTAAAAATAATACCTTCAAGTACGGCTCTGACCATGTCTGCACGTGTATGAGATTCAGTTAATCCGAAAAATGTACCGCGAGCATTAGCATCCCAAATTGGGGCGCGCTCACCTTCAAAATATGGTAGAAATAGTAAGCCATTAGCTCCTGCAGGGACGGTTGATGCTAAGTCAGTTAAGAAATCATAAGGGTCATTTTCCATTTTTTCTTTATTTAAATCGTTAAATAAGTAATCTCTAACCCAACGGAAGATAACACCACCATTATTAATAGGTCCACCAACAATCCACTTTTTATTTGGTAAAATGGGATAGCAATATACACGTCCTTTTTCATCAATAAGAGGTTTATCAACTAATGAACGGATAGCTGCAGACGTTCCGATGGTAACAGCTAAAGTTCCCTCCTCAGTTGCACCTACTCCGATATTGGATAGAACACCATCTGAAGCGCCTAAGACAAATTTAATATCTTCAGGTAGCCCCATTTGCTTTGCATATTCGGGATTTATACCAGTAATAAAGTCGGTGCTACTTGTAAGTTTTGGTAATTGCGCAGGTGAAATCCCCGCAAACTTAGTCGCTTCTTCATCCCAGTCTAAGTCATTAAGGTTTAAGAATCCGGTAGAGGATGCTACAGAATAGTCAGTAATATAACGATTGAATAACTTATAAAAAATATATTCCTTGATACCAAGCCAATAAGCGGTTTTTTTGAAAATTTCTGGAGTGGTTTCTCTTAACCAAACTAGTTTAAAAATTGGAGCCATGGGGTGTGTAGGGACACCTGTGCGTTGAAATAATGTCTTAGCAAATTCTGGATGTTGCTTTTTAAGATTAGCAACAATTTTTTCAGAGCGATTATCTGCCCATGTAAGGATATTAGTTAGGGGTTCACCATTTTTGTCTACCGCCATTAAACTATGTTGTTGAACTGAAAAAGAAACAGCTTTAATGGGGTGATCTTTGGGATTTATTTGTAGAACAACTTTTTTGATACTTGTTAAAACTGCTTGAAAAATTGTATCTGGATTTTCTTCAGCTTTGTCAGGTCGATCTGTGATAAGAGGATAATATTCAGTAGCCGTACCTAAAATTTCTGCATTTTCACTATAAATAATTGTTTTAGTACTGGTGGTACCAATGTCTACTCCAATGTAACTTGCCATAAGAAGCTCCTTTAATAGCTTATATTGATATATTAGTATTTCACAAGATTATTATATGTATTTTTGTAAGCGCTGTCAAATAATGTTTTCGATTTCTTTGCAATATTGTATTTTACATATTTAGTAAGTAGGATGCTTAAAAAATTTGGGGATAGTTTTTGACTCTAAATCATCAATTTTATTTAAAATAAAGCTATGAAATAAATACCTTAGAATCAGGCTTGATCCACTTAATTTATGGTATTATAAAGAGAATATAAATTTAAAATTGAGGAAGAATTATGCAAGACAATATGTCAACGTTACAGTACGATGCATATCGTGATATTTTTCACCGAATTATGACTTTGGAATTTAAGCCCGGAGAGAAGATCAACGAGAAGAATTTAATAGTAGAATTAGGGGTTAGTAGAACACCAATACGAGAAGCATTGTTAAAGTTACGCAATGATGGGTTAATAAGAACGGTTCCCCAGTCCGGAACATATGTTTCAAAAATAAATTTGTCTATGGCGGAGCAAGGAATGTATGCGCGAAGAACGATTGAACAGCAAATTTTCGCTCAGAGTATTGAGATGGTTACGGAAGAGGATATCAATGAATTACAAAAGTTGATAGACGCCGGAAGAGAGTTGGAAGGTACAACGCAATTTGACCTTTTCTTCAAGCAGGACGAAATGTTTCATCGCAAAGTTTATGAAATTACTGATCATTTACAAATATGGGAGTGGGTGGAAGATTTCACGAAACATTTGATTCGGTTTAGGTGGTTACGGTTAAAAGTGTTAACGTTATCGTGGGATTTATTGACGCAAGCACATCAGCGTATTTTAGATGCCATTAAGGCGAAAGATACAGACCAATTAATTGAATTAATTCATACGCATGAAGAATTGATGCTAAAAGAGAAAGACGATGTGATTGCGGAGTATTCGGATTATTTCGAATAATAAATTTAAATTAAAAGGCTATGGCTGTTTTTACTAACATCATAGCCTTTTTTAATTGCCCTATTTAGTGATTATGGTTAAGAGATAAATGAATATTTAAAATTAATATATCAATTTTTTAGGTTATGTGATATATTAGTCTCGTACAAACAGAAAGCGCTTTCATTTTAACTTATTGCTTTAATCTATTTATATAGGAGTTTGGATATGGAACAGACTAATTGGGTATATACCCCTAAGGATATTAATGTAAAACGGGGGATTGAATATGGACTAACCGATTTGATGGGAGGTGGTTGGAATAATATTGTTTCCGGTGTTATTTTTGCTTACCTGACACTTTCGGTTGGTTTAGATCCAGCTATGGCCGGAGCCATTACTGGAATTGCACGAATTGTGGATGCAATTTTTTCATTACTTTTCGGTGCGATTACTGATGGATTCTATAAAACAAAACTTGGAAAACGTTTTGGACGACGACATTTTTGGATGTTTGTTGGAATGATTGGATTTGCCATTTCATTTATGAGTTTTTGGATTCCAGCAACGGCTATCTTCGGACCAGGGCACGATTTTATTTACTATTTGATTGTTTATTCACTTACTGAAATTTTCGTAGGAATGATTTTAATTCCTTGGGAAACTTTGCCGACAGAGATGACCGACGACTATAATAAGCGAACTATTTTATCAGGATCGCGCATGTTTATCTCAGCAACTGGTACTACTTTAGTGTTCTTTATCCTGGCGTTCTTACAATCTTTGCCATCTGCGGAAGCAAAGAAAAATGCTTATTTGTTGGCTGGTGTTTTTTGGACAATTATGTTCGTAGTTGCCATCTTTATTTCTTATCGTTCAACATGGGAGCGTCCTTTAACAGAAGAATTCGTTAAGGAACTTGATTCTCGTCCACGTTTGACCTTAGGACAATTCTTATTACAAACTGTACATGATTATGCCACAACATTCCGTAATGCATCATTCCGGAAACATTTGGTTATTTATCTGTTTTCATTTACTGGAAAGGATTTCTATGCAACATTATTACCAACGTTTATTATCGTGGCGCTTGGATTAAAGGATAATATTCCTTGGGTATTAAATGCATTTGCTGCATTTGGTATTTTATCTACTTTATTAGCTGCGCGCTTAATGATTACTAAAGGTCCTAAGTACCTTTATCAACTTTCTTACTTCAGTATTATTGTTGCTATGATTGGCTATGCTGTAGTTTACTTTATGCATATTAGCAATCCAATTGTTATTTTGATGGTTATTACAGCTATTTATCAAATGGGTCGTGGAATTTTGGAATTTACTCCATGGAACGTATTCCCATTTATTCCAGATGTTGATCATATAATCACGCGCGAAGATAAGGCTGGAACTTATGCAGCCGTTATGACATTTTTCCGTAAATCAACAGGAGCGTTAGCAACATATGTGGCGGGAGCTCTTTTGCAGGCAGTTGGATATACCGCAGGTAATTTACATCCTTCCCTTGGTGTGCGTAACGCGATTACATGGATTTTCTTAGTGGGACCAACTGTATTGCTAGTGGTGGCTTTAATTGAATCTTTGACGCTTAAGTTAAATAAAAAGACACATGCGGTCTTGAAGGCAGAAATTAATCGTCTTGAGGCAGGTGGGTCAAAGGATGATGTTGATCCTGAGACACAAAAAGTCGTTGAAGAATTGACGGGTCATGAATATGCAACTTTGTGGCCCGATGACGTGCAAATTTAGAATTGTCGATTAAATTTTGTGGAGGCATACAAATGAAATTACTTGATGAAAATTTTTTGTTAGAGAATAATGCTGCTAAAGATATTTTTCATAATTATATTGAAAATTTGCCAATTATTGATTTCCATTGTCATCTTGATCCGCAAGAAATCTACGAAGACAAAAAATATGCAAATATTACACAAGCTTGGCTAGGTGGAGATCATTATAAATGGCGTCTTATGCGTGCTAATGGAGTGCCCGAAGAATTAATTACTGGGGACGGTGATGATTTTGAAAAGTTTGATGCATTTGCTACGATGCTGGAATCAGCATTTGGTAATCCAATCTACGAATGGACGCATCTAGAATTGAAGCGGTTCTTTGGAATTGATTTAGAAATTAATCACGCTAACTCTAAGGAAATTTGGGACCAAGCTAATGCAAAGTTGCAAGAAGATGCTTTTTCACCACGATCATTAATTAGCAATTCAAAGGTTGAATTGGTTGCGACAACTGATGACCCTGCATCTGATTTGAAATATCACAAATTATTAGCAAAAGAAGAAGACCGGTTTAAGGTTTTGCCAGCTCTTCGACCTGATAATTTAACAAATATTAATGCAGAGGGATTTGGATCATATCTAGAAAAGCTGTCACAAGTCGTAGGATTTGAAATTAACAGTTTTGAAGGAATTATTGAAGCCTTAAAGATGCGGTATGATTTCTTTAATTCAATTGGTGGCAAAATTTCAGATCATTCGCTATCAACATATCATTTTAAGATGGCAGATTCTGATAAATTGAATCAAATTGTAACTAAGGCTATTAAGAATGATGAATTGTCGGAAAATGAAGTTGATCAATACTTGACAATGCTTTTATTAGAATTAATGACGATGAATAAGAATCATGATTGGACCATGCAATTGCATGTAAATGTTAATCGTTCTATTAATGTGCCAATGTTTGAAAAGCTTGGTCCTGATACAGGATTTGATAGTATGGGTACGCAACCAGATATGGTGCAAGAACTAACCAAGTTATATAAGCAAGCATCAAAAGATGATCGTATCCCTAAGACGATTTTCTACTCGTTAAATCAAAATGATTGGATGCAATTAGCTACAATGATGGGAAGCTTCCAAACACATGGTGTCCAACAATTACAATTAGGTGCTGGTTGGTGGTTTAATGATACTGCTGATGGTATGACCCGTCAGTTGGAAGTTTTTGCTTCGCAAAGTTTGTTAAGTAATTTTGTTGGAATGTTAACGGACTCACGAAGCTTCCTATCTTACACGCGTCATGAATATTTCCGACGTGTTTTGGCTAATTATTTGGGTAAACTGAGCGAGCAAGGAAGAGTTCCAGAGGATATGGATCGTTTAGGTGAGATGGCACAAAACATTAGTTATCAAAATGCGCAATCTTATTTCGGTTTTTTTGAATGATAATTGAAAGATCTGAGGGGAATTAAAATGGTTAAGGTTACTGATGATTATAAAAATAATCGAGTGATATTTGAAAAAGCGGGAATTGTAGTTCCACAATATAATCAAGATGAAATTGTACAAAATGCTGAAGTGAATCCCATTTGGGTTCATTTCGGAGGTGGGAATCTATTTCGTAGTTTTCATGCAAAAATCGCTCAAGATCTAATTAATCAAGGATTGATGATGAGTGGAGTGATTGTAGCTGAGACATATGATGACGAAGTTATTGAAAAAATTTACCATCCATATAATAATCGCTTTTTAAGTGTTGTAATGAAGAGCGATGATAGTTTTGATAAAGAGTTGATTGGTAGTGTTGCGGATAGCATTTATTTTAATCAGGAGAATGACCAAGGTTGGGATAAATTAACAAATATTTTTAAAAATCCTTCATTACAATTTGTGACGATGTCTATTACTGAAAAAGGATACTCTATTGCCAATATTGATGGAACGATTAATGATATGGCAAAAGATGACATTAAAAATGGTCCAGACAATGCTAAAACTAATATAGGAGCCATTACACATCTATTATTTGAACGATTTAAGAATGGTTCCGCGCCTATTGCAATGGTAAGTACAGACAATTTCTCTGAAAATGGTAAAAAATTGGAAGAGGCAGTTCGTGTAATTGCAAAAGGATGGGTAGCTAATAATATCGTTGAGGCTGATTTCTTGGATTATTTGTTTGAGTCTGGAAAAGTAAGTTTCCCATGGACGATGATTGATCGAATTACACCTAATCCATCAGAAGTGGTTGCTCAAAAGTTAAAAGAAGATGGGTTTGAAGATAATGATATTTTGCATACCCATAAGCATACAAATATTGCACCTTTTGGAAATACTGAAGAAGTTCATTACTTGGTTATTGAAGATGACTTCCCAAATGGTCGTCCGGATTTGACTAAGGCAGGTGTAATTTTAACTGATCGAGATACGGTTAATAATGTTGATCAGATGAAAGTTACGGCTCTTTTGAATCCATTGCATACAGCGTTGGCTATTTATGGAAGTTTGCTCAAAATAGATACCATTGCTGAAGCAATTAATAATCCGTTACTTCTAAGTCTAGTAAAACGTCTGGGTTATGGTGAAGATCTTCCGGTGGTTGTTGACCCAGGAGTTATTAATCCTAAGACATTTATTGATCAACTTATTCAAAAGCGATTACCAAATAAGAATGTACCAGATCGTCCACAACGAATTGCCACAGATACTTCCCAAAAAATTTCAGTACGTTATGGTGTGACAATTAATAATTATCTAAAATCAGATGTTTTGGATATTAATCAGTTAGAAGCAATACCATTAATTATTGCTGGGTGGCTTCGATATTTGTTAGCTGTGGATGATGATGGCCAGTCTTTGGAGCTAAGTCCAGATCCATTAAAAGATCAAATGCAGTCAATGTTGTCTAATATAGAATTTGGTTCACCTAATCGTGAAGTTGTACATCAATCTTTGCAAGAGATTTTAGCTAATGAATCAATCTTTGGTGTTAATCTTGTTGACACGCCGTTGATGGATAAAATTGAACGATATTTCTTATCGTTAATTGAAGGTAAAGGAAGCATCAAGAGTACTTTAGAAGAGTTCAGTAAGAAGTATTAATGATAGTGAAAACAAATCTAGTGTAATGATTTTAAATCAAAATAGACATTAGGTTTGTTTTTTTTAGATAGTGATGAGGTGAAATATGCTAACTATTGAGAACGATCAATTACGGGTGGAAATTAACGAATTAGGTGCAGAAATTACTCATATTTGGAACAAAAATGGTAATTTTGATTATATTTGGAATGATAGCCTGTGGCCGAAGCATGCTCCTATTCTATTCCCTTCGATTGGTAGGTCAGTTCAAGACAAATATATGTATGATGGGGATGAGTATCCCATGGATCAACATGGATTTGCACAAGGACAAAAATTTGATGTAATTAAACATGAAAACAATAAGGTATTGTTTGAATTAGACAATAATTCAGAAACAGAAAAGTCGTTTCCGTTTAAGTTTAGCTTACAAGTTCAGTATGAGCTACAGGGTGGACATTTGAGCGTTA
The DNA here is from genome assembly GCF_045504165.1 of Weissella kandleri. GTDB lineage: Bacteria > Bacillota > Bacilli > Lactobacillales > Lactobacillaceae > Weissella > Weissella kandleri_A. Next base: position 106,017 of record NZ_JBJJNY010000004.1, on the reverse strand, counting down.
GTTTTAATGTAAATAATCTTGATCAAAAAACATTTAGTTTTTCTTTGGGGGCCCATCCAGCCTTTAATGTTCCTATTGATGGAGTGGGTAGGTTTGAAGATTATCAATTGTTGTTTACGCCAAAGCTTGATGAGTTAAATCAATATGAGATTATTAAAAATCCGTATCCTTACCGAACCGGCAATTTGCTACAATTAAAAAATTATTCTAACGGTACGATTAATTTAAATCATGAAATGTTTGAAGCGGGGCTTGTTATTATTGAAAATCAAGGTTTAGATCATATTATTTTGTGTTCTGATAAATCACAACATCAAATTAAAATGAATATTAAAGACTTTAGGTATCTTTGCTTGTGGACTAAAGAAGGTGCAAATGCGCCCTTCTTGTGTATAGAACCATTCCAAGGATTACCAGATATAGATAATAAAATGAGTGATTTGTTAGGTAAGGAAGCAAATGTTGTTCTTGAGCCAAATGAAAATAAAATGTTGACCTATTCAATTGAGTTTAAATAACATATTGATAAAAATAAACGATGATTATGAAATAAGAAGGTATGAAAATGTTGATTGGAATTTTAGTTCTGACTGGAATTATTTCTGGAATTTTTGCGTCAGTGGCAGGAATGGCATCCATTGTCTCATATCCAGTATTAATTTTTTTAGGATATCCTCCGGTGATGGCTAATATTCTAAGTACTGGCTCATTGGTTTTTTCAGGAGCGGGTTCATTTTTCTCATCGTATGACTTAATAAAAAAGAATATAAAAGTAGCTAGTGTAGTGATTTTATCCGCATTATTAGGAGGAATATTTGGAAGCTACCTATTACTAAAATTACCAAAGGACAATTTTGAGCATCTAGTACCTTATTTTATTTTATTATCGGCGATGTTATTATTTATATCAATTTACTCATCTAAAAAAACGAGTTTAGCATTCGAAAAAACTAAAGTAAATTATTTATTATTGTTAATAGTTGGCATTTTGATAGGGACTTATATTGGATATTTCGGATCGGGTTCGGGATTGATGTTGGTATCAATTTTGTTAATGATTTTGAATTTACCATTTGTAGAAATTAATGCCATTAAAAATGTAAGCACATTAGCTACTAATGTATTATCTTTTATAATATATCAGTCGGCAGTTTCGATTGATTGGTCAACCGTAATATATTTAGGTATAGGAATGTTTATCGGTGGTTATATAGGTCCTAAAATAATTTTGTTATTTCCAGACCGTAAGTTAAAAATTTTCATTGCTATATGTGCGTTAGGATTATCAGTATATTTATTTATACAAAATAAGTAATTAATATAAAATTCTCTTTTTGATTTGAAATATATCAAAGGGAGAATTTTTATTTTCTTTAAAATAAAAATGATGTTGGAAAATTTCCAGCACCATTGCATGAATAGACATATATATTAATAATTTTGTAAATGTATACAATAAACGATAGAAATATTATTAATGGAACTGCATACCACCGTCAACAATAATTGTCTGACCAGTAATGTAGTTTGAATCTGGTCCAGCTAGAAAGGCGACGACATTAGCAACGTCCTCTGGTTCAGACAAACGTTTCATGGCGATGTCTTTAGCAAATTGTTGCATTCCCCAATCATCATCTTTACCAGCATTTTGTCCAACTTCGTGCGCAATATCAAACATCATAGGGGTTTTGACAATTCCGGGTGCATAAGCATTCACTGTGATGTCTTCTTCTGCCAAATCACGAGCCGTTACCTGCGTGATTCCACGTACCGCAAATTTTGTACCAGAGTACAAAGCTAATTCAGGATTACCAACTACTCCAGCTTGCGAGGTAGCATTAATAATTTTACCCCCATGGCCTAGTTGCTTAAAAGCTTGATGAGCAGCTTGTGTTCCCCATAAGACACCACCTACATTGACACCATAAACGTTTTTAAATTGTTCTTCTGTAATGGTATCAATGGGGGTAGTTGGGCCTAAGCCAGCATTGTTAACGAGTACCGTTAAATCGCCAAAGTGGTCGACAGTGTTTTGAACTGCGTTAAAGACATCTTCCCGTTTAGAAACGTCAGCTTGTAAGGCAATCGCATTATCACCTAAATTATTAGCAGCGGTTTGAGCTTTTTCAATATTATGATCGACTAATGAAACTTTAAAATTATCTTGATATAGACGCGTAGCAATAGCTAGACCAATTCCTTGGGCAGCTCCAGTAACAATAGCAACTTTTGACATAATTTTGCTCCTTTTGCATTGATAAAACATTAACATGACTACACCTCTATTCTACTACCATTTTTAATGATAAGCTAGCAATAGCAATAATGAAAACGGTTTTAAACAATACGTGATATTTTGTTGAAAATGCAAGGCTGAATTCAACGAAAATGAACAAAAATTGAACGACAAAACGTTATTAGTAATATCAAGTTTAAGGAGAGATGGTATGCGTATAATGGAATTTGAACGTTTAATTGGTGGAGCATTAAAAGCACGACACATTTACCCGCATTCGGTCGACTATGAAGATTATCGACAAATTTGTCGGATGCGAATCATCGAAGAATTGAAAAAAGATCCGCAGTTAGCTTCAGAAAAGAATTCTTATTTATTTCGCATATTATGTAATGTGATTTGTGATTATGGGCGAAAGCAACAACGGATTGATAGGTTAAATGTAAGATTACAGAGCTTTTGGAATCCTGATGAACAATTTTATACCATCGGAATTGATTGTGAATTGATGATAACTTTATGGCAGCTTTGGAAGGAGTTACCGCTTGGTCATCAAAAAAATATATTGCATGATTGGTTGATTTACCCAGATGCTAAAATTACGGAACGTTGTCAACGATTAAAAATTTCTATTTCAACTTTTACAAGACATCAGCGTGACCTCTTTCAATGGCTACAATGGACGCAAAAATAGTTAATTATTAATATTATGTTATTAAAAATTATATTGCCAATAAAACAAATTAAAAGCCCATCCTATGTTATGAAACTAAGCAGTGTGGGCTTTATTGTAATTATATTAATTTTTATAAAAGGTTTAAAATGTCATTTTGATTAACACTATTTCGGAGGGCCGCAACCTTTTGAGGATCAGTTATAATTTTTAACAGATCAGAGAGTCCTTGCAGATGGGCTGATTCATTGATTGTTGCAAAACAGATAATTATATCTATGGTGTAATTATTTTGATTTATCATAATCGGTTGGTCCAGTGTTAGAATGCTAAAGCCTGTACCAAGAACTGAAGCATTAGTTTGTCCATGAGCTAAAAGGATATTTTTGTTTAACATCATATAAAGACCTTTAGTGTTGATTAGTTGCAAAATATCATTCGCATACTGGTCAGTGGTAATTTTATCACGAACTAAGGGCTTATTAACTAATTGAAGGGCATTGGGGAGTGTGAGGACTTCGGATTTATGCTGAATTCTGCTCCCTAAGAGGTCAATTAAACTGTATTTATGAGATTTAATAATTTTTAGACGGGGCTTATCGATAGGATTGAGATAGTCATTTAAACTTTCGCGAAGCCCGTTATAGTCAATGACTTTACAGTATGTATCAATAATATCTAGTAAAGTCTCAACGTTATTATTGTGAATCAGTTTTAACTGGATCATTTTTTGTCTAATTGTATATAAATCTTGCTCAGTGGGGAGGGGATGCACAATAATCACTGGAACATCGTAACTTTTTTCGATGGTAACGGTGGAAATAATTAATTTAGCTTGTTTGATATCTTTTGAATTTTCAGATAAATCATCGAAGGAAATTTTAAAAAATAAATACGGATATAGTTTTTGTAATTGTTGCCGCAGAATTTGTGATGTGCCTAAGCCATTCCCACACACGACTAAAATTAATGATTGATCGAAATCAGTTGGCAGGACTTGATTTTCTAAAGCTCCACCAAAATATAAACTAATTAAAGCTAATTCATTTTGACTAACTGGATAATTAACGATTTTTCTAAAAGGCATAATAGCATAGTCTGTCAACCTAATTAATTGACGATAATTGATGAAAACACTTTTTAGTTCTAAATCATTGACGGGTTGTTGATTATTAATGCGGTAGTAAGCAGTAATGAGGTGGGTAGCTAAATGGTTGATTAAGGTAAGGTCTTTAAATTCGATGCCAGAGATATTACTAAAACGATGGACTATTTTTTCAGCAATTTGTGTCATTTCTTGTTTGTAACCATAATCTTCATTAGCGATGGTTAGCTGTGTTTGGAAAATGGTATTAACTAAATAATTGGCTTCGGGCAATGAGCTAATGTGTACATATTTATTGAGAATTTTATTAGCCCATTGAATGCCTAAAATGTTATTTGATGGCGATACGATCGTGGTTAGGCGGTGTGATTCATTAGAAATATACATAAAATACCAGCTAAAATATTTGACTAATAAAGATTGTGATGCTTGACTTAACTTATTTCCAGTTGCTTTTTCAAAATCAAGCAACATATTGGAAATGCTTTTTTTATTAAATTGATTATATTGTGTTGAGTTGATGGACCCCATAAATTGAAAAATTAAGCTGCGTTTATCTTGCTCGGAGCCTAAAAGAGTGTGTCCTTTATTTGATTTTTCAATTGTTAAAGTATTTGGTAAATTGGCTTCAATCGTCTTGAAATCAGAAATGATTGTTTTTTTTGATACTTGATAAAATTCCGCAAAATTATTCAAACTGATTGGGTTATCGTTATTAATTAACATAAAAATAATATTGTTTTGCCGAATCTTAATCGATAGTTGTGGCTTTAAATTGACCGTGTTCATTTGGTCGTTTAAAGCTTTTTTCGTGCTTTCGGGCAAAAAATATCCAATATTGCGGATCGATTCGACAGGCTCAAGATTTAAATCGTCTGCTAGCCAGTTATTTAATTGCTTAAGTTGATAGAAAAAAGTACGTTTGGTGATTTGGTTATGGGCAATAATCTCTTCAATTGTTAAAAAGTGTGAGGCATTTAGGAGAGGTGTTAAAATTTTAGATTTAAAATTAGACATAAAAAAACTCCTTCATTCAAAAAGTAAGCTACAGCCAAAGTATAGCATAATGTTAAAAAAATGATGGTGTAAAAATTGCACTTTACTTGACTGCAACACCGCGTCTTGGTAGCGCTTACATTTTGTATTAGTATATTGGTTGTACCAGTATTGATAGGGAGATGCAGAATATGTTGAGTAAGTCACTAAATGAAAATACAATTCGAATTGCGGATGATATGTCAAAAATAGAAGATTGGAGGACGGCTATAGCTTTGGCGGCGAAACCATTATTGGATAATGATGTAATTAAAAGCACTTATGTGGATGCCATGATAAAAAATGTCGAAGAATCAGGCCCGTATATTAATATTGGTCCAAAAATTGCACTTGCTCACGCCAAATCGAGTGACGATGTTAGTGATGTAGGGATTGCCTTGTTGAAAACTAAGCGGGATGTAAATTTAGTCGATGAGCAACATCCAGTTAGTTTATGGTTTGTTTTAGCAGCACCTGATAGTACAGCCCATTTAAAAATGTTGCAAGAATTAACGCAATTATTAATGAATCAGGAGGCTTTAGGTCGGTTGAATAATGCGCAAACGGTACAAGAAATTTTAAATGTTGTAGAAAACGTTTAGTTGAATAAAACCATTAGGAGAATTAAAAATGAAATTTTTAGCAGTATGTCAATCAGGTCTTGGAACGAGCTTTATGGTTGAAATGAATATTAAGCAAGTTTTGAGTGACTTAAACGTTAGTGAAGATATAGCAGTGGATCACGTAGATGTCGGTAGTGCGACCGCTGGTTCGGCAGATTACTTCTTTATTGAAAGTACCTTAGCGGAGGCCGTATCAAATTTGCCTAAAGAACGTTTGGTCTTATTGAAATCAATCATTGATGCAGATGAAATTAAGGCAGCGGTTGTTAAAGTGCTTGATCAAGAAAGTATTGTACATGCTTAGTCATTAAATTAAGGGATGGTATTGAAATATGAAAAGTATATTGAGTTTATTTGTGTCAATTGCGACACAACCAGCCATTTTAGTGTCACTGATTGCATTTTTAGGTTTGGCTTTGCAAAAAAAGAAATCTACTGAATTAATTTCTGGAACGATTAAAACGTTCGTCGGATTTTTGGTGTTAACCGGTGGTGCCGGGATTCTAGTTGCTTCGTTAGATCCATTTGCCAAAATGTTTAAGTTTGCTTTAAACGTTCAAGGAGTCGTCCCAAGTAATGAAGCGGTGGTTGCGATGGCATTGACTAAATTTGGGTCATCAACGGCCTTAATTATGCTAGTCGGAATGGTTGTAAACATTGCTTTAGCTCGCTTTACCCGATTTAAATATGTGTTCTTAACTGGACAAGCCATGTTATATGTTTCATGTTTATCAGCCGTAGTGTTGACCAGCGCAGGGCTTGGTCAATCATGGGTAACCATCATCTTAGGTGGGATTTTTGAAGGGACCTTATTAACTGTTACGCCAGCATTATGTCAGCCTTTTATGCGTAAAATAACTAAATCTGATAACGTTGCGATGGGACATACTGGTAATATCGGCTATGCTTTATCGGGATTAATTGGAAGTTGGGTCGGAAACGCTGAAGATTCAACTGAAAATATCAATGTCCCTAAATCATTAGGATTTTTACGTGATTCAACGATTTCAATTACTTTATTGATGGCAATTGTATATGTTGTATTAGCATTTGCAGCTGGTCCAACATTTGTTGAAGGTAAGTTAAGTGGTGGCACTAACTTTATTATTTATTCATTGATTCAAGCCGGAACTTTTGCAGCTGGCTTTGTGGTGGTCTTACAAGGTGTGCGGATGATTTTGGGAGAAATTGTTCCAGCCTTCCAAGGAATTGCGAAGAAGTTAGTACCTAATTCTAAGCCAGCCTTAGATGTGCCCATCATTTTTGGATATGCACCAAATGCTGTCCTCATTGGGTTCTTCGTTTCATTTATTGTGGGAACGATTAGTATGTTTATTATGATTGGTATGAAGACCACTGTTATTATTCCAGGAGTAGTTGGTCATTTCTTCTGTGGTGCAGCTGCGGGAATTTTTGGAAATGCAACGGGTGGAAAACGAGGAGCTATTATCGGGTCAGCTGTTAATAGTTTATTGATTTCATGGTTGCCATTGTTTATCTTACCTGTTCTGGGATCATTATCATTGGCATCGTCAACCTTTGCTGATACTGATTACTTGATTCCGGGAATAATGTTGGGTACTTTGGGTCAAAGTGGCGCAACCGTTTTGACGATAGGAATTCTCGGCTTCCTTGTTTTGGTAGTTTTGACAAGTGTGATGTTAAACCTACGCGATAAAAAAATGATGACAGGAGAAAATGAGGTCTAAATTATGAGTTTTTCAGTAATGAATCAAAAAGCAATAAATGCAATTCGTTTTTTAAGTATTGATATGATTCAAAAGGCTAACAGTGGCCATCCTGGGCTACCTTTGGGCGCAGCTCCCATGGCTTACGCTTTGTGGAAAAATGAAATGAAGGTCAATCCGCATGATCCAGAATGGATGAATCGAGACCGTTTTGTTTTGAGTGCTGGGCATGGTTCGTCAATGTTATATGCAATGTTGCATTTAATGGAGTTTGATGTCTCGATTGATGACTTAAAGCAATTCCGTCAACTAGATTCTAAAACCCCGGGACATCCTGAATGGCAAGAAACTGCCGGAGTGGATGCTTCAACAGGACCATTGGGGCAAGGTCTAGGCATGGCTGTTGGTATGGCAATGGCGGAAAAGCATTTAGCTAAATTATATAATCGTCCAGGTTATGAAATTTTTGATCATTATACGTATGCATTAGTAGGTGATGGGGATTTGATGGAAGGATTGAGTCATGAAGTCATGGGAATTGCTGGTGATAAACGACTAGATAAGTTGGTTGTATTATTTGATTCTAATGACGTCACTTTAGATGGAGCTTTAAACCTTTCAACGAATGAAGCATTGAAACAACGTTGCCAAGCAGACAATTGGGATTATTTCTTGGTCAAAGATGGAAATGATTTAGATGCTTTAAGAGAAACGATTATGGCGGCCAAACAAACAGATCGGCCAGCGATGATTGAAGTTAAAACAGTAATTGGCTATGGCTCACCGCAACAAGGGACTAATCGAGTTCACGGTAGTGCATTGGGAGCTGCTAACGTCCAAGCAACTCGAGAATTTTATAATTGGGATGCGCAACCATTTGAAATATCTGATGAAATATATGATTATTTCCATAAAATTGTATCAAGTAAGGAAAGTGTTTATGAGCAATGGCAAGATCAATTGGAGGCGTATCAGCAAGAATACCCAGATTTATATCGTAAATTGACGCAAAATGATTTAATTGTACCAAACAAAATTGATACAAATCTGTCAAATCAAGCCACCCGTGTTACGAACCACGCGGTGATGCAAGAAATTAGTGCCAATAACTTTAATTTTTGGGGTGGATCAGCCGACCTTTCGTCTTCTAATAAAACACATTTAGCCGACAGCAAGGCCTTTACTGATTTGAATCCTGAAGGCAAAAACATCTATTATGGCGTGCGCGAATTTGGAATGGCTGCGATCGCTAATGGAATTGCTTTGCATGGTCATACCCGAACATTTGTTTCAACATTCTTTGCATTTAGTGATTATATGAAGGCGGCTATTCGGCTAGCAGCAATTCAAAAATTACCAGTCGTTTATATTTATACGCATGATTCATTAGCTGTGGGTGAAGACGGTCCAACCCATGAACCAATTGAACAATTATCTGCCTTAAGGGCTATTCCGAATGTTACGGTTTATCGTCCAGCGGATGCCCAAGAAGTTTTGGGTAGCTGGCAGTCAATTGCTCGAAATACAGAAGGTCCTTCAGTTTTGGTATTAACGCGCCAAGATGTGCCTGATTTGAAAAATTCGCAAGCTCAGGCTGTTCAGCAAGGGGCCTATACTATCGCGAAGTCAAAGACTGATGATCCTGATGGTATCTTAATTGGAACCGGGTCAGAAGTTCAATTAGTATTAGCAGCTCAACAGAAACTCCTAACTGAGGGATATGATGTGAAAGTAGTTTCAATGCCGTCAATGGAATTATTTGATGCGCAGTCACTGGACTACCAAGAGACTGTATTACCTAAAAAAATTGTTACGCGGGTTTCAGTTGAAATGGGGGCGACCTTTGGCTGGGGAAAGTATACAGGCTTAGGGGGAGTGAATGTTGGCGTAGATCGTTTTGGCTTAAGTGGTAAGGCAGAACAGGTGCTTAAGTACTTTAATTTTACAGCGGAGTATATCGTTCAACAGTTTATTCAAGCATTCCAAAATAATAACCGATAAATGTATGAACACTTTGTAATTTATATGAAAAAGAGGCTATCATAGCCTCTTTTTTATTTTCAAGTTAATTTTTTTAAAAAATAAATTCGTGCACAAATCTTACTTTTAACTGTCCGTTTCCTGACGTGTTCCCGGAATTAAATTGATTATTAAAAATAGCGACTTAATATTATGTTTTGTAAGCGCTTGCATTAAACGAGGAATCAGTTGGTTGTGATTTGATAATTTTAAAGGAGAGCAGTTATGAATGATGGTAATCAAGTGAAGTGGCCAGAAAGGCTTGCTTATGCCATGTCTGATTTTGGTTGTAATACAATTTTCCAAATCGTCGGGACTTATTTTATGGTATTTAGTACTGATACAGTGGGAATCAAAGCCTCAGTGGTGGCTGGGCTATTTGCAGTAACAGCAATTATTGATTCGGTTGATGGGGTGATTTGGGGACAGTTTATTGATCGCACACATACTAAATGGGGGAAATCTCGTCCTTATTGGCTGTGGTTTTCAGTTCCTTTTGCGCTGTTTTGTGTGATGTCATTTACAGCACCCAATTTGCCGATGACTTGGAAGATTGTGTGGATATACGTGGCTTATATTGGGGCTAAAATTTTGTATTCTGGGATTAATATTCCAGTGACTTCAATTTTGACGGCCATGACCAGTAATCCGCAAGAACGAGTAACTTTATCAACCGTCCGCCAGTTTTTTGGTAATTTAGGAGCAGCCATTTTTTTACCATTAACTTTACCAGCCGTTGCATTTTTTGCTGGAATTTTTGATAAAAAGAATGGTGACCCATCGACTTCAGCGATTGGCTGGTTTATATGGGCTGTAATTTTGGGGATTGTGACGGTTATCTGTTTAATGACTGCTTTTAGAGGGACACGTGAACGAGTGGTAACTAAAGATTCGAACCGTGCAGTGCCAATGCGTGAGTCGATTAAAGCGCTAAAAGGAAATTATCCATGGGTCATTATTATCTTCATTAATTTTATTTATTGGGGTAGTTTTGCGATTCGGCAAAGCTCGTTACCATATTACTTTAAATATGTATTACATAATGAGACTCTAGGGAGTGCGGTGTTAGCAGGGACAATTATTACGCTAATTTCGACCGCAATGGTGCCATTTTTTTCAAAACGAATTGGAAAACGAAACACGATGTTAATCGGAATGATTGGAACGGCCTCATCACAATTGATTTTACATTTTGCGGATAAATTAAACGGAAATGTACCGATGATTTTATTTGGTATGTTAGTTTATTATATTAGTTATGGATTAGTAGGTGCGCTAATTGCGGTAATGCTTTCGGATGCCGTTGATTTTGGAGAATGGCGAAATGGCGTTCGAGCAGAAGGATTTGTAACTTCATTTAGTTCATTTAGCGCGAAGTTAGGAATGGGATTAGGAAGTATGCTGTTATCAGCGGTCTTAGCTGGTGGCGGCTATGTGGCAGCTAATGCTGGATCCGCATCTGGACAAACGAGTTCTGCGTTGAATGCGATTCGTTTAGGATTTATCTGGATTCCAATGATTGGCTATATTGTCTCAGGCTTAGTCTTATTATTTAATAATGTTGATAAGTTGGAGCCACAAATGGTCCATGATTTGGATATTAAACATCAACGGGAAGCTGAAGAATTAGTTTAGAAAGATAGATGAGGAATTAAAGATAATGAAATTTTCAAATGGGTATTGGCTAGGTAAGGATGAATATATTATTAATTCACCAATAGAAGCGTTTGATGCTTCTATTTTGACGGCCCAAGATGCGAAGCGTAGTAGTAAGACATTGGTTGTAAATGCTAGTTATCAACAATTGCGCTCGCGAAGTGACATGTTAGACGTTGGAAATACAACGATGTCCGTTTTTAGTCCTGCTCCGGATGTCATTGGGGTTGAATTGAAGCATTTCGATCAAGATGATCATAATCCTTTGTACGAATTGGTGCATCAAGAAGTGTCACCAGAAATAAAGATAGATGAGCAGCAAGCCCATTATAAGGCTGGTGATCTGGAACTAACTGTTGATATGCACAGTAAGTTCAACTTGGATTTTAAGTATCAAGGTAAGCGGATTACTGGTTCTGAATTCAAGGCGCAAGGTTCGATTGATGATCTATCTGGACAGGCACTGGGAAAAACGATGCACCCTAATACTGTAGTTGGAGCGCAGGAGTTAGCGAGTGATCGACAAGTGACCCGCGCCGATCATTATATGCGGGAACAGTTGAGTCTGTTGCCAGGGACTAAAGTATACGGCTTTGGAGAAACTTTTGGACCATTTGTTAAAAATGGACAGTCAATTGACATTATTAATCGTGATGGAGGGACTGGTTCAGATCAAAGTTATAAATCTATTCCGTTTTATATTGCGGCTAAAGCAGGTATTTCTAAAGAGGCGCACGGGACTTACTACGGTGTGTTTGTGAATGAAAGCCAACCAACTAGCTTTGAGGTGGCAACGGAAGTGGTTGACCGCGTTAGCTTTTCAACACGTGGTGAAAGTTTGGAATATTACGTGATTGCTGGTCAGACACCTAAAGATGTTTTAGGCAAGTATAATAAATTAACTGGGGGATCAACTTTGCCTCCCGAGTGGACGTTTGGTCTATGGCTTTCAACCTCATTTACGACGGATTATTCTGAAGAAACGGTGATGAAGTTTATTGATGGGATGTTTGAACGAGATATTCCACTGTCGGTTTTTCATTTTGATTGCTTTTGGATGAAGGGCTTTGAATGGAGTAATTTTGAGTGGGATAAAGAACAATTTCCAGATCCTGAAGGGCTCATTCGCCGATTACATGAGCGTGGGTTGAAGGTCTGTGTCTGGATTAACCCTTATATTTCACAAAAATCAAAGCTTTTCCAAATTGGTAAAGAAAACAATTATTTTATTAAACAAAAGGATGGTAATGTTTGGCAGTGGGATTTATGGCAGCCTGGAAATGCCGTTGTCGATTTTACTAACCCGGAAGCAGTCAAGTGGTATCAAAATTTGCTTAAACGTTTGTTAGATATGGGTGTTGATTGTTTCAAGACCGATTTTGGAGAACGTATTCCGATGCATGATGCAGTTTATCATAATGGGAATAATCCACAAGGTGAACATAATTACTACACGCATCGTTATAATAAAGCCGTCTTTGAACTATTGCAGCAGGAAAAAGGCAATGATGAAGCAGTTGTGTTCGCACGTTCCGCTACTGTTGGGGGACAACAATATCCAGTGCACTGGGGCGGAGATAATTTGAGCCAATTTCATTCGATGGCAGATACATTGCGGGGTGGACTGAGTTTAATGTCCTCTGGCTTTACTTTTTGGAGTCATGACATTGGAGGATTTGAAGAAAATGCTAGCGCTGCTATTTATAAGCGGTGGACGCAATTTGGCTTGTTGTCTAGCCATTCGCGTTATCATGGTAACATCCAATATCGGGTTCCATGGCTTTTTGACGAGGAAGCCGTTGAGGTAACACGTAATTTTGCTAAGTTAAAGCAAGCAATGATGCCCTACATTTATAGTGAGGCGCAACAGTCTGTGGCTGCAGGTATTCCACTAATGCGCCCTATGTATTTGGAGTTCCCAGAAGATGCTAATTGTGCTGACCTTGATCGGCAATACATGTTTGGTTCTGACATATTAGTGGCTCCTGTTATGACCGAAGAAGGGGATGTAGATTATTATATGCCCGCTGGTCACTGGAAGCACGTTATCGATGGTCGTGAGATGACGGTTGGTGATAATGGTCAATGGGTGGCTGAAAATTATGATTATTTGAGTTTGCCGGTTTGGCGTAGACTTGATTGATTAAGGGGATGAAGATTATGGCGACAGGTAAAAGCGGGGAGTATGAAATAGTCGTAAATAATGAGGATGTTGATTTGCGAATATTTGTATCACGTGATAATCCAGGATTTAAGCCGCTGCATTGGCATCGGCATATTGAAATTGTGCTAGTTTTGTCAGGGACGGTGACCTTCAGTTATGAAGCGCAAAATGTGGTCTTGCACTCAGGAGAGTTTATTGTGGTTGGCTCTGGGGTGTTACATTCGTCGCATCATGAAAAAAATTGTTCAGTCGTTTTACAAGTGCCGATTTCATATTTAGATCGTTATTGGAGTCATGCTGAAAATATGTTGTTCACGATTCAATCACAGGATATTCCAACACCAGAATATCAAGAAATTGTTGCAACGTTACAGCAAATTGTGCATGTTTATCGCTATAAGTTGAAAGGGTATCAGTTTAAATTCCATGAATTGATGCTCCATTGTCTGTATTTAATTTTTACGCATTATGGTCAGGATAGTTTGCCTATTAACGTGGTGCAAGATCAGCGGTTAAAGACGGTGTTATCAGATATCAATGAACGGTATACAACCACATTGACAGTTAACGACCTGGCACATAAATTTCATTATAATCCTGATTACCTCAGCCGAATCTTTAAACAGAAAACGGGGGTTTCTTTAAGTCGTTATATTTATTTAGTGCGTCTTTCACATGTTCATTTTGAAATCGTAAATAGTGACAAAGGAATCCATAATATTTTTGTTGATAATGGCATCCATAATATTCGTTTGGGGACTAAATTATTTGAGCAATATTATGGTGCGTTACCTCGAGAAATCCGAAAGCAACGGAGATAAAGCTTGTTTTTGGACCCAAAATCATGAAAAGTATGCCAAATAAAATTAATTTAAAATTAGTTTTCAAGATACTAAATCAAAGCTATGAAGCGAGTTTCAAGTCATTTTTGAGACTTGCTTTTTAATATTTTTAAAAAGTTGGTTGCGAGAACCAACCAACCGGAGTAGAATTGATTTTGTAAATTAGTAAGCGCTTACAAAAATTCTATATTATCGTTATGTTCGTTTAAATTTTAGGAGGCAAAATGGTCATGGCTAGTAAAAAGCGTATGTCAACTAGTTGGATTTATTTTTTCGGGGCCCTTGGTGGGTTGCTCTTTGGTTATGATACAGGGGTTATTTCTGGAGCAATGCTCTTTATTGGAAAAGAATTAGGGATTCAAGCAGGTTCATTTGAAGATGGATTTATTACTGCATCAGTCTTATTAGGAGCTATTTTAGGAGCAGCCATTATTGGTCCTATGTCAGACAAATTTGGTCGTAAGAAGTTACTTTTGACAGCAGCAATCATCTTTTTCGTCGGTGCTTTAGGATCCGGAATTGGACTTAATTACGGAATGTTAGTTAGCTCTCGAGTTGTATTGGGAGTTGCCGTTGGGGCAGCTTCAGCTTTGATTCCAACATATTTAGCAGAACTTGCTCCTGCTGACAAGCGTGGTGGAGTTGGAACATTATTTCAACTAATGATTATGACTGGGATTTTCTTAGCATATGTATCGAATGAATGGCTTTCACCAAACGGAATGTTTGGATTGTCAGCACATATTGGTTGGCACTGGATGTTAGGTCTTGCAGCTATTCCGGCAGCATTATTGTTCTTTGGTGGACTCACATTACCAGAATCACCACGCTATTTGGTTAAAAAGGGAAATGAAGCTGAAGCAAAACATGTTTTAGAGACGTTTAATACTGATGAAAATGTAGTTAATGAAGAATTACATGATATTAAGTTGCAAGCCCAAATGCCATCTGGTGGATTTAAAGAACTTTTTGGCCCAATGGCACGCCCAGTTTTGATTATGGCCTTAGGTTTAGCGATTTTTCAACAGGTTATGGGATGTAACACGGTCCTATATTATGCACCAAAAATTTTCGTTTCAGCTGGATTTAGCGAACACTTCGCTTTACAATCACACATTGTAATTGGAATTTTCAATGTGATTGTAACGGCGGTTGCGGTTAAGATTATGGATAAAATTGATCGTAAGAAGATGTTGACTTATGGAGCCTTCGGAATGGGAGCGGCGTTGTTATTGATGTCAGCGGCAATGTTGGTATTAAAGGCAGGGAATGGTAACTTTGGTTCTTGGATTTGTGTAATTGCCTTGACTTTGTATATTGCCTTCTTCTCGGCTACATGGGGGCCAGTTATGTGGGTTATGATTGGTGAGGCCTTCCCATTAAATATTCGTGGATTAGGTAATTCATTTGGGGCTGTAATTAATTGGACGGCTAACTTTGCCGTTTCACAAACATTCCCAATGTTATTAATTGCCTTTACTCCAGCTCATGCTGTAAATGCTGAGGGTCAAGGTATTGCTAAACTCTTTATTATTTATGGAATTCTATGTTTCTTGGCCATCTGGTTTATTAAGAAGTATACGATTGAAACACGGAATCGTTCATTGGAATCAATCGAAGCATCATTGCGCTCGCGTGCGCATGCTGATGGATATAAAGACGGGGCAGAAGTACAGTAATTTATCAAATACACTGTTCATGCAGTCTGATAAAAGGGTCAGTAATGTTAGTCTTTACTAGCATTACGACTCTTTTTTTAACAATTAAATTATCTATTACTTTTGTTGTGTGGCATTTTAATGTAATTGAGCAGGAATGATAATATCAAAAAAACCAGTTCGTAAATTCGAACTGGTTTTAATTAATACTGAATTTAATTAGTCGAATTGACGTTCTTCAGAAGCACCAAACGTATATTGATTAGGACCAATTTGAACATCCCCTAACTCCTGGTAGTCAAAGAAGTCAAAGGTTGCAGTGGAATGATAGCCAGAGTAGTCCACAGCAGCCAATCCAATATAGGCACCGGTAAAGAAGCCACCGTATTCTTGTACGACATAATCGTCGGATAGAACAGCTGCATCCAGCTTAACCCCTGTATCAAACCAAATTTCACCATCAAATGAATATTGGTAAGTGTAGTAAGTTTTACGATTTTGTGACTTGAACCATACGTATTCAGTACCCTCAGGAATGACAATGGCTGCATCCTGTAGGTAAGAAGTATATTGGCCATTGCGAAGACCACCTTTATTTTCGGCAACTTCAATTACGGCTTGACCGGCATCATTTTTAGTAATGAAGATCCATGACCAATGAGAATGATTATAGTAATTGGTTAAACCAGCCATTGATTGGTATGAGTAAGGAGAGAATTTTACTTTAGTAGTGGCATCAAAATAAAAAGCTTGCCACCGCCGAGCAATAAGAGATAGATCATATGGATTAGATAATGATCCTTGTCCAATTAGACGTAATGATCCATTGCCCACAGAACCCATTTTTTCGCTAAATGGAACTCGAAGGGTGTTCCAATTTAAATCAAGCTGATTTTCCGTAAATTCATCATGTTGAGAGTGATTCTTGGGGGCTTTAGTTTCGATGGCGTCTTTTGGCGCGTCCACAAAGGTAGTTCCACCGTGACCGCCCACGACACGAGGCCAACCTTGGGCATCCCATTCCACTTTTTGAATTGATGTTTCTCGGCCCAAAGTTGACCAACCACGTGGATCGGTCGCCGATTCAGTGGCATGATTCCAAGGCCGAGCGGTTAATGAAGCATAATACCATTCACCACCGGGGGTATTAACTAATGAACCATGACCTTGCTTTTGCAGGTATGTGTTTGGGGTATCAAAATTAGTTAGGAATGGACCATCTGGCTCAGTTTGGAATGAATTAGCATCTAAATTGTTTGAACGCGCGACAACTTCTTGATGGGTAAAGATAGTTCCACCCTCTGCGGCAAACAAATAATATTGACCATTAATTTGGTAGATATGAGGACCTTCTACTAATTTAACGGGGGTCCCTTCCCAAATTGTTCGAGCCGTTTCTGGCATTAATTGCATCGTCTTGACGTCAAATTCTGTTAAAGTAATGCCATTAAAGGGATGGCGGTATTCACGATGATCCCAGGTTTGTTGAACGAGATACTTTTTACCATTTTCGTCATGAAAAAGTGAGGCATCAAAACCAACTCCGTTGACAAAAATGGGGTCAGACCATGGTCCATCAATTTTTTCTGCGGTGGTTAGATAATTTTTCATATCTTTAAATGAACCATCGGTGATTTTAACATCTGTATAGATTAACCAGAATTTTCCATCATGGTATGAGAGATCTGGAGCCCAGATTCCGCCTGATGAAGGATTACCCTTCATATCCAATAATTCAACGCGATCTAACACGTTGGTTACTAAGTTCCAGTGCACTAAATCTTTTGAGGCGTGAATGCGGACCCCAGGGAACCATTCAAAAGTTGATGTGGCAATGTAGTATGTGTCATTAACTCGAATCATTGAAGGATCTGAGTTAAAGCCAGGTAAAACCGGATTTTGTATTTGCATAATAAGCTCCTTTGAATAAAATATGAAAACGTTTACTTCAAAGTAATATTAACGCAGTTAGTTGTTTAATGCAACCAACATAAAAAACCAAATGTCTGAAATGACAATTGGTCCGGATAAATCTAATGAAAGGAAAGTTTGAAATTATCAAAGTTAAGTAATTTACGGGTTACTAAGGCGACACCACCCAGCAAAATTGCTTTATCCACAGTTTGGTGGGCAAATAAAATTTTAGTGTCAGAGTTAGGTGTAATAGCTTGATAAAAATTTTGAAGTGAAGTGAAATATTCTGGCCTTAACGCAATAATACGTGAATAAAGTAGAATCGCATCTGGGGCAGTCTGCTGGGCCATATTGTAGCAAATCATTGCTAAGGCTTGGAGCCAATAATGTAACATATCAGTCGCAATCGGATTTTTTTGATCTACTAAGGAACAAAACTCTTGACGACTTAATTGTTCAGTTTTTAAGGCTTTTGCTGTGCGTTGTAAGATCGATTCTTCTGAAAATAAATCTTCCAAATGAACGGGGGAGTGATTTTGGTTAAAATTAGTTTGAAAAGTGATAGAACGCCCAACTTCGCCTGCTTCGCCATGTTTGCCAATAAAGAGTCGATCATTTTGGATCATCCCAGAACCGATTCCATCATGAATATTTAAAGTACTAAATGTTCTGATATTGGGGGTTAATAAATGGCCTTGAAAATCTCGCGTATAGATTGCGGCTAAGTTGGCTTCATTTTCTAAGTATACGGGAACTTGAAACTGATTTTCTAAATTTTCGACAATATTTAAAGTTAATAAATCTTCGTGATAGGGGACATACCTAATTTTATTTTTAAAAACAACGCCGTGAATTCCTAGGCCGATGCCAATTAAACCATGATCTGTACCTAAATCATTCAATCCTTGGATAAAATCAATGGCTAGTTGTTGAATATTTAAAATTGGTAAATTACGTATTTGAAATTCACCGTTTTGAATTACTTCGCCGGTAATATTGGCAACAAGATATCGCAGATGACCACGGCTTAAATCAAAAGTCACAATGTAACCATAATTATGATTAAAGCGAATTAATTTAGGACGCCGTCCCCCTGCATTGGAGGCCACGCCATCACCAAGTTCTTCAATAAAACCTTCTTCCTCCAAATTGCGATAAATAGATGAAATCGTGGATTTGTGTAGGTGAACCTGGTCGGCAATCTCAACCCGAGATGTTTGTTCAGCATTGAAAAGGACCTGAAGCACTAGTTTGCGATTGGTCTCGCGCATTGAATCTTGATCGATTTTAGAAACCATAAATATTAAAATCTCCTAGTATTGAAATTTGAATTAACTAGGTGGCTTGATCTATAAAGACATAGTCAAAATACCTAATATATTATACATATGTTAAGTATAGCGGTTTTACTAGATTCCGGAAAGGATAACATAAGATGGTTGCGCCGAACAACCAACGATGATATAGTAGTCTCGTAATACGAAAGAAAGCGGATACATGATTGATTGTGGATGAGTTGGGTTGTTATGCAATCATGAGCGTGTTCGTTCTAAAATGCTATTTTTTTAATTTTGAAAGGATTGGTATCGGTTTATGAATAATGTTGGGACGCGAACAAATGAATTCGCTAAATTATCCTTTGGTGAAAAATTTGCTTATGGACTGGGAGACTTTGCCCAGAATTTGGTTTTTGGGACAGTAGGAGGTTTCCTACTATTTTATATGACGAATATCAATGGAATTTCGGCTGCCACTGGTGCCACGATTTTCTTAATTGTTCGTTGGATTAATGTTTTTTGGGATCCGTTTGTTGGAACGGTAGTGGACAAATCTTCACCTAAGAATGGTAAATATCGACCATATTTAATCTGGTTTGGAATTCCGTTAACGATTCTAGCAGCTTCGTTGTTTCTTCCGCTTGGTTTTGCGAAGGGGAATGTCTTATACGCGACAATTTCTTATATGGCAACGGCGATGGTTTATTCTTTTGTGAATATTCCGTATGGTTCAATTTCGGCATCATTAACACGTGATAATGACGAAATTGCTAGTTTAACTTCGGTTCGTATGACATTAGCAAATACAGCAAATCTACTAGTCTATACACTATTCCCACTCTTTGTTCAGTTAGTTTCACCTGATCGTAAATTAACTGACACTGGATTATTTGGTCTTAAATTACATTTAGGAAACTATGGAATTCAATCAGCCCAAGGTGCATGGTTCAAAGTTTACGGCGTATACATGATTCTCGGCCTCATTGCATTGATGATTACTTACTTTGGTATAACTGAGCGAGTTGTACCTTCTAAGGAAGAATCAAATTCGGTTAAATTCGTTGATTTATTTAAAGAATTTATGCAAAATAAGCCCTTACAAATTTTGGGGTTATTCTTCTTAATTGCCTTTACCTTCATGTTCTTTGGTAATACAGTTTGGCCATATTTCATACAAACGTCAATTGGACATCAAGAATGGATGGCGTCTGTTGGATTAATCGGATCAATTCCTGGAATTTTCTTAGTTTTCCTCTGGCCTAAATTACGTAATATTTTAGGTAAAAAAGGTTTCTTCTTCTTCTTTATCGGTATCTTTATTATTGGTCAATTGATTTTGTGGTTCTGGACTAAGTCTCCAGATAACATTGCTATTGGTTATGTCGGACGTTTTCTACAACAATGGGGCTTAACTTCAGCAACTGGATTTATGTGGTCAATGGTTCCAGAAGTGGTAACTTATGGTGAATATACTTCGAAAAAGCGAGTAGCTGGAATTATTAACGCGATTATGGGATTGTTCTTTAAAATTGGATTGGCTTTGGGTGGAATCCTACCTGGATTTATCTTGGCAGCCACCCACTTTAATGGACAAGCTGTCCATCAAACGCAAAGTGCTATGACAGGGATTGAAGTATCAATGATTTGGGCACCAATTATTTTATCTATTATTGCGATGATTGTAATGGCTTTCTATCCTTTAACGGATGCTAATGTGAAGGAAATGAATGAGAAGTTGGTTGATAATAAATAAATAATTGAAAACGCTTGCATTATCTTAATGAGATGCTTATAATAAAACTTGTAAGTTAGTTGGTCGAAAGAACCAACTAACAAAAAATGAATTAATATAATAATTTTGGAGGACGAGATTTTGGCAGATTTATTTGATTTTCCTAAGGTAGAGTTTATTGGTGGTAAGAAGGGCTTGGATTTTGAGCAAGCTAAGGGCTATAATTTCTATAATTCGGATGAAGAATTCACCATTAATGGTGAAACTAAGCCGATGAAGGATTGGTTGAAGTTCTCAGTTGCTTATTGGCATACCATGGATCAACGTTTGGTCGATCCATTTGGTGAAGGAACTGCAGTGCGGCCTTGGGATGAAAATGGTCAAGATGATATGACCGATATGGAACATGCCAAGTCAAAGGTTAAATACATGTTTGAATTCATGGATAAGCTTGGCGTTGAATATTTTGCTTTCCATGATCGTGATTTAGCGCCTGAGGGTAAGACTTTAGCTGAAACCAATGCAAATTTGGATGTCATTGTGGATATGATTGAAGAAGAGATGAAGCGGACTGGTAAAAAGCTTCTTTGGAATACCTCTTCATTGTTTACTAACAAGCGTTTCGTTGCTGGTGGAGCAACAACACCTTTCGCCGATGTTTTCGCCTATGCGGGAGCCCAAATTAAGCATTCTTTGGAAATTGCTAAGCGTTTGAATTCAGAATCATATGTTTTCTGGGGCGGACGTGAAGGTTATGATTCATTGTTAAACACAGATACTAAACGTGAATTAGATCATATCGCTGACTTCTATAAGTTGGCCATTGATTATGCTAAGGAAATTGGCTACACAGGTCAATTCTTGTTGGAGCCAAAGCCTAAGGAACCAACGGCACATCAATATGATACAGATGTGCAAACGACCATTTCCTTCCTATATACTTATGGTCTTCAAGATAATTTCAAGTTGAATTTGGAAGGGAACCACGCCTTCTTAGCTGGACACACGTATGAGCATGAAGCTCGCTTTGCTCGTGAAGCAGGTTTGTTGGGGTCATTGGATGCCAATATGGGTGATAAGCAAACTGGTTGGGATATTGACGAATTCCCAAATGATATTTATGAAGCTACTTTGGTGATGTATGAATTCATCAAAAACGGTGGACTACCAACTGGTGGATTAAACTTTGATGCCAAGGTTCGGCGGGCTTCATTTACGCCTGAAGATTTGTTCTATGGACATATGGCCGGAATGGATGTCTATGCAGCCGGATTCCGCGTTGCTTACAAGTTGATTCAAGACAAGTTCTTTGAGAACATTTTGCAAGATCGGTACGCATCATTTGATTCAGGAATCGGAGCTGACTTTGAGGCTGGTAAGTTGACTTTTGCTGACATGGAAAAGTACATCTTAAATAAAGAAGATAGTACTATTCTTGACACCGTTAAGTCAGGCCGGGTGGAAGCAATCAAGGCTTCATTGAATAATTACATTTATTCAGTCTTAGGTGATACATTTAAGAAGTAATTTTAATTTATTAGTTTAAATATGAAATAATTAGTAAAGGGACTGGGCTATAAGATAGTCCGGCCCCTTTTTAGATAATTCAGTCGATACGAATAGGAGTAAAGGCATGGAAGAATTAGTGTTAGGAGTGGACTTAGGGACCTCAGCGGTTAAAGTTTCGGCGGTTAATCGTCAAGGGAAGATTATAGCGCAACGCTCATTTGATTATCCGTTATCACAACCGCAACCAGGATTTTCTGAACAAAATCCTGAAGACTGGGTGAATGGTACCACGGTCGCCATCGTGGAATTGATTTTAAAAGATGGGATTGCAGTGGATGCGATTAAGGGAATTTCATATTCTGGTCAGATGCATGGGTTGGTATTATTAGATCATAATCGGCAAGTATTAAGGCCAGCCATTTTGTGGAATGACACGCGGACAAGTCAACAAACGCAAGAAATTGCTGATCAAATGGGGGATGATTTTATTGAAATTACCCGTAATCGAGCCTTGGAAGGCTTTACTTTGCCCAAGATACTCTGGGTCAAAGAAAATGAGCCCCAAATTTTTGCAGCGGCTGAAACATTTGTAACGCCAAAAGATTATTTGCGATATCGGATGACCGGTCAATTAGCGATGGAAATTTCTGATGCAGCGGGGACAGTAATGCTGGACGTTGAAAAAGGTCAATGGTCTACTGCAATTCAACAAGTTTTTGAATTGCCTGCTTCATTTTTCCCGCCAATTATTCAGGGTATCCAATCAGCGGGACATATTACAGAATCATATGCTCTATTCTCAGGTTTAAGTACAGCAACGGAAGTCTTTGGTGGAGCCGCTGATAATGCGGCCGGGGCTATTGGTTCGGCGATTTTAAAACCCAATATGGTCTGGTCTTCAATTGGAACTTCAGGAGTCGTCTTAAAATATGAAACTAACGCGGATGTTAATTATCACGGCAAGATTCATTTTTTCAATCACGCCATCCCCAACAAATATTATTCGATGGGTGTGACTTTAGCAGCGGGACATTCGTTAAATTGGTTTAAGCAGCGTTTTGCTCCTGATGAAGATTTTACGGAATTAGTTGCTAGCGCTGAACAATCAACAATCGGAGCGCATGGATTATTATTTACACCGTATATTGTGGGGGAACGCACGCCATATGCCGATGGGGATATCCGTGGCTCATGGTTAGGAATTGATTCCATGCATCAACGTGCGGACTTTGTACGCTCGGTCTTGGAAGGAATTATTTTTTCATTTAAAGATATTTTTGCCATTTATGAAGATGCTGGGGTTGAATTTGATACGGTGATTGCGTCGGGAGGAGGGGCTAAATCAGCCCTTTGGTTGCAAATTCAAGCGGATATTTTTAATAAAAAGGTAATTGTTTTAGAAAATGAACAAGGTCCTGGAATGGGGGCGGCCATCCTAGCAGCTGTTGGTCTTGGCTGGTTTGAGAGCGTTGAGCAAGCAGCTCAGGAATTTGCTAGTTTTGGTCAAGTTTACGAACCTAAGGCCGAAAATGTTGAGAAATACGCCCAAGTTTATCAAATTTATCGGCAGGTTTATCCCCAGACGGTTGAGATCAGTCATCAATTATTAGCATATCGGCGGCAAGAACAAGGATAAGTGTTACTATATATAGAAGAAAAAAATTTTTGTTAGATTGTATGCAGAGATGATTGAATTAAAGGAATTGCAAGGCGATGTTAATTGATGAGCATTGTCATAATGATCGAATAGGTTTATTGAATTTTTAAAAAATCATCAGATTCAAGCTATCGTGAATTGCGACAGTGTTGCGGAATGGAATGTTAATCAAGCATGGTTGAATCACCAAAAACGTGATGCAACCAGTGCATTGTTACCGGCTGGAATTCATCCTTGGAAAGTTAACCAGGTAGGGTTTGAAACGATGGGACTGTATTTGCAACAAGCACCGATTGTGGGTGAAATTGGTTTGGATACGGTATGGACTAAAATTCCATTAGCACAGTAACTCTCTGTTTTTATTCAGCAGTTAGAGTTTGCGTGGCAGAGGCAAAAGCTCGTGATTTTGCACATGAAGGGGACGGAACGATTAATGTTTGAAATGATCAAAGCGTACCCGGATTTGAATTTCTTAGTACATTGGTATTCTAGTTCAGAGTATATTGATGAATATATTCAGGCCGGGTGCTGGTTTTTAATCGAGATTGATTTAATGGGGGATGTGGTTAGCACTGCAATCGTTAAAAAAGCTTTCGTTGAGCAACTTTTCATGGAAAGTGATGATATTGATAGCATTGAATGGGCTTATGCTGGGCAGAAAGCTTCTTTTAATCAATACCTTGACTTATTAAATCGGAATATGAATATCATTGCCTAAATGAAACAGCTGCCTGTTTTGTCTTGGAACAAAAAATGCAGGAAAATTTGGCGATATTTTTACAAAATTAAAATTGAATAAATAGCATGAAATTGGAAAGGTTAAAAGGCATAATATAACCTTTCTTTTTTGCTTGATGGGAATCTATGAACTAGGTGTGATAAATAAATTTCGGAATTGGCGAAAGAATTCGTGATTTCATGATAAAATGAAAGCTGAATGTTAAAAAAACAGGACCGGGTTAAAAATCACATGTTCCGGGAATAATACAATTAGAGGAATCAAGATGGCAAATAAAAACGAAAAGGTTGATGCTGAAGAGTTTTTAGCAATGTTACTGCAATATAGTCGTGATGGACATTATAATCATATTAATTTTAGTGTGCGTTTGAACCGCAACCCAGCATATACGCGACAAGTTTTAAACGTTACTTTGAAGCGGACATCAAAAAAATATGGGAATGATGAGCGGGCCTATACCTCAATGACGGCCGAAGCAGGGAAGCAGATTTTGGCATTAATTAATCGTTTGAAAGAGGCTATGTTTGCGGATAGTGCCGAGAAGATCATCTGGGAGACGCCCCTCTTGGCCCGGCATGAACAAGAATTTGGTTATCGCCAAATTCGGGAACGTGACCAATATAATAACTTAGAATTTGAGTTACTATTATAATGAAAGAATTATTTAGAGTTAAGGAGAACAAAAGATGCATAATCCCATTCATAAAAGTATTTTGCGGCGTAGTTTAGAAAATATCGCTTCAATTTTATTAATGATTGTGATGGTGTTTTTTGCAGCATTGGCCCTGACAGCTTTAATTATTTTTGTCGAAGAAGTCATTACTTTTATTGTTAAAGGACGTTTGATCAACACATATACCAATGTGTATGGGAATGCGGTCGGTGTCGTGGGGTGGCATTTCTTAATCGTCTTTTTCATTGTGGCCTATTGGTCTTTGTTGGATGTCTTTCATCCCCTTGTGTATCAAGGTGAATATGATACCGCGCAATATTTAAAAAAATAATTTATTAAGCTATTAATTCTGTGAAGACAGTATTAGTAGCTTTTTGTTTGAACGCATTTAACGGTTTGACCTTTAAGTGCAATATTTAAAAAATAGTTATAAAAGGGTTTAGTCTAAACTGGATTGTTTTGAATTAAAGTGAATAATAATTAGGTTTCATTTAACTTTTGATATAATTTGCTATAATATGAATATATAAAAAAAGGGAAGAGGTACAAATATGGTCAGTGAATGGATTACAATTCATGGAGCAAGGACTCATAATTTAAAGAACGTCGACGTAAAAATCCCGCGGGATAAATTCGTGGTCATGACTGGTCTTTCAGGCTCGGGGAAAAGTTCGCTGGCCTTTGACACTTTGTATGCGGAAGGGCAGCGAAGATATGTTGAAAGTCTTTCATCATATGCGCGTCAATTTTTGGGTCAAGCGGACAAGCCTGATGTGGATTCGATTGACGGCTTAAGCCCAGCAATTTCGATTGATCAGAAGACGACTTCTAAAAATCCCCGTTCAACTGTGGGAACGGTGACTGAAA
Organism: Weissella kandleri; assembly: GCF_045504165.1. Taxonomy (GTDB): domain Bacteria; phylum Bacillota; class Bacilli; order Lactobacillales; family Lactobacillaceae; genus Weissella; species Weissella kandleri_A. Next base: position 79,950 of record NZ_JBJJNY010000004.1, on the reverse strand, counting down.
TCAATGATTATTATCGGTTGTTATATGCGCGAGTGGGTCAACCAGATGCGCCGGCGGATGGAACGATTATTAAACCCTCGATTGATCAAATGTTAAATGCTTTAAATGATGAATTAGCAGAAGGTTCCAAATTACAAATTTTGGCACCAGTGATTCGGCACAAGCGTGGTTCACATGCTTCGATTTTTGAACGGATTCAAAAGGAGGGGTATATTCGAGTCTTAGTAGATGATGAAATGCATGATGTTTCCGATGATCTGAACTTAGATAAAAATAAATATCATGATATTTCAATCGTTGTTGATCGGATTGTGCTACGCGAGTCATCGCGGACACGGCTCTTTGAATCATTTGAAGCGGCCTTGAAATTAGCTGATGGCGTGGTTGGGGTGGCCGTAGTGGATGGACCAACCTTGCAATTTTCTGATCATTATACTGGGGCTCTGAGTGAATTTGGAGTTGGAAAATTGAGCCCGGCGCTATTTTCATTTAACGCCCCCATGGGAGCTTGTGAAATTTGTGGTGGTTTAGGGGTTAAAGTCGAAGTTGATTTGGACTTAGTGGTACCAGATCAGACCTTAACCTTGGAGCAAGGTGCAATTGCAGCATGGAATCCAATTTCTTCAAAGTATTATCCTGAGATGCTCCGGCAGTTTGCTAAACAATATGATATTCCCGTGGATATTCCATATCATGATTTAACAGATCAGCAAAAAGAATTGGTGCTATACGGGGCCGGTGAAAAGACCTTCCATTTCCATTATCAAAATGATTTTGGTGGTGTGCGTGATATTGATACCGAATTTGAAGGCGTTATTAATAACATTAAGCGACGTTATAAAGAATCATCTTCAGATTTTACCCGGGAAGTTATGCGGCAATACATGACCGCTTTACCATGTAATGCTTGTCATGGTTACCGTTTAAATCCAGGTGCTTTGTCTGTTAAAATCAATGGCAAGCACATTGGACAAGTTTCTGAATTACCTATTGATGAAGAGTTAACCTTTTTTGAAAAAGTTGATTTTGGTGAACAAGATGCCGAGATTGCGCGGCCCATTTTAAAAGAAATTAAAGACCGGTTAAGTTTTTTGAAAAATGTAGGTTTAGATTATTTAACATTGTCGCGTTCAGCACGGACACTTTCTGGTGGTGAAGCACAACGAATTCGTTTAGCCACCCAGATTGGTTCAAATTTGTCAGGGGTGATGTATGTTTTAGACGAACCTTCAATTGGGTTGCATCAGCGTGATAATAATCGGCTCATCGCATCCTTAAAGCAAATGCGTGATTTGGGGAATACTCTTATTGTGGTTGAACATGATGAGGATACCATGTTGGCAGCGGATTATTTGATTGATGTGGGACCTGGTGCGGGTGAACATGGTGGTGAAATTATGGCCTATGGAACTCCGGATGAAGTACGCCAGAATCCCAATTCATTGACTGGAAAATATCTAAATGGTGAGCAATTTATCCCTGTTCCAAAGACGCGGCGCCCAGGAAATGGTCAGTTCTTAACGGTGAAGGGCGCTACGGAAAATAATTTAAAAAATATTAATGTTGATATTCCATTGGGGACGTTTACCGCGGTTACAGGGGTTTCTGGTTCTGGAAAGTCATCATTGGTCAACGCGGTTTTGAAGAAGGCGCTTAAGCGAGAAATTAATCGAAACACGGAAAAGCCTGGAGCCTATAAAGAATTAATCGGTTGGGAACAACTGGATAAAATTGTTGATATTGATCAAAGCCCAATTGGACGCACCCCACGTTCTAATCCAGCAACTTATACGGGCGTTTTTGATGATATTCGCGAACTATTCGCACAAACCAATGAAGCTAAAATGCGTGGGTATAAAAAGGGTCGTTTCTCATTTAATACCAAGGGGGGACGATGTGAAGCCTGCAAGGGTGATGGTGTTATTAAGATTGAAATGAACTTTTTGCCGGATGTCTATGTTAATTGTGAAGTTTGTGGTGGAACTCGCTTTAATTCTGAAACTTTGGAAGTTACGTACCGTGGCTTAAATATTGCGGAAGTTTTAGATTTGACGGCTGAACAAGCTTTGGACTTCTTCAATGCCATTCCTAAAATTCGGCGGAAACTCCAAACGATTGTGGATGTTGGATTGGGTTATGTTCAATTAGGGCAAGCCGCCACCACGCTTTCTGGTGGTGAAGCACAACGGATGAAGTTAGCTTCCGAATTGCAACGGCGTTCAACGGGAAAGACGATTTATATTCTTGATGAGCCAACAACCGGTTTGCATGTGGATGACATCTCCCGCTTATTGGCAGTGTTACAGCGCTTAGTTGATAGCGGAAATACGGTCTTAGTGATTGAACACAACTTGGACGTGATTAAAACGGCGGATTGGGTGATTGATTTAGGACCAGAAGGTGGTCAAGGCGGTGGTAAAATTTTGGTGGCGGGAACACCAGAAAAAATCGCTAAGACAAAAAAGTCATATACGGGACAGTACTTAGGACCGCTGATGAAACGTGATTTAAAGCGAGCCCAACAAGCTGGTAAGTAGAGCTCGGCTTGATAAAATGGCACTTGGGGTGTATACTTACTACTTGTAAGTGAAGGATTGCTAGGCTTGCTTTTAGAGCCCGTCCCTTTTTGCTTAAATTTAAACAAATAGGAGATCTAATTATGACAGAAAGAATGGATGTTGCGAGTGCACGGCGGAAGATGCATAGTCCTAATATTAAAACGCGGAAGCGAGCTTTAAAAGCTTTGCATGATGCTCGGAAACAAAGTCGCAAGTAATTAAAAAACTCAGCATCGGAAATATTGGGCTAATGACAGTGATTATTAGTTGTTGATGTTTTTGCTTTTGATGCTTAAAAATATAAAAGGGTCGCGGTATGAGCTGCGGCCTTTTTTGTAGAATTTTTGATGAAAAAAAGCAAGTGGTTGCAATTAAAATTAAACTTGTTATGATAAGGGAGCCTTAATTTTTAAGACTAGCCTTTTCATGAAATTTTAGTTCGAAAATATGTTCCGGAATCTCATAGACAAAGCAATATAAAAAGGCTACAATAGCAAGCTGTAAGCTTAGAAATAATATTGAATATGGGAAATAAGGAGATGGAATTATGTGGCGCTATTTGAAGCGTTTATTAATTGGGAAACCATTAAAAACTTTAGATGAAGGTTCGCAGCATTTAAGTCGGGGGAAAGCCTTGGCGCTATTGTCGTCAGATGCCCTATCATCAGTCGCATATGGAACTGAGCAAATTACCACAGCATTGATTGCGGTTGGGTCGGTTGCTTTATGGCTGCAAATTCCTATCGCCTTGTTAGTGTTAGTTCTATTAGGAGCAATTACACTATCATATCGGCAAATTATTCATGCCTATCCATCGGGTGGAGGGGCTTATTTAGTTACCTCTAAAAATTGGGGTCAAACGCCCGGCTTAGTGGCTGGTGGTTCGCTTTTAGTTGATTATATGTTGACGGTGGCAGTTTCAGTGACTTCTGGAACGGCTGCGATTACATCGGCCATTCCAGGCATTCATAAATATTCAGTGCCAATTGCGGTGTTGTTAGTATTATTGTTGACGGGAATTAATCTACGAGGTGTTCGTGAATCAGCAAGCTTTTTGACCGTTCCCGTATATGCTTTCATTTTAATGATGACGGGGATGATTGCCTATGGTCTCTACAATATTGCGACAGGACACGTTGATTTCCAGGCACCGTCAGCGGTTGGAACGAGTTTTAGTGGCTTGTCATTAGTTTTGGTCATGCGAGCTTTTTCTAGTGGCTCTTCCTCATTGACTGGAGTTGAAGCAATTTCCAATGCAGTTCCCAATTTTAAGGAACCCAAAGCTAAGAATGCTGCGAAAACTTTGGTTATGATGGCTATCATTTTGGCCTTTTTCTTTGGTGGTGTGACTTTCTTGTCATACTGGTTGGGAATCCGTCCAAGTAGTGAAGAGACCGTTTTGGCGCAAATTGCCGAAGGAGTCTTTGGTCACGGAATGCTGTATTATATTTTTCAAGTTTCAACGGCCGCTATCTTAGCAGTGGCTGCTAATACCGGATTTTCAGCTTTTCCACAATTAGCTTTTAATTTGGCTAAAGATAAATTTATGCCCCATATTTATTTAGATAAAGGGGATCGATTAGGCTACTCGAATGGAATCATTTCTTTGGCATTAGGTTCAATTGTGTTGATTATGATTTTCCATGGATCAACGGAAGCTTTAATTCCCTTGTACGCTGTGGGAGTCTTTGTACCGTTTACCCTGTCACAATCCGGGATGATAATTCACTGGTGGCGTGAACGTGAGGGACACTGGATTACCAAAGCCGTGATTAATTTCGTGGGGGCCGCAATTTCAGCTGTTTTGGTTTTGACATTGTTTGCTTTGCGCTTTGACAATGTTTGGCCGTATTTGGTAATTATGCCAGTCCTGTTGTATGTCTTCTTTACTATTCGCGGGCATTATCGCAAAATTGGGAAACAATTGCGGGTCTTATCGAAGGAGCCGATTAAACGGCATCATTATGATGGCGCCGATGTTTTGATTTTAGTTTCTAATTTAACTAAAGTCACCGCTGAGGCCGTTGACTACGCTAAATCAATTGGTGATAATGTCATGGCTTTGCATGTTTCATTCGATTCAAACCCCGAGCGTGAACAACGCTTGAGCAATGAATTCAAGCGAGAATTCCCGGACGTACGCTATGTGGATGTACACACATCATATCGTTCGATTACGGTACCTGCATTGCGTTTCGTGGATGAAATTTCACGGGGATCAAAAGAGCGGAATCGATCATTAACGGTCTTGATTCCGCAATTTATTCCGCATGCCTCATGGCAAAATGCCTTGCATAACCAAAATAGTTTGCGTTTGAAGGCTGCGTTAGCCACACGTGATGTGACAGTTGCCACATATTATTTCCATTTGGCTGAATAAAAAATAATTAATGAAGTGAGGGAAATTAAAAGTGTTTCTCTCTCTTTTTGTATGTTTTTAAGAAACGACATATTTGAACAATGCTTTACAAAGTCTTAGGTAGAGTGTTAAGTTCAATTAATAGTTTGATTTAAGGAATACGAGAGGAGCATGGGATGGATTATCGCATAGATAATGTACGTTATGTCATCGAAGAATTGCGTGAATTAGTGCATGAAGGTGAGCTTTTTTCCTCGTTAGGGTTAGAAGTTGGGGCGGTGCTAGATAGTTTGACGGTGGTAACACGCCAGCCGGTCGACTTGCCCAGTCCAGCTGATGAACAGGGCATTTGGCAAGCAGTTGACCAGTTTCAACAAATATTGGACACTGATCCAACACAAATTACGATAGCTTATTTGAAGGCGCTTTTGCCCGGCCTGCAATCACCTGATTTTGAATTACGAGAGCAGGCGGTTTTTAGTACATTGAATGAGTGGCTCAAAGAGGGTCTGGCCAATGAAGAGTTACAAGCCTGGCTATTTGATTATTTGTTACAGGATGAAATTTTATTTACGCATATTGACGAACCACATAATCAAGCAATCTTTGGTCGTTCATATGCGGTGCGTTTATTAGTATCGGTATTGTTTGCGGCTAAACGGCAAAAGGTTAGTTATCTAAATTTGGAGCGGCGGGAACGTTTGGTACAACAAACGGCGGTCTATGTTGCTTTTGAACAAGATGGACGGGGCTATTTAGAACCACAAGGCTGGGCCTTGGCGTTTACGCACATTAGTCAGCTTTTAGATATGATTACCGCTTTAGATGAGATTGATCGCGCGGATAAAATTTTATTAGAAACGATTTTGATGGAACGAATCAAACGCTTAACAGATAGCTTAACAATGGGTGAACTTGGCAATACTGCACGGTATCTCATTAATTTAGCTAATTTAGATTCGATATATGAAAACTATCTTTTGACACAATTAAAGCAATGGCGTCCCGAAATGATGTGTGCTTTACAAAAAAATGAATCACGTGCGGTGTGGGTGCAACATTATAATCGCTCACATTTGATGGGGACCATTATTTTACAGCGGACAGCGCCGATCGCTATTCATGAATATTTGGAGCAAATTAGTGAATTTTTAGCTTGAAGACTATCCTAAGGCTGGATATTAGGGTAAAATATAATAAAAAATCGACAGGAGATTTGGATATGACAAAGAAACTAAATATCGCCATGTTGTTTGGGGGGAATTCCTCAGAACATGATGTTTCAAAACGCTCCGCCCATAATATCTATGATGCTATGGATAAGGAAAAATATAATGTCACAATTTTTCTAATATCAAAAGCGGGTTATATTATGAATCCCCAAGATTCATGGCGTGTTTTTGAAGGTGAAGATGAAGATACAATCGTCGAAGCAGGCATGAAAGAGTTGGATTTGAAGAATCCGTTAGCTCCTATTCAAAATTTGGGTGAGGTGGAGTCAATTGATTTGTTCTATCCCGTTGTTCATGGTAATTTAGGGGAAGATGGAACACTCCAAGCTTTGTTCCGACTATTGCAAAAGCCGTTTATTGGAGCTGGAACAGCAGCGTCAGCCATGTCGTTTGATAAAGATTTGACGAAGCGGATTTTGAATCAAGCCGGTATTCGTAATACGGATTATGTATTGTTGACGGATCAAACACAGAGTGATTACACCTTTGCGCAATTACAAGAGCGTTTGCAGAGTGATGTTTTGTTTGTGAAGGCAGCCAAGCAAGGTTCTTCTGTTGGAATTTCGCGCGTGACGAATGAAGCAGAGTATCAACGTGGATTGCAAGATGCTTTACAATATGATTATAAAGTTTTAGTTGAAGCCGGGCTAAAGCGTCCGCGTGAAGTTTTCATTTCTGTTTTGGGAAATGAGCAGCCACGCGTTTCAAAAATTGGGGGGATTGTGCTCCCTGAAAATGATGAATGGTACGACTATAATAATAAATTTGTGGATGCTTCAGGAATGGTCTTTGAATTACCAGCTGAACTACCAGTCGATACGGTCGCTGAAATTGAGTCAATGGCATTGAAGGCTTATCAAGCCCTGGGCTTAGTTGGTTTGACACGGATGGACTTTATGCTGGATGCGGATGGTGTTCCTTATTTGGGTGAACCAAATACACTGCCAGGCTTCACGAATATTTCATTATATCCACAAATGTGGCAAGTTTCAGGCTTGGGTTATTCGGAATTAATTGATGAAATTATTAATTACGGTCTAGCTGAGTTTGAGCGAAATGCCAAGTTATCATATGATTTCGTCACGCTTGGGGAAGAACATGTGGGCGAGAAAAAATATAACGCTGAAGTTAAAGATTAATAAAATTAGATAAAAGCAGCTTGTTTAAAACAGGCTGCTTTTATATTTAAATTGTTTATTGATGTTAAAAATGAGGTTACTAAAATATGATGTTAATTTAATAATATTCAGCAGAAATTTTTAATCATTTATTTAAAAAAATAATTATGAGGGCTAGTATGCGTTGTTGACGCTTACATTAAATAGAGCTTAAAAATAATATTGACTTTCTATCTAATAAGATAGACAATATATGAGTCCAGGGGGGCGGGAGCGAGTTAGGTATTATTCATAAGCTTTTAACATAAAATGTTGAATGAAATCCTTTATGAATTGTATTTAATCATGTTTTCAAAAAAGACTGATATATGGGTGAATTACACAATATATCAGACAGGTTAGAGCGCAACCGGTAGAACTCGCGCCCTGCTTCTTGACATTAAAATTTAATAGGCTTAGAGATAGCATTATCTCAAAAGAGCCGAAAAGGAGATTTGGTATGGTCGAAGCGAACGAAAAGCATCACTTAATTGAGGATGCTGAGAATGAATTGAGCTTAGATGAAGTCAATGGTACCATTGAAACACCCAAGACTGGCTCATTCTGGCATAAACTGGCCGCATTTTCAGGACCTGGTGCCTTAGTGGCAGTGGGTTACATGGATCCTGGGAACTGGGTTACTTCAGTTGGTGGAGGAGCGCAATATCATTATGTGCTCTTATCAATTGTCTTCCTCTCTTCATTGATTGCGATGTTATTGCAATATATGGCTGGGAAGCTTGGAATTGTTACGCAAGAAGATTTGGCACAGGCGACACGCGAACGGACGACTAAAACGGGTGGAATTATCCTTTGGTTCATTACTGAGCTGGCTTTGATGGCGACGGATATTGCCGAAGTTATTGGAGGGGCGATTGCGTTGCACTTGCTCTTTGGTTGGTCAATGATTGCCTCAGTTTTGACAACAGCTTTTGATGTTGTCTTGTTACTGTTATTGATGAAGTTTGGCTTCCGCAAAATTGAAGCAATTGTTATGACTTTAATCTTAACTATTTTATTTATTTTCACATACTTGGTTGTTTTGTCACAGCCTGATTTGTCAGCGATGTTTGCAGGTTATTTACCTAAATTACAAGTTTTAGATAACACACCAGCCGCTGGGGGTGGTGACTCACGCTTGATGATGACTTTGGGAATCATTGGAGCGACTGTCATGCCGCACAATTTGTATCTACATTCTTCGATTTCACAAACGCGTAAAGTGGATCGAGATGATAAGCAAGAACTAAAAGAAGCGGTTAAGTTTACCGCTTGGGATTCAAATATTCAATTAACATTAGCCTTTATTATTAATTCATTATTGTTAGTGCTTGGAGCATCTTTGTTCTATGGACACGCTGATCAAGTTGGAACTTTTGGCGCTATGTATAATGCGCTTCAAGATAATACCATCGCTGGGGCCGTGGCCTCACCGGTTTTGTCAACTTTGTTTGCGGTGGCTTTGCTAGCTTCAGGACAAAATTCAACAATTACGGGAACTTTAACGGGTGAAGTGATTATGCAAGGATTCTTGCATTTGAAGGTGCCAATGTGGCTCCGGCGTGTTGTAACGCGTGGGTTAGCATTGGCTCCCGTTATCGCGTTTACTTTGATTTACGGTGGAAATGAAAATAAGTTAGATCAGCTTTTGATTTATTCACAAGTCTTCTTATCAGTGGCTTTACCATTTGCGATGGCACCATTGATTTATTTCACATCATCTAAAAAGGTGATGGGTGAAGAATTCGTTAATCCGAAGTGGATGACAGTAATAGCTTGGATCGTCTTTGCTGTCTTAACAGTTTTGAATCTACAACTATGTTGGGGGATTATCGCCCCATTATTCTAATGGTATAATAGAACGGTAAACGTTTACATTAGCTTAAAGCGGTCAGGAGAGATACTATGAGTAAACTGGACTTAAACATTGAACCAAACCAATTTAAAACAATTTTAGTTGGGGTTGATGAATCGGAACAAGGTTATTTCGCCTTGGTAAACGCGGTGCATCAAGCGCGTGAAGATGATTCAAAATTAGTGATTGCCACCATTTTAGAAATGGGAGATTTAACGACAATCGAAGCCATGTCATTAACAGCGGTTAAGGCTAAGCGGGCCGAATATGAAGAAAATTTGAAGCGTTATCGTGAGTTTGCACTTTCAAAAGGGGTCAAAGATGTTCAAACCGTCTTTGAAGATGGTTCTAAGGCCGGTGATATTTTAGTGCATGAAATTGCACCCGAAGTTCAAGCGGACTTGATTATCATTGGAGCGCACTCTCGGGAAGGTTTCTGGGATTCATTGGGCTCACAAGCAACTTATGTTTCGCGGCATGCTCGGGTATCAGTAATGGTGGCTCGGCAATTATACCGGCATTAAAAAATTAATTTTATGTTAAAGGCTGAGATTTCAATATCTTGGTCTTTTTTATTGTAATGTATCGATAATAATGGCACTGATGTTTTTGAAATTCATGAATGAATCTCAGAATAACGTGGTTTAGATAGGGCGGAAAATATTTTTCACATAAATCCCTCATTTTATACGTTGACTTTTAATGTGAGACACGTAAAAATAAATGCAGTACGAGATATGACGTTAGGTATCATTCATAAAGGTTCAAAAATTGAAACTTTTGGACAGCTTTATGAATTATATTTAGCTTAACTCAGTTTTTTATTAACCGGTTAAATGAACGTCAACTGAGTGGTAGTGGTACCAAACGATCTGCAGGCATATTTTGAACGTTGTAGAAGGATTGAAGTCATTTGACAATAAAGTGGGGAGATGGGAATGTTAGAGTTTTTGAAAAAACATCGCTTGTACGAACCTGCGACGAGCGATTTAAGTTTGGATGAAGTGAACAGTTCAATTGAAACAGACGGCGCACAAAGTTTTTGGCGGAAGTTGGCTTTGTTTTCGGGGCCGGGAGCGTTAGTGGCCGTCGGTTATATGGATCCAGGTAACTGGGTAACATCGGTTGGTGGAGGAGCGCAATATCATTATATTTTACTTTCGGTAGTATTGTTGTCATCAATTATCGCTATGATTTTACAATATATGGCGGGGAAATTAGGAATTGTTAAGCAAGAAGATTTAGCCCAAGCGACGCGGAAACATACAAGTCAGAAAATGGGAATTGTTTTATGGATTATTACGGAGCTCGCTTTGATGGCCACTGATATTGCAGAGGTCATTGGTGGAGCAATTGCGTTGCACTTATTATTTGGTTGGTCGATGATTTTGTCCGTATTTACTACAGCATTGGATGTGGTTTTGCTCTTATTATTGATGAAATTTGGCTTTCGGAAGATTGAAGCGATTGTTATGACGCTGATTGTCACTATTCTGCTGATTTTTGGATATTTAGTGGTAATCTCTAAGCCAGATTGGGCAGCGACGTTGGTTGGATATGTACCATCTTTAGCGGCTTTTGATAATACACCAAGTACCTTACCAGGCGGTGAATCACGGATGATGATGACACTTGGAATTATTGGAGCGACAGTCATGCCGCACAATCTTTATTTACATTCATCGGTGGCTCAAACACGCAGAGTCAATCGTGATGACCCCAAGGCTTTAAAAGAGGCTGTGCGGTTTATGACCTGGGATTCTAATTTGCAGCTATCAGTAGCCTTTGTGATTAATTCGATGCTTTTGATTTTAGGAGCAGCTCTATTTTTTGGTCATGCCGATCAGGTAGGTGGCTTTGGTGATATGTATAATGCTTTGAAAAATAATCAAATAGCAGGTGCGGTGGCGTCACCGGTCTTATCAACTTTGTTTGCAGTCGCCTTGCTCGCTTCTGGACAAAATTCAACTATTACAGGAACGTTGACGGGTGAAGTGGTGATGCAGGGCTTCTTACATCTGAAAGTTCCACTATGGTTGCGAAGGGTTGTCACACGAGGGCTGGCTTTGTTGCCTGTCCTAGCATTTACCATTATTTACGGTGGAAATGAGCGCAAACTGGATCAGCTTTTAGTGTATTCACAAGTCTTTTTGTCGGTGGCTTTGCCATTTGCGATGGCACCGTTAATCTATTTTACGTCTTCTAAAAAAATTATGGGTGCTGAATTTGTTAACCCGCGTTGGATGGTTATTGTGGCTTGGATCGTTTTTGTGATTTTAACAATTCTAAATATGAAATTAATCGTGGGGATGGTGTTACCAGGCGTGGCTTGAAGATAAATTAGACTTAAGAGGTTAGTACTACGAGGTACTAGCCTTTTTTACGGAATTTATAGACGGTGTTAGGTTTAAATTGGTATAATTGAAAGAAATGAGTTCAGGGAGGCAATAATGGAAAAACCAGAGCTAGTTGTAATTACAGGGATGTCTGGGGCTGGTAAAACAGTTGCAATGCGGGCATTTGAGGATTTAAATTACTTTACCACTGATAATTTGCCAGCGGATATGTTGCCAGCTTATTGGGACCTTTTGTTGCATAAGCCCGAACAAATGAATGCCGCCGTTGTGATTGATTTGCGCTCAGAACAATTATTTACTGATTTAAAGCCAGTTATCCAAAAGATGGAAGACACGAATGAAAATCAAGCGTATCAGTTGCGGATTCTTTTCCTAGAAGCAGATGACGAAGAATTGGTGGCTCGTTATAAAGAAACGAGACGTCATCATCCATTGAGCTTAGGGTCTGGGACGCTTGATGATATCGAACATGAACGGGAAATGCTTGCGGGGATTAAGCGTTTAGCTACCGATGTCGTGAATACGTCTAAGTTTGGTCCTCGGGAATTGCGTAAATATATTTTGACTCACTATGGTGATGCCAAAGCCCAAGCTAATTTGTTTAAAGTTCAAGTTATGAGTTTTGGGTTTAAGTATGGGGTACCATTGGACGCCGATTTAGTGATTGATGTTCGTTTTTTGGATAATCCTTATTATGATATTCATTTACGTGATTTGACGGGGCTAGATCAAGCAGTGGCTGATTATGTCTGGAAGTCAGATGGTGCTGATGAATTTTACCAAAGGGAAGTTGATATTTTAAAGTGGGCTTTACCACGTTATAAAAACGAAGGTAGGTCGACGCTGACGATAGCGTTTGGATGTACGGGCGGACAGCATCGTTCGGTTGCATTTGCGCACCGTTTAGCTCAGGATTTAGCACTAAATTGGCAAGTCTCAGAATATCATCGCGATTTAATGCGCCGTAAAGATAATGGGGTTCGCGTATGAGTGAAGAACAAGGATATTTTGGAGCCTCACCCGTACCTGGAAAAATTGTGGTGATTGGCGGTGGAACAGGTCAATCAGTCTTACTGGGCGGACTCCGGCGATATCCGCTTGATTTAACGGCAATTATTACGGTAGCTGATGATGGCGGGTCCTCTGGGACGCTAAGAGATTATCTTCGAATGGTTCCGCCTGGCGATATCCGTAATGTGTTGGCTGTCTTGTCCAATGCCTCCAAGGATTTCTTGGATCTATTTCAATATCGTTTTTCAAATGATGCGGGTTTTTTCGCACATCATACCATTGGTAATTTGATGATTGCCGCTTTGGCTGAACAAAGTGGTGATATTTCTGAAGCCATTCAAAAATTATCAACTATGATGGGTGTGCAAGGACATGTTTATCCCGTGGTAAATGAGCCATTGAATTTGATTGCTCGATTTAAAGATGGCTCGGTGTTACGGGGCGAAGCGGAAATAACCGCTGCGCATAAGTCAATTGATTATATTTGGGTGGAAAATACCGCCGGAAACTCGCCGTTAGCTGACTCGGAAGTGATTAATTCGATTTTAGGTGCGGATGTAGTTGTATTAGGTCCTGGCTCGTTATACACTAGTATTTTACCGAATATTAGCATTCCTAATGTGGCAGCGGCTTTGCGTGTCACGCAGGCAAAGATTGTTTATATTTCTAACATTATGACGCAAAAGGGCGAGACGGATGATTTCTCTGACAGCGATCATGTTAAGGTCATTAATCGCCAACTGGGTAAGCAAGCGATTAATGCAGTGATTATGAACACGGGTGAAGTACCAGAAGATTATATCGATTGGCAGCGTTGGAATGAAATTTCGCATCAGGTTAAATCAGATCCAGATGAGGTGCGCAAATTAGGTGCGGTACCAATTATGGGTGATTTGATGGATTTGCGTGATGATGGAGTCTTTCATGATGCCAATAAATTGGCTGATTTATTGTATCAAATTGAAGAAGATGCACGAAATAATGGTTAGAATTTAGAGGGGTACAAGATAAGATGTCGTTTGCAAGTGATGTAAAAAAAGAATTAACGATGCTTGAAATCACGAAAGCGACAAATGCAAAGGCAGAGTTGTCAGCCTTGATTCGAATGAACGGGGCGCTAGGTTTAAGCAATATGCAATGGACCTTAAGTGTACAGACGGAAAATGCGGCGACGGCACGGCGCATTTTATCTTTACTGCAAAAGTTCTATGATGTTGTGGCTGAAATTTCAGTACGCCGTCAGATGAAATTAAAGAAGAATAATTTATATGTAGTGCATATTAATCAAGATGTTAATGCGTTGTTAAATGATTTACATATTTTTGAAAATGGTGAAATCACGACTACGGTTGATGTGAGCTGGTTAGCAGACGAGGGGATGATTCGTTCATATTTACGGGGAGCATTTTTGGCTGCCGGTTCTGTAAATAATCCTGAAACTTCGCGGTATCATTTAGAAATTTATTCTTTGTATGAAGAGCAAGCACGACAAATTGCTGAATTAATTGATGAATTTAAATTAAAGCCTAAAATTGTCGAGCGCCGTTCAGGATATATCGTTTATTTAAAGGAAGCAGACAAAATTGTTGACCTTTTGAATCTGATGGGCGCGACGATGGCGATGCTGAAATTTGAAGATATTCGAGTGATGCGTGACATGCGTAATTCGGTGAATCGCTTAGTCAATGCGGAGAATGCTAATATTGATAAAACTGTGAGTGCTAGTCAAAAACAAGTACAGGATATTGAGTTTTTGGATGAAGAATTGGGCTTAGACCGTTTGCCACCTAAATTGCGTGAAATTGCGGAAATTCGTTTAGCTCATCGTGATGATCCTTTATCAGAACTTGGTCAATATGTAAAATCCGGTACGATTACTAAATCTGGGGTAAATCATCGCTTAAGAAAGCTTTCAACCTTAGCTGAAACTTTACGAGCGGGTGGTCAATTACCTAAAGATATAAAATAGTTTGACCTAATCTAAGATAAAATATAGAATATAGGTTACATAATTTAGGAGGCAATTTAAGAATGAATCCAATTCCATATGTTATTGAACAATCTGCCCGCGGGGAGCGGTCATATGATATTTATTCACGTTTGTTAATCGATCGAATTATTATGCTGACAGGTGAAATTAATTCGGCGATGGCAGCGACTATTAAAGCACAACTCTTATTCTTGGATGCCCAGGACCCAGATAAGGATATCTATATGTATATTGATTCACCCGGCGGTGAAGTTTTGGCTGGAATGTCAATTTATGACACGATGAACTTTGTGCACGCCGATGTTCAAACTATCGTGGTTGGATTGGCTGCCTCAATGGCATCAATCTTGGCCTCTTCTGGTGCGCGTGGTAAGCGTTTCATGTTGCCTAATTCTGAATTCTTAATTCACCAGCCAATGGGCGGAACGCAAGGACAAGAAACTGAGATGAAGATTGCTTATGAGCAAATTTTTAAGACTCGGAAGCGTTTGGCACAAGTTTTGGCTGATAATTCTGGTCAATCTTTGGAGCGTGTTAATGAGGATATCGAGCGGGACCACTGGCTAGATGCCGATGAATCGCTTGAGTATGGATTGATTGATAAGATTTTAACCAAATCAAGTGATCGATAAAAACTAGGGAGAGCTGCGGTCAGGGTATGGCTGCGCTCTTTTCTTATAATAATGGAAGTGAGGGAGCGATGAGACAGTATAAAGTTATGGCAGAGCCGGATAATGGGGAACATCTTTTAATTGTCGCAAGTGATCAACCACAACAACCATTAACGTGGGGACAATTAGGACGATTATTGAAAAACAATCAAGTATATCAAGTTTTGTTAGATCAAAATCGGGGTGCTTTTGAGTCGTCCACATATCAAGATGTTTATGTTGGTTTACGTCGTTTGGAAGATGCAAAGGTGTTGTTGGCGATTTTAAATGATTTGGATGTAGAATAGCTATTTTTAAAAGGCTACTTAGGATTATGGGAGTTTGAATAATGGCATTGAATTTAGGCGTAATTCACCATATTGCGTTGAATGCTTCAAATTATGAGGCTACGCGGCATTTTTATGTCGATTTATTAGGCTTTAAGGTGGTTCGAAAAACTGTTCGTGCGAATAAACACGATGTAAAGTTAGATTTGCAGATGGGCAAACAGGAATTAGAAATTTTTATTTCCGATAATTTTCCTAAGCGTCCTAGCTATCCCGAAGCGTTGGGTCTACGACATTTAGCGTTTAAAGTCGACAGCTTAGCTGATGTTTTGCAAGAATTTGATCGGCTCGGAATTAAGTATGAGCCAGTTCGCTTGGATGACATAACGCAACGGCCGATGACTTTTTTCTTTGACCCCGATAAGCAACCATTGGAGTTGCACGAATAGGGTTAGATTGTTTTGGTATAAAAAACTTGAAACAAAAAATTAATCAGTGTATAATTAAGTACATTGATTGGGTATTAGCCAAGCGGTAAGGCACTAGTTTCTGGTACTAGCATGCGCTGGTTCGAATCCAGCATACCCAGTTAAATGGCTGTATATAGTCATTCATAGGTGTTAAAACATAACTTGCACCCGTTTTAACCGTCGTAAGTACTATTAGGGATAACTTGATTGTGAGTGCACATGGAAAATTAAGTTTTTGCCTATTGGCATGTTCGCCTTAACTAATTGTTAAGGCGATTTTTTATTAAATTTTTTATGAAATTATGTATTATTAAAAATGTAAGACAATAAACGAGGTATTTATTTATGAATAAAGGTAGAGTAGAAGCATTTACTGATGCTATTATTGCCATTATTGCAACTATTATGGTGTTAGAATTTAAGACACCAGAAACTTATAAATTGGAAGGAATTATAAGAGAACTTCCATATTTATTTTCTTATGCTATTAGTTTTTTTTACATACTAGTCGCATGGTATAACCATCATTATATGTTTGCAGTTGCAGAACGTATTTCGAAAAAAATTTATTGGATAAATAATTTTTGGTTATTTTCGATGTCGTTGATTCCTGTGTCTACAGCATGGGTTGGAGAATTTTTTGATAAGACTGTACCGGAACTATTTTACTTTTTTATATTTTTAGTTTGGTCAATTGCATATGTTTGGTTATCCCACGAAATAGCAAATGAACTAGATATTAGCAATCCAGATAAAGCGCTAAAAATTAGGAATATGTCAGCGCATAGATTAATAAGTAATAAGTATTTATTGTTAGGGCTGATAATATCTGCTTTATTAACATTTGTCTATCCACCAATTATGATTATTGCGACGGCAATTGAGTTGATTACTATGGCGATTTCTACGCCTGCTGATGGGGATAAAATATTTTAAAAAATGAAAGTTGGTCGTTAATTTGGTGGACCCAAAAGTTAAAGTAATTGGCTTTTTGAGTAATCATATTTACAAATTATTAATGAGCATATTTTCTTGATTATGAAATTTATAAAAAAGTACCGCTCGAAATATCCGTATATCAACGTTTGGAGTAGAAAAGCCATTTTAGTAAAATTAGCCACGTATTCCTAGTATGAATCAAGCATTATTGTTTATGACCTTGATTTTTATGATTTTAATTGTTAAGGTTATTTGTTTTGGTTGGCTAAGGGAGTAACGAATAATGGTGTGATGGATCTATGTGTATCCTGTAAAGATTTTAAAATGACGGGCAAGAACACTTTATATTACTAATGAAAGCATGTTACAATTAATTTAAATAATTTTAGACGGTTGAGCGGAAGCTTCAAGAATTGTTAGTCGGGGAACTAACCATTTTTGGAGCTTTTTTAAATGTTAGGAGAAAGAATGGAATATCTATTAATTTTGCTATTAGTAATTGTGACGATTGTATTAGGGAAGATTGGGACGCGCTTTGGCTTATCTGAAGTGGTTGGACAGCTATTATCGGGGATTCTGTTGGGCGCCAGTTTGTTGAATGTGGTGCAGCCTACGCATCTGATTCATATCATTGCTGATACAGGTGTTTTTTTGTTAATGTTAAATTCCGGGCTAGAATCGGATTTAAAAGAAATGAAAAAGTATATTAAAGCATCTTCTTTTATCGCAGGAATGGGAGTTTTGCTGCCCGTCATTGTTTTCCCAATTACATTTTTATTGCTTGGGTATAGTATGCAAGTTGCAATGTTTTCAGGGGTGGTTTTCTCGGCTACGTCAATTTCAATTACTTTAGCTGTGTTAGCTGAACAAAGAAAATTAGCGACACCGATGGGAGCAATTATTATATCAGCAGCGGTGCTGGATGATATTATCGCTTTGTTCGCTGTGACTCTCTTTTCAATTTTTATCGGGGGTGGAAGCTTGGGTATTAATAGCTTATTACCATTAATTGCCTTCGCCTTAGGAATCTTACTGAGAAGATTTGATGTTTCTGAAAAAATTGGTTCAATTAGTACTAAGTTGGGAAATTGGTTTTTTTATCCAGTATTTTTTGGCTCAATTGGGCTGGAAGTGGCAGTGCAAGGATTAGGTCATAAAATATTACCGATTATCATTTTTAGTGTTTTGGCGGTTATTACCAAATATTATGGCTCGTATATTGGTGCTAGATTATCTGATTTGGGTGCCAATATATCGCATGCCGTTGGTGCGGGGATGATTTCACGAGGGGAAATGGCTTTGGTGATTATTCAAATCGGGATTTCATCAAATATCATAAATGATGATACATCATCAGAATTTATAGTGGCGGTCATTATTACTACAATAGTTGCGCCAATTATTATGAAGCCTTTATTCAAAAAGGTTTAATGGACGAATGTGCATGAGTACGATTTTAATCAGATAAATTATTTTTCATCGACAAGTAAACACATTAGTTGGATTAATCTAACTAATGTGTTTTATGCTTTTAAGAGCTGGTTAGTATCAAGAAGTTACTAAGTAATTCCTTCTGAGGGAAGGATTGTTCTTTACTAACTGTCTAAGACGCCGAAGAATTAGAAATTATCAGGTAAAAATTCTGATAAAATCTGTTTGTCATTTTCGGTAGTCTAGACGATTTTCGAACGTTTATCGATCGAGTTATTTTTAAGAAAAGAATTGGTCTTGGACGGACTATATTTAATCTCAAGCGGTTATCAAATTGGATTTAATTAATTAAAATATTTTTTAAGGTGGTAAACGATAACACTTGACCCAATCTTTCAGGGTATAATAAAAAATATATATAGTGGGTTGCTTGAATGACGTTGTAATTAACGATTAGAATAATTCGTTAATCAGCAAGGGTGGATATGATATGGGAAAATATAATAAAGCAAGTGTGTTTGTGACTGTGTTTGGTGTATTGATTTTGCTTTTAATAATTTGGATGAATATGACTGGTTATCATGGGACTTTTTATCTATATATGTCGAAGGGTTTACGGAATGGGCTAGGTAGTGGTAATTATAGTCCGTTTGTTTTATATACAGTAGCCTGTCTTGATTTGACGCTTTTAACCGGACATACGATGAGTTATGCCGATTTGAAACAATTGGTTGGTGCATCTGTCTACCGAATTTTGATTTTTAGTGTCGTTTTAATAACTTTAAACGTGATTGCTTATTTTGCGCTGAAAGATATAGTAGACTTTTATCAATTTTTCCAAATTTATCATTTTTCGGAATGGAATATACCGGATTAACGGAACATGCGGGAGTATATTGATGCGTAATTTGGTTTATCGAATATAGCGCAAGATCAAGATGGGAAAATAAAGTGTCGGGTCGGCGCAGTTTATTTTTTGACAGCTAAGGGGTCTTATTATTTAGTGTTGCTGGGAAATACTGATATGACGAGCTTTTGATAGGAACTTAATAAACGCATGTGAAAGTTTTAGATGAGGAATAACAATATAAGCAAGAGGTTGGTTATCAAGCATACGGATGCCTTCGTCACTTTATAAAAAGTATGTCAACGTTGTTAGAAATTATCAAAAGTTAAAGGGTTGGATTGATGAAGGCGGTACTGTTACAGTGAATTTGATTGGAAACACTCGGTGACTATCCGGCACATGAACGCTTTTATAGACAATATTGGCGTGTGGTGTTCATGATTTTGGGTTTTAGTTTATTATTCTTCTCCCTATTTGATCCCCATTTGAGGATTTAATTTATTATCAAGCATATTAAGCAGACTTCGCTAATAATAGGCTTAAGAATAATTAGATATCGCTCTTTAGAATGTCTTTTTTATTTATAAAAGATTTAAAGTAAAGTTATTAGACAAGTGATTTAAAGTGCGTTAAAATATAGGTAGGTTAGAATGATTCTAAAATACAAAAGACAAAGGAGTTTCTCATGGATGCAAAGTTAGCGCAAGATGTTTGGAAAGATCCCGGATTAAATGTTTCGTTTGTGGTTTTAAATTTAAAGGATTTGGCGCGCGATGAACTGCAAGCAGCGGTGGCTGAATTTGCTGATCGTTCGCAAGCGATTATTCGATCAATGCGAATTCGTAACCCACAAGACCAGCTACAAGTGACAATTGGTTTTAGTAATCACGCTTGGGATATTTTGTTCCCTGATGCAAAAAGGCCAAAGGAGCTTGAAACATACCAAACGCTAGCTAGTGACCAATATGTTATGCCAGCTACGGCGGGAGATATTTTCTTACATGTCCGAGCTGCATCAGAAGCGGTTGTTTACGAGATTGTGCGCCAGTTTATGATCTTTTTGCGGCCGATTACGGATGTATTTGATGAGACTAAAGGCTTCCGCTTTTTGGAAGGTCGCTCGATTATTGGCTTTATGGACGGGACGGAGGCTCCCGCACTAGATGATGCGGCTGATTATGCCATTATTGGCGATGAAGATCCCGAATTTGAAAACGGGTCGTATGCCTTTGCGCAAAAATGGACACATAATATGGACTTTTGGGAACGCCTAGGAGTTAATGATCAAGAAAAAGCAGTTGGTCGGCATAAATTTGATGACTTAGAGTTGGAAGATGATGAAAAATTTCATAATGCGCATAATGTGGCTTCTAAATTAGAAGTGGACGGCATCGAACAAAAAATTATTCGAATGAATGTTCCTTTTTCAAATCCGGCATCGCAACATACTGGAACATACTTTATTGGGTATGCTCGGCACTGGACGGTAACGAAAGGGATGTTGGAACAAATGCTGGAACAAGGTGATTATTTATTAACTTTTTCTGAAATTACAACAGGTCAATTGTTCTTTATTCCAGCGCGACCTTTATTGGAACGTATTGCGGCTGGAGAGCTATTTTAGTTGAGGTAGCAGCTATGGAATTAAAAGTCGAAAAGCTTGGAGTGAGCTTTGAGCAAGTGGTGTTTCAAAACCTTAATTTTGAGTTCAATGCTGGTGATTGGGTCACAATTGTTGGCAAATCGGGGACGGGTAAAAGTGTCTTTTTGAAAAGTTTAGCGCGCTTGATGGATGTGACTAGTGGACACATTATATTTAATGGAGAAGATATTCAGGAACTAGCGATTGGAACCTATCGCCAGCAAGTTTCATATGCGGTGCAATCAGCGAGTTTGTTTGGTAAAACGGTACGGGATAATTTGGATTTTCCGTTTATTGTCCGCGACCAACCGATTGATGTGCAAAAACAACAAGCTGGCTTGCAGCAGATGGATTTACCGGTCGCCTACTTGGATCATCCTATTACGGAGTTGTCAGGTGGACAACGACAACGAGTGGGAGTATTGAGAAACTTGCTATTTCCTCCAGAAGTTTTGTTGTTGGACGAAATTTCGGCTGGATTAGATGCTGAAACGAAGCAGTTAATTTGGCAGGGAATTCAAACGATGCATCAAACGGAAGGTAACATTGTTTTGTCAGTGACGCATGATGCCGAGGAAATGGCTGAGGCACGTGATCTGATTGAGTTTGGAACGGAAATAAAGCGGGTGAAGAAATGAACGTGAATGTAGATAATGGCTCATTAGCTTTAGCGTTTAGTTTAGTGTTAGTCTCATTATTTATTAGTTATAAACAAAAATTGCATTTAGAGCATGAAACAATTGTTGCAGTGGTCCGGGCAGTAATCCAATTGATTATTGTCGGCTATCTTCTGATGGCTATTTTTAAAGTTGATAATTGGATTGTGACTTTAATGATGCAACTATTCATTGTTTTTAACGCGGCTTGGAATGGTAAAAAGCGTGGAGGCGGGATTGAACACGCGTTTGGGATTGCTTGGACGGGCTTAATGCTGTCAACGTTTATAACGATGGGCGTTTTAGTAGTGACTGGGGTGATCAAAATGGAGCCGTTCCAACTCATTCCAGTGACTGGAATGGTAGCTGGAAATTCTATGACAGCGGTCGGGTTGGTTTACCGGAGCTTGAAGCAACAATTTAATGATCAACAAGCTCAAATTTTTGAACGATTAGCATTAGGGGGAACCCCGAAACAAGCGGCGGGCGATATTTTCCGAGAGGCAATCCGGACGGGGATGCAGCCCACGATTGACTCGGTAAAAACTTATGGGATTGTTTCACTGCCTGGGATGATGTCTGGATTGATTATGGCCGGTGTTTCGCCAATTAGCGCGATTAAATATCAAATTATGGTAGTCTTCATGTTGCTTTCCGCTACTGGAATTGCTTCTGTCTGGGCTTCGTATTTAGCTTATCGTGGATTCTTTAATCGTAGTTGGCAATTGCAACTTCCTGAAGATGAGACAATTAATTAAAAGTGAATTAGTTGACATTATATTAGTTTTAAATTAATATATAGATTGTGCTTACATGAGGATATTCATTATTTGTTGATTTCACGGTGAGGAGCGCAAATGATAGAGAATTCATTTGAAAAGAGATGACTGCGAGCGTCCCTTGGTACTGAATCCTTTATTTAAAATGGATACTAAGTTGTTTCACAATCGTGTGTGTTGTAAAATGAATGCGTTAGATTAATTTTAATGACCTTTGGTGATTTCTGAGGAGCTTTCAGCATTTATTGGGGCTAGCTCTTGACATTTATATAAAAATCATGTAAATTAGAACAGTTGAAAATAATCGATTATTAATTCATGCTGCCTCCTCAATTTAGGCTTGGTAGCGTTAAAAAGGAGGATTAAATTATGGCAGTTCCAACACATAAGACTTCAAAGGCTAAGAAGCGTTCACGTCGTGGAGGACGCGGAGGTATCAACACCCCTGCAATCCACATGAACGAAAATGGTGTTTATGTACTTAATCACCACGTTGCCACTGATGGAACTTATAAGGGTAAGCAAGTTACCGAAAATAAGTAATTAAAGAAAAAGCGTCTGGTTTATTTATTAAATCAGGGGCTTTTTTTATTTGTTTTAAATTATGAGGTCAGTGATTTGTGATATAAAATAGATACGACGAAGCTGTCTGTGTTTATTTTTATCAGGCTGACGGTTAATGTATGTAATCAAGACGGACGTTGATATCCGTTTGGAGTTGATTTAAGCATAAATAATACTTCATTTAAACGTAATACCGACTTTTTATTAAAAAAATCTAATTTAAGCTTGCACTCTAGTCGATAGAGTGCTAATATATAGATAAGGTTAAAGAAGAGCAGATGTTAAAGCGAGCTTGGATTAACTGGCTATGAAGATAAACTTAAATAAAATGGAGGATACTAATTATGGCAAATTATGATTCATTTGGGTTCTCGAATTTTGATGATATTTTTAATGCAATGAATAAAGATTTAAATGCACAGCGACGGGCACAAATGCAACGAGCTGCGCAACAGGCTCAACGACAAAGTGGTCTACAAAACGGCGAACGCCAAAAAGATGGTGAAAGCTTATTGGAACAATTCGGAATTAATATGACCGAAATTGCTCGAAAGGGTAAGTATGATCCAGTGATTGGTCGTGATGAAGAATTAAATCGAGTTATTGAGATCTTGAATCGTCGGACAAAGAATAATCCGGTGTTAATTGGTGAAGCTGGAGTTGGAAAGACTGCGGTGGTTGAAGGTTTAGCACAGGCCATTGTTGATGGTCAAGTGCCTGCCAAGTTGCAAGGTAAAGAAATCATTCGTTTGGACGTTGTTTCAATGGTTCAAGGAACTGGGGTTCGTGGACAATTCGAAGAGCGGATGCAACAATTGATGGATGAGGTTTCTAAGCGAGATGATGTCATTCTCTTTATTGATGAGATTCATGAGATTATGGGAGCTGGAACAGCTGGTGAGGGTAGCATGGATGCTGGAAACATTTTAAAGCCGGCGCTAGCCCGTGGTGAATTCCAGTTGATTGGTGCGACAACTTTAAATGAATACCGTCGGATTGAAAAGGATGCTGCGATTGCTCGTCGCTTCCAAACGGTACAAGTTAACGAGCCTAGCAAGGAAGAAGCTCTTGATATTTTGAAGGGGATCCGGGGACGTTATGAAGACTATCATCATGTTAAGTATACTGATGATGCTTTGAAGGCGGCGGTTGACCTTTCAGATCACTACATTCCTGAACGTTTCTTGCCAGACAAGGCCATTGATTTAATGGACGAAGCTGGTTCAAAGAAAAACTTGACGATTAAGGTTGATGATCCAAAGAAGTTGGAAAATCAGATTAGTTACGCTGATAATATGAAGCAAAAATCGATTGATGATGAAGATTTTGAGAAAGCGGGTTATTGGAAGGATCAAGTTGAACAATTGAATCGGCAAAAGCAAGCGGCTTTGAATTCACAACCAGTTAGCGGTGGTGATCAAGTAATTGATGTGGCTGACATTGAAAAGATTGTTGAAGCTAAGACTGATATTCCGGTTGGTGACTTACAAAATGCGGAACAAAAGCAATTGAAGAACTTAGCTACTAACCTGGCAAATCATGTGATTGGTCAAGATGAAGCTACGCAAAAGGTTGCCCAAGCGATTCGGCGTAATCGGGTTGGTTTCAATAAGTCAAATCGACCAATTGGTAGTTTCTTGTTTGTCGGACCAACCGGAGTTGGAAAGACGGAAACGGCTAAGCAATTGGCTAAAGAACTCTTTGGAACAGAAGACAGCATGATTCGCTTTGATATGTCGGAATACATAGAAAAGCATAGTGTTTCAAAGTTGATTGGGGCACCGGCAGGTTATGTTGGTTATGAAGAGGCTGGGCAATTGACTGAAGCAGTTCGGCGTCGTCCTTATTCATTGATTTTGTTGGATGAGGTTGAAAAAGCACACCCAGATGTCATGAATATGTTCTTACAAATCTTGGATGATGGTCGTTTGACGGATGCTCAAGGACATACCGTATCATTTAAAGACGCCATTATCATTATGACATCTAACGCTGGAACTAAGATGACAGAGGCCAACAATCAAAATGAAGATAAAGCAAGCTTGATGGAACGTTTAGCACCATTCTTTAAGCCAGAATTTTTAAATCGATTTGATGCGATTGTTGAATTTAATGCTTTGACGAAGGATGATTTGCTGAAGATTGTTGACTTGATGTTAGCTGATATGCAACAAACGATTGCGCCAACTGGTTTAACAATTACTGTGAGTCAAGCTGTTAAGAATAAGTTAGTTGATTTGGGGTATGACCCAGCTATGGGTGCACGGCCTTTGCGGCGTATTATACAAGATCAGCTTGAAGATCAAATCGCTGACTTCTATTTGGATAATCCTGATGTTAAGGAATTAGCGGCTGAGATGGTTGATGATAAAATTGTTGTGCAAGCAGCTACCGAGTAATTTTTAAAATTTAGCGCGTTTAAATCAAAATTAAAAAAGCATATGCATAATCAATTCGCGGGAAGATGAATTTCGCATGAGGTTGATGTGGATATGCTTTTTTTGTATCTGAAATGGCTTAAAAATGCTAAAATGGAGGAATAATCTTTAGAAAAATTAAGGAGTTATCTTATGGAATTTGAGATTGAAGATCGTCGGATTTTTCATTTAAATCCCACGCAAGAAGTTGACGCAGAATTAACGTATCAACCTTTGGAAAACGGACGGGTCTGGTCGATTGATTCCACCAATGTACGTCCGGAATTGCAAGGGCAAGGCGTCGCTGGTCAAATGTTAGCTTTGTTGGTTGAACGCGCGCAACAACAAGGGATAAAATTGCGCCCGGTTTGTTCATATGCTAAGAAGAAGTTTATGCAAAATGCTGAGTATCAAAAATTGGAATGGCATGATGGTGATCCTTTAGATTAAGGGTAGAGAGGTAAAATAGTGCGAAAATTTGCAATTGTTAAAAAGTATCAAGATGCAGGGTTACAATTACCTAAGCGGAGTACAAAACAGGCTGCGGGCTATGATATTGAGGCGGCTGTGGACTTTACTGTGCCTTCAATTTGGCACCAAGGTTTGTTTAAAGTTTTGAAAACATTAGCTTTAAAGCGTCCGTTGACGCAAAAGCAAATTCAAACTAGTGAAAAAAGTCTGCGACCGGTATTAGTACCCACTGGCTTGAAAATTTATATGAATGAAAATGAATATTTGATGATTGTGAGCCGTTCATCGGGGCCGTTAAAACGCTATTTAGTTTTGCCAAATAGTATTGGTATTATTGACAGTGATTATGTTGATAATCCGAATAATGAGGGTGAGCTCTTTATTCAAATGCTGAATTTTGGAATTCGGGACGTCCAGATTAAAAAGGGCGATCGGATTGCTCAAGGAATTTTCGCTTCATATTTAACAACTGATGATGACGCTGAAGTGCAAAAGGCGGAGCGAAAGAATGGTTTTGGTTCGACGGGGGAGTAAAAGATGGCGAAAGTAAAAACCCAATTTGTTTGTTCTAATTGTGGTGCAATTTCACAACGCTATTTAGGACGCTGCGCAAATTGTGGGGCTTGGGGAACGTTGGAAGAACAGGTGATTCCCAGTGAAAAAGTCGATCGTAAAAATCGGGTCAACTTAGCGGGGCAGGAAGCCAAAGTCGAACGCCTTGGGCAAGTTACTTTGGAGGAGGTGCCCCGGGTAAAAACCCAATTGGATGAGTTTAATCGAGTGCTCGGTGGTGGTGTGGTTCCGGGATCTTTGGTGTTAATTGGAGGTGACCCAGGGATTGGGAAGTCAACTTTGCTACTACAAGTATCTGGGCAACTCGCTGGAGAAGGTGTTGTTTTGTATGTCTCGGGTGAAGAAAGCGCCGCTCAGATTAAGTTGCGGGCTGAACGCTTGGGCGTTGAAGATGAACAAAATTTCTTGATTTATCCAGAGACGGATATGGGACAAATTCGCAAGGCGATTGATGAATATGGGCCAGAATATGTCATTATTGATTCGATTCAAACGATGCAACAGCCGGATGTGAATTCGGCAGTTGGCTCAGTAGCCCAAATTCGAGAAACGACGGCGGAGTTATTGCAAATCGCAAAAACCAATGGAATTACCATCTTCATTGTCGGGCATGTTACTAAAGAAGGAACGATTGCAGGACCGAAAATTTTAGAACATATGGTTGATACCGTCCTGTATTTTGAAGGGGATAATCAGCGCAGCTATCGCTTATTGCGGGCGGTTAAAAATCGTTTTGGTTCAACTAATGAATTAGGCGTTTTTGAAATGCAGCAGAGTGGACTGATCGAAGTAGATAATCCGTCGGAAATGTTCTTGGAGGAACGGATTGAGACGGCGACGGGATCTGCGGTGGTGGTCGCTTTGGAAGGAACCCGCCCGATTTTAGTTGAAGTGCAAGCGTTAGTGACCCCAACGGCTTTTGGAAATGCACAAAGGACGAGTGCTGGAATTGACCGTAGTCGAGTCTCATTATTGATGGCTGTACTGGAAAAGCGGACGAACATGTTATTGCAAAATCAAGATGCCTATGTGCGCGCAGCGGGGGGAGTGAAGCTAGATGAGCCAGCCGTTGATTTGGCTTTAGCCATTGCGATTGCTTCCAGTTATCGGGAATCCGCTACTAAAGCCACCGATGCGTTTGTGGGTGAAATTGGCTTAACGGGTGAAGTGCGCCGGGTACCCAGGGTCCTTGACCGAGTGCTGGAAGCGCAAAAATTAGGTTTTAAACGCATTTTTGTCCCTAAAAATAGTTTGAAAAATGATCAAACGGTACCTGGAATTCAGGTCCTGCCGGTGAAAACGTTACGAGAAGTTTTGGACTTAGCCTTGGATTGAGATGGGCTACAAATTTAATAAAGGAGGTTAGCGAATGCGAAAAATTATTATTCAAAGTATTTTAGTATTGTTAGGTGCGGCGTTGGCGATTAACTATTTACCAGTAGCGTGGCAACTATTAGGTTATTCACAAATTTTATGGATCAATAATCCGTTAACGGATGTAATCCTTGGAGCAATTATTTTTTACCTAATTAGTATTCCCACTTGGCAATATTTTGATCGAATCTTAAGACGTGTGGAGGGGATTTTGACAAAAGAATCGCCACTTAAGTTATTTTTGGGCAGCATCAGTATTATTATTGGTCTCGCCTTGGCCTTTTTAATAACATCCCCCTTACGGAGCTTGCCAAACGCTTTTTTGAGCACGGGGATTCCTATCGCAGTGATGATTATCTTGGGTTACTTAGGTTATCGAATTGGAACTGGGCGCATGGATGAGGTTTACCGCTTTATTACCCTCTTGACGTCTCGTTTACGCATTAAGCTGCCCCGAGATGATGCCCATGTTAAAGGTAATCCGATTAGTGGCGCCCGTGAGGAAAATTATCATCATTATAAAATTTTAGATACTAACATTTTAATTGATGGACGTATTTTGGATTTGGTGAAAACGGGCTGGCTTGAGGGGACTTTGTTAGTGCCTAATTTTGTTTTATATGAATTACAATATATTGCAGACGCTGGTGATTCCCTCAAACGGGTTCGTGGACGCCGGGGTCTAGATGTATTAAATATCCTGCGTAATGATGAACAAGTTGCCTTGGAAATGTGGGATGGTGATTATGATGATTTGCAAGAAGTGGACGAAAAATTAATTCGCTTAGCCCAAGAATTAGACGCTGTGCTTATTACCAATGATTTTAATTTAAATAAAGTAACTCGTTTCCAAAATGTAGCAGTGCGGAGTCTCAATGAACTAGCCGGCGCTCTACGGGCCCAAGTGGCGGTAGGCGATCAGTTAGTAGTTACGCTGATTAAAAATGGGCGAGAACGGCAACAAGCGGTCGGTTATTTAGATGATGGGACGATGGTTGTGGTTGAAGATGGTAAAAAGCATCTCCAAGCACGAGTTCGGTTAGAAGTGACGTCGAGTTTGCAGACCGATGCTGGCCGGATGATTTTTGGGGATTACTTGGAGACTGTTGGTTGAAATTGACTGCTGAATAGTATAAATTAGAAATTGGTTTGTTGATTTTATGACACCCAATGAATTTTGGGAATGTAAAATTTGACATACGGGTTGGAAAGACTAGTACTAGCCTGGAAGATGTGGTTAACATCAGTTTGAAAAATTATAGAATGGGGTTTCATCATGGATATGAAGGTAGATAAAAAAGTACGAGTGCGTTATGCACCATCACCAACCGGTTATTTACACATCGGAAATACACGGACCGCCTTGTTTAATTGGCTCTTTGCGCGGCACTTTGGTGGCGATTTTATTGTGCGAATTGAAGATACTGATACAGCGCGAAATGTGGCCGATGGAGAAGATTCACAATTTGAAAATCTAGCTTGGTTAGGTTTGGATTGGGATGAGTCACCACGGAATCCGGGGGCGTATGGACCTTACCGGCAATCAGAACGTCAAGATATTTATAAGCGATACATTCAAGAGCTCTTGGATCGTGGCTTGGCTTATAAGTCATACAAAACTTCAGCTGAACTAGAAGCAGAACGTGAGGCACAAGTCGCTGCGAAACAAGCGCCACATTATGTTTACGAATATGAAGGAATGACTGAAGAGGAGATTGTGACTGCACAAGCAGCGGCTGAAGCTAAAGGATTGCCTGCCGTTGTACGTTTCCGTGTGCCAAAAGAGAAAACTTATGCCTGGGAAGATTTAGTTAAAGGGCATGTTGAGATTGGCGCTGAGCAAATTGGTGGCGATTGGGTAATTCAAAAGGCCGATGGAATGCCAACGTATAATTTTGCAGTGGTCGTCGATGATCATTTGATGGAAATCTCACACGTTTTGCGTGGGGATGAGCACGTTTCAAATACGCCTAAACAATTGATGATTTATGAAGCCTTTGATTGGGAAGCACCGGTTTACGGACATATGACTTTGATCTTGAATGCTGAAACCGGAAAGAAATTGTCAAAGCGTGATAATAATGTGATTGCCTTTATTTCGCAATATCGTGAATTAGGCTATTTGCCGGAAGCGATGTTGAACTTCATTGTCTTACTAGGCTGGTCACCAGTGGGCGAGGCAGAAATCTTTACGAAGAAACAATTGATTAAGATGTTTGATCCTGAACGGCTATCAAAGTCACCAGCTAAGTTTGACAATAAGAAATTAGCTTGGGTCAATAACCAATGGATTAAGAAAATTGATTCTGGCGTACTTTTTGACAAATTGGTGCATGAATTAATTAAGGCCGACTTAGTACAACCAGCCGAATTAACAACTGAAAAGTTGCAATGGGTACGCCAAGTGATGCAATTACATCAAGATGGAATTGCATATACTTCACAAATTATTGATTTGGTGCGGCCAGTCTTCTTCGAGCTCACAGCTAAAGCTGACCTAGGGGCTGATTCAATGGAGTGGATGGAAAAGGACTATGTGCCTGACCTTTTGCAGCGATGGATGGATAAGCTTAAAGCCTTGGATGTCTTTGATGCAGGTCAAATTGTCGCTTCAATTCGGGCTTTGCAAAATGAAACGGGGATTAAGGGGCGTGACCTTTGGATGCCATTGCGGATTGCCGCTTCACGTGTGAATGAAGGTCCAAACTTGGGTGAAGTGATGGAGTTATTAGGACGAGAACAAGCTTTGAAGAATATTAAAGAGTTTCTATAAGCGGATTGTTTACTGATTGAGCAATTAGTTGGAATCAAAATACAACTTGTTTTTTTAAAGCAAGTCGTTATACTTGATATATAAACTTAGAGCGACCTAGTACGATTAGTGAAATGTCAGAGAGCAGGGGGAATGGTGCAAACCTTGTCTGGAGCTAATCAGAATTTCAGTCGGGAGTTGACTAATGATTAAAAGTTAGTCCGGTTCATTTTCGTTATTAAATGTTAGAGAGCCATAATGGCTGAATCTGGGTGGTACCACGTTGATGATAAGCGTCCCTTTAGTGCTTTTTAGCGCTAAAGGGACTTTTTTATTGAAGGCGTGGCTGAAAAATTGGGGATAGGTTGGATTTAAAAATTATATAGAGTGAAGGAGTGGGAACATGAGTTTAGCAGCCGAATTGCAAAAATTACGTGAAAATGCATTGCATGAAATTGAAACAGCGACGACTAGTGTGAAAGACTTACGCCAAGCCCAAGTGGGTTGGATTGGTAAAAAGGGGTCTTTGACGGAAATTTTGCGAGGGATGAAAGATTTAACTCCCGAAGAACGGCCTAAAATTGGGGCTTTAGCGAATGAAGTGCGCGATACTTTAACAGAAGCGATTGAAAATCGGCAAAAAGTATTAGAAGCAGCCGAATTGACCAAGCAATTAGAACAAGAAAGATTGGACGTAACCTTACCCGGTCGCCCAGTGCAACAAGGGCAGCCGCATGTTTTACAGCAGATTATTGATGAGTTGGAAGACCAATTCATTGGTATGGGTTATCAAGTGGTTGATGGACCAGAAGTTGAATTAGATAGGTATAATTTTGAAATGATGAATTTACCTAAAGATCATCCAGCTCGTGATATGCAAGATACTTTTTATATTACATCTGAGGTGTTGATGCGGACGCAAACTTCGCCTGTACAAGCGCGGACATTGGAACAACATGATTTTAGCCAAGGGCCATTAAAGAT
Organism: Weissella kandleri; assembly: GCF_045504165.1. Taxonomy (GTDB): domain Bacteria; phylum Bacillota; class Bacilli; order Lactobacillales; family Lactobacillaceae; genus Weissella; species Weissella kandleri_A. The sequence goes on along the minus strand of NZ_JBJJNY010000004.1, from coordinate 48,595 downwards.
GATTTCTCCCGGTCGCGTTTACCGGCGGGATACGGATGATGCAACTCACTCTCATCAATTCCATCAAGTTGAAGGGCTGGTGATTGACCGGCACATCACGATGGGTGACCTTAAGGGAACTTTGTTAGCGGTAGCGCACGAATTGTTTGGTGCAGACCACGATATTCGGTTGCGTCCTTCATATTTTCCCTTTACGGAACCATCTGTTGAAGTTGATATTTCATGGGGACCAGTAACTAAGGATACGAAGCCAGAAGATATTGAATGGATTGAAGTCTTGGGAGCTGGAATGGTGCATCCGAATGTTTTGAGGGCCGCCGGGGTTGATCCCGATGAGTTTGGTGGCTTTGCCTTTGGAATGGGGCCAGATCGTTTTGCGATGTTGAAGTATGGGGTTGAGGATATTCGTAATTTTTATTTGAACGATGTCCGTTTCCTAACTCAATTTGACCGAAAGGGGTAATTAGAAATGAAGGTATCAGTTAATTGGTTGCGTGATTATGTTGATTTGAAACTGCCAGTCAATGAGCTAGCAGAGCAAATCTCACGTACATCGGTTGAAATTGAAGGACAATATCAACCACAAGGAAAGATGAAAAAGATTGTAATTGCCAAGGTATTATCGGTAGTTCCGCATCCTGATTCTGATCATTTGGTGATTACGCAAATCGATGCTGGGGAAGCAGAACCAATTCAGATCGTGACCGGGGCACCCAATGTCGCCGCTGGGCAAATGGTCATTTTGGCCAAGCATGGAGCGGTGATTGGGGATGGCGTTAAAATTAAAAAAGGTAAGCTCCGAGGCGAAGTCTCTAACGGGATGTTATGTGCCTTACAAGAAATCGGCATGGATGATGCGATTGTGCCTCAACCTTTAGAAGACGGAATCTGGGTCTTTGATGAGGGAGATGCCAAAGTCTTGACGCCTGGTGAAGACGCTCTACACGTGTTAGGCCTCGATGATGATATTTTGGAAACTGGAATCACACCCAATCGCGCCGATATGTTATCCATGAATGGAACGGCATATGAAGTGGCTGCGATGTTAGATCAGTCGGTGGCAATGCCCACCTTTACGTTAACTGAAGCCCAGATCCTAACGCAGGATATATTGACATTAAAGGCCGATGCGCGGATGGCGTCAACTTATGCCGCCCGGGTTATTCAAAAAGTTCAAGTTAAAAATTCTCCGCTCTGGTTACAACGGCGTCTTTGGAATATGGGAATTAAGCCGGTCAATAATGTGATTGATGCGGTTAATTACACGCTTTTGACCTATGGTGAAGCATTGCATGCTTATGATTTGCAGCGCTTACCAGCCGCTGAGTTGCATGTCCAAATGGCAAGTGGGGGTGAAACTCTAGTAACGGAAGACGGCATGAGTCATACGGCACATGCAGGTGACTTATTGGTGATGAGTGGTCAAGAATCAGTTATGTTTGCGGGTATTATGGGAACAGCAAATACACAAGTTACCAAAACGACCCAAGAAGTGGTCTTAGAAGCTGGAATTTTTGATGCGAAGGCAGTACGGCGGACGGCGCGTGATCAAAATTTGCATACTGAGAGCTCACAACGCTTAGAACGCGGTGTTGATATTAATCAAACGTTGGTGGCATTGGATTATGCGGCTGCATTGATTGCTGAATTAGGTCAAGGTCAAGTTTTGCAAGATGCTGTTGTGGCGCAAGCGCAAAAGTTGGATTTGCCCGTTGTGGCGTTGCATCTGTCACACCTCCAAGCAGTCTTAGGTTTAGAAATTACCGCCCAAGAAGTGGCCCATATTTTTGAGCAATTACAATTTGACTTTGAACAACAAGGTGATACGTTTGTTGTGACTATTCCAAGCCGGCGTTGGGACATTACCATTGAGGCTGATTTGGTGGAAGAAATTGCCCGGATTTATGGATATGACCGATTGCCAGCGACTTTACCTGTGGGTGTAACAACGCCAGGGAAATTGAATGCTAAGCAGCAATTGATTCGTGCCAGCCGACATGTTTTGGAAGGCTTGGGTTTGAATCAAGCGATGTCATACGTTTTAACGACCCCCCAAAAAGCGCAAAACTTTAAGATTCATTTGGATCAGACGGGGGAACCAATTCAATTGGCTTATCCCATGTCACAAGATCGGCAACAAACTCGGAGTTCTTTATTGACGGGTCTTTTGGATGATGTGGCCTATAATGTGGCGCGAAATCAAAATGATGTGGCTCTTTATGAACAAGGTCGGGTCTTTAACGTGCAGCCTGGGGCCGTGCAACCAAATGAGAAGGAACATTTAGCTGGAGTCATGACAGGTGCTTGGCAGACACGGAATTGGTCACAAGCAGCTCAAGACGTAGACTTTTACACGATTAAAGGGTTAGTTGAACAATTATTGACAAACTATAATTTCGTTGATACCGTACGTTTTGTGGCGACTGATCAACACTTGGATATGCATCCTGGTCAGACGGCTGATATTTATGTTGGTGAGAACTTAATTGGAATGGTTGGTCAAATTCACCCTGTCACCGCAAAGGCTTATAAAGTTGGTAGAGTCTTTGGTTTTGAACTAGATTTGCAAACGATTATGGATTTGCCTAAAGTGACGGATCAGTATGAGGCTATTTCTCGATATCCAGCGATTTCTCGTGACTTGGCGATTTTGGTTGATGTAGCTGTAACGGCCGAAACTTTGCGCCAAGCATTGGTCAAGGCTGGTGGCAAGTATTTGGATCAAATCGATATTTTCGATGTTTACACGGGTGAGCACGTCCCAGATAGTAAGAAATCATTGGCTTATACTTTGACATTTGTGAACCGTGAACAAACGTTAACGGACGATGTTGTGAATACTGCGATGGATCAAATTGAAACTGCCTTGCGTGATGAATTTGCGGCAGAAATTAGATAAATTTGTTCTAAGATGATAAAATGGAAGGTAGTCTTGTTAGCAATATCCAAGACAGCCTTTTTTTGACGCTAAAAATAGGGCAAAATAAATTTATTAATTAAAAAAATGCATGTTAAAAAATCAATTTAACCATTAGTTTAAGAATGTCGAGGATTGGATAAATGCCATTTGAACCACGTAACAAGCGGTATGAAAAAGAAAAGCCGCGTTTATTTGGACGCAAAAAAAAGAAAAGCCGCCAACCCCAACCTAACCGGGAGGCGCAACAAGCAGCTAAAGCAGTAGAGACAGAAAATGCGAAGGTCCAGCGTGCAACATCAGTTAGAAATATTGTGACTGAATCTAATGCTGCGCCAAAACCAGGCAAGCAACGTAAGGATGCCGATACGCAAAATGCTCCGGTCCAAAAAAGCCAGCAGTATGAAAGTGAGTCAGCAAACGAAACGCAACAATCTCAATCTAAACGACTAGTTGCGGAGGATAAAACTCAACCAAAGATAAGCCAGGACCACAAGGCAGGACGCTTAAGTCGTTCCAACCGAAAGATGGCAACTAACGGTAAAAATGTAAAGGCATCGCGACGTCATGAAAATCCCAAGGGTAATATTCCGCGTAAAGCGCCACAACAAGCACGGGGTAAAGGAAAGAAACGAACTCGGTTTACGTTACCAAAAAACTGGTTATTAATTTTAATTGGAATTTTATTAATCGGTGGAATTAGCTACGGAGTTTATAGTTATCAGCGAAATAATAATTATACGGCGGTTGAACCTAAGAATAAGAAGAATGTCGAAATCTATGTACCACAAGGGACTTCTTTGCAACAAATTGGGGATAACTTGGCGAATAAAAAATTAGTGCATTCATCCCAAGCATTTACTCATTACGTGCGGGCACACAATGCGACGAATATTTTGGCAGGTTATTATGAATTGAATTCTTCGATGGATATGTCAACGCTAGTAGAAAATCTGTTAGCCGGTGGGTCAGATACGCCGTTATATCCAACGACAGTGTTGACAATGACTGAGGGAGAGACAATTGACAGTTTTGCTAATAAAGTGGGTAAGGTCAAGCAGTTTTCTAAAAAAGAATTTTTAGCCAAGGTTAATGATTCTAAATTTGTCGATCAATTAGCGCAGCAATATCCGCAATTGTTGAAATCAGATCAAGATGCTAAAGATATGCGTTATCGTTTAGAAGGCTACTTGTATCCTGCGACTTATAATTACGAAAATTATAAGTCGGTTGATGAATTAATTACGGCGATGGTGGCTAAGACGAATGCGGAAATGTTACCGTATTACCAAACGATTAAAGATTCAAATATGTCTGTCCATCAAATCTTAACAGTTGCGTCATTGGTTCAAGCTGAAGGAGTTGGGGATACCGACATGCGTAAAATTGCGGGAGTCTTTTTGAATCGTTTAGACATCGAAATGCCGATTCAATCGGACGTGGCGGTGAAATACGCTTTGCATACTAATAAAGTTAATTTAACTGTTGATGATACTATGGTTGATTCACCTTATAATCTTTATCGCAATGCCGGCTATGGACCAGGTCCATTTAATAACCCAAGCATTCAAGCCATCAAAGCCGTATTGAATCCATTGGATCGGGATCAAAAGTATTTGTACTTTGTGGCTAATTTGAAGACTGGGGCCATCACTTATACCACCAATCAAAACGATCATGATGCGGCAGTGGCTAAAGTGGATGCGACAAATCAATCGATGCAAAATAAAAAATAATTAATAAAGGAAATCAAATGCGAAAGATGATCATGAATCCGTTTAAATGGCGTTCAAGTACTCAAGCATTATGGATTAGCTTTTTAGGACCGGCTATTTTTATGGCCGGTTATTTTGCTTTTCGGGGTATGGCACCATTTGGAAGTAGTTCAATTTTAACGGTCGATTTAGGCCAACAATATATTGATTTATTAGCGTATTTGCGTACGAGTCTCCTACATGATCCGACGCAACTGCTCTATAGTTTTAGTAAAGGATTAGGTGGGAATTTTTATAGTGATGGGTCGTACTATATTTTTAGCCCGCTTAATTTGTTGCTATTACCAGTTTCCAACTTATATTTACCCATGGGGATTTTAGGTCTGACGATTTTACGTTATGGTCTAGCTAGTTGGAGTATGGCTAAGGCTCTTCATATGATGCATTGGCAAAATGGATGGTCCTTGGTATTGTTTGGGTTTAGCTATGCTTTTAGTGGCTGGATGGTAGCCAATCAATTAAATATAATCTGGGTTGACGTGATGATTTTATTGCCCTTAATTGTGGCGGGTCTAGAGCGTTATCTGGCGGGGCAGCGGATTTGGATGTATACACTGTTGCTTGCCTTAGCTTTTATTTGTAATTATTACATGGCTTATATGGTGGGGTTATTTTTGGTGCTGTATATGTTGTGGCGGACTAGTTGGGCGCCATATGGTTTTATCGGGCGCATCAAACTATGGCTTAAGTTCGCGTTTGGTTCATTAATGAGTATTGGGTTATCGGCGTTTGTCTGGTTGCCTACAGCAATGACCCTAACAAATTCTAAAGGGCCCCATTTGCTTGAAAATGTTAAAAATGCCGTTACTTATCAACCGTTGGATTTATGGGCGAAAACTTTCATGGGCGCTTTTGATTTTGAACAAATGAAAGCAGGAATGCCTAATATTTTTGTAGGTAGTTTAATTTTAATTGTGGTCTTTGGTTTTCTAACGAGCCGTGAAATTCGATTGAGTACGCGGGTTATGACATTGCTTATCACCGCCTTTTTAATTTTTTCAATGATGTATGATCCGTTGAATGTCGTTTGGCATGGTTTGGCTTATCCGGTTTGGTATCCATACCGTTTCTCATTTGTCTTTATTTTCTGGTTGATTTGGCTAGCGGGCTCAATTTGGACACCAACTTGGCATCTTTCTCGCTGGCAAGTTGGGAGTTTATTAGCGCTGGCCGTTGCCATTAGTGGCTGGGTCGCCTATCGTATGCATACTTATAGCTTTTTAAATTGGTATCAATTCGCCGCAGGATTGGTTTGCTTTGCGATGATTCTATGCTTGCAATATTATGTCGGTACCAACCGGTGGTGGCGGTGGGGCTTAATTAGTTTTGTTTTGCTCGAGCTAATGGTCAATACGGTCGTCACTTTAAATAAGTTTAGTTACCTTAGTAATAATGAATACCAAAATGTGGTACGTATGTTGCAAGATGGACGAAACCTTTTAAATCAGACGAAGGATCAGACTTTCTATCGAGTCACGAAAAATTTTGAACGCACCAAAGATGATCCGCTGCAGGTTAATTATCGTGGCGCAACTGTCTTTAGTTCAATGTTGGAGCATCAGCAAAGTGATATTATGGCGGTCTTGGGTCAGCCTGAGGGTGATAATTATATCGATTATACGGGGAGCACGGCGCTCAATGATAATTTGCTTGGTGTGAAATATTTAATTCGCCAAAAGAGCCCTGAGGATGATTTACCGAGTGTGATCCCACCCACGATGCAAACGGATGACCGTTATGATTGGTATGCAGCGTCTACGATTGGGCAGCGTGGGGGCGCACAATTGCAAGTCAATCAGCAAGCTTTACCGGTGGCTTTTGCGGCTAATCCTGCCATTTTGAATTTTACAGCACGGCAAGATGATCCAATGAGTAATCAAAACCAGTTGTGGCAAAAGATGACGGGGACGAATCAACCGCTATTAAAAAGTGCGAATTTTACGGGAGCCACGGGTGAAAATGTGCAGACACCCACAACGATTACAGGAGCTGTTTTGACCCGCCAAGCAAGCAAGGAACCGGCGCGGTTAACGCTCACTTATCAAACGTCATCGACCGGTCCAAAATACCTAACTTTGGGGACGGCAGTCAATGATGATGTAGTCAATATTGATTTAGATGGAACACCGCAGCCACCGATTCCCGCCCATCGGCATACGATGATTTATACCCTACCTGATACTGGTGAGGTTGGGAGCGAGCATACGATTGCCTTTACTTTGAAACAGCCAAATATCTGGCTTCAAAATGTTTCTTTGTATGAATTAGATCGTGCTGCCTTACAAGAACAAAGTGAGAGTTTACAAACGCAAGGTTTGCAAGCCCGTGTGCACCAGGCCACTAAGTTGAGTGGTAAAATCAATATTCCAAAAGGTGAAACAACACTGATGTCAACTATTCCAGCAGCACCAGGTTGGACGTTAAAGGTGGATGGACGCGAAGTTAATACCGTTAAAATTGCGGATTTCTTCCTTGGAGCCGTTGTCGCGCCTGGCGAGCATCAGGTAGAATATCAATATCAGGTACCATTGTTACATGAGGGGATTTTAATTAGTATCGGGAGCATGATTTTCTTGTTGGGAATGAACTGGTCAGAAAGTCGGAATCGGCGACACTCATTACATGAGCTACCAGAGAATTTTATGGAATAAATGTCTTTACAGACCATGGATAACGTGGTAACTTGAAATTTAGTTTCAGGGCTTAATTAACGAAGCCGAATTTAAAAAGATTTTTTAGGGGGCCAGTAAAGATGGCAGATGAAAAACGTTACCCAATGACAGTTGAGGGCAAGAAAAAGTTAGAAGCAGAACTGGAAGAATTGATTACAGTTCGGCGGGGCGAGATTACAGCAGCCATCCAAGAGGCGCGTTCGCACGGTGATCTTTCTGAAAATTCAGAATATCAATCAGCTAAAGATGAACAAGCTTTTGTAGAGGGACAAATTAAGTCTTTGCAGAATATGCTTGATAACGTTGATATTATCGATTCAAGCTCAATCGCCGAAGATGAAGTCTCAGTTGGAAAGCGCGTGACGTTCCAAGAAGAGGGTGAGCCAGCCGAATCATACACCATTGTTGGTTCTATTGAAGCTGATCCAGATGATGGTAAGATTTCAAATGAGTCACCAATTGGAAAGGCTTTAATTGGAAATAAAGTGGGCGACTTAGTAAAAGTTACGATGGAGAATGGCTTTAGTTTTGAAGTTAAGATTATTGCTGTTGAGATAGCTTAAGGTGGTTCTAAATAACTTGTTGTCTAAGTTAATCGGAAGAGTGAATGATGAGGTGTTTGTGCTTAAAAGGCGCAGCACCTTTTTTGCTGGTTAAAAAGCGGACCGGATTGTGCTAGAATTAAATTTAATTAGTTAAAAATGAATTATACTTGACTCAATCAAAATAGTTTTAGAAAAAGGATAAAATCATGCAACAGCCACGTCGTAAGAGAAGAAGACGTCGAGCTCCGAATTCCTTAACCCGAATTCCGGTTCGACTAAATGCCTTGTTGGGCATCGTCATTTTGATTTTAGTAATATTAGGTGTGCAATTACTGAATTTACAGGTGCGCAAGGCGGATAAGTTTAAAGCTGAGGTGAATTCCAGCGCCAAGAGTATTGAAAAAGAAAATGTGCAACGGGGAAATATTTATGATTCTACCGGGAAAGTGATGGTAGATAATAAAGGTTCCCAAGCAATTACGTATCAAAAGCCCAAATCGATTACTGAAGCTGAAATGTATAAGGTTGCCAATGAAGTTGGGAAATATTTGCAGGTTGATACCGATCAATTGGCAGATACAAACTATGCAATGTATTACATTCAAGATGATAAGCGAGCGCAAAAAGTCGGTCGGCATATTAACAATTTAGCTTCGGATGGGACCGATGCGCAGGTGCGACAATTAACTCAGTATTTGAAACAGCATAAGGATGATTTCCCGTTAACTGATGCTCAAAAAAATAATGCAATGATTTATCAAAAAATGGGAGATGCCTATGCATTGTCAACGGTTTATCTAAAGACGAATGATGTTAGCGCTGAAGAAATCGCTAATATTGGTGAACGACAGTCGAAGATGCCAGGAGTCAAAGTTGGTTTGTATTATACGCGTGAATATCCAAGCGGGGATGCGATGGCGTCAATTATTGGAGCGGTGTCAACGTCTAAGTCCGGTCTTCCAGAATCACAAGTTAATTCGTTATTGACGAAGGGATATGACCGTGATGATAGCGTTGGGACTTCATATTTGGAACAATATTATGAATCTGCTTTGCGTGGTACGAAGCGCAAGGTCTCAGTTGGAACGGATAATCGCACTGGCAAAACAAGTAGTAAGGTTATTCAGCCGGGTCAAGCCGGATCGGACTTGACTTTAACGGTGAATGCCAAATTCCAAGAAGATTTACAAAAGATTTTGGAGGAAAAAATTCCAGGCGGCTTAACTGAGGGTGGTTATGCGGTCATGATTAATCCGAAAACGGGTGCTCTTTATGGAATGGCTGGAGTTCACCGAGATAATAAGACTGGTAAAATGACTTCTGATGCCTTAGGGAATATTAATCGGGCGCAGGTGGTTGGATCAGTCGTTAAGCCGGCCATGATTACGACGGCGATGATGAACAATGTCATTACGCCAACGAATAGTGCGGTAAACGATGTGCCTATTCAAATTGCTGGAACGGCGGTTAAGTCATCATGGTTTAATCAAAATGGGTCGGTGCCACTGACGGCGGAAACGGCCTTGGAGGCGTCATCAAATTCCTATGTGATGCAGTTAATGCTGAAGATGGGTGGCTTGAATTATTATCCAAATATGACGTTGGGAAACCTAGATCCAAGCGTATGGTCAAAAATGCGAAACGGTTTTGCTCGCTTTGGATTAGGGGTGCCAACTGGCATTGATTTGCCAGGTGAGGTGACTGGAATTAAAGGAAAAACGGATGCCGCCCATAGTGGTAACGCGTTAGACGAATCCTTTGGACAGTATGATACCTTTACGCCAATTCAGTTGGCACAATATGTGGCAACCATCGCTAATGGTGGTTATCGAGTACAACCACACGTGGTGGAATCAATCTCAAACCGCCAAAAAGATTCGAATGTTGAGCACCTACAGACAACAATACCAACTAAAGTCTTGGGGACAGTTGGGTGGACGGATGCCCAACGGAAAGTGATTTATGACGGAATGGATCGGGTGGTTCATGGAAGTGGATCACGTGTCACAGGTAGTCAGCTAAAGGGTATTAAACCAAGTGTTTCTGCCAAAACTGGGACGGCGGAAACCTTCACCGATGGTCAAGAGACCTTTAGTTCAACTGGAGTTTCATTTGCTAAAGATCGGGATGTTGCGTTAGCTATTGTGGTGCCTGGAATTTCAAATAAAGACCAGGATTCGGTCGCTAATACGATTTCTGTAGCTATTTGGGAAGCTTATTGGCGAGATGTTGCTAATGCTGGTACAGATTAGCATTAGTCATCGTTAGAAAATGTTGACTGGTTCGACATTCTGACGGAAAAAAATTATAATGATAGCAAGGTTATCGAAGATGACCTTGCTTTTTNTCATCGTTAGAAAATGTTGACTGGTTCGACATTCTGACGGAAAAAAATTATAATGATAGCAAGGTTATCGAAGATGACCTTGCTTTTTATATAGAATAAAAATTGGCGCTAGAAAGGTAGGGTGAGGGGATGGAAAAAGCAGCGATTCGCGCACAAAGTCAGCAATTGCTCCAACAACAAACCGATGGACAACGAGCACAATTAATGAGTCGTTTGGTGCAAAAAGTCACGCAGTTACCAGCGTGGCAGGCAAGTCAATCGGTCGCTTTATTTATGGCCCATCCGTTTGAAATCCCCACCCTGTTACTCGTGCAAATTGCCCTGCAGCAGGGCAAGACGGTGACGGTGCCTAAAGTATATCCTAAACGCACAATGCGCCTAGAACAAATTAGTGCTAAAACGCGGTATGAACGGAGCCAGTTTGGTGTTTTAGAACCAGTGGATACCAAAACCATTGCACCGGAACAAATTGATTTTTGGGTGGTGCCCGGATTAGCTTTTTCGGCTGATTTACAGCGCGTTGGTTTTGGCGCAGGGTATTATGATCGAGTTTTGCCACAAACGGCTGGTTATAAGTTAGGGATTACGATTCAAGCTAATTATTATGACGCAGCCAGTTGGCCGGTTGATGCGTTTGATGTGGCAATGGACGCTGTTTTGGTGGTTGATGATTAAGAGAGTTAGAAAAGGGGCTAAATATGCAAGAACATAAAATGCAGACGTTTATGGATATATTAGATGTTTTAAAAATGTACGATGTTTATATTCATTTGGGAAAACGATTATGGGATATTGAGCTAGCTGCGATTGAAGTGGATAATTTAGCAAAAGCACAGGCGATTGACCATAGCCTATATTTGAAGATGAAGTTAGTGTTAGAACGTGAACATCGAAAAGAGCTAGAACATCCATTAGCTGAGGCATATAAATAAATTTGGCAAATGGGATAATTTTAGTTATAATATAAGACGTTGTGAAAACGCATACATTATAAATAAAAAATTTCATGGGGACAAAAAAATGCAAAAAGATAAGTTAATTGGAGTTGATTTAGGTGGAACAACGATTAAATTCGCTATTATGACTGAAGCAGGTGAAATTCAACAAAAATGGTCGATCCGCACAAACGTGCTGGATGATGGCGCACATATTGTTCCTGATATTATCCGGTCAATCAATCACCATTTAGATTTATATAATTTGCCTAAGGAACGGATTATTGGAATCGGAATGGGGACCCCAGGAACGGTTGACTTTGAAAAAGGGACGGTTCGTGCAGCTTATAACTTGAATTGGAAAGAAACACCCGTGGAAGTGAAAAGTCAAATTGAAGCTGGAACAGGGTTACCTTTGGCAATTGATAATGATGCCAATTCAGCGGCTTTAGGTGAACAATGGCGGGGCGCTGGTGAAAATGCGCAAGAAGTAGTCTTTATGACGCTTGGAACAGGTGTTGGTGGTGGTGTTATCCACGAAGGGCATTTAATGCACGGAGCAACTGGAACGGCGGGTGAAGTTGGGCATATGGTGGTGAAGCCCCATGGCTATCAATGTACTTGTGGGAATGAAGGTTGCTTAGAGCAATATGCGTCAGCGACTGGAGTTGTGCATATTGCCCAAGATCTTTCTGAAGAGTATGTTGGTAATTCAAAGTTGAAGGCTTTGATTGACGATGGTGAAGAGGTTACTTCTAAGATTGTCTTTGATTTGGCTAAGGAAGATGATTACCTAGCCAATAAGGTTGTTGATGAAGTGGCATTTTACTTGGGCTATGCCGCCGGAATTTTGGCGAATACTTTGAATCCATCGGCTATCGTAATCGGCGGTGGGGTTTCAGCAGCAGGTCCGTTCTTGTTGAACCGGGTACAAGCGAATTTTGAACAATTTGCTTTCGCCCCAGTTCGTAAGACGACAGCGATTAAGTTAGCGGTATTAGGAAATGATGCGGGTGCTTACGGAGCTGGATTGTTGGCTAAGCAAAATCAAGCCTCATAATTAATGTTTAATATGAAAAACTGTTGAATTATTTTCAACAGTTTTTTTAATTTTAATTAAATATTAGAATATTATGTTAGTTGTTTTATCTATTGTTGGTGAATGGACTTATATTGTTATAATCCGTTAAAATGGCGTGGCTTTAACCTTTTCTTAAGGTAAAAATAAGATAATTTTAAAAGATGCTGAGAAACGGGTGACGGCCTACCTTAGGTTGATTTAATTCGGTAGATGGGCGCTTTGGTACGTTGCATTCTTAAATATACGTGCGATAATACACTTATTAGTGTATGGTAGCTACCGATGTTTGGACCTTTTTAGGTAAACAAGCGAATAAAAAGATCTAAGGTTGCCGATAAACTGAATTTGTGGAACAAGAAATTTTTAATCATGTCGCTCGGAGGAGTATTTAATCTATGACTAATGCAGGTAAAACAGGTTTGTCTAAGAATGGAAAGTTTTTAGTGACAGCTGCGGCTGCTTTATCAGCTGGCTTTTTAGCCCCAATGAATCATGTAAAAACTGGGACTGCGAACGCTGATACTGATGTGAAAGCGAACCAAAATGTCTATACTGTTAAGGCAGGGGATACATTGACGAAAATCGCACGTGAAACTGGGGTTGATTTGGAAACCTTAGCTCAACAAGTGCAAGATGAAAATGTTATCATGGTCAACCAAAAGTTGACGTTGGTGCAAAAAGAGGCCACGGTAGTTGATGGTACCAAAATCGCTGATTTGAAGTATAATGCTAATGCTGACGCGAATGGCGATAAGTTTATGAGTGTTAGCGAATATAATAACTGGGTTAATAACGGTCGTCCTGAAGCTGCTACGCCAGCATCAAACGCTGCAACTACAGAAGCATCATCAACCAATAATAATGTGGCGGTTGACGGCACGAATATCGCTGATTTACAATACAACGCGAATGCTGATGCCAATGGTGACGGTTTCATGAGTGCTGATGAGTATAATAACTGGGTTAACAATGGTCGCCCTGAAGTTGCTGTGCCAGCATCAAACGCAGCAACTACAGAAGCAACAGCAACCAATAATAATGTGGTTGTCGATGGGACAAATGTGGCTGACTTACAATATAACGCAAATGCCGATACTGATGGCGATGGCTTTATGAGCGTTGACGTGTTTAACAACTGGGTTAACAACGGTCGCCCGGAGGCTGCTGCACCAACATCAGATGCCGCAACTACAGAAGCAACAGCAACCAATAATAATGTGGCGGTCGATGGTACGAATATCGCTGACCTACAATATAACGCAAATGCCGATACTGACGGCGATGGCTTTATGAGCGTTGACGAGTATAACAACTGGGTTAACAACGGTCGCCCTGAGGCTGCTGCTCCAACATCAGATGCCGCAACTACAGAAGCAACAGCAACCAATAATAATGAGGCGGTCGATGGTACGAATATCGCTGACCTACAATAAAACGCAAATGCCGATACTGACGGCGATGGCTTTATGAGCTATGACGAGTATAACAACTGGGTCAACAACGGTCGCCCGGAGGCTGCTGCACCAACATCAGATGCCGCAACCACAGAGACTCCAGCAACTAATAATAATGTGGCGGTCGATGGGACAAATATCGCTGACCTACAATACAAGGCGAATGCCGATACTGACGGTGATAGCTTCAGGAGTGTTGACGAGTATAACAACTGGGTTAACAACGGTCGCCCAGAGGCTGCTGCACCAACCTCAGATGCCGCAACCACAGAGACTCCAGCAACTAATAATACTGTGGCGGTCGATGGGACAAATATCGCTGACCTACAATACAATGCGAATGCCGATACTGACGGTGATAGCTTCATGAGTGTTGACGAGTATAACAACTGGGTTAACAACGGTCGCCCTGAAGCCGCTGCACCAGCATCAGATGTAGCAACCACAGAGACACCAGCAACCAATAATAATGTGGCGGTCGATGGGACAAATATCGCTGACCTACAATACAAGGCGAATGCCGATACTGACGGTGATAGCTTCATGAGTGAGGACGAGTATAACTACTGGGTTAACAACGGTCGCCCTGACGCTGCTGCACCAGCATCAGATGTAGCAACCACAGAGACTCCAGCAACCAATAATAATGTGGCGGTCGATGGGACAAATATCGCTGACCTACAATACCATGCGAATGCTGATGCCAATGGTGATGGCTTAAAGAGTGTTGATGAGTATAACAACTGGGTTAACAACGGTCGCCCTGAAGCTGTTGCACCAGCATCAGATGTAGCAACCACAGAGACTCCAGCAACCAATAATAAGGTGGCGGTCGATGGGACAAATATCGCTGACCTACAATACAATGCGAATGCTGATGCCAATGGTGATGGCTTCATGAGTGTTGATGAGTATAACAACTGGGTTAACAACGGTCGCCCTGAAGCTGCTGCACCGGCCGAAAATACCCCTGCTGCTAACAACAATCAAGCTTCAAATAATAATGCCGGTAATAGTACTGCTACGGCAGGCAGTTACGCTGATGCAATGAACGCGATGAATTCTTTGCGGGCTAGTTATGGTTTAGCTCCAGTGTCATATGATGGCGGGTTGGCTGCGACTGCCTCAATGCGGGCTGCCATGTTAGCTGGTGGTCTTGATTCAGCCCACTTCTCACAAACTTATGGGTATGAAGTGGTAGCTATTCAATTTGGTTCAGGAGCTGGTGTAATCAGCGCTTGGTACAATGAAACCAATATGATTGGGGCCCCCGGCCACCGTAATTGGCTTTTGAACCCTTCTATTCGATACGTCGGATTCGGCTATGATGCTAATACGGCAACTTTCGTTGGGGAAGCGCGTTAATATAAAAATATGACCGATAGCGGATTTTTGCCGCTTCGGTCTTTTTTGAAAAAAGTTTTAAAAATGATGATTGATTTTTGAAATATTGACTTAGAAAATATTTGCGATGAACTTGATTAATAAAATTTTTTAAGACAATGATGTACAGATGGGGGAAATAAAATGCCATACAAAGATTCATATGTTGCGAAAATTCGCGAAAAAATTGGTCATGATTTTACGTTAGTGATGCCCACAGTTGATATGATTATTGAAAATGCAGGTAAATTGATGCTGGTTTATAACCGTGATTTTGATGCGTGGGCTTTTCCAGGTGGTTATGTGGAACCTGAATTGCCCTGGGTTGAAAATGCCGTACGTGAGGCATTTGAAGAAGCTGGAGTGGTGATTAAACCAGAAGCGGTTAAGATGATTGGGTCAGTTTCAGGCCCCTATTATCGAGCTAAGTATCCTAATGGGGATACGACCCAGTTGTTTACTAATGTTTTTTGGAGCAATCAATTAGAAAGTGAGCAAGCTGAAATTGATGAGAGTGAAATCGACGGTAAACGCTGGGTCACACCAGCTGAAATTACGCAGCTACAATTGACTGATTTCGGAGCAGCGGTGTTTGAGGTGTATCAAAAATATCAATTAACGAAAGAACCTCAACTTTTAACGCGCGCGAATCGAATCAATTAGGAGTTGTTGGTAAATTTATGCTAAAATGTTAAGTGGAAATTTATTAATAATTTAGGGGACACAATTGTATGTGGTATACGTTAATAGCAATTTTAGTAATTTATTTATTAATTACATTTGGTTTACGCGCTTGGACGCAGTGGTCTTTGAAGCGGAATGCTACTTTACTAGAAAGTGATGCGTTTGAAAAGGATAGTCATAATGGCCAAATTATTGATTTACGCGACGCTGCTGATTTTAAATTCAAGCATGTCTTAGGGGCGCGCAATATTCCCTTGCAATTTTTGTTGCAAAATAATACAGCAGTTCGCCAAGACAAGCCGGTTTATTTGGTGGACCAAGATAATCAAGGCGCTGAAAAAATTGTGCGCAAGCTCAAAAAGCAAGGATATCAAGATATTTATGTTTTAAAAGGTGGTATGGCTAAATATACTGGACGGACGAAGTAATATTGACATATCAAATATCTGGAAGTATGTATTGGGTTTGATGCTTTCGATGAAAATAAAAGGACTTAGTTCGCTTTAATGAACTAGGTCCTTTTTGAATTTAACTTTTAACGAGGGGTATGTGAATTACCAGCTTTACGGGCACTCCGTAACTCTGTTGCTTCAAACTTAGCTTCTTCTTCTTCAATTGGTTCAATGGCTACTTTGTGATAGACTTTAGCAGCGCCGAGCAAGCTAACTAATGTGCCAGCGATACCAGTCATAACGCCCATATTAAATTTTTTCATTAGAATTACCTCTTTTTTAATTGATATTATTATTTTATCATAGTTATTAATAAATATTCAGACAAGGACATGGAAAAAATGCAAAAAATTATTGTAATCGTGGGCCCAACCGCAGTGGGGAAAACCGCTCTTTCTTTAGATTTAGCTGCGCGGTATCATGGTGAAATTATTTCCGGGGATTCTATGCAAATTTATCGAGGATTAGATATTGGAACGGCTAAAGCCACGCCGGCTGAACAGGCAAAAGCGCCTCATCATATGCTCGATATTGTCGATTTAGATGTAAATTATTCAGTGGCAGAATTCGTACAGCAAGCGCGACAAGTGATTCAAAAAATTGCTAATCGGGGAAAGATTCCAATTGTGGTAGGTGGGACGGGTTTTTATATTCAAGCGCTGCTGGGCGATCGAACTTTAGTGGATGAGTCTCAGCCGTTGGATGCAGCGGCTGAACAAGCTTGGCGGCAACGGGTTGCTTTGGAAGGTGAAGCGCCATTGAGAGCGGCTTTGCGTCAAGTTGATCCCGTGAGTGCGGAGCGGATTGTTCCCGGTCAAATTCGGCGGTTGATTCGGGCGCTGTTAATGACCCAAGCAGTTGGTAAGCCATTTTCTGAACAAGAGCTACCAGCACATCGAATTTATGATGCGTTGATTATTGGTTTAAATACTGAGCGTCCAGTGTTGTATGAACGAATCAATCAACGGGTAACGAGTATGTTGCAAACAGGTTTGTTAGCAGAAGCACAGTTAGTCCAGCAGTTACCCGCTGCAGCTACGGCCAAACAAGCGATTGGCTATAAGGAATTATTTCCTTATTTGCGCGGTGAGGAGGCATTATTGACGGGGGAACAACGATTGCAGCAGGCTTCTCGCCGTTATGCGAAACGGCAAATTACCTGGTTTAAACATCAATTAAAAGGGATTCAATGGTACGACTTAGTTTTGAATTCAAATGATCAACAACGGCTTAATCGAGATGTTACAGAATTTATCCAAGCTTAAATTGATTTTTGCTAAAAATAGTTTCGATGTGAGGAAAGTTAACATATCCGCAACGATAGGTCCAATTATTGTTTATAATACTCCCTAAGGAGGCAAACGCATGCATCAAGTACACGGCTTAAAGAGTGATTTAGCAATTTTAACGATTGGGGCAGCTTGCCAATTAACGGGGTTGAGTGCGCGTCAAATTCGATATTATGAACAGCAAGGATTAGTGCAGCCCAAACGTGGTTCTGGGAATCAGCGCCGTTATTCTTTGAAGCATATTACGCGAATTTTAGAAATTGCGGATTATTTAGATATGGGGTATAGTTTCGCCGAGATTGCAGAAGTCGAAGTCAGACAGCAACAAAAGCCTCAGCAAGACGTGAGCCAAAAAGTTGTGCGGAAGTCTTTGGAAAATGAATTCATGCAAATTGGACGCATGAAACGCTAGGAATCAGATGGGGGACAAAATGGGTCACAAAAATTATCAAAAGAGTGAAATTCGAGAAATTATTCAAAAAGAAAAT
Organism: Weissella kandleri; assembly: GCF_045504165.1. GTDB lineage: Bacteria > Bacillota > Bacilli > Lactobacillales > Lactobacillaceae > Weissella > Weissella kandleri_A. The sequence continues at coordinate 30,573 of NZ_JBJJNY010000004.1, read as the reverse complement.
GTGCAATTTATTCGTTTACAATTTTCGGATGTTTTTGGCGTAATAAAAAACGTTGAAGTACCAACTTCACAATTAGAAAAAGTTTTAGCCAATAATTTAATGTTTGATGGATCTTCTATTGAAGGATTCGTACGAATTGAAGAATCTGATATGTATTTATATCCTGATTTGTCTACTTTTATGATTTTCCCCTGGTCCGCCGATGAACATAGTGGAAAAGTAGCTCGCTTTATTGCTGATGTATACACGGTCGATCGGAAGCCTTTTGCAGGAGACCCACGGAGTAATTTAAAAGTTTGGTTACGTAAGATGGAAGCTCAGGGATTTAAAGCCTTTAATTTAGGAACCGAACCAGAATTTTTCTTGTTGAAGATGGATGAGAACGGTAAACCGACGATGGAATTGAATGACCAAGGGGGCTATTTTGATCTAGCACCTTTGGATTTGGGGGAAAATACGCGGCGGGAAATTGTTTTGGAAATGGAAAAAATGGGTTTTGAAGTCGAAGCGGCTCATCATGAAGTTGCACCTGGCCAACATGAGGTGGACTTTAAATATGCCGATGCGTTGGAGGCGGCGGATAACATTCAGACATTCAAGTTAATTGTTAAAACGATTGCGCGTAAGCATGGCTTGTATGCCACATTTTTGCCGAAGCCATTAACAGGCATTAATGGTAATGGAATGCATGTTAACATGTCATTATTTAATACGGATGGGAATGTTTTCTTTGATGAAAATGATGAGGTGCAATTGTCACAAACAGCTTATCATTTCTTAGGTGGAATTTTGGAGCATGCAGCGGCCTTTACGGCAGTGACTAATCCAACTGTGAATTCTTATAAGCGTTTGACCCCTGGGTTTGAAGCTCCAGTCTATGTAGCTTGGTCTGCTTCGAACCGTTCACCAATGGTGCGGGTACCAGCAGCGCGGGGTAATTCAACGCGTCTGGAGTTGCGGTCAGTTGACCCAACGGCAAATCCATATACTGCCTTTACCATGATTTTAGCGGCGGGCTTAGATGGAATTCAACGCAAATTAACGCCGAATCATGCTGTTGACCGCAATATTTATTTGATGGATGAAGCGGAACGGAAAAGAGCTGGGATTACGGACTTACCGGATACTTTGTTGGCAGCCTTGGATAATTTGGAAGCTGATCAGTTAATGCGAGATGCGTTAGGAAAACATTTGTATGAAACGTTTGTGGCAGCTAAGCGGGTTGAATATCGTTCATATCGGCAAAATGTGTCTCAGTGGGAATTAGATACTTACTTGCAACAATATTAAATTGTTCGATAATTTGGCACCTTCTTAATCAAGGTGCTTTTTTAATATTCAGTGAGCTTTACGATTTACTTGCTGCTGAGCGCTTGCCCATAAATTTCTGAGAATTAAGAAAACGATAACCTCGTGGCTAATTGGTGCTAAGTGAGTTGGAAAAGTGTAAAATTAAACTATAAATTGTTAATAAAGCACACAGGAGGTTTGTGATGGAACAGACACCGTATTTAAAAACTAAGTTTCCCAATGATAAGCAACACTTAAAGCAAACGCTAGATGCAAAATTACAATATATTAATGACGTTAAACAGGCGATTGACACAGATAATGATCGCGTATTATATCAATTGATTAATAACCAAGAATACCAAACAGCTGTAATGAATCTTGCCGAAGCTGAAGATAATCAGATGGATTTTCGAATGGTTGATAATTTGATGGAAGATTTATCACACCATTTAGCACAACGCTTAATTGAATATTTGTCCGAGAAATTTCCGTTCTTTTATTATGAAGAAGAGGCCCACGGGGTGTATCAATTGTACTTTGGAAATTGGTGGGACCGGCGGCGCTTTGGGCTGTTAGATCCATTGACCGTTAATTTCATTTTTGATGAAGAAGAATATGATAAATTGAGCCGAGCGGTTGAATTATCTGAAAGTGGACGGCGCTATCACACAGATGTGATTGAAGACACAACCCGTTCCAATGAAGAATTGCAAAAGATTGTTGATACGCAAAAGGAACGTGATGAACAATATCAACAATTATCTGCGGAGTTAGAACGTCTAGGTGAAAAAGCGGGGATGTTTGAATCACAAGAAACCAAAGCGCGGCGTGAAGCGGTGAAAAAAGAATTAGCTAATCTTCGTTCAATCGACGAAAAATCTCTGGAAGTCCCAAAGTTGATTGCGGAAAATAATGCAATTATTCTCGATTATTCAAAAGAAGATACGATTTTAATCTATGAACAACGGGCCATTAATGATGAATTTGGTGACTTTGAAGCCTTTAAGGTAGCTGTTCAAAATCTCTACCATGATTATGTCAGCCAATTGCCGGAGGTAGCATTAACGAAAAAGGAGGGTAACCTTCATGACTGATCGAATTCAAGGACATCTAACTGCCTATTCTGATTTATTGAAAGTAGACATTGCGGCCGTTAATAAGAGTATTGCTGCGGTGGATGAGCTAATTCATAATAATGATGCACAAATTGTACACCAAGTTTTGCAGACGTTGACGAGCTACCATTTAGATACTAAATGGGCGATTGTGCCCCGTCAGTACCAGTGGAAAGATTGGTATTTGCTGGCGATGCATCGCTTTTTGAGTTTTGCGGGGGTAAAAAATTATACGATTCTAACTCCGGAAGATCGCGAAGAGTTAACCATGGTGTTTGAACAATTACAAGCGCCAGGGGCTTTTCAATTTGTGGAAAATCAGGCGAGTGCAGGTGGCGTTTACTTTGTAGAAATGGGTACCCAAGAAAAATTATTTTATTGGTCATTAGAGCGTAAAGAACTCTTCTTTAATTCACATGCATTAACGAGTTTATTAGTATCAAATTACCGAGCTAAAGATACCGCAGATAATATTCGGACTGTCGCCGATGTCTTACGGAGTTTTGGTCGTTATATGGAAGCGGCTTTTAACTATCAAGTTGATTATAATGTGTTGGAAACAGCTGATGATTATCAATATAACTTAGTGCAGACTGAAATGCCGGCGGGGATGTTAGATCGTTTGTTTGTTCTCTCAGCTGAATCCAATTATTTTTTGCAAGCTGTTGAGAATGGAGCAGCAATGCTGTTAGATCATAATGTTGAGGTACAAATTTTCTTTGATGATAATCCACGGGCTATTGGTGGTCAGGAGTGGCATTTCAAGGTTTTGGATGGGCATGATGCCTATTCATGGATGGATATCTTATTGGATTATGATTTCATTGGAACTTGGTATTTGAAGGAACGGCGAACGATTGAAGTGGCGTCACAGTCAGGTGTTTTTGAAGATGGATTACGCCCAATGCCAAAGGTTCAGGTGGAAGTATTACACCCCCGTGAGGAAGGCTGATGGAACTTGATTTTGCAAGATATTTAAGGTTATCACGGACCAATTTTTTGGAGGTTGCCAATCAATGGGAACGACCATTAAAACGGGATGATTTATTATTGAATGATTATTTAAATTTGGTGCAAACTTTAGGCGAGCTCATGCAAGCGACCGATACATTGAATCCGGATGTACCTAAGCTACTGACATCACAGTCAGCCGCGGTGGTTGATATTTATGGGCAGGGCTTAATTCAATTTTTAATGATTAGTTTGAAACAACAATGGACGCATTTGATGGTCCTTGAACCAGCGGATTTGGAAAAATTGGGTAAATTTCCCCAGCACCGTCTTCAACATCAAATCATGGGCGAATTGACGATGCTTTTAAATAGTTATCATCAGCGTCGTCAAAGCGATTTTGCCCATGCATGGCGCTCATATTTGAAGCTTGGGCTTTTTGAATTGAAGTTGACGGATGTAGAAATTAATCAAGCGGTGGAGCGTCAATTACACGAAGCTTAATCTAAGCAACAACTTTAAAAGCACTAAAAAGGCCTAACCAAGCATTTCCTGCAGACAGGAACCTGGTTAGGTCTTTTTTGAAATTACGTAAACTTATTTTCGAGTTGATTTTTTGGCTTTAAGGCTTGGATAAAGACGGTACTAATAATCAATAGTGCACCTAAGAAGTCAATCCAACCGAAATCAACATGGAAGAGCACTACAGTTAATATTGTGGCAATGAGCGGCTCGATGGCGCCTAACGTGCTGGCCGTAGTAGGAGAAATCCAAGCGAGGCTCTGGATGAAAATCATATAAGCAAAAGCTGTTCCTAAGACAATTGAAAAAATCAATAGACTAGAAATCTTAGGGGTAAAAGTTGGTACGTTTTGCCAAGCAGGATGAATAAAGTTGGCAAAAATCCCCGCAATGAACATCGCCCAGCCTGATATTGAAACGGCGCCGAATTCATCAATCAGCTTTTGCGGTAATAAGGTATAAAAAACGGTGGCGACGGCAGTGATAAGTCCCCAGGCTAATGCTAAGTTTGACATCGCTAGCTCGCCAATATGGCCGTGAGTAGCTAATAAAAAGGTTCCAATCACGGCCATAAAGATTGAAATGACGTCTTGATGTCGAGGCCAGCGTCGATGGGCGAGAGCTAAGAAGATGACAATCATAATGGGATTAGTAAACTGCAAGACCGTTGCGGTGGCTGCATTTCCAAAATGAATCGCCATAATATAAGCGTATTGAATTGAAAGCATCCCCACAATGGAAAAGACAAGTAATTGAATCAGGGATTGCCGGTGGTGGAAAGGTTTAAAAATGGCTGATCCTTCAGTGAAATAAGCGAAAATAAGAATGAGAACCCCGGCAGTTAGCAGTCTGAAAGTTGCAAACCACTCTGAATTAATGCCGAGTTCCAATAAAATTTTAACAGCGATACTATTGAGCCCCCAAAACACGGGACCGGCCATCGCTAACAGTAAGCCTTTTTGATGTTTAGACATGTACTCCTCCTTAAGGTTCTATGGTTTCATTGTAACAAATCTCCTAGTTATTTTAAATTACGGCGGTATGATAATATCTTAGGTAATTTTGTTAATAATGCTAGGGCTTCTTTGATGCGCAGGAGTTGATTGTGTTATGATAAACGCTAGTGGTTCGAAACCATCCCACACCTAAAATAGGGAACTATTTTAGAATTAAAAAACTAGGAGTGAATCAAATGGAGATAAAACAGCGGTCAGTTTATGAACTGACCTTAATTAGTATGGTGGCAGCTTTGTACGTTGTTGTAACGTGGTTAGTGGCCCCCTTTGCATATGGCCAATTTCAATTACGGTTGTCAGAAGGTTTAAATCATTTAGCCGTTTTTAACAAACGTTACATTTGGGCTTTAAGTTTAGGTGTCTTGATTGCTAATTTAGCTTCGCCACTGGGGGTCATCGATATTGCTTTTGGGACCTTGGGAACGTTAGTGATGACTAGTATTTCATATTGGTTGACGCAGCACGTTGATAAAGTTTGGGTGAAGTTAGTTATTAGTACCGTTGTTGATACGGTGATGATGTGGACTGTAGCTTTAGAACAAGTCGTAGTGTTTAAATTACCATTTTGGCTGAGTTATGGTTGGTTGATGTTAGGTGAACTAGCCTCATTGGTTTTAGGAGCAATTTTAATTGGGCTCTTAAGTAAACGAATTGATTTAACAAAATAAGGAATTAGGATGATATCACAAGATTATACGGGACAAACTGTTTTTATTACGGGTGGCGCATCCGGGATTGGATTGGCGCAAGTAAAAACATATTTAGAGATGGGGGCGACCGTTTGGGCTTTAGATCAACAGACAGTTCCACTAGAACATCCGTGTTTGACAACTTATAAAGTTGATTTATCAGATACCGACGCGATTACGAATTTTCTTGAACAGATAGATTTATCCCAAATTGATGTATTTTTAAGTACTGCTGGAATTTTAGATGCTTATCAACCCGCTTTGGCGACCGATTATTTAACGATTCAACACTTGATGCAAGTTGATCTAATGGCATCCGTTCAACTAACTTTAGCGCTTTTGCCTAGTATGGTGCAACGCCGTCATGGAACGATTGTTTATATGGCTTCGATTGCCAGTCAAATTGCCGGCGGCGGTGGTGCTGCCTATACGATGGCTAAACATGGATTACTGGGGTGGATGAAGCAGTTGGCTTTAGATTACGCCCCGGCGCAAATTCATATTAATGCTATTGCTCCTGGTGCTATTAAAACGCCGATGAATCAAGCTGATTTTGACGGGGATGGTGAAATGGGAAAATCTGTGGCTGAGCAGACTCCTGCAAAAAGATGGGCTTCAGCTCAAGAGGTAGCGGACGCGACGGTTTATTTGACTAGTCCGGAAGCACGGTACGTTCAAGGTCAATTATTAGTGATTGATGGTGGTTGGACGATTCAATAGGTTGAAAATTAAACCAACTTTGGTAAATGGCGTTTAAGAATGGAATTTCTATCGCGCACGTCGATAGTATCAATGTTGGGAGGTATTATAGGCGTGGTGGAATAGGTAAAGTTCGAAGGTGCCAGAATGTCTTTACCGAGTCGAGTCCCCTTTTGATTATGAAAAATGCGAGGATTCAAGCTGTAAGGTGTACAGCTTAAAGATTATAATTTAAAGTAATGGCTCAGGGATTTAAATTTTTGTTATAATATCATTGGGTATGTCGACCTAATCATGTATAAGGAGGTTATGCATTATGAATTTTGATGATATTAAGGATAGAGCACAAGATGCTTTACATGACGTTAACGTTGATGATTTGAAGGACAAGGCCGAGGACTTTATTGAAGACAATAAAGATAATATTGATGGCGCTGTTGATAAAATCAAAGGAATGTTTAACAAAGATTAATATATAAGCAACAACTTAGGTTGTTGCTTTTTTGTTATAATTTGTTTTTAGAGGTGAGGTATGTTAACTAATAGAATAGCTGAAAAAGTTGATTATACAAATGTGGTTGATATATGGAATCAGTCAGTTAAGGCGACTCATCATTTTTTATCAAAGAAGGATAAAGATTTATATCAAAATGTTATTCCTAATTTTTTTGAAAAAATTGAATTGATGTTATGGTACGAAAATGAAACGTTGATTGGATTTAGTGGTGTAGATAAACAAGAGTTAGTAATGCTATTTTTGGACCCGCAATTTATTGGCAATCATTATGGAACTCAAATTATAGATTGGCTGAAAATGAATAGAAATATTAGCAGTATTGATGTTAATGAGCAAAATGAAAATGCATTGAAATTTTATTTGAAGCAGGGATTTGAGATAGATTCAAGAAGTGAAAAAGATGGATTTGATAAACCGTATCCAATTTTACATTTAAAGTATAGGAACGTCTGATAGATGTCAGGCGGTTTTTGTAGAATTGGAACATTTTATTTAAAATTATATGTAGATGAAGGTAATGAAAATGTTTTTGCTTGGAGCAGTTATATTCTTGTTTTACGTGGCTGTGATGTGAATTGAAATGTGCATGGTTCAGTTAAATTTAACTTTGGAGATGGAAACTCTTTGGAAGATATTAGGTAAGCTATAATACTTGATGAAAATATTTAAGATATAGCGTCTAACTAAAGAGTTAGGCGCTGCTATTATGTATATTTGGTTCTGTCATATGTCATGAAATTGGGTAAAAAATAAGATGTAAAAAGAAAGATTCTAGAAAAATCTATTGACTTAAAGCAGAAAATTTAAATGAAGGTCAAAAGCGTTTAACTAGGCCATGGTCAGGCTTGATGATGGATATAACTACGGAACTATCGATCAATACGATGCAGAGAGCAATGGGGTATTTATTGTTTGGAATAACGCATACGGGGGAACTTGGTTTGACGCTGATGCTGTAATTAATCACTAAAATAGAATAAATAAAAAGCCTACTGACTAGATTTCTAGTTGGTAGGCTTTTTTGTTTTGTACAGCAAACGAACAGTAATGAGTAAATAATGATTCAAATAGCGGTATGTCAACGTTGTTGATAAATTAGAATTGTAGTAATTTGTAGCAAATGGTGTGGTTTTTGTTGGTTTTTAACGGGAAATAACGGCGAATTATCGTAATAAATAACATATTAAAACCCTGTCATATCAACGATTACGCTGATATAGCAGGGTTTTGAAAAAATATACATATGCCCCTGGAGGGAATCGAACCCCCATCCCAGGGTTAGAACTCCTTTGCACTATCCATTATGCTACAGGGGCATTACTTAGTATATTGTACAAATAAAAGTCTAAAAATACAAATAAAAAAATAATTTGACAGATAAATTGGGCCTTGATAAGATATTAATATCTTAAGAAATTAAAAAACACGGGGTAATTGGCCAATGCGCAACTAATCAGACTTGAGGAAAATAGAACACTTTAAGATGGCTTAAGGTGAACTGTATTTTTGAGACTGGTTAGTTTGGCAGCTTTTTGATTTCGTATTTATAATCGAATTTTGTTTGCTAATAAACCACCAGTCTCGGCTTTTTTGAGGATGGTGGTTTTTAAATGATAAAAATTAATAAGTTAGTGCAAAATAATGCACAAGGGCAGTTATTTACGGCTGATTTACTGAAAGCTCAAGCGGGCGAAGTGGTTGGAATTATTGGACCAAATGGCGCTGGAAAAACAACACTTTTGCAAAAGATTCAAGCTGCACAACAACCGGAAGTAATCGTGGAAGGACGAATTGGTTATGTGCAACAATTAGACAGTGATTATCAAGATATGAGCGGCGGGCAAGCAATGCAAACCCGTTTACAACAGGTTTTAATTGATCGACCGGACGTATTGTTGTTGGATGAACCGACCGCTAATTTGGATTTTAAACATCAACAAAAATTAATTCAAATTTTACGGCGTTTTAAAGGAATTGCATTAGTGGTTTCGCACGATGAAGACTTTTTGCAGCAAGTGGCAGACCAATTATGGTCGTTTGAAAATGGTCAAGTGTGCGCGCAAAAAATTGATTTTGCTACGTATAAAGAACAGCGTGCAGTTCAACAAGCCAAGCAACTGAAAAAAGCAGGTGAAGAGCGGCGTCAGCAAAAGAAATTGCAGTTTGAGGCACAGAAATTGGTGCAGGCGGGTGATCGTGTGAAGCGCAATAATAATACTTTAAAAGGTGACACGGTCCAGGCACAATTAACGGGGAACGCACGAGTACTACGGCAAAAGGCTTCCACGGTGCGCAAAACTGAACGGCCTAAGCAAGCAAAACCATTGAAGTTACAAATGCAACAGCAAACACGGCCGACTCAAGTTATGACGCGTGTGACGCAAACACCATTATTCGCCCCAGATGGCAAACAATTGATAGCTGAAGTTAATATGACGATTCAAGGTCGTGATAAATTGATGTTGACGGGCGCCAATGGGGTTGGCAAGACGACGTTGTTACAGTTGTTAATGACAGCCGCACAGCAGCATCCCCACACCCAGGTCGGTTATTTTGATCAACGTCTGAACAATTTAAATTTAAAGCAGACTGCTTTGCAGAATGTTTTGGAGCATTCCATGGAATCTGAGCAAGTCGCCCGTGATTTCTTGGGGGCGTTTGGTTTGCGCCGTGAACAAGTGCAACAAACAGTTGGTCAAATGAGTGGCGGTGAGCGAGTTCGCGTGAGCTTAGTGGCTGCTTTATTAACGCAAGCGAATTGGTTGGTTTTAGATGAACCTACTAATTATTTGGATGGGCCGGCTTTGCTAGCATTGCAAGATTTTCTGGAAAATTATGCAGGTGCAATCACCTTAGTGACACACGATCAAGCTTTTTTGCAACATTTATCTATGAATCAAAATTGGCAATTATGGGAAATGGAACCGGGACAATTAACCCTGGAGACTTCTATTTAAATAGCATAAATGATGGGCTCGCCTTAATTTTTTAATTAAGGCGATTTTTTTAATGGCTGGATTAGAAAAATCTATGTATATGCAGTACTACAATGTTTTCGTTTAAAAACATCGAATTCTATTGATGGTTGCTTTTTTACAAGCTTGTGTTGTTATATAATTAAAAAAATAATGAGAGAAACGTTAATGGAGGCAATTTAATGAATAATTTGCAAGTTGTACGGGAATTTTTTCAATTAAGTTTGAAGCAAGTTAGTGAAGATTTGGGCTGGGACGTTGAAGAACTACAAGCGCTAGAAGCAGGGAAGGCGGCCAATCCTTTAACGTGGCAAATTTTAGCCGAATACTATGCGCAGCAATTTCATGTTATTGCAATTGATGAACAGCAAGTTGAGCCTATTCATTTTCGCTTAAGTGTGGATTATTTAATGAATGTAGGGCTCACAATGAATGATTTAGTAGCCTTTAAATGGTATTTTGAAAATACCCGGGCGGAATTAGGTGATTTTTGTGTTGCATTATATGAACCAGGAACTGGGCAGATAACGCAGAAATTCACCGATTTATCAGCCATTTTAGAACAGTTTGCAGGTTATATTTTGTTAAATCATGATGGTAGCATGAATAATTTTATTAACGAGCGAGATCATAATCATGTTTCAGAGTGGCGTTTAATCTTATTTAAGCGGGATAATTTAGTGGTTGATGTGACCGATCAATTGGTTTATTTTGAAGAATTGGTGAATCGTACCGTGATTTAAGCGCTTGGTAAAGATCGGCTAGGTGGTAAAGCTTGTGGCGACGCGCGCTTTTGCTTGAGTGCATAAGTTAATTTGATATAATGTAAACAAACTAACTTATAGAAAGGAGTCGCACTTCATGGAAGTCTTGGAACAGGCGTATGCGAAATTAAATTTAACGTTAGATACGCCGTTTATCCATTCCAATGGGCAACAAGAATGGGATATGCTGATGGTGGCGATTGATCTAGCCGATACGGTGACGGTGAAAACAACGTCCCAGCATAGAAAAATCATTGTCGAATCGACATCAGGGCTTTTACCAGTCAATGAAAGAAATTTGGCTTATCAGGCGGCGCAAATGATGCAAAAATGCGCTGAGCAAACTGAGGGTGTTGAAATCCATATTCAAAAAAGAATTCCGATTGCGGCCGGTCTGGGCGGTGGCTCAGCGGATGCTGCAGCTGTGATGCGGGCGTTAAATCGCATCTGGAATTTAAATTATTCCGAAGCATATTTGGCAGAACTAGCTTTGACGATTGATGCCGATGCGCCCTTTTGCATCTATTCACGCCCAGCGCGGGTGATGGGGCGCGGTGAGCAGGTTATCCCTTTGAAGCAAAAAATGCCAGCCCTGCATTTTGTAATCGCAAAGCCCAATATCAGCGTTTCAACTCCGAAATTACTCCGGGTGGTGGATTATAAAACCTTACAACATGGCGAAATGGATAAAGTGATGCAAGCGACACAGGCAGGCGATTACAGAGGCTTAGTCCAGTCAATGTATAATGTCTTGGAACCAGTCACTGCACGGCAATTTCCAGCCATTTTAAGAATCAAAAATAAAATGTTACAATTTGGCGCTGATGGCGCGCAAATGTCAGGGACTGGGCCGACCGTTTTTGGGGTTACTCAAAAAGCAAGTCGAGCAAAACATATTTATAATGGGATTAAGGGGTTTGTGAGTGAAACCTATCTGGTTGGTCTGGCAAAGTAATTCAAAAAAGCGCATACATTTTTACCAAAAAGGCCTATAATAGAAATGAATGGTATAGACCATTATTATCCAATTTGGAGGAATATGTTATGAGTAAAGTAGTTATTAACGCAAAAATTTATACCGGGACTGGAGCGTGGTCAGTGGTTGAGAATGGCTTTATTCGTTTTAATCAAACGATTGAACAATTAGGAGCCATGGATCAATATGAAGAGCAAGCGACTGATGAGGTTGTGGATGCCAAGGGTTCAGTCATGGTACCTGGATTTATTGATGTACATACGCATGGAGCCTATGGGTTTGACACGATGGATGGGGACGCTGATGAAATTGTGCAAATGGTTCAAGATGAGATAACTGAAGGCATTACCTCCGTTTTTCCAACAACTATGACGCAAAGTGTCGAGAATATTTCACAAGCAATGAAAGCCGTGAATGTGGCGGCTGAAAAAGAGCCAGCCATTATGGGGGTGCATCTAGAAGGTCCATTTGTGAACCCTCATTATAAGGGAGCACAACCGGAAGAATATATTATTGCACCAAGTGTTGAATTGGTTGAAAAATGGAATGCGCTCTCAGGTGGACGAGTGCGGTTGATTACATATGCACCCGAACGAGCTGAAAACTTACCTGAATTCGAAAATTATTTAATTGAGAATAATATTATTGGATCAGTTGGGCACTCCGATGCAACGCGTGAATTCTTACAAACTAATTCGAAAGTCAAGCATGTGACTCATTTGTATAATGCCCAACGGCCTATGAAACATCGTGATCCAGGTGTAACTGGACATGCGATGTTAGATCAAGATATGTATGCTGAAATGATTGTTGACGGCTTCCATATCGTACCTGATATGGTAAACTTAGCATTTAAGTTAAAGGGAGCGCAAAAGATTGATTTGATTACTGATTCAATGCGGGCCAAGGGACTTGGCGAGGGTGTTTCAGAATTAGGTGGGCAAAAAGTTTGGGTTAAAGATGGAAAAGCCCGTTTGGAAGATGGAACGTTAGCGGGTTCAGTTTTGCAATTTAAGCACGCCTTCTTGAACATGATGCATTTTACTGGTGCAACGGTAGAAGAGGCTGTGCATATGGCTTCAGTTAATCAAGCGACTGAATTTGGTCTGCTTGATCGCAAGGGAACGCTAGAAGTCGGTAAAGATGCTGATTTTAATCTCTTTGATGCACAATTAACAGAACTAGAAGCCACTTACAGTATGGGCCGTAATTTTACACCAGCGGATGCGGTAATTAAAAAGTAAAGGACATTGATATGACTGAGCCAATCTACATTCAAATACATGATGAAATTAAGGAAGCTATCGAAGCCGGTCGGTGGACAGCTGGTGAACGAATTCCAGCTGAACGTGAGCTATCCTTGCAATTTGATGTATCACGGATGACGCTTCGCCAAGCAATTCGTTTATTAGTGGACGAAGGATATTTGGAACGGCGGGTTGGTTCAGGAACGTTTGTAGCAACGACACGGGTACAAGAAAATTTGGACAGTGCGTCGTCATTTACGGAGACGATGAAGTTATCTGGTAAGAAAGCATCATCACGGGTGATTAGTTATAAGTTGGGTCAGCCAACACCCCAAGAGGCTGAGGCGCTACAAATTACGAGTGATACGGATATTTTAAGAATGCAGCGAGTGCGGTATGGTGATGCGGAACCGATTGCGTTTGAAGTTGCCACGGTGCCACAAAGTCGTTTAAAAGGGCTCGATAAGGCAACCATTACAGACTCGTTGTATCAAGCACTGTTGAACAATGGGTTAGTGATTGGCGAAGCTCAGCGTGTTGTAACGGCAGGGGTTGCCAACGAAGAGGTCGGTCGATTATTGGATTTGCGAGCTGGGGAGCCGGTATTAGTCTTATCGCAAATCACCATTGATAATCAAAATCGGCCGTTTGAGTTTGTGCGCACGCAGTATGCTGGAAGTCGCTACGAAATTCGATTATAAAATTCTTTACAAAGTTGTTAATTGTTGTTATGATTTGAGAAGTGTTGAAAACTGCAGCGGATTATCCGTAAGCTCGTCAACAATTTGTCGTCCTCGTTTCAGTCGATGGCGAGGCCTCGCTAGTAACCGCGCTGCAGCGGCGAAAGTTAGGATGAATTGCACGAATATGAGATAATTCTCTAGAATTCAACCAAATAAAAATTCTGGAGGACATACATTATGTCACGTTATACTGGTCCTAAGTACCGTATCTCACGTCGTTTGGGTGTTTCTTTGTCAGGAACTGGTAAAGAAATTGCTCGCCGTAACTACGCCCCTGGTGATCATGGAAATGGTCGTCGCTCAAAGCTTTCAGATTATGGAACACAATTGCGCGAAAAGCAAAAGGTGCGTTTCACTTACGGTTTGACAGAACGTCAATTCCACAACTTGTTCAACAAAGCGGGTAAGATTCGCCAAGGTACGCACGGTGTTAACTTCTTGATCTTGTTGGAAACTCGTTTGGACAACATCGTTTACCGGATGGGATTGGCAACTACACGTCAACAAGCTCGTCAATTAGTTAACCATGGTCACATCTTGGTTGATGGTAAGCGTGTTGATATTCCTTCATATGAGGTGAAGGTTGGACAAGAAATTTCTGTTCGTGAGAAGTCACAAAAGAACGAATACATCTTGGCCGCCGTTGAATCACAATTTGGTCACTTGCCATTTGTGGACTTTAACAAGGACACTTTGACAGGAACCTTGACTCGTTTGCCTGAGCGCGAAGAGTTAGACGGTGACTTTAACGAAGCTCTTATCGTTGAATACTACAACAAGTTGGGATAATTTTTTATCACAATTTGCGATGTCAAAAGCCAGTACGTGTTTGTGCTGGTTTTTTTGTGGTTTGCCAAGTACACGGATTCTAAGTTAATTTGAAAAATCATGTGTGAGCATTTAAAAATTTATGTGGTGACGGTCGTTAGATGTATTTAATAATCAAATCATCGGCAGTGTGCCTAAATAATTGGGGAATGGAAGATGGTAAAAAGGGTAGTGGATATTCCAGAAGAGTTATTTAATGACTTGGGACTAGCTCAAAATAGTCAGCTGGAAATTCAAAATGTGAATAATCAATATGTGATTAAAAATGATTCTGTACATGAAAAAAAGAATGAAAAATTTGCGTTTAGGTATGCAATGATTACTGGTGGGTTAGCGGTACTAATCGCCTTAGGTAATTTTTTATTTCAACATACTAAAGTGGTGGGATTAACAGGAGCAAATTCGTTAACGCAAATTACCATTTATTTGGGAACTTTTTTTGGGGTCATAGGCTTTATGGTAACTTTGTTTCAGCAACGGAAAGAATTACGCGGCGGGATGCGTCGTTGGATTAATCTGATTACGCTAACAATTGCTTATGGCTTGATTGGGTATGTGATTTTAGCGCTAATGATGCGGTTAATTTCATCAGCGTTTGCGGGTGCTTGCCTTGATATTTATACTATGAGCATCATTATCGGTAGCTTTGTGGGAATCATGAGCTATGCGATGGTGGTTGCGGGCCAGCGAGTTCAATTTGAACGAATTATTTCGATTTTGATTGCGACCTTATTTGGGGGGGTCGTGATGTCGATGGCTACGAACGGTTCAGCTGGTTGGTGGCAACATAACTTTAGCTATTTAGGAACCAACAATGTGGGAAATGGTTGGATTTTTAATTTTACGCTGATTTTTTCGGCGTTAATTTTATTGACGATTTTAGATTATTTATTTTCCACATTAAATGCCACAATTCATGGGGATTGGCGTTTATTTATTTTAAGAGTACTCTTCTCGCTTACGGCGATTGCGGTGGGCGCGATTGGGCTATTTCCGAATAATCCGGGCTTATTCCATCGGATTCATGATGATATTGCCCAGTGTTTGGTTTCATTGGTCTTAGTAATGATTGCAGCCGTTCGATGGCTGTTACCCAAAGCTAGTTGGGAATTTTTGATCGTTTCTTATGCCTTGGCGGGGGGGCTTGTGGTTTCTGATATTTTATTTTCACAATTACACTATCTTTCCTTGACGGCGTTTGAAATGATTGCATTTGGTTTTGCTTTTACCTGGTTGATTTTGTTATTACAAATTTTACGAGGATTAGCATCGACCACAGATGTATTTAAAGTGACGGTCGAAACGAATGAGGAACCAGACGAAATTAAAGAATAACACTAAAAAATGCGGTTGGATTTAATCCAATCGCATTTTTAATTTGTTCAAAATATTATTGCATTTAGTGGGCGATGATGAATAGATAGATTAAGAAAACAAAACCAAGTACATACATCATCCAAGGGACATCTTTCGCGCGCTTGGTCGCAATCATGGTAATTGGATAGAGAATGAATCCTAAGGCAATTCCATCAGAGATTGAGTAAGTTAATGGCATACCGATGACAATTAGAAAGGCTGGAGCGGCGATTGCGAAGTCATGCCAATTAACATCTTTTAAGTTACGAGCCATTAAGACTCCAACAACGACTAGTGCCGCTGAAGTGACTTGGGGTGTCACCACCGTAAGTAGGGGTGAAAATAACAAAGCAATGAAGAACATAATTCCTGTATAAACGGAAGTTAGGCCTGAACGACCACCGACTGCGATTCCAGCTGAAGATTCGACAAAGGCTGAAGCGGGTGAGGTTCCTAAGACTGCACCTAAGGTCATTCCCAAAGCGTCCGCCCCTAAAGCTTTACCTAAACGTGGCATCTCATTATTTTTCATAAAGCCGGCTTGGGTTGCTAACCCGATCATCGTTCCGGCGGTATCAAAGAAAGTAACTAATAAGAAAGTTAGCACGACGGTGACTAATTGTAGAGAATTAATGTCGCCTAAATGCTTAAGTGCAACCCCAAACGTAGGCGCCAAAGATGGTGCAGGTGCCAAAATGCTAGTTGGAAGATCGATTTGACCAAAAATGATTCCGACGATTGAAGTTAAGATCATCCCAATGAAAATGGCCGCGGGAATATTTCGTGACATTAACACAAAAGTGATGATAATTCCAAAGATGGCTAAGAGGGAGGTTCCCGATGAGAGGTGGCCCAAAGAAACCATCGTTTCGGAGTTACCCACGATTAGTCCGGCTTCGTGCAGCCCGATAAAAGCGATGAAGAGACCAATTCCGGCTGCAATCGCCACTTTTAAGTCTTGAGGAATTAGATTGATGATTTTTTCGCGGACTTTAAATAATGTGAGTAGTAAGAACATTAAAGCGGCAACTAAGACGCCAGCTAAAGCTGTTTCCCACGGAATACCCATGCCAATGACCACGGAATATGAAAAGAAGGCGTTAATTCCTAATTCAGGGGCGATAGCGATGGGGTAGTTGGCGAAGATGCCCATAAAAATAGTAGCAATTGCGGCAGTTAAACCTGTTGCTGTGAAAATAGCACCTTTGTCCATCCCCGACGCACTTAGAATGGTAGGATTGACGAATAAAATATACGCCATGGCTACGAAAGTGGTCAAACCAGCGACAAATTCGCGCTGGTGGGTGGTATGTAGTTCATTTAAATGAAAATACCGATTGATAAAAGACATATGATCTGCTCCTCAAAATAATAGATAATGTTTTAACAACGGCTCTAATTATGCCTTGAATTTTAAATTTCGTCAAGCGTAAAAACCGAACTATTTTTAGATAATTCAAATAAAACATGTGATAATTACGCCAATCGCTTAATGGTGATGCAAAAAAATTGCCAATTTCCGAATTAATTGCTAAGATATTTAAGTAAAAGTTTGCAAACGAATGAAAATACGAACATTATCTTAGTAATGGGTTTAAAACCAGGAGGTTAACATCAACATGGCAGGAATTGTAGTAGTTGGTAGTCAATGGGGTGACGAGGGTAAAGGAAAGTTAACTAACTTATTGGCAGCAGATGCCGATATGGTAGTTCGTTATCAAGGGGGGAATAACGCGGGACATACCATTTACGTTGAGGACCACAAGTTCGAACTTTCAGCGATACCATCGGGAATCTTTGCGGCGGATAAGTTAGCTGTTTTAGGCAATGGAACGGTGGTTAACCCTAAGGCGCTTTTGGCTGAGGCAGCGGTATTGCAACAAGAAGGGGTGCCAACTGACAACTTACGAATTTCTGATCGCGCGCATGTTATTTTTCCTTATCATCAGTTATTAGATCAACTTGCTGATGAAAAAAAGGGTGACCAAAAGATTGGGACGACTGGTAAGGGAATCGGCCCCGCTTACATGGATAAAGTGGCACGCATTGGGATTCGGATGATTGATTTGCTGGATGAAGCTGAATTGCGGTCGAAACTTAGTTATGTTTTGGCTGAAAAGAATGAAATTTTAGAAAAAATTTATCATCATGCCCCACTTGCGTTAGAACCCTTGCTGAAAGAATACTTAGAATATGGAAAAAAGTTGGAGCCCTATATTATGGATACAGCTGCGTTAATTAACACGGCAGCGCAGAAGCAACAACGAATTTTATTTGAAGGTGCACAAGGAGCGATGTTAGATCTTGATCAGGGAACCTACCCATATGTAACGTCATCTTCACCAGTTGGTGGCGGTGCAACGATTGGAAGTGGTGTCGGACCAACCGCAATTCAACGGGTGGTCGGAGTGATGAAGGCATATACTTCACGGGTTGGAGACGGTCCTTTCCCCACAGAATTATTTGATGCCACGGGTAATCATATTCGGGAAGTTGCTCATGAATATGGGGTTGTAACTGGTCGCCCGCGCCGAATTGGTTGGCTAGACACCGTTATTATGCGACATGCGGCCCGAATTGGTGGGTTCACCGATTTAGCTTTGAATTCATTGGACGTGCTTTCAGGTTTACCGACTATTAAAATTGCAGTGGCTTATCAGTTAGATGGAAAACGAATTGAAAATTATCCAGCATCGATGCGTGATTTAAAACGTGTAGAACCTATCTATGAAGAGTTACCTGGGTGGAATGAAGATCTTAGTGGAATTACAAAGCGGGTTGATTTGCCAGAGAATGCAAAACGTTATTTACAACGGGTTGAGACGTTAGTTGGGGTGCCACTTTATACCTTTGCGGTTGGCCCAGCCAAAGAGCAAACCCATGCATTATTTGATTTATGGAAGGCAGCAGAAGCATGAAACGAGCGCAATTAGGAACAACAGTTTTCACCGCTGACCAAATTAGTCAAATGGTTGCGCGGGTGGCCGCTGAAATTCAAAAAGATTATGCAGATCAGTTATCGGAGGTGATTTTTGTCGGTGTAATGAAGGGGGCCTACCTTTGGATGGGCGATTTGTTACGCGCAATTGGTGGCGATGTACAAATGGATTACTTGCGGGTTGGTAGCTATTTGAATGATGGTTCAACGGGCGAAGTAACTTTATTAGATGATTTACGCTTAGATGTAACGGGTAAAACGGTCATCTTACTTGATGAAGTGATTGACAGCGGCTTGACGTTAGTGTGGTTGAAAGAATTACTTCAAGCGCGGGGAGCTAAAACAGTGAAAATTGCGGTGGCTTTTGATAAACGCCAAACTCATCAGATTACTTTCCCCGTTGATTATATCGGAGCAAGCGCACCAGACGATTTCTTAGTTGGTTATGGGATGGATTATAATGAGCATTTTAGAAATTTGAATTATATCGCAACGTTAGATTTAGTGGAAATTTAAAATATAAAAGGTCGCTAAGATGTTTAAAATCTTAGCGACCTTTTGTGGTTTAACGTGATTGTTGTAAAAAGATTAATAAAACAGTGATGGCTTGTAAAATACTAAAGAAGCTCATCCGAAATTTTTGTTTCAAATCTAAGTTAATGAGGACCATCCAAGTAAAGACGATAATGATAATTGCTAAAAATGTCCAGATGTTCCAAGGTAATGAGAGGGTATTTAATAATAACATGACGCCAAAAGTGAGGGCGGTCATGCGCTTCTTTTTACCTTTAGGTACGAAAATAATACTCATATAAAATAGATAGCTTAACAGTAGTGGAAGTAAACTAAGCAGGAATGGCTTAGTTAAGAAAGTGTTCTGTTGATAAAAGATGACGACTGGCATCGAAAGGGTTGAGATGCCTGAATACAAAATTAAGCCAAAAATATTTTGTAAATTAAGCCATTTGAAATGGAATAAGATAAGGGATATGGGCATTAGAAAGAG
The DNA here is from genome assembly GCF_045504165.1 of Weissella kandleri. Lineage (GTDB taxonomy): Bacteria > Bacillota > Bacilli > Lactobacillales > Lactobacillaceae > Weissella > Weissella kandleri_A. The sequence continues at coordinate 10,938 of NZ_JBJJNY010000004.1, read as the reverse complement.
CAAAATAAATTGTTGAATTGTAACCTCGTGATATAAAAAATATAACAAGAAGAGGGGGACGAGGAGCAATAGATAGTGGCGCCACCCTTTAAAAGCATCGTTAAAAGTGTAATAGATGGCTAATGCGAGAAAAATGGAGTAGGTCATCAACCAGGGATTGTTTTGCCATTGTCCAGCACTTAATTGCTTAGAGTAAATCAGCGGGTATGTCCACCAGATTAAAATTTGAGCAATGCACGAAAGGGTCGGAGCAATCCAAATAGTTTTCCAGTTGATGGATTTGTTTGTACGAAGGGACTGTTTTGGTTGATTGATGTGGCCGGTTTGAGGATTGCCGGCTGAATTTGTTGTGTTTGGCATGATGAATCCTTTAAAATATTGATTTTTTTAATTAATACTAATCTTCTTTATTATACTCGAAAAGATTGGGATAAGTTGTTCCTTATGAGAAATTTTAGAAAGGTCGAGAGTGTTATCCATATGCATTCAATGGTACAATTAAAAAATATAGAATTATGGGGTAAGTTGTCATAAATTCAAAAAATGGAGATAAGGCAGGAAAAATTTTTGACAAAGGTAGAACAATTGTTAATTAAATATCGGGAACAAATCATCTATTTAGTCTTTGGGGTTTTGACGACACTCGTGAGTATTATTGTCTATGGAGCCTTGCATTTGATGGCATGGCCGTACCAATTGGCCTATTGGAGTGCTTGGTTTTTATCAGTTTTGTTTGCGTATTTAACTAACCGGCACTGGGTCTTTCGCTCTCAAGCGCAAGGATTTTTAGCGATTTTACGAGAGACGTTCAATTTTTATTTGGCTCGGTTGTTAACTGGTCTGTTGGGATCAGCGATTATGGGGCTGGGTGTGGGCGTGTTACACCAAAATGATTTTATCTGGAATATTATTCAAAATATTTTTGTCATTATTGCCAATTATGCATTGAGTAAGTGGTTTATTTTTAAAGGTAAGGAGTAAATGGTATGACAGTTAAATTAGTAGCAACTGATTTAGATGGTACTTTATTAAACAACAGCAAAAGATTTGATTATCAACGCTTTACCGCTTTGTTAGATCAAATGGATGCTTTAGAGATGAAATTGGTGGTCGCAACGGGGAATCATCTGGATCAAATTAAACAGTATTTTTCTTCCGTCGATCCAACACGCCTATTATATATTTCTAGTAATGGTGCCATGGTTTCTGATAATGAAGATATTTTATATGAACGGCCGGTCTCTAAAACACAAATCAAAAAAGTGGTCGATTGGAATGCTTCAACGAAAGCGAAAATGGAAAACTTGATTATCCTTTCTGGGGCTAAAGCGGCTTATGTTTCTAATCATGCCACGCCTGAAATGATTCAAGCGGTTAGTCAATTTTATCCGCGTGTGGAACAAGTTGATAAGTTAGTTGAAGTTGATGATGATATTTTGGTCATGGAATTAATCTGGCCCGAGAATGCCAATGTTAAAGAATATGTCAAAGAGCTTCGGCAAACATTTGGCGAAGAACTACATACGACGGGATCTGGTTTTGGATCAGTGTCAATTTTGGCGGCGCATACCGATAAGAGTACCGGGTTAAAAGCGTTAAGTGATATTTATGGTATTCAGCCCGATGAAATGGCAGCGTTTGGTGATAATAGCAATGATTTGGAGATGTTACGGTATGTGGGTCACCCATATGTAATGCCAAATGCTGAAGCGTTCATGCATGAACGTATTCCAGCAACAGCTGTGGCTGATAACGAACACGATGGAGTGCTAGCAACTATTGAACGATTAATTGAGCAAGAAAATCAAAAGAAGTAGGAGGATAGCGCATGTTTTTTAATAAAAAAGCAGCCAGCGAGCCAGCTTCTGAAACCTTACGAGCTGATCTAATGCCACAACATATCGCTATTATTATGGACGGGAATGGCCGTTGGGCGAAAGCAAAAGGCCTACCTCGGATTGCTGGACATCAGCGGGGGATGGAGGTTGTTAAGACAATCACGAAAGCGGCGAGTGATTTAGGAGTCAAAGTCTTAACTGTCTATGCGTTTTCCACGGAAAATTGGAAGCGGCCGGCGAGTGAAGTGACATTCTTAATGGGCTTACCGACCAAATTTTTTGATACCTTTGTGCCTGAATTGATTGCTAATAATGTCCGGGTAAATGTGATGGGGTACATAGATCAATTACCGAGTGAAACACAAAAAGCCGTACAAGATGCGATGGCAAAAACGGCTCAAAATACGGGAATGGTTTTAAATTTCGCCTTAAATTATGGTGGACGAGCCGAAATCGTGACGGGAATTCAAACAATTGCTCAACAGGTTGCGGATGGCAAGCTACAAGTCTCTGATATTAGCGAAACGTTGATCGATCAAAATTTGATGACGGCTGATTTGAGCCCACATCAGAATCCGGACCTCTTAATTCGAACTAGTGGTGAAGAGCGAATTTCGAATTTTTTGCTGTGGCAATTGGCATATAGTGAATTTGTCTTTTTGCCCCAGCACTGGCCTGATATGACAGCTGAGGCTTTAAAAGAAGCGATTTTAATTTATCAAAAGCGGGATCGCCGTTTTGGTGGAATTAAAGAAAGTTAATTAAATATTTGAGGAGAGTGTTATGCGAACACGAGTGATTACGGCGATTGTGGCCTTATTGATTTTTATTCCCACCGTCTTAGCTGGTGGAATTTGGTTAGATATCATGGGGGCTGTGTTGGCCATCATCGCCATGAGTGAAATTATTTTAATGCGTAAAAAATTATTAGTTTCATTTGAAGCCATTATTTCGATGTTGGGAGTAGTATGTATGACTTTGCCTTCATCAACTTGGCAACAATGGGATCAATATTTGCCAGGTGAATTAAGTTATTCATCATTATTATATGTATTTATCTTATTAATGTTATTCCATACCGTGATCAGCAAGAACCAGTTTAGTTTTGAAGATGCGGGGGTCTTTACCTTAGCAATGATGTATATCGGAATGGGGTTCCATTTCCTAGTTCAAGCCCGGACGGCTGGTTTGAGTGTGATTTTCTTTGCCATGTTGATTGTTTGGCTGACTGATTCTGGAGCGTATATGATTGGTCGTAAAATTGGTAAAACGCCGTTGGCTCCTCGTTTAAGTCCCAATAAAACAGTGGAAGGCTCAGTCGGAGGAACGCTTGCAACGATTGTAATTATGGGGATTTATGTTTACTTTTTCCCACAAGCTTATAGTTTACCAATTATGTTAGGCTTGATTTTGATTTTATCAGTCGCTGGACAGTTTGGCGATTTGATTGAATCTGGATTGAAGCGTTATTATAAAGTTAAAGATTCGGGAAGTATCTTACCAGGACACGGTGGAATTTTAGACCGTTTTGATTCAATGTTAATTGTGATGCCCCTACTATATCTATTAGGTGGTATGCGGTAATGTTAGTGATATGAGAAGCTATGAACGAGGATGCTTTCCAATTCATAGCTTTTTAATATCTTTGAAAATACTGATATTTAAAATCATATTTTCGGACAATTGCGCTTAGCGACTTGTAGCCGTGGGACCTGTTGACGCCAGGAAGTTCTTCAGCAAGGGCTGGTGGGATATGGTAAAATATGGCTAAAGCAAAATGCTAGTTAGTGAAGCAGAGGGAAGGTAATTATGAAACAATCAAAAGTGTTCATTCCAACATTGCGGGAAGCGCCCGCTGATGCGGAGGTAATCTCACATCAAATGATGTTACGTGCTGGATATATTCGGCCCGTTTCAGCTGGAGTCTACGCCTATTTGCCATTAGCGCAGCGGGTACTCCAAAAGGTTGAGACCATCATTCGCGAAGAAATGGAACACATTGATGCAATTGAAATGTTGGCACCAACGTTGTTGCCTGCTGAATTATGGCAAGAATCAGGACGTTATGAAAGCTATGGTCCGGATTTGTTTAAATTACAAAATCGGCATGAACGGAATATGATTTTAGCGCCTACACATGAGGAATTAATGACTTCATTAATTCGGGATGATATTAAATCTTATAAACGGTTGCCGCTGACGGTTTATCAAATTCAAAATAAGTTACGTGACGAACGGCGCCCACGTTCAGGTCTGCTTCGGGGACGTGAGTTTATCATGAAGGATGCTTATTCATTTTCAGTTGATCAAGCTGGTTTAGATGAAGCTTATAAGCAGATGGAACAAGCGTATATTAATATTTTTGATCGCGTTGGCGTGAATTATCGAGTCATTGTGGGTGATGCTGGTGCCATGGGTGGATCGGACTCAAAGGAATTCTCAGCGCCTGCCAGTGCGGGTGAAGATATTATTGCTTATTCTGACCAATCGGATTATGCTGCCAATCTAGAAATGGCCAAGGACCTATACACGTCAGATAAGTCACATGCGCCAATGGGTGAGCTTGAGAAAATTGCGACACCTGAAGTGAAAACTATTGATGAATTAGCGCAATATTTGAAACGTGAACCACAACAATTAGTGAAAACGATTTTGATGATGGCTGATGATCAACCCGTGATGTTGCTAGTACGTGGCGATTATGAAGTTAATGAAGTGAAAGTGACCCATATTACTGGAGCAACTGAATTGCGGATGGCGACCGAACAAGAAGTTCAACAATTGTTGGGAGCTACATTTGGTTCACTTGGACCCGTGGGTGTTGGTGAAGATGTTAAAATTATTGCTGATGAGTGGGTTCAAGATATGGTTAATGTGGCCGTGGGGGCTAATGAATCAGGGTTCCATTATTTGAACGCTAATATTGATCGGGACTTTAGAATTGATGAAGTAGCAGATATTCGAGTTGCTCTAGAAGGTAATCCAACTATTGATGGTCAAGGTCACTTGGTCTTTACTAAGGGGATTGAAATTGGACACATCTTCAAGCTTGGGACTCGCTACTCTAAGGCGTTGGGCGCACAAGTTTTGGATGCTAATGGGCGTCAACAAGACATCATTATGGGCTCATATGGAATCGGGGTTTCACGTTTATTGTCAGCGATTGCTGAGCAAAATGCTGATGAACATGGGCTCGTTTGGCCCAAGGCAATTGCTCCTTGGGATGTTCATTTGGTACCGATTAAGTACACTAATGCCGAACAAGGCGCTTTGGCTGATCAAATTTATGCTCAATTGACGGCGGCGGGTTATGAAGTGCTCTTAGATGATCGCAATGAGCGTCCAGGAGTTAAATTCGCTGATTCAGATTTGATTGGTTTGCCAATCCGTGTGACGGTTGGAAAGAAAGCTGCAGAAGGAATTATTGAAGTCAAGGTGCGGACGGCTGAAGAGGCCATTGAAGTACGGGTTGAAGAATTAAATGAAACTGTGGCCATTTTATTACACCCAGCTGAAGATGAACAATAGTCTTAATGACCATTTAACCGAGTAGATGTGATGGTTAATTATTTATTAATTGGAATGCCGTAATTCATTAGATTTATGGTGTTCTTTTTAATTTGAATTTTTAAATTTATGAGATATTGGGACAGACAACTTGATTGTTTGAAACACGTGTTGGCATGTTAATGATTATGGTATGATAGTTATCTAAAGAGACATGATGAATTTAATAATGGTGGTATTTTATGAAGAAATCAGAAAAATATTTAGTAGGTGGTTTGCATCTGTTGGTAATTTTATTTTGGGCGATGGTCTATGTCGTACCTTCGCGCTTTGATTTTTTAATTTGGAATGTCTTTTTAGCTTTGCTGCCGTTAGACTTTGCTTTGATATATCAGCAAATGAAACAGCAACAGCATAAAGTGATGGCGTTAGTGATGTTTGTTCTCTGGCTGATTTTCTTCCCCAATGCGATGTATTTATTAACTGATTTTAGTCACTTATCTGCCATTGGAACCGCTTTGGCAACGGGTATTCAATATATGAATTACGGGATTTTATGTGCTGGAATCATAATGGGAATTTTAATTGGATTAATCAGTTTAGAAGTGATTGCTGATTCAATTAACTTTTTACATAAGTGGTATTTACAGGTGCTTTTTTATATTGGTATGAGTGGAATTTCGGCAACGGCAATGTATATTGGGCGCTTTGCTCGATTAAATTCATGGGATTTGTTAGCCAACCCATTGGCCGTTGTTCGTCAACACAGCTGGTTATTGACGGCCGATTTTAAAGTCTTTGTTTTAAGCTTTATGGTGGCCCAGTTATTTATTATGCTGACATTTCATATTATTTGGCAAAGTCGACAAAGTTAGGAGGAACACATGGGATTAAATGCAGCAGAACAATTTCGAGTTTTGGCGCAACAGTTAAAATTTGAAAATATTCCTGATGGTTTCCAACAAGCGGAATTAGAACGCTTGGTTGTGCATGAACAGTCAAAGATATGGCAATTTCAAATTGGATTGTCAGAATTACCTAAAGTTGCTGAAACAGTAGCTTTTAGCCAACGGTTACAACGTGAATTTGAAATGATTGCGCAGACCAGTTGGCAGTTTAATTTACAAAGTCAACCGCAGCTCGCCGAAATTTATGCCTATTGGCCTTGGATTTTAGCGCAGCATCAAAATGATCAGGGCGCCTTTCGTCCGGCGTTTCAAAATGTCCAAGCGGAACTTACGGATCAGGCAATTATTTTGAAATTTAATTCAACGCCATGGTTACAATATGCGCAGAATACAGGGATGCAATTAATTAAAGAACAAATTCAAAGTTTAGGCGTTACGGCACCCGTACCATTTCAATTAGTTTTAGATCAAGATTTAGTACAGGCGTCGATGGCAGCGGGACAACGGCAACGTGCTGAAGACGAAGCTGCTTTGGCCCAAAAAGCGCAAGCGCAGATGGCAGAATATCAAGCGAATGCGCGTAAGCATCAGCAAGCGGTGGAAAAAGCGGAAGACCGGCAAAAGAGCCATATGCGCTCTAAGGTTACGAATCAGGCGATTGGCAAGGGAATCCCTAATAACGTTGTGGTCACGCGAATGACTGATGTACACATGGAAGCCGATTTGGTAACTTTTGAAGGTTATGTTTTTGATAGTGAGATTCGGGAATTACGTAACGGTCGGAAACTCGCCATTTTAAAAATGTCGGACTATACTGATTCGTTTGTCTTGAAAAAGTTTTTAAATCAAGAAGCGGAAGAACCATGGTTACAAGATTTGAAGAATGGTGGTTGGTACCGTGTTCGCGGTAATATCCGTGAAGATTCATTTACGCATGATTTAACGATGATGTTTCGTGATATCGAGATGATTCCAGGTAAGAAAGCACGGAAAGATTCTTATCCAGGTGCCGAAAAGCGGGTTGATCTACACGTTCATTCGTTGATGTCGACCATGGACGCGACCAATGGAATTAGTGATTATGTGCAAACAGCAGCCGGTTGGGGTATGCCGGCTTTAGCGGTAACTGATACTGCGGGCGCACAAGCTTTCCCTGAGGCAGCAGGTGCAGCTAAAAAAATTAATCAAAAATATCAAAAACAAGCGGAAAAACAATTTGTGCACGAACATGCCATTGATCCAAACGATGACGCAGCAGTGAAACAGTTGTTACAGGATGAAGCAGATGCATTTGCTGATTTTAAATTAAAAAAGCAAAAACATTTTAAGATGATTTATGGCTTAGAGTTAAATTTAGTGGATGATTCGACGCCCTTTGCGCTAAATCCCGATGATCAAATTTTAGATACGGCTGAATATGTTTCTTTTGACGTGGAGACGACCGGATTAGCGCCTCGCTATGATAAGGTAATTCAATTATCTGCGGTGAAGATGCAACGCGGAAATGTGATTGGTGAATTTAACGAATATGTGAATCCGCATGAACCTTTGCGCCCGATTATTATGGAAATTACGCATATTACTGATGCAATGTTAGAAAATGCGCGGGATGAGGCTGAAGTTTTTGCTGATTTTAAGGCTTTCTGTGGTGATGCGATTTTAGTTGGGCATAACGTGATTGATTTTGATATTCCAATGTTAAATATCACTTATCAACGATTGGGGATGCCCCAAGTTGAGAGTGTAGTTATTGATACGTTACCTTTGGCGCGCTTTTTACATCCAGAAATGCGACGTTTTACGTTAAGTACTTTGGCTAAAAAATTAGGCATTCCTTTAGATCACGCGCATAATGCGATTTACGACGCGACGGCAACGGGACAAGTGGCACGAAAATTAATCCAAGATGCTGCAGAACGGTATGGTGTTAAGACGGCCCTGGATTTAAATCAACATATCACAGAGGGTGAACCATGGCGACGTGGACGTCCGATGCATGCGATGGTTTTGGTGAAAAATCAGGTAGGGGTTAAGAACCTATATAAAATGATTTCAGCGGCGAATGTGGATTATTTGGATCGCGTGCCTAAAACGCCTCGGGCTGTTTTGGAAAACTATCGAGAAGGACTTTTAGTTGGAACTGGTGATGCGAGTGGTGAGTTCTTTGAAACTTTGGAACGTAAAGGTCCAGCAGCAGCAAAGAAAGTAGCTGAATTTTATGATTATATTGAGATTCAGCCGACGGGTAACTATTCACAAGAGCTAGCTCGTGAAATGATTAAAGGTGAAGAACGGCTCCATGAAATTATTGCTGATGCGGTTCAGATTGGGGCAGAATTAAATAAGCCAGTTGTGGTAACGGGTGATGCTCATTATTTGGATCCGCAAGATGCGATTTATCGTAAAATTTTAGTAAACTCTCAAGGTGGTGCGAATTCGTTGAATCGCTATCCCTTGCCGGAGGTTCATTTCCGGACGACACAAGAATTGTTAGATGATTTTGCCTTTCTTGGGGCGCAAACAGCACAAGCGGTAGTCGTGCATAATACGCATTTGGTGGCTAATCAAATTGACGATGTTGAAGCGATCAAGACTGGCAATTATCCACCTAATATGTCAAACGCTGAAGAAGAAATTCGGGCTAAAACTTATGCGACGGCGCATCAGATGTATGGTAATCCCTTACCTTTGCAGATTGAAGCCCGGATTGAACGTGAACTAACTTCGATCATTGGGAATGGGTTTTCGGTGATTTACCTGGTGGCACAGCGCTTAGTTGCTAAATCAAATAAAGATGGATACCTGGTTGGTTCGCGAGGATCAGTCGGTTCTTCTTTGGTAGCGCTTTTAGTTGGAATTACGGAAGTTAATGCATTGGCACCACATTACTATAGTAAAGCTGGTGATTATGTAGAGTTTGTAGATCCACGAATGTATGGGTCAGGGTACTCGATTCCGTTGAAAAATTCGCCAATTGATCAGACGTCTTTGATTGGGGATGGACATAATATTCCGTTTGAAACTTTCTTGGGCTTTAAGGGAAATAAAGTTCCAGATATTGATTTGAACTTCTCAGGTGATTATCAACCGTTTGCGCATAATTATATGAAGTCATTGTTTGGAGAGAATAATGTTTTTCGAGCTGGGACGATTGCGACGGTGGCAGATAAAACCGCGTTTGGATATGTTAAAGCATATGAGCGTGATCTAAACGAAGCTGTGCGGAAACAAAAGCAAAAAGATTTGGGGATTGCTAGTCTTGAAGACGTGCATTTATCTGAAGAAGAGGTCGTAAGTTTTAAGACTGCTGAAATTGAGCGGTTAGCAGCGGGATCAACCGGAGTGAAGCGGACGACTGGGCAACATCCTGCCGGAATTTTGATTGTGCCCGATGACATGGAAATTTATGATTTTACACCCATTCAATATCCAGCAGATGATGTTAAAGCAAAATGGAAAACAACGCACTTTGATTTCCACTCAATTCACGATAACATTTTGAAAATGGATATTTTGGGGCATGATGATCCAACGATGATTCGTGCTTTACAGGATATGTCTGGGATTGATCCAACGACGATTCCGATGAATGATGAAGGTGTGATGAGTTTGTTCCAATCACCAGATATTTTAGGTGTGAAAGCAGAAAATATCTTTTCTAAAACTGGAACGCTCGGGGTGCCGGAATTTGGGACTGAGTTTGTGCGGGGAATGTTACAAGAAACCAAGCCTAAGACGTATGCAGACCTTCTTCAAATTTCTGGGCTTTCACACGGAACTGATGTGTGGCGTGGAAATGCGGATGAGTTAATTGAACAAGGCCTAGCTGATATTTCAACGGTGATTGGAACGCGTGATAAAATTATGACGGACTTGATCAATTGGGGGGTTAATTCTGAATCAGCCTTCCAAATTATGGAAAAAGTTCGAAAAGGAAAAGGTGTGTCAGAAGCATACCAAGCTGAGTTGCGTGAAGCTGGGGTGGAGGAGTGGTATATTGAATCATTACAAAAAATTCAGTATATGTTCCCTTTAGCGCACGCGGCAGCTTATGTTTTAATGGCTTTACGGATTGCTTACTTTAAAGTTTATTTCCCTATTTTGTATTACGCAGCATACTTTTCAGTACGGGCTAGCAATTTTGATATTGTTACTATGGCCCGTGGTGGTCAGGCCTTAAAAGCACGAATCACAGATATTAAAGCACAAGGTTTGGATGCCTCAGCTAAAGATCGCGACTTAGTTACTGTTTTGGAAATTGCAAACGAGGCGACTGAGCGTGGAATCACCTTTGGCATGGTTGACTTGTATAAGTCGGATTCTGAAGAGTGGATTATTGATGGACAACGGTTGATCGCTCCATTTAATGCGGTACCTAGTTTGGGGGATAACGTGGCCAAACGGATTATCGCAGCCCGAGCAGAAGGTGAGTTTTTGTCTAAAGAAGATTTAGCTAAACGTGGTGGTGTTTCGCAAAGTTTAATGCAATTCTTTGAAGATAATGGTGTGGTAGATGGCATGTCTGATGAGAATCAAATGGCATTGTTTTAAAATGAAATGGTTTAGGTTGTGGATGATAAATTCACGACCTTTTTTTATTGTTCGGGTAAATCTTTTAATATTAGGAGTTGACGAACATTCGGAGATGTTGTATATTAATTAAGTCGATTACGAACAAAACGTTC
>NZ_JBJJNY010000037.1:0-303 GCF_045504165.1 Weissella kandleri | reverse complement strand
TTTAGCCCCGTTGTCTCCTTACTTAAGCGTTAAAAGCGTTGGGACATAAGTATTACAGTGTTTAATACTTGTTTAATACTTGTTAAATACAAATTCAGATACCCAATTTAATTGTGCTTGCCAACTGATAGTTGGATTTTTAATGAGTCTAAAAATTAGATAAATAAAAAACGATAATATTTTGATATTGAACTGAACTCCAAAAATCGGAGTGAAGTTTAAGCGGATAACTGGTCGGAAAGATTTCGGTATTGAACCGGAATTTTTCCGGCCAGTTTTGTTTTTATCCGCTTGTTGTTGTAG
>NZ_JBJJNY010000036.1:0-306 GCF_045504165.1 Weissella kandleri | reverse complement strand
TAGTTAGTTGGTGAGGTAAAGGCTCACCAAGACGATGATGCATAGCCGAGTTGAGAGACTGATCGGCCACAATGGGACTGAGACACGGCCCATACTCCTACGGGAGGCAGCAGTAGGGAATCTTCCACAATGGACGAAAGTCTGATGGAGCAACGCCGCGTGTGTGATGAAGGGTTTCGGCTCGTAAAACACTGTTGTAAGAGAAGAATGACATTGAGAGTAACTGTTCAATGTGTGACGGTATCTTACCAGAAAGGAACGGCTAAATACGTGCCAGCAGCCGCGGTAATACGTATGTTCCAAGCG
>NZ_JBJJNY010000035.1:0-326 GCF_045504165.1 Weissella kandleri | reverse complement strand
GTATTTGAGTTATTATCACCGGAATGATCTGGTGTATCAGGCTTAGCTGGTTGACTTGGATCAGTTGGCTTTACATTATCATCATTCTTAGTGTAAATGTACGTTACTGTTTGTGCCTTATCAGTAAACTCTCCGTTCGCTGAACCTTGAACTTCCTTGAAAGTATATCCAGTAATATCCTTCTTCTCAGTCGTATACTTATCGCCAACGTTTCCTGACTTCACTTCTGATTTGGCAATTTCTTTACCATTTTCATCGACATACTTAACTGTTACATCTGCACCCTTTTCAGGATTCTTGGTATAGATATAAGTCACCGTTTGTGC
>NZ_JBJJNY010000034.1:0-432 GCF_045504165.1 Weissella kandleri | reverse complement strand
TTCTTCTTTTCCTGAGCTAAGGCCTCGAGTTTTTCCAAGTAAGCTACCTTAATTCGAAGCAATTCATTCTCTTCTTCAAGCTTCTTAATCTTGTCTTGTTCTTGTTTGTTCATGGTCCGTATCCGTCTTTGTTTATCAGGTTTTAGACGACCAGTCTCCAACGTACGTTCCCACTGCCAAATTATCGATGGGCTGGTAATCCTAAATTTCCGAGCAGCCACTGGGTAGGACGCGCGATAATCTAGTCGCCATTTAATTACCTTGATTTTAAAGGAATATGGATACTTTGTCTTCTGTCTATGTAAATCTTTGAAGCCGTAAATGCCATCTCGTTTGATGGATTCAACCCATATTCCAAGGGTTGCGGAACCTTTTATTCCGAATTTTTTACGTATTTCACCGGTCGAAACGCCTTTTAGGTACATTTCAACG
>NZ_JBJJNY010000033.1:0-793 GCF_045504165.1 Weissella kandleri | reverse complement strand
GATTTCTAGTTGGTAGGCTTTTTTGTTATGTACAGCAAATGTACAAGTAACGAACAGTAAATTTATAGCAATGAACAGCAATGTACAGTAAAACGAACAGCAAATGTACAGTTAATCGTCCAGTTTTTTAAAGAACTCATCTTTGAATTCTTTGCGAGCCTCTATCGCTTCTTTTAATGTAGGAAACGTTCCTAAGTGATGCCGTTTGCCTTTGATATTAATTTGAGCAATATAGTGCACATCACCATTTTTAAGCTCTTTCGTTTTTATTCCGGTTACGCCTGATTTATTATCGCTTCTGATCTTACGATTATCATCTAATAAAAACGTAGCAACGCCGTTTTTCTTTTTGTTTTGATAGCCACGGCGCAGACCTGTGTATTCAACATCTGCTTTTAAATGACCACAACTAACTATCTGTCCGCCTCTTAGTTTATTAGTAGGGGCTATTGTCTGCTTCCCGCATGAACATTGACACAGCCATCCGCTGTGACTGCCGATGTTTTCAACTTTTTTAATAACCGTTAATTCGCCAAATCGTCGACCAATTAAATTTGCAACTGTCATATTTAAATACCTCACAGCTTGATTATACAATAACGAATAAAATAATTTTAATTAGGTTGTGTTACTATATAGTAGAAAAAAGCTATTTCTCCAGCCGGGATAATATTATTTAGGTGGGTACTCAAGTGGGTACTTTTAGTTTTTAATACATTATTAAATGCTGATATGACAGTGTTTTTGAGCGTATTGGTTCGATTCCCCCGGTGCGCATCATTAACATTTAGAA
>NZ_JBJJNY010000032.1:0-899 GCF_045504165.1 Weissella kandleri | reverse complement strand
TCCATAGCGTGTCCACCAAAGCCATTACGCAATGCTGAAACAACCTTTCCAGTAAACGTATCATCTTGCAATGAACGGTTACGCATCATCAATGACATAGCAATTACTGGCGCTGGTACTTGCAAGTCCAAAGCTTGTTCAACAGTCCACTTTCCTTCTCCGGTGGCTACCACACGTCCAGTAATTCCGTCCAACTTAGGGTCCTTACCAAATTGGTCTTCGGCCAATTCCATCAACCATGAACGAACAACTGATCCGTGATTCCACAAGTGAGCGACTGCTTCAAAGTCATAGTCATATTGTGAAGCTTCCAAAATTTCGAATCCTTCACCAATAGCTTGCATCATTCCGTATTCAATTCCGTTGTGAACCATCTTCAAGTAGTGACCTGATCCCAAACGTCCAGTGTATAGGTATCCACCTTCTTGCGCAATTGATTCAAACAATGGCTCCAAAGTCTTCCATGCTTGAGCATCATCTCCACCAATCATGAAGTTTCCACCATTACGCGCTCCTGACCATCCACCAGATGTTCCAGCATCAAAGAACTTGATTCCAGCTGCTGTCGTCCGCTTATTTTGTTCCAAATTATCCTTGAAGTTTGAGTTTCCTCCATCAATGATAATATCTCCGGCATCCATCTTTTCAATCAAATTGTCGATGGTTGAGTTCGTTGGAACTCCGGCTGGAACCATGACCCAAACTACCTTTGGTGAAGGTAATTCTGCCAAAAGTTCATCAATTGATGAAACCATCGTTACCTTGTCTGAATATGCGCCGGCTTCTTTCACAAAGTCTTCATTCAAATCGTAAGCAACCACTTCATTACCATTATCAACCGCGTTCTTAACTAAGTTTAGGCCCATCTTTCCAAGCCCGATCATTGCAAACTTCATCAT
>NZ_JBJJNY010000031.1:0-912 GCF_045504165.1 Weissella kandleri | reverse complement strand
TTGAAACGACGGTGAATTTTGTTCTTCACTCGCTTTCCTTCAGGACCCTTAGATGAATCATACTTGCGCGATTGCTTGTTATATCCAACACCTTTTAACCCCATCTCATGCATAAGTCGTTGAACTTTCTTGTGATTTACCTCTGCGAACTCCGGTTGCTTTCGCAACTCTAAATAAACTCGACGCACACCGTAGTGATTATCAGCTTCCCAAATAGCTCTGATAGCCACGTGAAGTGGCTCATCTGGTTCGCCCTTTTTAAACTTTCGTTTCCAATAATGCACTGTACTTTCTGCAACTGGAAGAACCTTTAGAATATCTACCAGTTTAAATTGTGCCTCGAGTCGGCAAGCTACTTCTGCGAGTTGTCGGTTCGTTGCTGAATCGAGGCCAATAATTTTAAAGCTTCATTTTCAATTTGCAATCGGAGTACTTGGTCTTCAAGCTGAGCGAGTCGATTTTCTTCTTCAGTCAAATTGATTGGTTGTTCTCGATTCTTCTGTTTCTTCTTAGGCATATTTGGTTTTCGTCCTTTTTGTATAGACAATAACCCATTTGGCCCAAGTTTGGAATATATATTTTTCCACTGTAATATTTGAGCGATTCCTAAATATCCAAATTTAGCCGCAACTTCAGTATGCGAAGCATTATTCCTGATTGCCCACGACGTTAATTCAACTCGAAATGGCCCAGTTGGTTTTGGTGGATTGAATATCACATCAGGTCCATGCGTACTGTACGCCGCTAAAAGCATTCTAAATGTCGTTCGATTGATACCATAACGTTTGGCAATCTCCGTTTTACTTCCATGCCCTGAAATATATTCCAGGATAGCTTTAAGTTTTGTATGTTTTGAAATTTTAGTCATAAAGAAAACCCCGAAAGTTACTTTAACTTTCGGGGTACGCCACA
>NZ_JBJJNY010000030.1:0-1046 GCF_045504165.1 Weissella kandleri | reverse complement strand
TAATGTTCTTATTACTCAAATTTTCAGAACTAGCCGAAACGATATCTCCATTAAAATCCATTTCTATTTCACCATGATCTTGATCAACATAAACAACATGCCGATTACTCTCAGCATTTGCTGAAATAGGATTTATCACTCCATAACTAGTTGTAAATATACCTACAACTGCCGAAAAACCTAAAATAATAGAAGAAACTTTCATTAATAAAACCTCCAAATTACANAGTGAAGTCGACTTTGTGCATCTCAAGAGCCTTACATTGTTACATGTACTATTTTATTCGTTATCCGTTCTGACCACCCCACACGGGCATATAAACGCTTTGGCGTTAGTTTATAGTGCAACTGCTTAATCACTAACGTTTATACACTAAAATAGCTCTGTGCTGTTGCCAACACGGTCTTTCCGCAAGCTGTATTTCTTTCTATCAAGCGCAACCAAGATAGGCGTTAACGTAGTGTTCACTTCTCATCTGCTTCCATTAACGGCTTCACTGCTTCTCTTTTATGCTCCCACAGTGCAATGAGCAAGGCTCTTCACGTATCGTCCCAGCTTCCACCTAGGCTTATCTGTTCCCATAAGTTCGTTTTACTTATTAGCTGTATCGTAGCAGGATTCACGGTGCATTTATTTTTTCAAAATAAAAAGACGATTACAGTTAGCCATTCTTAGCTACACTGTAACCGTCTACACCATTTAAAGTCTTTTTTATGGGTTGACGTCTTCAATCATTATAATCTATAATTATCATATTAATTGAAGGACAATGTGCTTTGAATACTTCCGATATTCTTTGCACTAGCACTCTTCAGGACGCCAATCCTGTTGGGTGCTTGTCTTTTATTTAATTGTTTATGGTATAAACTTACCCCGATAAATCTTCAATGTCAATAATATAATTATTTATTAAACCACCTATTAATTAAGTAACTGTTCAATTAAAATGAACACATTGAACACTTTGATGGACACTAAATTGAACACTAGATTGGACACATTGAACACATGGTTGAACACAAATATTCATCAGTTAAAAAACTAG
>NZ_JBJJNY010000003.1:0-159113 GCF_045504165.1 Weissella kandleri | reverse complement strand
TGACTATATTCGGAAGTTAACGCATGCTAAAAGATTTGTGGCTGTGATTAAAGCGAATGCTTACGGGCATGGAAGCGCGCAGATTGTGACGGCGGCTTTGCGGGCTGGGGTGGATGCTTTTGCGGTGGCTACTTTAGATGAAGGTATTTGGTTGCGCCAGTTTGGTGTGACATTGCCGATTATGATATTAGGCGAAGTTGAACCGCAGAATTTGAATTTGGCAGTTCAAAATCAATTAATTGTACCGGTAGTGAGTTTAGCGTGGTTGCAAGCAGCGCAAGCGAATTTAAGTGGTACAACTCCGCTTTTGGTGGCAGTCGCCGTGGATACTGGGATGACGCGTATCGGAATTCGGCATGCTGATGAATTAAAAGCCGTGGTTGAGTTAATTCAAACCGATCAACATTTTAAATTACATAGCATAGGCATGCATTTTGCGACCGCTGATATGGCTGATAACGCTTATTACGAGCAACAATTACAGCGCTGGCACGCGTTGGTTGATGATCTGAAATTGCCAGATGATGCCTGGTTACACTTAGCAAATTCGGCAACATCCTTATGGCATGCTGTCCCTTCAACGGATGCGATTCGAGTTGGCGCCGGCATGTATGGTTTTGATGCCTCACAAGGAGCACTACCATCACGAGATTTACAACCTGTTTTGCAACTGAAAGCCAATTTGGTCCAGGTTAAACAAGTAGAAGCTGGGACTTCGGTGTCTTATGGTGCCACGTATACCACTGAACAACCAGCTTGGATTGGGACTGTTCCAATTGGCTATGGGGATGGTTATTTGCGTAAACTACAAGGCGGTTATGGCCTTTTGCCGGATGGACGACATGTCCAAATTGTTGGGCGGATTGCGATGGATCAATTGATGGTTGCTTTGCCGGAATCTGTACCAGTGGGGACAACAATTACCTTGATTGGTTCAGTTGGGAATCAGCATGTGACATTAGAAATGTTGGCTGATCAATTAGAAACTATCCCATATGAAGTCGCAACTAATTTGGCAGCGCGTTTACCACGATACTTAATAGATTGATGAATTATAGAGGAAAATTGCATGACGGTTAAAAAGCGTAATACTAAGGTTATCCGGCGTGGAGATATTTGGTATGCTAATTTGGAAGATGGAAAGCAAGGGTCAGAACAAGGGGGTGTACGTCCCGTTTTAATCTTACAAAACGATATGGGCAACGTACATGCACCCACGACGATTATTGCACCGATTTCAACTAAAAAAATTGCGAAATTAATGCCGACCCATGTGCGATTGAACGCGAGTACACCGGGGACAGGGATTAGCCGCGAATCGACAATTTTGTTAGAACAAGTGCGCGTGATTGATAAATCACGCGTCCAAGATAAGATTGGGATGCTACCATTAGAAATCATGCCTGCGGTGCAAAAAGCATTAGGCATTAGCGTGGGTTTAATTCAATTAAAAAATAAAAATGATGAGAGCGGGGAAGAAAAATGAGTGAAAAAGAAGTGTTGTTGACAGGTGACCGGCCTACAGGACGATTACATATTGGGCATTATGTAGGCTCGTTGAAGAACCGCGTGGAGTTACAAAATTCAGGGAAGTATAATCCTTATATTATGATTGCTGATAAACAAGCCTTTACTGATAATGCGCGGGATCCTGAAAAAATTCATAATTCTTTGTTAGAAGTAGCTTTAGATTATCTAGCCGTTGGGATTGATCCACAAAAAACGACTATTTTTGTCCAATCAGCGATTCCAGAATTATCCGAGTTGACGGAATATTTTTTGAATTTAGTCTCAATTGCACGTTTGCAACGCAATCCGACCGTTAAGACGGAAATTCAACAAAAAGGTTTTGGTGAATCAATTCCCGCTGGATTCTTTATCTATCCAGTTTCACAAGCTGCCGATATTGCTTTGTTCAAAGGGACGGTGGTTCCAGCTGGGGATGATCAAGAACCAATGTTGGAACAAACGCGTGAATTAGTCCGGACTTTTAATAAAGTCTATGGTGTTGATTTGTTAAAAGAGCCCATGGGTTACTTTCCACCAAAGGGTCAGGGACGAATTCCTGGTTTGGATGGTGTCAAGATGTCAAAGTCGCTTGGAAATGCCATTTACTTGGGGGACTCATCCGATGAGCTTTGGACCAAGGTTAAGTCAATGTATACTGATCCGACCCATGTGCGCGTTGAAGATCCAGGACATGTTGAAGGAAATATGGTCTTTACCTATTTAGATATTTTTGCGACCGACCAAGCCCGTGTAGCTGAATTAAAGCAACAATATCAAGCCGGTGGCTTGGGTGATATGAAGTTGAAGAAAGAATTGTTTGAAGTGTTGGATGCTGAATTATCACCGATTCGGGACCGACGGGCGGCTTTAGCGAGCGATCCAGCGGCTGTTTTGAACATGTTAAAAGAAGGTTCAACGCGAGCACGGCAAGTTGGGCAGGCCACGATGCAAGAAGTTCGCGCGGCAATGGGAATTCAATATTGGGATTAGTAGTTCAGATGGGGTATTAATATGAGCTTTTTGGCAATTGTAGATTTAGGTTCTAACTCAACCCGTTTTGTGATTGAAAAAGTAACGATAGACGGACAAATTGAAGAAGTTTTGCGACAAAAGCAAGACACGCGTTTAGCAGAGGGGATGGCTCAAAATGCAGGGTATTTACAACCGGCCGCGATTGAACGCGTTTTAACAGCCGTGCGAGGTTTTTACCAAATTTATCAAAAATATCCTGAAATTGAAGTGATTGGGATTGCGACGGCTGCAGTTCGTGAAGCTTTAAATAAAAATGATTTACTATTGCCCTTGTATAGCGAATTTGGGATGAATGTTCGAGTTTTAACAGGGGATCAAGAAGCTTATTACGATTATTTAGGCACGGAATCCACCTTGGCCTTATCGGATGCCTGGTTATTAGATACTGGGGGTGCCAGCGTTGAATTAGTAGGTATTGAAAAGCAAATGGCAGCGAATTTTATTAGCCTGCCATTTGGAGCAGTCAACTTAGCTGAGCGCTTCCATTTAGATGCGGATGGTTTGCTGGAACAACGGAACCTCGACGCCGCGATTGATTTTATTGATCAAAAATATGCTGAATTACCTTGGCTAGAGACGGACCAATTGCCCATTGTTTTGCTCGGGGGTGCTAATCGAACCTTGGCGCGGTTAGATCGAAAACGTCAAGCTTTACCAGATGAAGAAGATTTCCATGGTTATCACTTGGCAACGAGCCGGGTGGTGGAATTATTTGATGAATTATGCCAATTAACGCTACAGCAACGCGCGGAATGTTTAGGTAGCGAGGCCAACCGGGCGGATATTATTATTGGTGGTTTATTACCTTTAATACGATTAATTGAAATTACAGATTCGAAAGAAGTCATTTTTTCATCGTCTGGCGTGCGCGAAGGTATATTGCAAGAATACGTTTTAGAACAAATGTAATGGTAAATGGTTAGCCAAAAAGTAATGATAAAACTTAAAATATTTTAATTGCAAGCGTTTTCATTCGATGTTATAATGTAATTAACCTAAAGGAAAGGGAGGTAGAGAATTTGGAGCAATCTAATATTTTCGACCAATTCACATTGAATAACCTATCCCTAAACGAGGGCATATCACAGTAGTGACTAGGAAAGCGCGTATCATTAAATTTAAAAGATAAACATCAGGCCATGAGTAGGTCGTCCTAGAAACACTAGCAATCAGATTTATTACGAGTCATCAGTATCAACTAGATTGATAATATTTATGACTGTGCTAATAAACTGCTCCTGATATGACTTGATTTGAATCAAGACGTTTAGGCTAGCATTATTAGTGATGAATTTGGTGAGGGTTTTGATTAATGACAGGCGTCTAAAACTGCAGATTAGACCTTTAATCATAACCGATGACAATTGAATACAGGGTGATAAATAGTTCCCCCTTGAAGCGTATAATTTAATTGCTGCTTCTAAAAGTGCACGCGGGCTAAAAAGCTGGCGTGTTTTTATTTACAATTAACTGGCGTGTTTTTATTTACAATTAAATAGATGAACAACAGGAAAATAAACATAAAAAAAGAGCACTATCCAAAAATAGTGTTCATGTGAAAATTCGAAAATTTTAAAGGTTGGTGTTAATCCGGGCCATATAATTAGGTAAATAATCAGCAATTAGACTCGGTTGAACCACCCAGTTATGTGCGGCGAGCTCTTCAGCAATTGCACTGTGGGCGTAGACCGCGGCTTCGGTGGCCCGGCGTGGTTCCGCGAATTGACCGACAAAGCCAGCAATCATCCCCGCCAAGGTATCACCCATCCCGCCAGTTGCTTGATAAGGCCCCCCGATTTGTAATTGAACTTGGCGGTTGTTGCTAAGCACAACGGTATGATATTGCTTCAAGACGAGGACATCTAAATTTAAGTTCTGGCGTTGCAAATCGTTGAGTTCCATTGCCCCTTGATACGGAATCATGACACTTGAAATTTTGGCCCATTCGCCCTGATGAGGGGTTGCAATGGTGAAGACGTCCGTTGGAATCATGATATGATGATCAGCAATCAAGTTTAAAGCGGAGGCGTCAATCACGAGATTTTGTCCGGGACGCATCGCCCGCATGGTTGCCCGGACTAGTTCAGCTGCCTCATCGGATTCGCCCATGCCCGGACCAATTAAGACAACGTTACTCTTGCGAACTTGGTCTAAGACTGGACCATGTTGGCTCCAATCAAGTCCCATGGCCTCGGGATTACGCACGCGCAAAGCAGTGAGATTTTCTCTTTGCGTCGCAACGGTCAAGCGCCCAACGCCTGAACTAACGGCGGCAGAAGCAGCCATTAAAATGGCACCGGCATACTGCAAACTACCGCCGATTAACAAGATGTTCCCGAAGTTCGTTTTATTAGCCTGAGCGAAACGCTTTTGAATGACTTCATGTAAAATATCCGGTTTTAATTCTTCCATTTGCGAAAACCTCTCTCGGAAATGTGATTTTGCCTATGTAACCAGCTGGAAATGATGCTGATAAAACGCGGGCATTTTGACACATTAATAATTTAATTTAATTTTAGCATAAAATGGGCGGAAGGGACGAAGATTCCACCTGGTCCGTTGATTAAAATCCAAGGAATGCGGTTGATAAAATCATACTGTGATAGTACAGACTGTGATACAATAGGTGTTATGAAGAATTGGGATAGTTTACCGTTATGCCATAAGGTTGTGCATGAGCAGTTAGCTACTAAGGATGGTGGTTTAACTAATGGCAACTGAACGGTAAAAATTAGATTTAAAAATTGGGATGTAAAGGTGAAGATAAACGATGGCAAATCCAGTTAGAAATTTGATTGAAAGTGACCGAGGGACGTTACGACGTTTGCGACGCGTAGCAGATAAAGTTGAAAGTTATGCAGATGAGATGGCGGCATTAAGTGATGCCGACTTGCAAGCTAAAACGCCTTATTTTCGGCAGCTACTAAAGGAAGGTAAAACATTGGACGACCTTTTGCCTGAAGCGTTTGCGGTTGTGCGCGAAGCTGCTAAGCGGGTTTTGGGCTTGTATCCATTCCCTGTTCAAATTATGGGTTCTGTCGTTTTACACGGTGGAAACATTGCTGAAATGAAGACCGGTGAAGGAAAGACGTTGACGGCGACGATGGCGGTTTACTTGAATGCTTTGCCAGGTGAAGGGGTGCACGTGGTTACTGTCAACGAATATTTGAGCCAACGTGACGGAACTGAAATGGGTGAATTGTATAAGTGGTTGGGCATGACGGTAGGCATTAATTTAGCGGATCAATCAGCTGAAGAAAAGCGAGCCGCTTACCAAGCCGATATTACGTATTCAACTAATTCAGAAATTGGCTTTGATTATCTTCGTGATAACATGGTGACTCAGGCATCCGATCGGGTACAGCGGCCATTAAACTTTGCGTTAGTAGATGAAACTGATTCTATTTTGATTGATGAGGCGCGGACACCGTTGATCATTTCTGGAGCGCCAGCGCAAGAATCAACGCAACTTTATATTCGGGCGGATCGCTTTGTTAAATCATTAGTAAAAGATAAAGATTTTGAGGTGGATTTGGAGGCCAAGGCGGTCATACTGACTGACGATGGAATCACGAAGGCTGAGCGTTACTTTAATTTGGAGAACTTATATTCTTCAGCTAATACGGCTTTAACGCACCACTTGGATCAAGCTTTGCGTGCTAATTACACCATGGAGAACAACAAGGATTACGTGGTGCGTAATGGAGAATTGGTATTAGTCGATGCCTTTTCTGGGCGAATTCAAGAAGGTCGACGTTTCTCAGATGGATTACACCAAGCTTTGGAAGCTAAAGAACAGGTTCAAATTCAAGAAGACAACCGGGCGATGGCATCAATTACCTATCAAAACTTGTTCCGGCGTTATAAGAAATTGTCTGGGATGACTGGAACCGCTAAGACTGAAGCTGAAGAATTCCGCGAAATTTATAATATGGAAATTGTGACGATTCCAACAAATCGGCCTAATGCGCGAGTGGATGAACCAGATTTGTTGTATCCGAATTTACAAGCTAAATTCCGGGCGGTGGTTGAATTAGTCCAAGAATTACATGCCAAGGGACAGCCAATTTTGATTGGGACGGTGGCAGTTGAAACCTCAGAATTAATATCTAAGTTGTTAACACGGGTTGGCATTCCTCACAATGTGTTGAATGCCAAGAATCACGCACGCGAAGCCGAAATTATTGCTAATGCGGGCCAGCGTGGTGCAGTAACAATTGCGACTAACATGGCCGGCCGAGGAACTGATATTAAATTAGGCCCTGGAGTGGCTGAATTAGGTGGTTTGGCCGTGATTGGAACTGAGCGGCACGAGTCGCGACGGATTGACAACCAATTACGTGGTCGTTCTGGTCGTCAAGGTGATAAAGGATTTTCACAATTCTTCCTATCGTTGGAAGATGAATTGATGATTCGTTTCGGTGGTGACCGGATTAAGACCATGATGGATAAAATGAATCTTGAAGATGAAGATGCCGTTATTAAGAATGGATTAATCACCCGTTCAGTTGAATCAGCGCAAAAGCGGGTTGAAGGAAATAACTATGATTCACGAAAGAACGTTTTGCAATATGATGATGTGATGTCACAACAACGAGAAGTCTTTTATCGGGATCGTAACTATGTGATTGATGCCAAAAAGTCATTGGAAGGCGTTTTGTTACCAATGGTACAACGGACGATTGAACGAGTGGTGAAAGCCAATACTTTGGGCTCAACCAAGGAATGGGATTTGGCCACGATTGCTGAATTTATGCGGGCGACGTTGATGCCAGAAGAGATGGTACACCCTGAACAATTAGAAAATAAAACACGTTCAGAATTGACGGACTATCTGTATAACCTGGCCTTAGAAGTTTACGCAGATAAGGTTAGCGCCTTGCGGGATGAAGAACAACTATTGCAATTTACACGAGTGGTCCTTTTGCGGGTGGTTGACGAAGAGTGGACCGATCACATGGAAGCGATGAACCAATTACGTGATGCAATTCAATTGCGTGGGTATGGTCAATTGAATCCTTTGATTGAGTATCAAAATGAAGGCTTCCGCATGTTTGAAGAAATGATTGAAAAAATTGAGTACGAAGTTACACGCCTCTTTATGAAGTCCGAAATTCGGCAGAACTTAACGATGTAACACGTTGAGGTCAAGCAATTTCAAACTGACTTGGCGGTAGTTTGAAAAGGGGTTGGGTATTTATCCAGCCTCTTTTTGTTTGGCGTTTTCAGTTAAGAGCTAAGATGATTTGTAGTAAATTTGATAAAATTTGAGATTTGTAAAGGAGTAAATGATGGAATTAGTACCAATTCGACAACAATTAGAACAGATGAAACCTGAAATTGAACAATTGGGTGATAATTTGGATTTAGATGCATTGACTGATCAAATTGCCGCAAATGAAAATTTGATGATGCAAGGTGATTTTTGGAACGATCATGAAGCAGCGCAAAAGGTGATTGATGAAAATAATGAGTTAAAGCAACGGCGTGATAATTATTTACAATTGATGGAAGGCGTTGAAAACGTGGAAACATCGATAGAACTTTTATCAGAAATCGATGACCCAGAAATTGAAGCAGAGTTGGCGAATGATTTTGATAAATTACAGGCCGATTTAAATCGTTACCGGTTAGAACAGTTGTTGAGCGAACCTTATGATGCGAATAATGCCATTTTGGAAATCCATCCTGGTTCAGGGGGAACTGAATCAGCTGATTGGGGGGCGAATTTACAACGGATGTACACACGTTGGGCGGAGAAACACGCCTTACAAGTTGAAGTGATGGATTATCATCCTGGCGACGTTGCAGGTATTGATTCTGTGACACTGCGGATTGTCGGGCACAATGCGTTTGGTTATTTGCGTTCCGAGCGAGGTGTGCATCGTTTTGTCCGAATTTCTCCTTTTGATTCGGCGGGGCGGCGCCATACTTCGTTCGTTTCGGTTGATGTGATGCCAGAATTAGATGACTCAATTGAAGTGGATATTAATCCCGCCGATGTTAAAATGGATGTTTATCGCGCATCTGGAGCTGGTGGACAGCATATTAATAAGACTTCATCGGCTGTGCGGTTAACCCATATTCCAACGGGGATTGTCGTTGCCTCACAACAACAACGGTCGCAATTCCAAAACAAGGATACGGCGTATGCGATGTTGCGAGCCAAATTATACCAACTGGAGTTAGATAAACAAGCTGAGGAACGTGCGGAGATTTCGGGAGAACATCTAGAAAATGGCTGGGGCTCACAGATTCGCTCTTACGTGTTACAACCGTATCGGATGGTAAAAGATCATCGGACAAATTATGAAAGTGGAAATCCCCAAGCCGTTTTAGATGGTGATTTAGATGGCTTTATGAATGCTTATTTGCAGTGGAAATTAGGGCTATTGAACCCCGAATAAAGTCTTTTTGGTTAGAGAATTTAATGTATGCCAGCTAAGTGTTTGTAGTATGTTAAAATGAAACATTAATATTTTAGATATAGAAGAGAGGTCATTATGCCAGTTTTAAATTTAGATGATGCAGCGGCAGTGCAACGTTATCAAGACTTTGTACAAACATCACCCTTTGGACGTATTACTCAAGATATCCGATGGAGCCAAGTTAAAAACAATTGGGAACCGCGGTATGTTTATGTAGAAAATGATGAAGGATCAATTATTGCGGCGATGTCGATTTTAATGAGTACAACGCCTAATGGTCAAAAATTTGCCTATGCCTCTAAAGGACCTGTGGTTGATTTTGATGATTTAGATTTAGTTGATTGCTTAGTGGCAGAGGCTAAGCAAGCTTTAGCAGATGAGCCGGTTTATTTATTACGCTTTGATCCAGAAGTAGATTATAGTGATGTTTTTAATACTGCTTTGCAGGCCCATGGTTATGTTACGCGGAATCGGAATGTCGACGCTGATGGGATGCATGCGACGATTCAACCGCGACGGAATATGATTATTGATTTGACCCAATGGCCGGACGCAAAAGAAACTTTTGATCTATACCCATCGAAAACAAAAAGCAAGTTAAAGCGCCCAATCCGTGACGGAGTTACGGTTCGTTGGGCCGACGATGCCGATGCTTTAGCAGCCTTTTTCACGACGTATGCTGATATGGCTAACCGGCATGGTATCTCATATCGTCCCAAAGCGTACTTTGAGCGTTTACTTGCTGCGTTTGGGGATGCAAATGGTGACACGATGCGAATTTACATGGCAGAAAAAGATGGTGAATTGTTGGCGACCGGGATTGGCTTTAAGTACGGTGATAAAATCTGGTATATGTATGCGGGATCAATGGATGGCAATATTTACTACGCGCCGTATGCAGTGCAAACAGCCATGATTCAATGGGCATTAGATGAGCATTTGTCAGCTTATGATATGGGTGGCATTGAAATTGAAGATTCAAGTGATGGCTTATACGTCTTTAAGCATACTTTTGTCAAAGCGCCGGCACACGAGTTTATTGGGGAAATCGATGTCGTGTTAGATCAAGATACTTACCATCAAATGGGTTACTAAAAATTAGTTAGGTATTGATTGTAAATCGCTTTTATGGATAAAGAACCGAGCCTACGAAGTAGCGAGCGGATAAAAGTAGACTTGATTTTGTGTAAAGATGTGTATTTTTATGAGGAAACTCATTGCGTTAGCTATTAATTTCATTAAACTTGACGTATAATGGTGATATGGAAAAAATAAATTCAAATCAAAATTCCCGGGTGAAAGCCTGGACAAAATTACAGACAAAAAAAGGTCGCCAAGCGAGCCAAACATACTTACTTGACGGTTGGCACTTGGTCCAAGAAGCGATTCACGCCAATGGTAAATTACATGCGTTGATTGCGACAGAAGATCAGTTTA
Source organism: Weissella kandleri (assembly GCF_045504165.1). Classification (GTDB taxonomy): domain Bacteria; phylum Bacillota; class Bacilli; order Lactobacillales; family Lactobacillaceae; genus Weissella; species Weissella kandleri_A. The sequence goes on along the minus strand of NZ_JBJJNY010000003.1, from coordinate 148,707 downwards.
AAGAACATGAAGCTGATTTTCCACAAGGAGTTCCAGTTTTTGTTATTACAGATGAGATTGCGAAGAAGCTCTCTGATTTAGTTACGCCTCAAGGTATTTTTGCCGAAGTTTCCCTGCCAAGCTCATATCGTGATCCAAAGTACATCCATGATGGAGCATGGTTGTTCTTGGATGCGATTCAAGACCCTGGGAATGTGGGAACGATGGTGCGGACTGCAGATGCAGCAGGCTTTGCTGGGGTGGTCTTTGGTCAAGGTTCAGTTGATCCTTATACTCCAAAAGCAGTGCGAGCAATGCAAGGTTCACAATTTCATTTGGAATTAACGGTGGGTGATTTGTACACCTGGGTCCCAGAGTTTACCCGTAATGATTTTACAGTTTATGGGACACAACTAAATCCAGAAGCGGTTGATATTTTTAGTGTTCAACCAGCAACGAATTTTGCGTTAATTATGGGTAATGAAGGTCAAGGGATGGCCCCAGAGTTAGCGCAATTAACTTCGCGAAATTTGTATATTCCCTTAGCCGGACATGCAGAATCATTGAATGTCGGGGTTGCGGCTGGAATTGCGATGTATACATTGAAGCATTAAGCTTTTTTGGTATTTATACGTTTTGATAAAGGTGGGAGCAAAAACATGAAGCAAAAGGCATGGCAAAATGACCGAGCATATCGGGCCATTGTGGATGATTTGTTGGCGTATCAAGAAGTGCAAGAATTAGCGAATTATCCGCAGCATCATCATTCGGATCGCTTAACACATTCCATTGATGTTTCATATTTGAGCTATCGGGTTGGGCTGCGGTTAGGTTTAAACGCAACTGCACTCGCGCGGGCAGGTATTTTACATGATCTCTTCTACTATGATTGGCGCGAGACCAAGTTCGAACTTGGGACCCATGCTTTCATTCATCCACGCGTAAGTTTGCGTAATGCTGAAAAATTGACGCCTTTGTCAAACATGGAAAAAGATATTATTTTAAAACATATGTGGGGATCGACTTGGGCGATGCCCCACTATTGGGAAAGCTTTGTGTTGAATATAGTTGACGATTGGACGGCTGTGACTGATTTTTTGAATCCAGTAACCGATCGATTTATGACCTTGTCCACCCTGCGTTGGGTCCGACGTCGGTCTTAAGACGGAGCTGGTTTCGTGAAGTTATGCTTGTCAAATAACTTGATGAAACGAGAGGGGACAGTTGATGATGGAACAACAAAATCAAGCAAAATTATGTGATAAGTTTGTGGCAACCTTTGATATCTTAGGTCGTAAGTGGAATGGGTTAATTATTGAATCATTATTACTTGCTGGTCCACAGCGTTTTAAAGATCTGGCAACACGAATTGAAGCTTGTTCAGATCGGGTTTTAGTAGAGCGTTTGAAGGAATTGGAGCAGGCTGATATTTTGGAACGTAAAGTTGGTCCTGAATCAAGTCGAGCAATTTATCAATTGACAACACGGGGTGAAGCGATGCGTCCGGTAATGCAGTCAATTCATGAGTGGGCTGATGAATATAATCATTAAAAGTTCAAAACGTGGGTCTTTCTTTTAAGACATGCGGCAGATGCGGCGATTCACCAGGCTTGGCCTGGTGGAAAGACGCTTTTTTTGTTATCATGAGCGAGATAAGGTGTATAACTGTAAATTGTGCATTTTAAATGTTGGGTGGGTGATTAAAGGACTGGAAAAAAGTGTTAAAATGAAATAATTATATTTAATGGAGACTAATTAATGATTGATTTAAACAACACTGAATTATTAAATGCTTTAGCCCATTTTCGGGTTAAGCAAACGCCGAAATTTCAAACTGAATTTGAATTGGCTTTGCTGAATGCTCAATTTTTAGCACCGGTGCAAGTACCAGCAGGAGCTAAGCGCACTACGGACGGGACTGTTACAGTTAAGCCAGGTGAACCACTCCAATTTGTGTCATTAATGGCCGCCGACGGGGAGCCAGTACTACCAATTTTTACTGATGATAAAAATTATCAAGCAACACCACAACCATGGGAACCAGACATTATGGTAGTTCAATTTCCCTTTGCGCAATTCGTTGAAATGTTTAAGCAAGATCCAACCTTGAATAAATTAGTGATGAATCCATTTTCGGAAGAAGGCATGGAGATTACGCGTGAAAACATTGAATACATGCTGGATATTTATGCGCCTGATGAACACCAACATGCAGCGACACACTATCAAGAATCAGACGGGGCTCCTGAGCTTGAAATTGTAACGGCTGAAAATATTCCAACTAGTTTGCAAGCAGAATTGATGGGCTTAGCTGACGATATGCAAGGTGTTATTAGTGAAATGTATATGCTCTGGATGAAATTACCCGATGGATATTTTGCTGATGAGGCGGATGCGCCGTTCAAACAGCCCATGCAATCATTGTTGATTCTAAATGGTGATAGTCAAGTTGAATTGCAACAAACTTTACCGCAATTTGAAGAAAAGTTTGATGAAATGACAGGTGGAACACAACAAGTTCAAGTTTTGCTGATTGATCAAGTACCTGGTTTGAATATGGATGAATTTGAACCATTTTACGTGTATTAAAATGCTTTTGGCCCATCTTTTTTAGAGGGAACATGATGAAAACGCGTCAAACGGATTTAGTAATTATTGGAGCGGGGCCGGTGGGGCTGTTTGCGGCCTATTATGCAGGATTGCGTGAACTGAATACAGTGGTAATTGAAAGTTTAGCAGTTGTGGGTGGACAACCACAAAATTTATATCCATATAAAGAAATTTTAGATGTGCCCGGCCTATTTGGTATCAATGGTGATGCGTTGGTACAAAATTTAGAACAGCAAAGAACGCAATTAAAATCACATCTGCAATTATCGACGACGGTTACTGATGTTCAGGCTAGCTTGGATCATGTTACGGTGATTACAGACCGACAAGAAACGATTGAAGCGCAGGCTGTCATCGTGGCAACTGGTAAAGGGGCCTTTCAACCCCGTTATTTGCCAGAAACATTAGTACAACCTTCTGTGACCAGAGGGATCGATTATGTTTTAACCGATTTAGATAAATATGCCAACAGTGATATCTTAGTGTTGGGGGGTGGGGATACCGCAGTCGATTTAGCTAATCAGATGACTAAAACTGCTGCGCATGTAACCTTAGTGCATCGACGGCAACAATTTCGGGCGTTAGAGCATGCGGTGCAACAGTTATCAAGCAACGAAGTTTCCGTTATGACGCCGTATACGGTGGAGGCAATTGAACAAAATGCCGAACAAAAATTAATAGCGACGGTTCATGAAGTTCATGGGACCAGGGTGCAGACGTTAACGACCGATTATATTTTACCGAGTTATGGTTTCCGATCGGATAATCGGATAGTGGAGCAGTGGACAATACAACCAGCGCTCGCTCGGCAAAAAATGTTAGTGAATCAACAATTGCGGACCTCGATTCCGCGCGTTTTTGCGGTTGGTGATGCAGCTGAATATGAAAATAAGGCTGAACTAATAGCGACTGGTTTAGGGGAGGCACCGGTTGCCATTAATACGATTATTAATGATTATTTCCCAATGGCACGTGGCATTGTACATTCGTCGAGTTTGCAAATTCGAGATGGACACCTACAATAAATTGAATGATATAGTGAAAGGTTTCAGCGTCAGCCCCATTTACTGATGATTGTTAGAATCTGCTCGTCAAGTATATATTTTTTTGGTATAATATTCACATATTGATTCAGAAAGAGGTAAACAAAGAATGGCTAAATTAGTTTTGATTCGTCATGGACAATCAGAGTGGAACGCTTTGAATTTATTTAATGGTTGGGTAGATACAAAGCTATCTGATAAGGGAGTCGCTCAAGCCAAAGAAGCTGGAGATATGTTGGCTAAGGAAGGAATTCAATTTGACCAAGCTTATACTTCAGTTTTGACGCGTGCGATTACAACTTTGCACTATGCTTTGGAAGAAGCTGGGCAAATGTTTATTCCTGAAGAGAAAACATGGCGTTTGAACGAACGGCATTACGGAGCTTTACAAGGCTTGAATAAAGCTGATGCCGCTGCAAAGTATGGTGATGAACAAGTGCACCAATGGCGTCGTTCATATGACGTTTTGCCACCATTGTTGACTGAACAAACTGAGACGGTTGAAGTTTTGGGTAAGACTTACCCAGCCTTTGATCGGCGTTATGCAGATGTTCCTGCAGGTGAATTGCCATACGGTGAAAACTTGAAGGTCACTTTGGAACGTGTCTTGCCATTTTGGACTTCAAATATCGAAAAAGATTTGCAAGCTGGAAAGAACGTTTTGATTGCCGCGCATGGGAACTCATTACGTGCCTTAGTTAAGCACATTGAAAATATCTCAGATGATGATATCTTAGGTGTTGAAATTGCGAATGGACAACCATTGGTATACGACTTTGATGACAACATGCAAGTTGTTTCAAAGAAAGTTTTAGAAAATAAATAATTAATTAATAAATTAAGGCTCAATGACGGCAACGTGGTTGGGTCTTTTTGTTAACAGGGGAATTTAATTCTAAAGAAAAGGATATGATTTTTGAGATAGCATGCAAAAGTATCGAAGCTCACCTATAATAAAATTATTATGGATTAATCTTTTAAAGAATGACACGGTGTAAAAGGCGAGGATAACAGCATGACGGACGATCAAGTTCAAGAATTAAAACGATATAAAGAGCTGCTTGACGTAGGTGCCCTTTCACAGGCAGATTATGACCGTCTGAAAGAGCGGGCCATCCAGGTAGAATTAATTGCTCTATCAGTTGAGGGAAAAAATAGCCCGCAAAAGTTGCGCGAATCACGCAACGCGGTTGAGCAAAAGAAGCACCCCAAGCGTCATTTTGGACGATATTTGTTAGAATTACTTTTGGTGGTAATTGTAGGCGCGGGTTGTTATTATTGGTGGCAGTACGATCAAACGCAAGCCCAAAATAAAATTGAGCAAAATGAGAAACATGCTGTTAAACGCAATCAAAAGGCCCAAAAGAAGACACATAAGCCAAATAAACAAAAGGTTCAGACGCAAGTAAAGGATGAAATGGCGCAAGCAAGTAGTACGTCTGCAGCTAATGTAGCTGTAATTGATGGAAATACGGCGCAAGCTTTAGTTGAACAAAATGATCCGCTTGGTGGCGGACAGTGGATGTTAGATAGTAATGATGGCACTAATTTTACTTTTGTGACGCCGACTGATGCAGATGGTTCTTTTCAAAAAGCATTAGTGACTGATCGAGGCGATGGTCAAAATGTAGAATTGCGAATGGGCATAGTTGATACCAACGGCGCGTGGCAAGTTGATTATGACGTAACGATACCATGGCAATAAAAAAAGATGTTAGAAACTTAGTTTCTAACATCTTTTTTTAATAGATTGGATTGCGGTAAAATTCGGATATAAGTATAAAATAATACCAAAATGGGGTATAATTTACAATGCCGTAGTAATTTAGATTCAGTTATGAATAAATACATAGATACAAGATGGTTGTAGGGAGATAACAAATGGGACATAAAGGTAAACAGGTGTTGGTATTAAATAAGGTGTATTTTTCGTTGTTTATGGTGGTCATGTTGATTACGGCTATAATTACGATGACGTCAGGAAATTTATTATTTAATATTATTTATTTAGGATTGACAGCCATAACTATTATATTGGAATTATTCGGAGGATTGATTATTGGCTCTATTGCTGATGCAATCTTCATTACCATACAAATTTTATATTTAGTTTATCTGCATGTTTCGAAAAATGTGGGTATTAACTTAATTTTAATTTATTGGTTGCTGGCACCAACTATTTTATTGTGCTTGCTGAATTTGCTGGTTAAAAATGCACATGCCATTCATTCTAATAATCAGGAAACACCGGCAGAAATGATAAAACCAGGCATTTTTCATGAACAAACTAATCTACGAACAAAAGAAGCATTTATTCAAGATGCCGGTGTTTTTATAGAAACCAGTCACCGGTTTATAATTCCTACGAGTATTGTTGCCATCAAAATTAATTCTTTGGCGCATTTACGAAGTATCATGGGTGAGGCCCAATTAAATGGGCTACTTAATATGGTCACTGATTCTTTGAACTTAACTACACGAGAATATGACATTTCTTATTTACTTAATGATGGAGATGACACTACTTGGGCATTGCTTTTATATACAGATTTAGAAGGAGCATACACTGTAGCTACGCGTATTGAAGAAAATTTTAAAATTAAATTAAATGAATCAACAATCTTCAAAGATACTGTTATATCTTTGAAAACAGGTGCAGTTGCTTGGGATTCAAATAAAATGAAAACACCATACGACTTTATGAATGCAGCGATGAATGAAGTTTAAAATTACGTTTAGTTTATACGTGTTAAGTCAAAAACGTTTTATATTAAATGATATAAATTTTAATTATTAAACATGTTATGCTCTGGTGCTTTAAATGGTTCATTAAGCATATTGTAATTTTTTCGTAAATGAACCCCCCTAAAAAATAGTGTTATCCATTGTGATATTTAACACATGATAAATGTTTAATAATAATCGACCAATATTAATAATAAGGAAGGCAGTTAAGTTATTTATGAAAAATTATAGTATTTTAATTCCTGCGCTAAATCCTGATCAAAAATTGATTACGTTAATTAAGGACTTGATTACTAAAGCTCGTCCATTTAGTTCTATTCTAATAGTTGATGATGGTAGTGATGGAGGTAGTCAGGATATCTTTAAACAAATTAAGCAACTTAACAATCCTAAAATTCATATTCAACATCATATCAAAAATTTGGGCAAAGGGGCTGCGCTTAAAACTGGCTTTAAAACTTTGATTAAATATAATCCAAAGCTCGATGGAATTGCTACATTAGATGCCGATGGTCAACACACGGTAAGCGCTTTGAATGATTGTTTAGATGCGTTTGATAAAAATGGGGATGCTTTAGTGTTAGGCGTACGACAATTTACTAATAAAATACCACTGCGTAGCCAATTTGGTAATATTTTAACTAATAAATTGGTGAAATTTGTTACGCACCAGAATATTTCAGATACTCAAACGGGACTTAGAGTTATCCCCAAGAATTATGCGCAGAAATTAATAGATTTTAATGGTGACCGATTTCAGTTTGAGTTTGACATGCTTTTACAGGCTAATGCGTATAGTATAAAGATTGTTGAGCAACCAATTCCTACAATTTATATTGATGGCAATAAGTCTTCGCATTTTCGCGTGATACGGGATTCATTATCCATTTATTCTAGATTTTTTACATTTGCTGCAAGTAGTTTAATCTCGTTTTTAGTTGATATTTTACTCTTTGAAGTAATTATCTTTATTTTTGATAATCATGTTTTGAAATCGGTGTTAATAGCGACGATAGTTTCCAGGTTGATGTCTGCCGTAGTTAATTATAATTTAAATCGCAATGTTGTTTTTGATAAAAATGGTCAAAATACTTTAATTAAGTATGGAAGCCTCTTTATAGTCCAAATGTTTATTTCAGGTTTCATGACTGATTTTTTCACACAGTTGATTCCAAATAATACTAATGTTACGCCTGTGTTGATTAAAATAGTTGTGGACTTCGTGTTGTTTATGATTAGTTATCGAATTCAACGAGATTTTATTTTTAAAAATGCTAAATAAGGATCAAACTCAAAATGGAAATTAAGAAAAAAGTACAGTATTTTTTAGCAATTTTTTTGACGGGGATATATTTAATCTGGCGAATATTTTTCACTATTCCGTGGACAGCTTCATTTTTCACTTTATTATTTGCGCTTCTTTTGGTTACTAGTGAGCTTCTTTCTAGTTTAACTGCTTTTCTGCTGATAATTTTTCGTTTAATGCGAGATAAAAGTGATAAAAAAATTGAAGAGCCCAAGTTAGCTTTAAATGATCCAGTTCCTAGTATAGATGTCATTATCGTAACGCATAATGAAGAGGTTGAGCTATTACGAAAAACTGTAAATGCATCTAAATTTATGGAATATCCTGATCCTAAATTAGTTAATATTGTGATAGCTGATGATGGAAATCGCCCCGAAGTTAAGGCTTTGGCTGACGAATACAAGGTTCAATATATTGGCATGGAAGATAATAAGGATGCAAAAGCAGGTAATATCAATAATGCATTGCGTCAGTTGCATTCAACACTCTTAACTGTTTTTGATGCTGATATGATTCCGTTTTCGAACTATCTTATGGCAAGTGTGCCATACTTCACTAAGAATTTTACTGACTTAAAAAATGACCCAGATAACACTGATCCACTGGGCTTTGTACAAACACCGCAAAGTTTCTATAATGCTGATATTTTTCAATTTAATCTGTTTTTAGAAAATTCAGTGGTTAATGAGCAAGATTATTTTTCGCGAGATATAAATGTGTTAAATGGTGCAAATGGACATGCCTTATTTACGGGGTCCAATGCCGTGTTTTTACGAGAAAGTGTTGATAATGTAGGATTATTCCCAACAGATACGATTACTGAAGATTTTGAATTAGGGACCCGCATTAATAGTGCCGGTTATATTAGTCTAGCGACTGAGGTTGTAGTTTCCAGTGGGATTACGCCGGTTGATATTAAAAGTGTCATTAAACAACGGGTGCGTTGGGCACGGGGAGTCATTCGTAGTTGTAAAAATATGCATATTTTTACCAATCCTAAAATAACTTTTTTGAATCGAATCATTTTGATAAATACTTGGTTATACTGGTGGTCATTTTTCAGGCGGTTAATATTTATTATTGCGCCAATTTTGTACGCACTTTTTCATATTCAGGTAGTTAATGCTGATTTTTGGTTATTGATGATTTTTTGGGCGCCAGGTTATTTCTTTCTCCATCGCGTCTTAGGAGATACATCTACAAATATTCGCAATGAACGTTGGGGAGAAATACAAGAAACTTTTTTTGCTCCTTACATTTTTTTGCCAGTTATTTTGGAGACAATTGGTATTCGCGCCAAAAAATTTAAAGTAACTGATAAAAAAGTTAATTTTTCTTGGAAAGATAAATTGTACTCAATTCCTTATTTAATTCTTTGGGGATTAACATTGGTTTCCATTATTGTTTTTAATTATGGTAAGTGGGGATCAGAAATTTTGTATGGAAGTGTTATTACTTTTTGGTTATTGATGCACTTTATTAACTTAAGCTTTTGTGTATTTATTTCTATGAAGAGAAATATTCATCGTAAAAGTGAGCGCTTCATGCGTAAGGCTAACGGGAAAATAAAATATAATGGCGAGTGGATTTCATTTAGAACGAGGGACGTTTCAGATGCTGGTCTCTCTATGGAATTGCGGACTGAAGGTCCAAGCCCCGTTTTAGAACGTGGACAAAAAATAGAGGGAATTTTATATCATAAATCGTATCAAATTCATTTTGATGGATTAGTGATGCGAGCTAGTGGTCAAGGATCTGAAAAATGGTATGGTCTGCTTAATGAAATTAAAGATAAAGAAGACCGTAATCATTATTTAGAATTAATTTATGATGGACAAAATAAATTTGTTGCTGCGGAACAAGATAATTGGTTAACTACTTTAGATGAATTGAATTTAAATATTATTTTCCATTTGAAGGAATTTGAACGAATTGTTATGAAAAAGTTTAGTAAGAATGGTAGGTAATTACCGTGTCACTAGTAGGTTTAATAATTTTTATCATAGCTCAGCTTGGTTATGCAATAATCCTTAATATGTGTGGGATTAATCGATATTTAGTTTGGATAACATCATTCATCATACAAACTATGATGTTGTATGGATTTGCCATGTTTAATAATTTGAGGATGGGAATGCGCTTGGTGATTATCTTAGGTGCCTGTTTTTTTGTTATTGGACTGTTAATTTTATACTTTAAAAAATCAGATGTATCTCGGGAAGGGTTACATTATTTTGACCTTTGGATGCTTTTTTTCGGCATTGCTTTTGGAGTTGTTATATATAATAGTCCATTGATTCACTACGATAATTATTCGCACTGGGCGATTATTGTTAAATATTTATTTACGCAAGGTCATTTGCCGGTAGCTAGTGATCCGATTATTTCGTTTACATCGTATCCGCCGGCTATGGCGTTATTTATTACGCAATTTGTAACATGGCTGGGCTTTAGTGAAGGTGGGATGCTTTTAGGCCAATTTATTGTCATATGGGCAGGGTTATACAGCGTGTTTGCTGTAGTCAGAGATCGCACACGAGCAACGTTTACTTATGTTATTTGTTTAATTCTTGCGTTGTTAAATGTTTTTAACATATCTATTCGAATGGATAATCTCTTAGTTGATTTTGTGATGCCTGTTATCGCTGCAGTTGGTTTTGCGGCAGTGTATACTTATCGGGAAAAACGTGGTTTACAGTTGCTTTTAACCTTTTTATTTAGTGGCGAGTTGTTGTTAATTAAAAATTCAGGTGCGATGTATGTTGTAATGTTAGGAGCATACTTAATTTATAGTATTGCACATGACGTTCAAGGAAATTGGTTCAAAAGATGGGCTTTGGGCTTAGGAGAAGCTTTCGTTCCGTTAGGGCTAGGCTATTTATTATTTTTCTGGTGGAGCCAGCATGTTCATACGACTTTCAAAGCAGTTTCCAAGCATGAAATTAGTGCGCAAGCTTATCAACACCAGCTTAGTAGTGAGAGCACTGTGACGATTAGTAAGATTGGACACAAATTTCTAGAACAAATTTTTAGTTTTAATTCGCTTTCCACCAAAGGGGTTATATTAATTAATGTAGTGTTAATTATGGCGTGGATCATAATTCGGCTCTTTTTAAAAAAGAAAAATCATTTAGCTTCGAGTTTAGTAGCCATTGATATAAGCTTTATTATTTATTACATTAGCGTTTTTGGAATGTATATTGTGTCAATGCCTTATGCCGAAGCAATCAATCTCGATGGCTCAGAGCGTTATTTATCCAGCATGGTGATGCTTAATATGTTATTAGCAGGTATGGTTATTGTTAATACTATGGATAAATCGATGTTTGAAATCGATATTCACAAACGTGGTATACGTTCTTATCGTTCGATTTCAACTAAAAAATTATATCAAAATAGTGGAATAGTTCTCACTACTTTTGCAACAATCTTGATGTTTTCTGAAATTAATGGTCTTAAATTCAATCAAGCCCTAAATGAAAACGCCCTACCAATTCAACTGGCCAAAATGATGCCGCAGAATATGCATTATAATGATAATAAGATTTTATTAGTTGATATTCACCCCAATGATGTCCAAACGATGTATGCTGGATATGTAGGGAAATATTATTTCTATTCTGATAACGTCAGTGCTCGAGAGAATTTTATGCTGTCGAATGCAGATTTTAAACGGGTTCTTAATAATTACCAATATGTAATCATCCCAGAAGAATATGCTACTTTCACAACAATGATGAAGCATGCATATCATCAAACGATTACCAAGGGAATCTTTAAGGTCACTAATGGGGGGTTAGTTCCTGTAACGAATATTCCTGAATGAAATTTAGGTTAATGTACAACGTTTAAATGCCAGCTTTAGTTTGAATTAAAACAGTGCTTTACTAGCTAGATTAGCCGGTGGTAAAGCACTTTTTTATTTAATTTGAAATGCGTGCGAGCGGATAGCCAAGACGGCTATTAAATTTTAAATGTGCTTAAATGAAGAAGTGATTTATTTCCAAAATTAAATGGTTCGATGGCGAAAGAATCCCGTTTGTAATAAGTAACCGTTTTCGTCAAAAAACTTAACGAAATTTAAAGTTTACGGTTGTTTTTCGGCTCAAACTATACTAATCTAGTTAAAGTTATTATTTATTTATTATTATTTTTTAAGTAGCAGGAAAGAGAGAGTATTTCAATCATGCAAATGATTAAAAATGAATTTAAGTTTATTTTCAAGAATAAGCTCATTGCCATTTCACTACTCGCGATTATGTTCATTCCATTTATGTACAGTATTTTCTTCTTGAAATCTGTATGGGATCCATATGGAACAACGCAAAATTTGCCAATTGCGGTGGTCAACAAAGACCAAGCCGTTGAATTCCATGGGCAAAAAATGCACGCGGGTGATGATATGGTCAAGGAATTACAGAAAAATAAGCAGCTTGGTTGGCGCTTTGTTTCCCCTGAAAAGGCGGAACAAGGTTTGAAAGACCAAGAATATTATTCAGTAATTACCTTACCTGAGAACTTTTCAAAGAATGCCACGTCCGTTTTAGATAACGAACCAAAGAAGATGCAGATTCAGTTTAAGACGAATGATTCATTGAATTACATCGGAGAAGTTATTAGTGAAGTCGGGGCTTCAACCTTAAATACGCAAATACGGCAAGCAGTCACGACGGCCTATGCCAACACGATGTTTGACCAAGTCAAAGAGGCTGGTAAAGGCTTTAAGGACGCCGCAACAGGGGCGCAACAATTAAATGACGGGTCTGTTGCTTTGACTGATGGGTTAAAGGTTTATACGTCCGGAGTTGACCAAGTCAATAACGGGGTGATGACCTTAAAGACGGGGGTGACACCATTAGCTAGTGGTGTCAACCAATTAACCGCTGGTTCAGGACAGTTGAACACTGGTTTGCAGACCTTAAATGGTAAAACCGGTGAGTTAGCCGCTGGGACCAAGCGATTAGCGGATGGCTCAGGAGAATTACAAAATGGTTTGGGTCAATACACGGATGGAGTTGGAACACTCAGCGATGGTCTCGGTCAGCTTTCAAAAACTGGTAAGGATTCGAATATTAATGGACAAGTGACCAAGTTGGCCAACGGAGTTGCTGCATTACAAGCTGGTAGTTTAAAAATTAATGCTAAGTTAAATGAGCTGCAAACGAAGTTGGATGAAAATCCGACTTTGGCCTCAGATCAAAAATATCAAGAAGCTTTAGCTGGTTATCAAGCAGCCCAGAAGCAATTGCAGGGAATGCAAGCTACTTTGTCGCACTTGGACACTGCTTTGCAACCGATTGTCAACCAAGTAGCTGGGCAAGATTACAGTACTAAGGCGCAAGGAATTATTAACACCGAAAAGGCGGCGGGGGTTACCTTTACTCCAGAGCAAGAGACTAAGATCAAAGCGGGCTTGACGCAGCAGTTGAAAGCTAGTGCTGTTGATGAAGCCAAGCAAATTGTGGCTGGAGTAGCTACGACTGTGCAAGGCCAAGTTTCAAGTCAGGATTTGCAAAAGTTGGAAGATGCAATGCAACAATCTGCAGGGATGTTGCAGAACTTGAAGAAGATTCAAACCGGATTAGATGGTATACCAGGTGATGCGCAGAATCCAGGCTTGGTTGCTGGAATGCATCAATTGAATCAAGGTATTGATGATTTGCAGGCTGGAACGAAGGACATGCCAACGCAAATGCAAAAATACACGGGAACAGTTGATGCCTTGGCTTCTGGTTCAGCTAAATTGAACCAGAATTCTGGTCAATTAAACAGTGGCGCTCAGCAATTAGCGAATGGAACGCAACAGTTGAATGGGCAAGTACCAGCTTTGACGGGTGGTGTGAGTCAACTAGCTAATGGTTCGCAAGCTCTCTTTGGTGGATTGAGTCAAATGCAGGCCCAAATTCCAACCTTAACCAGTGGTGTGGATCAATTAGCCTTAGGAACAAATCAATTAGCTGGTAACTCGAGTGCCCTTTTGGATGGTTCAAATCAATTATCTGATGGTAGCGGTGTGTTAAGCAAGGCCTTAAAGGCTGGTTCAGATCAAGTGGGATCAATTAAGTTGGGTAAGAAAAATGCCGAACAGTTTGCCGCCCCTTCAGAATTGAAGCATTCACATTACAGCGATGTGCCAAATTATGGACATGCTTTGGCTCCATATGTTTTGTCAGTCGCTTTGTTCGTTGGAGCAATTGTCTTTAACTTTGCTTTCCCAATCCGTAAGATTTCAATGCCAGGACAATCAGCTACGGCATGGTTCTTCAGTAAAATTATTATTGGTGGAATTATGGCCGTTGCGATGGGCTTGATTGAACCAGGTTTGATGATGTTGGCTGGGTTGCACTTTGACCACCCGGCGCAAGTCTTTACGATTTCAGTGATGTACGCGTTGGCTTCGATGGCAATTGTTATGTTCTTGTCAATGGCCTTTGATAACCCAGGTCGTTTCTTGGCGATGGTTCTCTTGATGTTGCAATTGGGTGGTTCTGGTGGAACCTTCCCAATGCAAGTCACAAACCACTTCTACAATGTCATCCATCCATATTTGCCAATGACGTATTCAATTCTTGGATTGCGGCAAGGAATTACGTCGGGATTAGGGGCTGGACAAATCAGTGAATCAGTCATCGTTTTGACGATTTTCACTTTAATTGGTTTGATTTTGCTTTGGATTTCAATGGTGATTTTGCAAAGAATCGGTTTGGCTGGCAAGTCACAACTCGATAATAATCAAGAACTACAAGCTGTTGAGCACTAAACTTAATGGCTTAAGCATAGGTGCATGGTACCTATGCTTTTTTTTCGGGGAAAAATATGCTAGACTAAAAATGTTTCAATAATTAAATAAAAGATCCACTAGGGGAGCGTACGCGCTGAGACGGGAGACCGGACCCTTTGAACCTGATTGAGTTAAGACTTACGGAGGAAAGTGATGAATCGAATTCGGGTAGACCCCCATCAATTTGTCGCAAGAGAAGTTGGTGGGGGTTTTATTGACTAGTTTAAAAAGATGGTCGAGGAATGAAGAGAGGATTAAAAGATGTTAATTGAGCGAATTCGGGCAACGCAGCCTATGGTGTTAAATTATGCTAATACGGTTACGCAACAACGGGTGGCAGATAGTATTAGTATGTTGGGGGGCTCGCCATTAATGACCCAAGCCTTGTCAGAAATTGAAGAGTTAGTGGCGGCGAGTCAGGCGGTGGTGCTAAATTTGGGAACTTGGAATGCCGCCGGGATGGAATTGATGTTGCAGTTAGGAAAAGTGGCGAATGCGCAGGGCATTCCAGTTGTTTTGGATCCTGTGGGCGTAGGTTTACCACAACGTAGTCAAAGCGTGCAGCAATTATTACAGGCGATTCAATTTACGGTGATTCGCGGTAATGCTGCTGAAATTGCTTGGTTTGCCCAGATTAAAGGACAAGGCAAGGGAATTGATGCCGCCCAAGATATAGCAGTTGATGGTACAATGGCTCAGCAGGCGAGTGAACGGACGGGCGCTATTATTTTGCAATCCGGTCCGATCGATGTCATCGCCGATTGTGACCATTGGGTGACCCAAACTCGTTCAAACCCGATGCTGGCTCAAAATGTCGGGATGGGGGATGTATTATCTAGTCTGACTGGCTGTTTTTTAGCTGTGACGACAGATTCATTTCAAGCGGCTGTGGCAGCTGCACAATGTATGGCGGTTGCTGGCGAACGGGCTAGTCAGCGCGTTGAACAGCACCCAGGTCAATTACCAGCCGCGTTACTTGATGAATTGAGTTGGATTGATGATGCAGCATTAGATTTGGCTTAAAATTAAGGAGGCATAAAAAATGATTCAAGTACCACAAGTTACAACGATTGCAGGTATCGACTCCAGTGGTGGAGCCGGAGTGAATGCTGATTTAAAGACTTTTCACCAAGAGCATGTCTATGCCGCTAGTATTATTACCGGGGTCACAGCGCAAAACACACTGGGGGTCCAAGGCATCCAGCCGGTTGACACACAAATGATTGCGCAACAATTCCAAGCGGTGTTTGAAGATTTGGAAATTCAAGCCGCAAAAACGGGAGCTTTATTTGATGCAGAACGGGTCGAATCGATTGTTGCTGGCCTGAAACGCTACCCGGTTCAGCATTTGGTGGTGGATCCAGTCATGGTGGCCAAGGGTGGAGCCACTTTATTAGAGCCCTTAGCAATTCAAAAAGTTAAAACGAATTTGTTTCCCTTGGCAGAACTAATTACCCCGAATTTAGCGGAAGCCGAAACTTTATTAGGCCGGAAACTAACGCAAAGTGAGGCGATTGAAGCCGCCGCTTTGGAACTACAAGCAATGGGTCCCAAAAATGTTTTGATTAAAGGCGGACACTTGGCAGGAACAGAAGTCAGTGATGTTTTGCTAACGGTTGATGGTAATTTTCATTGGTATACAAGTCCGCGGATTGATACGGTTCGCACGCATGGCACAGGGGATACTTTGGCAGCATACATTACGGCTAAGTTAGCGCAAGGTCAAGTTTTAACGACGATTATGCCCCAAGCTAAAGCATTCATGCAGGCCGCTATTGGCGAGAGTATTGCTGTTGGTCATGGTCACGGACCATTGAACCATTGGGTTGCTGGTTAACAGCAGGAGGTTTCAAGATGGAGAGAGAACGTTTGGCCAGGTATCTAGTGGCGGGACCACAAGATTACCCACGGTTAACCTTGACGGAATTTACTGAACGGATTGTGGACTTGATGCAGGCCGGCATTACGCTTTATCAATTTCGGGATAAAGGGTATATCTATCAAAATGCAGACGAGCGTTTACGATTAGTTCAAAAATTAGTGCACTGGGGGCAACAGTTGAATGTGCCCGTGATTATTAATGATGACTTAAATTTGGCGTTGACCGCGCAAGCTGCTGGCGTTCATGTGGGACAAGATGATTTAGCGATTGAGCAAGTCTTACGGTATCAATCAGCGAATTTTTGGGTGGGGCTCTCAGTCCGGAATTTAACTGAAATGGAAGCGGCTCAAGCATTAGCTGTAGATTACCTTGGAGTCGGACCATTGATGCCAACGCAGACGAAGACTGATGCTGCACCAGCCTTAGGGCTAGCGGGGTTGAAAAAGTTGTTGGCGCATAATCAGCATGCGACTGTGGGAATTGGTGGCATTAAGTTAATTGATTTAAAAAATTTAGCTCAGACTGGCTTAGACGGGGTGGCAGTGGTGTCATTGTTAACCCAGGCGTCAGAACCAGCAATGATGGTCCAAGCAATGCGAAAGAGCTGGCAGCCAAATGCAAAATAAGATGAACACCTTAGGACAAATTGAGCAGAGCTCCTTTATTCAAGGAATGGTAACTGGGAAACTCACTCAAAAGCAGCGTGATTATTATGTGGCTCAAGATCAATATTATTTGCAAGCATTTGATGCATACTTTAATCAGGTCGTGGCTCAAGTCGCGCCGCAATGGCAAAAACAATTACCGGTTTTGGGTGAAGCAGAGGCGGATGCCCATGCGGCCTTACGTCCTGGGCTAGGTGTTTCAAAAATTGCGAAAGACCCTGTTAATCAGGCGTATTTAGCACATTTAAACCAAGCTTTAGATGATAATTGGCAACCTTTAGCCGGAATGATTGCTTTATTACCGTGCATTGAATCATATCATTTAATTGCGGTTAAATTTCAACCACAAGCGGCTCTGGTGTATCACGGGTGGTTTGATTATTATGCTGGGCTTGAATATCAGCAATTGGTTGAGTGGTTTTGGCAGGTTATTAATACGGAATTACAGCAGGTTTTGCCGCATTTGACAGCCGATGATTGGCAAATTTTGCAAAGAATTTATCAGCAATCCTATCAAGATGAGTTCAATTTTTGGCAAGCGGCTGCGCAAGCTTCAGAATAAAATTAGATAAAAAATATAATTATAAATCATCGACCTACGTGGTTGATGATTTTTATTTTCAATTTAGCGATTAAAAATTCATTTGAGACTTTCGGTTATTAATTTTTGCGGATATTTAAAAAAGGGCTTTAAACCGACAATAGTGGTGAATTTTACAAAATTATAACAAAGCGTTATATCTGGATAAATATATCTTTTAGTGTGCAACAGGTTATTAATGTTCGGTTTTTAGCTTGTCAAGGGTTAATTGTAATTAAATGTCACTTGAAAAGTTCGCTATTTCCTAGTAAACTAAGTGGCGAAATGAAATTGTTTTTTGCCGAATATAACGCTAAGTTAACTTACAAAGGAGGGGCGCATGCGGATTAAGATATTATCGACTTCTGACGTCCATGGGTATTTACAAGCGGATGATTTCCGGCGACCATTAACGAATCAAGCATTGGGCTTAGAAAAGGCAGCCACGGTTTTAAAAACGGAGACTACCCAGGATAAGCAGTGGGTACTCCGTATTGAGAATGGTGATTTTATTCAAGGTTCACCGTTAACGGAGTATTTGACGCAACAGCCGGTGACGCAGACTCGCGCATTTTTTAAGCAGTTGAGTCAAGCGATGCAATATGATGTGCATATTTTAGGGAATCATGAGTTCAATTATGGGCGGACCTATTTAGAACAAGTCTTCCAGGATTTACCCGTTTTGAACGCCAATATTCTCGATGAAACCACACAACGTCCCTTTGTAGGCGAGCCTTATCGAATATTTAACCGGAATGGGTATACGATTGGGGTAATTGGATTGACGACCAAGTTTATTCCGCACTGGGAGACGCCTGAACATATTCAAGGTTTGGTTTTTGCCGATCCAGTCGATGTTGCCAAGCAATATATTCAGGAACTTAAAATGCAAGTCGATGTGATTGTAATTGCCTATCATGGTGGCTTTGCCGAAGATTTAACCACTGGTGAGACGTTGGAACGGGTAACTGGTGAAAATCAAGGGTATCAATTACTGCAATTACCAGGAGTTGATGCTTTGGTCACGGGTCATCAGCATCGGCGCTTAGCAGAAGTAGTCGACGGCGTACCGACAACGCAACCTGGATATCGCGGTGAGGCTGTGGGCGCGATTACTTTGGATTTGAATGCCAAGCATCAGGTGGTCGATGTTGATGCGCAATTACTTGATAGTGGACACGCCGGTATTGATGAAAAAATACATACATTAACTCAGGCAAAGCAGGCACAAGTGAACACCTGGTTGGATCAACCAGTGGGGCATGTGGGACACAATATGTTAATTCACAATCATAAGCAAGCTCGTCTGTACGGGCATCCATTTATTGAATTAGTAAATCAGGTTCAGATGGAATATGGGCAAACTCAAATTTCGAATACCGCGCTTTTTAATAATGAAGCGCGTGGGCTTGATGACGTGGTGACACGCCGCGATGTCATGACCAATTACATTTATCCGAATACGTTGGTCGTGGAACGTTTAAGTGGTCAAGATATTAAGGATGCGTTGGAAGTGAGTGCACGTTATTTTCAGGTGAATGGTCAGCAAGAATTGATGATCAATCCGTTATTTTTACATCCTAAAATACAGCATTATAACTATGATCTTTGGAGTGGTATTGAATATACTTTGGATTTCAGTCAACCAATGAATCAACGTGTGCAAAAGGTGACAATCCAAGGGCGACCACTTGATTTAAAGCAAGAATACGAAGTGGCATTAAATAGCTACCGGGCTGGGGGAGCTGGGAATTATCCGATGTATCGGCCGGATAAAATCGTACGTGAGGTCCAACGCTCTACGGCAGAATTAGTAATCGATTATTTGGTGCACCACCCCCAGCTGGAAATTGCTCAGCCACATAATATCACAACGGTGGGGTATCAGAAGGTGCTACTTGAGGGATAACGAAGTGGGCCTTGAAATTAACGCGAAGGAAAATAGAGAAAGTAGAGGGAAAGTTTTGGAAGTTACGTTTAAACATGTCACTTTAACCTATCCGAATGGGAGCGAAGTGCTTCATGATATGGATTTTGCAATACCATCTGGGCAGTTAATTGCTTTATTAGGGCCTTCCGGTGGTGGTAAGTCGACAACTTTGAATTTAATCTCTGGGTTATTGCAACCCACAACTGGGGAAGTCTTTTTTGGCCGGGACAATGTTACGAAGCAAGATGCTTTAAAACGAGGCGTGGGGATGGTTTTCCAAAATTATGCATTGTATCCGCATATGACGGTGTTAGAAAATATTATGTTTCCTATGAAAATGGCGAAAACTCCTAAAGCTATGCGGCGCCAAAAAGCGTTAGACTTAGCAAAATTGGTGCGAGTGGAATCGCAAATTAATAAAAAGCCAGCGGCGTTATCCGGTGGGCAACAACAGCGGGTGGCGATTGCGCGCGCCTTAGCAAAAGAGCCGAGCTTATTGTTGCTTGATGAGCCATTATCGAATTTAGATGCACGGTTGCGTGTGGAAATGCGTCAAGAAATCCGCCGTATTCAGCAAGAAACCGGCGTTACGACGATTTTTGTGACCCATGATCAAAGTGAAGCTCTGCATATCGCTGATCAAATTATGATTCTAAATGATGGTGTAATTCAACAATTTGCACCAGCTCAAACCTTGTATGCTGATCCAACCAATCAATTTGTAGCCAGCTTTATCGGTGAACCGGCCTTGAATTTGGTGCCCGCTCAAACATTGGCTGATGCCTTACCGCCTGTTTTCGGTCAAGCGGCGCAAAGTGTCCAAACTTTGGGCATTCGGCCGGAAGCATTTGCTTTGCAGCCAACAGCTGATCCGTTCTTACAAGCACGGGTGGAAGTCGTACAAGAGCAACATTTTGGTCGTGAACAGCAGGTTACATTGCGGTTAAATGATCAGCTTTTGGAAGTGACCGATTTAGGACCAGTGCCTGCATTAAATCGGCCTTTGATGACGTATATTAAGTTGCCGTATCTATATGGCTTCGATGAACGCGGTAAGCGGATTTATCCACATTTTAATGAGGTATCAGCGCATGATGAATAATCATAAACCAACACTTAAGGAAAATTTAAAAGGATGGTTGTATGTTTTACCACTGCTTTTGATTATTGGAATCTTTAATTTATATCCGATCGTCTCAAGTTTTGCAATGAGCTTTTTTACCGAATATAATTTTTTCACCAATGAAGTTCAGGCGCTCGGAATTGACAATTTCACGACGATTTTCAGTGACCCAACGTTTTGTGATGCCCTGAAAAACACCTTGATTTTTGTTGTAGGGGTGGTGCCGATTGAAATTATCCTGTCATTGTTGATTGCCACTTTATTGAATCAAATTAAATGGTTGTCCAACCTTTTCCGCACGATTTACTTCTTACCATTTGTGACTTCGGTCGTCGCTATTTCCATGGTGTGGCGGTGGATTTATAACAAAGATGCCGGTTTGTTAAATGTTGTGTTGGGCTGGATTGGGATTAGCCCAATCGATTGGTTAAATGATCCGCATTATGCGCTGCTGGCCTTGATTATTTTAGCCATCTGGAAAGGCTTGGGCTTTAATATCATGCTGTTCTTGGTGGCATTAAATAACATTGATCAAAGGTTGTACGATGCAGCCCATTTAGACGGAGCGAAGCCATTACAACAATGGTGGCATATTACAGTACCGATGATTTCGCCAATGACCTTTTTGGTAACGGTTAACGCGGTGATTGCTTCATTTAAAGTGTTTGATGAGGTTTATGCATTGTACGGTGGCCAACCTGGTCCTGCTGGTTCAGCGATGACGTTAGTTTATTATCTTTATCGCGCTTTTTATGAACAAAATAAATACGGGCAAGCAGCAGCCACGGGGGTGGTATTGTTTATCTTAATTTTGTTAGTGACCTTAGTGCAGATGTGGTTTAGTAAAAAGCATGTACATTATTAAGGAGTGAAAAAGATGAAAAAAACAATCAAACAAGTCGTTGTTTATGGTCTTTTGAGCTTAGGCGCGATTACCATGCTGTTGCCTTTTTTTTGGATGATTAGCACGGCTTTTAAAACCGGGTTTGAAGCTTTGCAAACTCCGGTGACTTGGTGGCCTAAGCATTTAGTCTGGGAAAACTGGGTGAATGCTTGGCAGGCTGCGCCATTTTTACGCTATTTAATCAATTCCGTAATTGTGGCAGCAGTGACAACTGTGGGGCAAATTTTTACCGCAATTTTAGCGGCTTTTGCCTTTTCCAAGCTTAATTTTGCGGGTAAAAACCTTTTATTTACGATTTTACTAGCGACGATGATGGTGCCAGTAGAAATGTTAATTATTCCCAATTTCGTGACTCTTTCGCAATTTCATTTAATTAATACGTATGGGGCGTTAATTTTACCCTGGTTGGGTAGTTTCTTTGCTGTCTTTACATTACGCCAAAGTTTTAATACGATTCCCGATCAGTTATATTATGCCGCCCGGATTGATGGGGCTAGTGATTGGCAATTTTTATGGTCAGTGCTAGTGCCTAATGCGAAGTCTTCGATTACGGCGATTGGTTTGCTTCAGGTGATTGGCTCGTGGAATTCATTTATGTGGCCATTAATTGTCACAAATAGTGAGGCAATGCGAACGTTGCCGGTCGGATTGCAAGCCTTTTCAACAGATGCCGGAATTAATTATCCGGAATTAATGGCGGCATCAACCTTTGTGATTTTACCAATGGCGGTGTTGTATATTTGCTTCAATAAATACGTCGTTGCTGGAATCAGTAACAATGGTTTGAAAGGTTAAAAGCTCGATCACTTTAGGGTGGTCATCAGCTTACGTGTTTAAAACAAGTAAGTTGATGACTGCTGATAAAAGCGATGTCTTGAGGGGCCCTAAGAGACATGGTGAATTGGTAGTGTGCAGATTGGTAGTGTTGCAGAGTTAGTATATGAATATGAAAGGATTAACATCATGAATCGAACCTTCAAAAAATTGGCTGTTGGGTCAGCCGTTGCGCTTTTAGCGGCTAGTTCTTTAACAACAATTTCGCCAGTGGAAGCAAAAGCTGCTAGCAAACCAACCAAGGTAACAGTTTGGCATGCGATGAATGGAAATTATAATGATGCTTTTCAAGATGAAGTGAAGGCTTTTAACGCTTCACAAAAGAAGTATCGTGTGGTTGCGACGGGGCAAGGAGATTATACGACCTTGAACCAAAAGGTGATGGCAGCAGCTAAGTCAAAGACTTTGCCTGTCATTTCGCAAGCTACGTATACGCAAGTTCCTGATTATGCCAAGCAGGGGATTGTTCAAAACTTGGATAAACAAGTGAAGGGTAAAGATGGTTGGAGTAAAAAAGATTTAAAAAATATTTATCCCGGCTTCTTAGAACAAACGAAATATGATGGACATTACTATGCTATGCCATTTTCGGCCTCAGTGCGGGTGATGCTGTATAACAAGACCATTTTAGACAAATATAATCTTGAAGTCCCAAAGACCTGGGATGATATTCAAAAAATGGCGCCAACGTTGGCGGCCGATGGGATTGCGACAGTTGGCTTTGATAAATCATATGATATGGAATGGGACGGCTTAGTGCGTTCAGCTGGTACCCAAATTGTGGACAAAAAAGGTCATGTAAAAGCTGATTCCAAGGATGCAGTCCAAGCAGCAGATATGCTTAATGGCATGCTGGATAAAGGGTATGCGCTGACTGCTGGTTCAGATATGTACGGGACTAACAACTTTGTTAATGGTAAGACGGCTTTGAGTTTCTCGTCATCAGCGGGAGTGAGTGCGACGAAGGAAGCAGTTCCAGATGGTTTTGATTGGGGAACGGCAGTTATACCAGCATATCAAGGTAAGCGAGCAACTCAATTTGCGGGAAATAACCTGGTATTAACATCGCAAGCGAATAAGAAGGAAGCAGTTGGGGCTTTTGCCTTTATGAAATTCTTGGCGTCTGATAAGCAAACGGAGAAGTGGGCGGAAAAGACGGGTTATTTGCCAATTACTAAGAAGGCGGCGAACTCAAAGCAGTACAACCAATACTTGAAAGACAATCCTTTGGCTACAGCCGGGGCTGACTCTTTGCAGTATGGATTCTCGGATGCAGCCTTCCCTGGTTATCAAGAATATCGGAATAATTTGACGGCCACGGTTGACAAGATGGTTACCAAGCATACCCCCGCCAAGGAGGCTTTGAAGACCTTGAATCAACAAATAGAAAAAACAATTAAGGATAATAAGTAATGACGACGGTACAAATTTTAAATGGGATTGATACGATTGGGGGCAATGTTGTTAGTTTTACTAATGGTTCAACGCAATTGATTATGGATTTAGGCGTGAATTTTGCACCAGACCTGCAAACCGCTGCCGATTTATATGCGGATGGGCTCTTACCCCAAGTACCGAACCTGTTTACAAATGACAAGACCCGTGAAGAACAACCAATTGTTTTCATTTCTCATCTGCATCTTGATCACATGGGGGCATTGAAATATTTAACACGCCCAACTGACGTGTATATGAGCCCGATGAGTTATAAATTGTATCAGAGCTTGGTGCAACAAGGTTTAGAGGCAGCACCCAATGCTAAATTACATCTTTTAAAGCCAGAAATTCCTTATCGGTTTGGAAATTTGACTGTAACGGGTTATGCGAGTGATCATGATGAAGCGGGGGCCCTGATGTTAAAGGTATATGACGGTCAGCATACTTTTGTGCATAGTGGGGATGTGCGCTGGGATGGTCCTCATCCGGAGCGGGTGACACATTGGGTTAACTTATTACAACAAGAAAATATTGATCTATTGTTGTTAGAGGGTACGGAATTTAGTTTTGACAACGACGATAAGGCAGCCCGCTTAACAGAGCATGCTTTACAAGTTCGCTTGCAAAAGATTTTGGTGGCAAGTTCAGAACTAGTTGTAATTAATCCGTATGAACGGAATGTGGAACGTTTGGCCGCCTTGATTCAATCAGCGCAGAGCGCTGGTCGGCAAATTGTTTGGGATCAACGGTTCGGTCAAATCTTACAAGACGTTTTGCAGATTGATGCACTAGTCTTAAATCGAGATGTGACTTGGGACGCAATCGAACAAAATCCACAAGCTTATGTGGTACAGAATCATTTTAAAGATTTACAGGAGTTGAATCATTTTACGCAACCATTTCGTTATCTGCATTTAAATGGTGAACCTTTAGGCGAGTATGACCCACGCTACCAAGTGCTAGTGACGTATTTAAAACAGCATCAAGTCGCATTAGAACTGTTGGGGGCGAGTGGGCATGCGAAACCGGTTGATTTAGTGCGAATTGCGCAGGCAGTGCACGCTAAATTGACCTTGTCTTGGCATTCGTTCAAACCTGAACGGCTAGCAGCTGCCTTAAAAGCTCAAGGCTTGTCGGTTCAAGTGCCGGTTCAAAATGAAATTTTCGAATTTTGACCCTAATCGGCGATGAAGGTGCCAAATTAAAAAGCTCAGGTGTTAACCTGGGCTTTTTGTTTGGGTTAAAAGATAAGAGTACGACCTTTGGAGCTTGCACTTAAACATCACGCTTGCATATGTGATTATTTATTTAATCAGCGAGTAAAGCTTCAACCACATTTTCTAAGTGGAGACCATGAGAAGCTTTAATTAAGACTAAGTCATCTGGTTGTAAGCTGGCTTTTAATTGTTGAATTAATGTCGCCTGATCCGAAGGCGCAAAATGGAAAACGGCTAGGTGCGGCTGCTCAACGCGTAAACGTTCAGCTAAATTTGCCATCAAAGGACCAATTAGGAAAACGGCTTGGAGAGAGGCGCTCGCAATCGTCGGTGCTAAATTCGCATGTAGGCTGGGTCCCTGCTTACCCAGCTCTAGCATATCACCGAGAACAGCATAACGATGACCAGTGGTTTGGACAGCATGAAAGGAGTTCAAGACGGATTGCACCGCCGTAGGATTGGAGTTATAAACATCACTCAGAATTTGCGTACCGTTTCGCATTTTAAGCCACTCAGTCCGATTTTGAGTAATGGTGGCATTTTCTAATGCCATTTGGATTTTTTGGTCATTAATTGCTAAGAGGTGGCCCACGGCAATGGCCGCCAAGGCATTACTAATATTGTAAATTCCAGAAAGCGGTAATTTGAAAGTTAAGTCAGATTGATTAGTTTTAAATTCGGCCGTCATTTGATGCAAGACCTGTTCGGTAGCATAAAAATCATTGGTCGAGTGAAGTCCAAAAGTAGTCGTTTGGAGTTGCGCATATTGTTGCGCGCGTTCCAATAGTAATGGTTCATCCCCGTTATAAACCAAAGTTCCTTGTGGTTTGAGGCCGTTGATGATTTGCATTTTGCCGTCAGCAATCCGGGCTCGAGTTTTGAAAAACTCGATGTGGGCTTCCCCAATCATGGTTAAAACGGCAATGTCTGGGGTGACTAATTTAGAAAGGACATCTAGGTCATCTGGGTGATCCATGCCTAATTCAATCACTAGTAATTCTGTATCAGCAGGCATGTTTAAAATTGTCTGGGGGACCCCAAGTTCATTATTAAAATTTTGTGGAGTTTTGGCCGTCCGATATTTGGTGGCTCCAATCGCAGCGATAAAGTCTTTGGTCGTAGTTTTTCCGTTTGAGCCAGAAATGGCTACGACTTTTGGTGTCACTTGTTGGAGATAGTACTTAGCGAGTTGTTGATAAGCTTTTAATGTGTCTGAAACTAAAATGACTGGGACTGTTGTGGGGTAACGGGGGTGATCTTTGGCCCACAAAGTAGCGACGATACCGTTATCAATGGCGCCTTGAATAAAATTATGACCATCATTACCCCAAGTAATCGGAATGAAGAGGGTATCATGGCTAGCTTGGCGCCCATCAAAGACCACCGTTTGAACGGTGACGTCTGGATTATTTTGTATTAATTGACCATCAACAATTTGGGCGATTTCTGTTAGAGAATAGTTCATAAAAAAGCTCCTTTAGTAAAAAAGATTAAGTTACCTATATTCTAACAAAAAACTCAGCTTAATTCTGATATAATAAAAGTTAGTAAGCTTAAAAGCATAACAAATGAAGAGGTAGAAAAAATCAATGGCTAAAAAGATTGGAATTGACTTAGGAACAGCAAATGTTTTAATTTTTGTCGAAGGGGAGGGAATTGTATTAAACGAACCTTCCGTAGTGGCAGTGGACGCTAAAACAGACCGTGTTTTGTCAGTGGGGACGGAAGCTTATCAAATGGTTGGACGGACACCCGGACACATTCGGGCAGTTCGGCCCTTAAAGGATGGGGTTATTTCTGATTTTGATATGACGGAAGCCATGTTGTCATACTTTATTAAAAAGTTGAATTTGAAGAGCGTGATGAGTCGTCCTAATATTATGGTAGCGGCCCCAACAAATATTACTGAGATTGAGAAGAAAGCGATTATGCAAGCCGCTGAAAAAGTTGGTGGTGCTAAGGTTTATTTGGAATATGAGCCGAAGGTAGCTGCTATCGGAGCAGGTTTGGATATTTTCTCACCCACGGCGTCAATGGTTATTGATATGGGAGGTGGGACTTCTGATATCGCGGTGTTGTCATTAGGTGATATTGTTTCAGCACGTTCAATTCGTGTGGCTGGTGATAAGCTCAATGCGGAGATTACCAATTTTGTAAAGCGGCGACATGGCTTGCAAATTGGTGAACGGACGGCTGAGCAGATTAAAATTAGTATTGGAGACGCAAGGCAGATGGATGACCCAATGACGATGACGATTCGTGGTCGGGACATGTATGATGGAATGCCGGAATCAGTTGAAATTAATTCTAATGAGATTGAAGAAGCTTTGCATGATTCACTGCAACAGATTGTGCACGCCGCGCATGAAGTGCTTGCTGAAATTCAACCGGAATTAGCTTCAGATATTTTGGACCGGGGAATTATTTTAACCGGTGGGGGTGCCTTGTTACGCAATATTGATAAGTTGATTACCGATGAATTGGGTGTACCAGTCTTTGTCGCTGATCACCCACTCGATAATGTTGCGCGGGGTGCCGGTGAATTATTAGAACATATGCATGATTAAGAAATAAAATCAGTTTGAGGTGAAGAAAAATGGCAGCGCGAAAGAATAAAGCCATTGATGTCGAAATTAATGATTTAGGACATCAAGTGAGTGAAGTAAAAATTAATAAAAATGTCTTAGGACAGATTGATGAAAGTACTGCGCCTATAAAAGTTCAAATGGGAGCTAATCGTAAACAGATGGTTCACACATTTGACGAAGGGATTGAAGTTTTAATTGCGGAGTATAATTTGCACCACTAAAAAGGAGCGTTTTGAATGACGAGACGAATTTTAGGGGAAAAAGGCGAAGTCGATTGGAGTATTATTTTTGTGGTGCTGATGTTGGCTTTAATTGGTTTAGCATCAATTTATGTGGCCGCGAGTCATGATGCTGCAACAGTTAGTGCTTCAAAAATGATCATTATGCAGGCAATTTGGTATGTTTTGGGAATTGCTTCGATTACATTTATCATGCAATTTGATTCTGAACGACTTTGGCGGATTTCGCCATATATTTTTGGTATCGGTGTCTTTTTAATGTTGGCTGTCTTGATTTTCTATAGTCGGTCTTACTATGCACAGACCGGAGGTAAATCTTGGTTTGCGTTAGGTGGCTTGACCTTTCAACCCTCTGAGGTGATGAAACCGGCCTTTATCTTAATGTTAGCGCAAGTGATTACTAACCATAATTTAGAGTACACTGAGCATACCCCCGCCAATGATTGGCTGCTCTTAAAGCGGATTGCTTTATTGAGCTTACCAATTATTTTGTTAGTTTTATTGCAGCATGATTTTGGAACGATGTTGGTTTTCTTAGCCATTATTTTTGGTATGACGTTAGTTTCAGGGATGTCATGGCGAATTTTGGGACCGATTATTGGGGGCGCTGCAGCATTAGGGATTACGGCGATTTCTTTGGTTGCTAGTACCGCAGGTCGAAAAATATTAGGTCACGTCGGTTTCCAAGCCTATCAGTTTGCGCGGATTGATGCATGGCTACACCCAGAAGGCGACACTTCCAATTCAGCATACCAATTATGGCATTCTATGATGGCGATTGGTTCAGGTGGTATGACAGGAACCGGGTTTAATGTTTCGCATGTGAATGTCCCTGTGCGCGAATCTGATATGATTTTTTCAGTTATTGGAGAAAATGCCGGGTTCGTTGGATCATTATTAGTATTGCTCTTGTATTTCTTGTTGATTTATCGCATTTACCGAGTGGTGATGGAAACATCAAACCAATTTTATGCGTATATTGGGGCAGGAGTTATTATGATGTTGCTATTCCATATTTTTGAAAATATTGGAATGAGCATTGGATTGGTCCCATTAACGGGAATTCCACTCCCTTTTATTTCACAGGGAGGATCTGCGTTAATTGGAAATATGATTGGAATTGGATTAATTATGTCGATGAGTTTTCATAATCATAATTACACGCTATCAGAGCAGGAAGGATTTTCATAGTGTTTAAAATTGGCTTTATTGGTGCTGGAAACATGGCGCAAGCGATGATTAAAGGCTGGTCGCATTTAGACCGCGAACAGGTGCAACAAATGGTTTACGCACGACATTCCGCTACTGCTGTGGCTGAGAAGTTGCACATTCAAGCGGTGCCAGATATGGAAACATTAGCACAAGAGAGTGATATGATCATTTTAGCAACGCCACCGACCGCTTTAGCTGATATTGCCCACCAGATTCGTTCAGTAGTGGCATATGCTAAGAATAAGATTGTGGTTTCAATTATGGGAGGGATCTCATTGGAAATGTTGCAAGCTGCTTTTGGCGATCAGACTAAGTTAGTGCGGGCCTTACCAAATGTGAATGTTGCAGTGGATGAAGGCTATATTGCCATGGCGGCTGGACAAACTTTGACCCCTGATGAAAAGGGTGCGGTGTTTGCTATCCTTGCTGAGCTGGGCCGGGTGGAAGAATACCCAGAAGCACAATTTGGGGCAGTGAGTGCCCTAGCCGGTTCAGGACCTGCGTTTATCGCTGGCTTTGTGCAAGCTTTGATAGGGGCTGGCCAGCAAGCGGGGTTAGAGAATGAGACGAGTTCTAAATTGGTCCAGCAAACCATTCAAGGAACTTTGCAAAAAATGGCAACGGAAGAAATTACACCGCTTGAATTAGCACACCAGGTTATGACGCCTGGTGGTTCGACGGCGGCCGGTTGGGACGTTATGCAAGAACGTGATATTGACCAGATGATGGATGCCGTAATTCAAGCAACCATGAAGAAAAATGCTGAATTTGAATAAAATTAAAAAAATGCTTGCCAAACATTTAAAAACTTGGTATTATATTATTTGTTGTTAAGCGACAACAAATAATAATGGCTCATTGGTCAAGCGGTTAAGACTCCGGTTTTTCACACCGGCATCCAGGGTTCGACTCCCTGATGAGCTATCAGATAAAGCACCTTTTATGGGTGTTTTTTTATTTATAAAATTACTTTTGAGGTACGCCATGGTTTTTAACCGGGCAATTGATGATGAGTTCTTACAACTCCTCTAATTTATGTTATGATAGTTTTAGATATATTGAATTTACAGGAGAATTTTTATGCTAATTTTGTTAATTGCAGGGGTAGTTCTTTTAGTCCTAGCAGGTATTTCGTATTATCAGAAACATTCCGTGCGCTACTGGATGATCATCGTAGGATTGTTATTAGTGCTTATTAATGGAATTGGGATGGGAATGGCCGGTTCTAAACACTTATTTATGGAAAAGCAAACGATGAATAAGACGGTTCAATTGGCCCCTAAGTCAACGGTAGTGGGGAAGTCGTTTATTGTGTCCACAAATGCTAAAAATGGAACTTTTAACTATCATTACACATGGAAGAATAAAAATTATCGAGTAAATCCTAAGGATGGCGCTACGCATTTTGCAAAGGGGGATAAAGCGGTCTTAAAGGAACGGATTAGTAACTATCAAGCTACTAATTTCTTTGATAAATTTATGCTCGTGGGATTGACCACCCAAACGGAACCAAATGTTGATTATACTTTTGTTCTACCCGACAATTGGTATATTATTACCAAGCAACAAAATGATGAAATTCAAAAGATGATTGCTGAGTCTAAAGATGGCATGGACGATAAGATCAAAAAAGGGGTAACGGACGCAATTGAGGCTGAGGTCAAAAAGAATCCAGATTATTTGAAGGATAAGGATGCGCAAAAAGATACACAAAATAAAATTGTGGAACAAGTGACAGGTGAAATTAACGAAAGTTTAACGCAAAAAGTTGATGAGAAGTTGACAGAATGGAATGTTGCCAAGTAAGAATCGGGTATAAATGGATGAAATATACATTGGAAATTCGGATTGCGCAGGATCAGATCATTGCTTCCGCCATTGATGAAAATGGAAATCGGCGGGATGTTTCCCATCCGTATTCTAAAAACTGGTTGGTTGCGATGGCTAACTTAGATTTGCAAGCACTTGGTACCATGTTCATTCATGGTTTGGAGCAGTTCAGAGAGCAATTGCCACCTCGTTCACAAGTACAACTGATTCAATTGCATGATAATACTGACGGCTGGGCTTTTTTAAATCAAAATGATGTGACTCTCGCCAGTGGCGTTTTATCAGGAGCCCAATTACCAATTGCCCAAGGTTATTTGCGAGCTTTACGGCTAAATGGAATTGCTGGTCAACTGGAAGCTAAAGCAGGAGTCACATTTACGGAAAATTTGCCTTTGTTGGCGGTGTTATGGCTGAAAAATGAACAACCACACTTGTTTGAACAAATGGCGCGTATTTGTAGCTTGCAAGAATATTTACACCAAATTTTGACGGGTAAGGATCAAATTACAACGCATTTGGCGGCGCGAACGGGACTTTATGATTTAAATCATGCTACATGGGATCCGCAAGCATTGGCTTTGGTTAATTTATCCGTCGATCAATTACCACAAGTTGTGACCGCAGATAAATTTGCAAGTCAAATTGTGCCAGAAATGGTAGAAAAATTAGGCCTATTAAAGGATACCCAAATTCGTTGGTAGGTTGTATAATATAAAATGTTGCTGGAGATGCGATTAGTCAAGGAATTAAGGGACCTAGGACTGCTTATTTTAAGAAGGTGCGATGCCTTGTCGTCCAGCGATCATTTAAGTTGAGGGGTGAAGGACTCGACTGAAATGGGAGAACGGCTAAATGGGGACATTTAGCTGGATGGAAGAATGATTTAACTGTCGTGGTGGATCAGTTAAATCAATATGGTGAAAAAAGATGGGGACATCTTTGAAAAAGTGCACGCTCAATTTGTGAGAAGCACTTTTTTATTTTAAATAAATTCAGGGTGACAAACGTAACCGAAGGAGATTGAAGTGATGAAATTGATTTCTTGGAATATTGACAGTCTAAACGCAGCTTTAGAACATAAGTCGGCACGAGGTGAGTTGACATGGCAGACATTAAACGCAATTGCGCAATTGCAGCCCGATGTTTTTGCTATTCAGGAAACGAAGGCGAAAGCGACAGGTTTAACAAAGAAGCAAAGGATGAAATTAGAAGAGCTTTTCCCTGGTTATTATCAGTATGCCAATTCCAGTACTGGACGGTCAGGCTATGCGGGAACGTTGATGTTAGCGCGGGTTGAGCCTGCACAAGTCACTTTTCCAACGATTGGCGCCCCTGGTGAAATGGATCGGGAAGGGCGCATTATTACCTTAGAATATCCTGATTTATATATTTCAACCGTTTATACGCCAAATTCAGGTTCTGAGCTTAAGCGTTTAGCTGATCGACAGGTGTGGGATGATGCTTATCGGGCTTATCTATTAAGGCTGGATTCTAAAAAGCCAGTGATTGCTAGTGGCGATTATAATGTGGCCCATCAAGAAATTGATTTGAAAAATCCAAAATCGAACCATCACTCAGCGGGCTTTACGGATGAAGAACGTGATAAATTCGGGCAATTGTTAGCAGCCGGGTTTATTGATACCTTTCGGGCGTTACATCCGGATCAAAGCGGGGTTTATACGTGGTGGGCGCAAATCAGTAAGACCGCTAAAATTAATAACAGTGGTTGGCGCATCGATTATTATTTAGCATCGCAGCGCCTGCAAGCTAATTTGCAAGATTTTCAAGTT
Source organism: Weissella kandleri (assembly GCF_045504165.1). GTDB lineage: Bacteria > Bacillota > Bacilli > Lactobacillales > Lactobacillaceae > Weissella > Weissella kandleri_A. The sequence continues at coordinate 116,012 of NZ_JBJJNY010000003.1, read as the reverse complement.
TTGGATACTGGGGAGCGGCGTGATCACGCTCCTATTTGTGTGGAGTGGGACCTTTGAAGTTGGGATTGATTGAATACACCTTAAGGGTGCTTGATTTTGAGTTAAAATTAAAAAAGATAACTAAATAGTTGACAGGATATGTGGTTTCCTGTATATTTAATTATTGTTGTTGAGGTAATTTAACTCAATGGCCCAATGGTCAAGTGGTTAAGACGTCGCGTTCTCATCGCGGAATCCAGGGTTCGATTCCCTGTTGGGCTATTTTATATTTTGGAAGACTGTTGTATCGTTGATATAACAGTCTTTTTTGTTCATTTAATCGAAGTTAAGCTGGGTTTTGAATTTTGAAAAGTGTAAGCTTTGACTTTAAAAAAGTAGTTGGTGCATGACTAAGCTTGATGATCTAAATTTAAAAATCTTCCAAGGATGGTATGGTTAATTCACTGGATTTCACGGGGAAGCGCCCCAACCTTTTCTGATCCATGATACAATAGGGGTAATTATTGTATGGAGGAATTGGATATGAGCTTTAATTTATACTTGGTACGGCACGGGGAAACCTATCTGAATAAATATGATCGGATGCAGGGGTGGTCTGATGCACCTTTAACTGATAAAGGGATTCAAGACGGTCAGGCAGCAGGCAAGCGGTTAGCTAATATCAAATTTAATCATGTCTATTCCTCAGACTTAACGCGGGCGGTTGATACTGCAAAATATATCATGCATGAAAATAATGAACGTGATGCTATTCAATTCCCAGAGACTTTGCCAGAATTCCGTGAAGAATTCTTTGGTTCATTTGAAGGTTTGCATGGGGTTGATTTGGCAGACCAAATTCAAACACAAGAAGGTTTGCATGATATTAAGGCTTATGGCGATTTGATGGGTCAGTTAACGCAAGATGAGTTGATGGATGCCATTGCAAAAGCCGACCCATACCATGATGCCGAAAACGCAGAACAATTTTGGGCACGGTTAGAACGTGGTTTGAAATTCCTGCGTGAACATGTGCAAGATGGAGAGAATGTTTTAGTGGTTGCACACGGCACTTTGATTCGCAATTTATCAGGAAAGTACGCCGGACGTGAATACACGCTCTCAAGTATGTATAACGGATCAGTATCTAAGTGGACGATGGATGCTAAAAGTATGGAGTTAGAAGTATTTAACGATATTGAGAAAGTGTGGTAACGCGATGCATGAAAATGATGATACGCCGCAGGTTACAGTTTTATTAATTGGGCTTGATCAAGGAGTTTCGCAGTTTGATTATCAAATGACAGAGTTAGCGAATTTAGCTCAGGCGAATCAGATGCAAGTGGTTGGAACTTTAACGCAAAAGTTAGATCGCCCCATTGCGGCAACTTATTTTGGAAAAGGAAAAGTTGACGAATTAAGGGTTGCTGTTGAAGCTAATGGAGCGGAGATGGTAGTGGTTAATGATGAATTATCACCTTCACAAATTCGTAATTTGGAAAATGTAACTGGTGCGCGCATCATTGACCGGACAGCTTTAATTTTGGATATTTTTGCGTCACGAGCGAAGACGCGTTTAGCTAAATTACAAGTTGAAATGGCGCAATTGCAGTATCAGTTGCCACGTTTACGGACGAGTTTAAATATTCGTTTGGATCAACAAACTGGTGGCGGCGGTGGTAGCTTTACCACGCGTGGTTCTGGTGAGACGAAATTGGAAACGAGTCGGCGTTTAGTGGAACAGCAGATTGCTGGCATAAAAAAAGAAATCGCTGAGATTGATGTTGATGATCAAAACCGGCGGAAGCATCGCGATGAGTTGTTGATGCCTACCGTCGCGTTGGTTGGTTATACCAATGCGGGGAAATCAACGGTTATGAATCAATTAGTAGAACGTTTTGGAGCCAACCAAAGTAAAACGGTCCTTCAGGCGGATATGCTCTTTGCAACCTTGGAAACGTCAGTACGCAAAATCTTTTTGCCGGAGAATCAAACCATTTTACTATCTGATACAGTTGGTTTTGTTTCAAAGTTACCGCACCAACTGGTTGCAGCATTTAAAGCGACGTTGGTCGAGGCTGCACAAGCGGATTTACTTTTACAAATTGTTGATTTTTCCGATCCGAATTATCAAGCAATGATGGACACCACCCAACAGACTTTGGCTGAAATTGGGGTCAAAGATATTCCGATGGTGACTATTTACAATAAAGCCGATCGTTTAGAGAACGTTCAATATCCGGAAGCTGCTGGCGATGGAATTGTGCTGTCGGCTCAAGATGCCGCTTCGATTGACTATTTGGTTACAGTTTTGCAGCAAAAATTATTTGCTGATTTAAAAACATACCAGCTCTTGGTGCCTTTTGATCAAGGTCAAGTTGTAGCTAAATTAAATGAAGATGCTATTATCTTAGCAACTGAATATGAAGCCGACGGAACTTTGTTGCAAGTCCGCTTGCGAACTGAACAATTACCACGCTATGCAAAGTATCTGACGGAGTAATCAGTGCTTTGATGATTAAAAAATTGAAAAAGACTGCTAGATTGATGTATGCGTCAATGCTGGTGGTCTTTTTTAATTGATTATTTGTCAAATAACCTGATAAGAAAGAATAATGACCGCTTAAGCTAAAAGTATTTACGCATGAGGTAAAATATGTTGTAATTAGCATGCTGTTTTTAGTTAAATGTAAGCTAATTGAATCATAATTAATGGCTGAAGGGTTGATATGATGCGTTTTCTAGACGTAATAAGCTAAACCTAATTTTAGCCATTTAAAGGGACTAAATTTAGGTTGTTTTTAATATAAGATTGGAGTAGACTAATCAGTACTGTTATTTAGGGTAGAAAAGGAGATGAATTTATGGATTTATTAAAACCGTACTTTGTTAAGTATAAACGTGATATATTTATTACCGTTTTGTCCGTGATTGTAATGGCGGCGGCGGCGTTATATCAACCACGACTTTTGCAAGATGTGATGAAAGCTATTACTGAAGATAAAATGAGTCAGGTCAATGCAATTGGGGTTCGGCTAATAGCGGTGGCAGCGATTGGATTGATTGCAGGAGCGATTAATGCAATTTTTGCCGCTAAAGTTTCTCAAAATATTGCGGCCGATTTGCGAGAAGATCAGTATCGGAAAATTCAAACATTTTCGTTTGCTGATATTGAGCACTTTTCAGTAGGAAATCTAGTGGTACGGATGACCAATGACATCCAGCAAGTGCAGACCCTGGTAATGTCTGGGTTGCAAGCTCTTTTGCGGATGCCCATTCTTTTTGTTGGAGCATTAATTTTTGCAATTAATACTTTGCCACAATTGTGGTGGATCATTGTGATTATGGTCGTGACGGTGGTATTAATTACCGCCTTTGTTTTCTCAAAAATGGGTCCGTTATTTGGGCGAATTCAGGGTTGGATTGAGAAAACCAATAATTTGGCGAAAGAAAATTTGCAAGGAGTACGGGTTGTTAAATCATTTAACCAAGAACAAAATGAAGAAACGCGTTATAATGAAGCTTCTGGTGAATTAAATAAAATTAACATTAAAATTGGATATCTTTTCTCAGTGATGTCACCATTGTTTATGCTGGTAGGGCAGTTGGCAATTGCTGGTTCAATTTGGTATGTTGGAACGCAAGTTAATGAACATCCCATGTGGATTGCAAGTGTCTCGTCATTTACTAATTATTTGATGCAAATTATGATGGCCGTGATTATCGGTGGGATGGTTATGTCTTTTGCTGCACGTGGAATGGTTTCGATTAACCGGATTAAAGAGGTTATCAATACAGAGCCAACCATGCAATATGATGATAAGGCTCCTGAAATTGAGCTAATGGGTTCTGTTGAGTTCAAGGATGTATCATTCCATTATCCAGATGATGAACAAGACGTCTTAAAACATATCAACTTTAAAGCCAATGCGGGCGAAATGATTGGGGTAGTTGGTGCGACTGGATCTGGTAAAACGACGTTGGCACAGTTGATTGCGCGGTTATTTGATCCGACGGCGGGAACGGTTGAAATCGATGGACATGATTTAAAGCATGTTAATGAGAAATCACTACGGCAAACCGTTTCATATGTTTTGCAACGGGCAACCTTGTTTTCTGGAAAAATCGCTGATAATTTACGTCAAGGTAAATTAGACGCCGATACTGAAGAGATGCGTCATGCAGCTAATATTGCGCAAGCCGCTGAATTCGTCGAGCGTTATGAAGACACCTATGAACATGTCGTTGAAGAACGTTCAGCTAATTTCTCAGGTGGCCAAAAGCAACGTCTTTCAATTGCGCGGGGAGTGATTGCGGACCCGAAAATTTTGATTTTGGATGACTCAACGTCGGCTCTGGATGCTAATTCTGAAAAACTCGTGAAAGAGGCATTGGACCGTGATTTGCAGCATACAACTACCTTTATTATTGCGGAAAAAATTTCATCAGTGATTAATGCTGATCGAATCTTAGTCTTAGATGAAGGTAAGTTGGTGGGTGAAGGGTCACATGCTGAATTATTAGAGACGTCCCCAGTTTACCGTGAGATTTATGGTACTCAAAAAGCGCAGGAGGTGAACTCATAATGAAGGATTTTTGGCAAGCAATTAAATTCTTTGCGCATTATTTTAAGCGCTTTAAGTTTGGAATGTTCCTAGTAGGGATTTTCATCGTTCTTTCAACTTATTTGCAAGTTAAAGCTCCCGTTTATATGGGGAAAGCAATTCAAGAAATGGGGGACTATATTTTCTTGAAGTTAAACCCAATGACGGCGGCAACTGCTAATTTGGATAAGTTCCACCACGCTTTGGGGCTGATGTTATTATTCGTTCTTTCAACGGCAGCGGCAATGTTGATCATGGGAGTTTTGCAATCAATTATTTCGGCTAATTCCGTTAATGATATGCGAACTGGTTTATTTGCGAAGTTGCAACGAATGACGATTCGCTACTTTGATGAACATCAAGACGGTGAAATTTTGGCACGCTTTACTTCGGATTTGGATAATATTTTTAATGCGATGAATCAAGCGATTTTCCAACTCTTTTCACAGATTGCCTTAATGGTCGGAATTATTATTATGATGTTCCAACAGAATGTGAAAATGGCCTGGATTACGATTGCTTCTACACCATTAGCGCTCTTAATTGCGGTGGTGGTAGTGATTCAAGCGAAGAAATATGTTGATTTACAACAAAAAGAAATTGGACACTTGAATGGTTATATTAATGAACAAATTAATGGTGAGCGGGTTATTATTACAAATGGCCTGCAAGCGGAATCCATTGATAAGTTTGTAAAGCATAATGAAGAAGTACGTTCAGCGACTTATAAAGGCCAAGTCTGGTCAGGAATTTTGTTCCCATTGATGTCTGGAATGAGTTTAATTAACACAGCGATTGTGATTTTCTTTGGTGGGTCAATGGCTTTGAACGGTGATTTGTCACGTTCAGCGGCCTTGGGCTTGATTGTTATGTTTATGTCATTCTCACAACAATATTACCAACCAATCACCAATATTACTTCGACTTACAATATGTTGCAGTTGGCCGTAACTGGAGCTCATCGTTTATCTGAAGTCTTTGCGCAAGATGACGAAATTTCGCCGGCCAATGGGCAACAACTTACAGGTATTAAGAATGAAGTAACATTAGACGACGTCCACTTTGGCTACAAGCCTGATAAAGAAATTTTGCATGGTGTGTCAATTGATGTGAAAAAGGGGCAGATGGTGGCTCTGGTGGGGCCAACTGGTTCAGGAAAGACAACTGTCATGAACCTGCTTAACCGCTTTTATGATGTGACGGCGGGAACTGTTAAATTTGATGGTATTGATGTTCGTGACATGGACTTGCGCAGTCTGCGTGACCATGTTGGAATTGTTTTGCAAGATTCAGTGCTCTTTAGTGGAACCGTGCGAGACAACATTGTCTTTGGAAAACCAGATGCAACGGATGATGAAGTGATTTCAGCTGCGCAACAGGCGAATATTCATGATTTCATTATGTCATTACCAGATGGTTATCAAACACATGTTGATGACGAAAATTCTGTTTTTTCAACAGGACAGAAACAGCTTTTGTCAATTGCACGAACGATTTTAACTAATCCGGATCTTTTGATTTTGGATGAGGCGACTTCAAACGTGGATACCGTGACTGAAGCGAAGATTCAAAAAGCAATGGAAGCCGTGATTTCAGGGCGAACGAGCTTTGTGATTGCCCACCGTTTAAAGACTATTCTTTCTGCAGATAAGATTGTGGTCTTAAAGGATGGAAATGTCATTGAACAAGGAACGCACGCTGAGCTCTTAGCTGAGCATGGTTTCTATGCGGAGTTGTACACTAGTCAGATGGTTTTTGAATAAAAAATAATAAGACAAGCTGGATATGTTTATTGAAAAACAAAGAGTAAACTAAGTGACATGGTTATTTTGGTTTACTCTTTTTATTTTTAGGCGCAGATATGGTTCGGACATCTAAATTTTGAAATAGGTGTATATTTTAGTAGTAAATTGGTATAATGACAACAATCATAATGTAAAAAAATAAAGGAGTAGCAATAATGGCGTTTTTAGAATTGCGCAACATTAAAAAATCATACTTTTTAGGCCAAAAAGAATTTGCGGTTTTAAAGGGCATTGATTTAGATTTTGAATTGGGTGATTTTGTTTCGGTCTTAGGTGAATCAGGGGGTGGTAAGTCAACCTTGATGAATATTATTGGCGGTTTAGATCGGAACTTTGAAGGAGAAGTTACAATTGATGGACAAGCCTTAGACCATCAACAAGAGAAAAAATTAGACGAATATCGACGCGGAACGATTGGCTATATTTATCAATCATATAATCTAATCTCGCATTTAACAGTTTTGGAAAATGTGTTGATTTCTTTGGATATGACGACGTTAGGGCACAAGGAGCGCGAAGAGCGGGCGAAAGATTTGTTAGCGCGGGTTGGCTTGGCTGATCAAATAACCAAACATCCAAACCAACTATCAGGAGGTCAAAAACAACGAGTTGCGATTGCCCGTGCTTTGGCGCCGGATCCTCAAGTAATTATTGCTGACGAGCCAACTGGGGCTTTGGATTCACAAAATACGGCTGAAGTCTTAGAATTATTGCAAACGATTGCGCAAGAAGGTAAGTTAGTGATTGCCGTAACGCATTCTCAAGATGTGGCCAATCACGGAACGCGGATTGTACACCTAGCTGATGGAAAAATTGATAGTGATGAACGTTTGCATCCTGCCTACCCAGTTACGGGTAAGGAAGTTCGCTTAGGCGCTAAAGCAATGCCATTAAGTGCTAGTTTCCAAAATGCTTGGAAACACTTTGCACATAATTTCTGGCGTAATTCGCTTATTATGCTTGGAACAGCAATTGGACTCTTTGCCGTTTTGTTATTCTCTGGTTTGGGAAATGGGGTAAATGCTTATATTAATAAGCAGGTATCTGATTTAGCCAATCCGGATTACCCTACGATTATCAAAAATGTTTCGACTAAAGAACAATCTAAGGGGAAAGAAGCAACCGATTTGATGCAAAATACGTATCAGTCGATGATGACAGACTATAAGAAAGCTACCTTGTCAAATACTTCCTTACATCAAATTGAAAAAGTAAAGCATGTTAAACGGGTTGTGCCAGGTTACACATTTATGAACGTGACAATGTCTTATCAAGGACATGATGTTCAAACGCCTAAGTACCAAAGCTGGACACCAGCCACGAGTAAGTCAATCATTAAGGCGGGTCATGCGCCAAAGCAAGGTGAAATTTTAGTTGATCAGAAGTCTTTCGCTAAAGAAATTGATGCTAAAAACTGGCAGTCAATTATTGGTAAAGAGGTAACGATGAGCTTTGTGGCGTATGATGCCAATAATACGCCGATGCCATTGACGAAGACCTTTAAGGTTGCAGGGGTCGTTGAATCTGCATCACCCGTGGCAATCACGGATTTGGCAACGATGAAGCAAATTTTGCAAGATGAAGGGGCTAATACTGATTATACATTTGCCTCAGCGCAAATTGACCAGACTGATAATGTCAAGCAAGCCGTCAAAGATATTAATGCGCTGCAAGATGATACGGGGACACAGAATGTCTTAGCGATTTCTATTGGCTCAATGCTTGATACGATTAATACGATTGTAAGCTTAGCTACTAACGTTTTGGCTGCCATTTCTGGAATTTCATTGTTAGTTTCAGCCTTGATGATTATTGTAACCATGTACATGTCAGTGTCTGAGCGGACGAAAGAAATTGGAATTTTGCGGGCCTTAGGTGAGTCAAAGCGTGATATTCGCCGTTTGTTTACGTCTGAATCATTGATTATTGGAATTATGTCAGCCATTCTTGCTTTAGTTATGGCATATGGTCTTGGCTTTATGATGAATACAGCTTTGTACAAGATTGCGAAGTTTAATATGATTCAAGTCAGTGTCAATAATATTATCTTTACGATTATTGTGGCATTAGTGATTTCATTCTTAGCGGCTTTGTTGCCAGCGCGACGGGCTTCACGATTGAATCCAATTGATGCATTAGCAGCTGATTAATGTAGATTGTTGGTTAGATGTAAAATAAGGATGGGTAACCATCCTTATTTTTTAATTAGTTGTTTTTTTGAGCCGTTGTTGATGGTGAAATTATTCTAATTTTGTTTGCTGAAGGATGATTGAGACAGTTAGTTTCAAAGGCGAATGCTCAAAAATTTATTTGGAAAAACTGATGTTAAAAGTGTATTATATTAAATAAGATTATAAAATTATTTGGGGGAAATGAGCATGAATAAGAAACCAGCCGAATGGATGAGTGAAGCACTTCAATATGAAGATGATTTGCTAACTGATTTGAAGATGATGTTAGAGATTCCATCAGTGCGAAATGACGCAGAAGCAACGGATGACGCGCCCTTAGGACCTCAGACCAAAGCTGCTTTAACGGCCTGGGAAGATTTAGCGCGTCGTGATGGCTTTAGAGTTGGTGATTATAAAGGACTTGTGGGTTATGCTGAAGTGGGTCCAGAAGATGCTGAAGAATCAATTGATATTATTGGACACCTTGATGTGATGCCAGCTGGTGAAGGTTGGACCAAAGAACCATTTAAGCCAGTCATTGAAGATGGACGTTTGTACGCCCGTGGAGCGTCTGATGATAAGGGTCCCTCAATGATTGCATATTATGCCGTCAAGATGTTAAAGGACATGAATGTCCCAATGAAGCGCCGTGTGCGGTTGGTCATGGGAATTGATGAAGAATCAAACTGGACGGGAATGAAAGAATTCTTTGAAGAAGTGGGCTATCCAACAATGGGCTTCTCACCAGATGCCGAATTCCCTATTATTAATGGTGAAAAAGGACAAGCTTCACATGTCATTCGGTTCCAAGGAACAAATGGTGGAAGTTTTAAGTTGGTTTCATTTAAGTCAGGGGAACGGTTTAATATGGTCCCTGGTTTGGCTGAAGCTACGGTTGAGGCGATGGACCCTAAGTTTATAGAGACCGGCTTAAAGCGTTACTTGGCTACAGAAAAGCGTATTAAAGCTGAAATTGAAACTTCAGAACATCAAGCACACATTACCTTTTACGGTAAGCAAGTGCACGGGGCTAAGCCTGAAACTGGTGAAAATGCGGGAACGTATTTGGCTAATTTCTTGCAACAATTTGATTTTGGAGGAAATGCCAAAGGCTTCTTGAACTTCTTGGGAACAGCTGTCCACGATGACACAACAGCTTTGCGCATTGGTGCCATTAAGCACGATGACTTGATGGGCAATTTGTCAATGAACGTGGGAATTCAAGAATTCACAGCAGATGAAGAAGGTTTGATTAACTTGAACTTCCGTTACCCTAAGAATACAAATAATGATGAAATTCGTGCGGCCATTGAAAGTGGCTTGGACGATGATTTCGATGTGACGATTGCGATTGAAGGTAATGCTCAATTACCACACTATGTGCCCGGTGATGATCCATTGGTTGCTACTTTGCTTGACGTTTACCGTCAGCACACTGGTTTGCCTGCTGCAGAACAAGTGATTGGTGGAGGAACCTTTGGACGCCTCTTAGATCGTGGTGTCGCTTTTGGGGCCATGTTTGAAGGCGTACCTGATACCATGCACCAAGCCGATGAATTCTACCCAGTCGCTGATTTGACGCGGGCGATGGCGTTGTTTGCGGATGCCATTGAACGCCTTGCAAATGAAGCCTAGGTGGTTTTTGGCAATTTAATTTAAAATAAATTAAGTTGGTCGTTGATCCTATTGATGAGGTCAATGATTGACTTTTTTTTATCAATTATTAGATAATTAGCCTAAAGTATTACGGCTAAACGAAGGAAGATTTAATGAAAAAAGTATTGGTAATTACCGGTAACACGGGAACTGGGAAAACAACAGTAGCGAATTATTTGAAGCGGCATTATGATATTCCACAAGTGATTACCCATACGACCCGTGTCCCGCGCCAAGGTGAAGTTGATGGGCGAGACTATTATTTTGAAACATCAGAGACCTTTCAACAATTACATTTATTAGAACATGTTCAATATAGTCAAGCGGCGTATGGATCTTCATATGAAGGCTTGGAGCGAGCTTGGCGAAAGGCGCCGGTTATTTCGATTGTTTTGGATACGGCGGGAGCGATTGCGTACCAAAAGGCTTTAGGGTCAGAAGCCGTAATCTTGTATTTAACGGTTGGGAAAACGGATCGCTTGGCTGAGCGGCTTTTGGCTCGGGGGGATGCTCCTGCCAAAGTGCAAGCTCGTTTAAATAGTGCGGAGTATCAACGGGACTTAGCCATTCCAATAGAACTGACCCGGCATGCTTATGTGATTCAAAATGATGATTGGTCAGCAACGGAGCAGCGTTTGGGGGCGATTATTACTGAAGTTATTACAAAACAAAATGAGTAAACTCATAGAATTATTTGACAAAAATAGTATTTATATGAGAAATTATAAAGATAAATTAAAAAAGAATGTTGATAGGAGGCAGGCAAATGTCAATGATCGAGTTTAACCATGTGGAAAAATATTATGGTGATTTTCATGCATTGAAAGATATTAATTTAGAAGTGGATCCAGGTGAGACAGTGGTTTTGTTAGGCCCATCTGGTTCTGGTAAATCGACCTTAATTCGGACTATTAATGGTTTAGAACCAATTCAAGAAGGCCACTTAATTGTGAATGGTTTTGATTTAGCAGATTCGAAGACAGATATGAATAAAATGCGCAAAAATGTTGGAATGGTTTTCCAGCACTTTAATCTTTACGCGAATAAAACGGTATTGGAAAATATTATGTTAGCGCCTCGCAAAGTATTGAAGATGGCCGAAGCAGAGAATCGAGCCACGGCTGAAGAATTGTTAAGCCTAGTTGGTTTGGCTGACAAGGCGGATAAGATGCCATCGTCATTATCGGGAGGACAACAACAGCGAATTGCGATTGCGCGTTCCTTAGCAATGAAGCCAAAAGCTTTGTTGTTTGACGAGCCCACGTCTGCTTTGGATCCTGAAATGGTTAATGATGTTTTGAATATTATGAAAAAAATTGCCGCTGATTCAGAAATGACAATGTTGGTGGTAACCCATGAAATGGGCTTTGCGCGGCAGGTGGCCGATCGGGTTATTTTTATGGCGGATGGTGAAATTTTGGAAGATGCCCCAACGGCTGAATTCTTTAATCATCCTAAGGAACCGCGTGCTCAAAAGTTCTTATCTCAGATTCAACATTAGACACTGATTAAACTGGTTCAGGGGGACAACAAAATGAAAAAAATATTTAAAATGGTTGGCCTAGGTATTGTGGTGTTGGGGCTAAGCATGAGTTGGCCGGGCACAGGACAAGCCGTTGAAAAGCAGAATCAAGTTTTGAATAAAATTGAGACTCGGCATGAGATGGTGTGGGGAACAAAAGCGGATACCCGGTTAATGGGGCTGATGAATATTAAAACCGGAAAAGTTGAAGGGTTTGATGTAGATGTCGCCAAAGAGGTGACAAAGCGAATTGATCCCAAAGCAAAGCCGGTTTTTAATGAAGTCACGTCGGGGACGCGCATCCCTTTGTTACGCAATGGAAATATTGATGCGATTATTGCGACCATGTCGATTACATCTGAGCGGGCTAAAGCTGTTGATTTTTCAAAGCCTTATCTGATGGCTGGGCAGTCCCTCTTGGTGAAAAAAGGTTCATCACTTAAAAATATTAATGATGTCAATCATAAAAATGTCACGATATTAGGAGTTCAAGGATCAACCTCTGTCGAAATTGCTAAGCAAAAAGCGCCTAAGGCCAAAGTATTGGCGTTATCAGATTATGCAACTGCTTTGTCCGCTCTGAAAGCGGGTCAAGGGGATGTTTTGACGACCGATGCTAGTATTTTAGCGGGGATGGCTGCTGAAGATAAGAACTTGCAATTAGTTGGGGGCGTATTTACTGAAGAACCATACGGAATTGCGGTTGCCCAAGAGAACCCAGCTTTAGTTAAGAAAATTAATCGCGCTTTGGCGGAAATGCGGGCGGACGGTACGTATGATCACTTAGTTCAAAAATGGTTCGGTCAGGTACCTGGAATGGACTGGAAGGAGTTGACGAAATCATGATGCATTTAATTAGTACGTATGGAGCGGACTTCTTAACGGGCTTTGGCTGGACTTTGTTGTCAAGTGTAATCGCGCTCGTTGGTTCGTTGATTCTTGGGACACTCTTTGCGATTATCGAAGTGATTCCCCACCCGGTTCCACATTATATTGCACGGTTATACATTGAAGTCTTACGAAATATTCCACTATTGGTGATTACAATGTTTTTCTATATTGTGGTTTCTGGAATTTTTAAAATTAATGGTTTTGTATCTGGGACAATTGGTTTAACCTTGTATACTTCCGCCTTTATCGCTGAAACCGTTAAAGCTGGGATTTATGCCGTACCAACGGGGCAGTATGAAGGTGGCCGCGCTAACGGTTTGAGTTGGTGGGAAACGATGCGGATGATTGTGTTACCGCAAGCCTTTAAATATGTCCTTCCACCCTTGGGCAATCAGTTTGTGAACTTGGTGAAAAATTCGTCAGTCTTAGCGTTTGTAGCTGGCTTTGATTTAATGTATCAAGCTAATCAAATTTCGCAGACAACTTTTGATACCTTTAATCCATACATTATCGTTGGAATTTTGTATTTGGTGATTACTTTACCAATTAGTTATTACATGCGTTACTTAGAAGATAAATTAGTACAGGAGGGGTAGAAGATGAATGAATTTATACATGCTTATTCATGGATTAATATGCGCTTCCTGTTCGAGGGGATGTGGGTGACGGTTCAGGTTGCCGTTGTTTCCGTGATTTTAAGTTTCATTATTGGGTCCATTTTGGGCATCATCCGTTACGCTAAAATCCCTTACGTATCTTGGCTGGTTGGACTTGTGATTGACTTGATTCGGAATTTACCATTATTGCTGATTATTTTCTTTACGTATTTTGCTTTGCCTCATATTGGCGTACAATTTTCGGTTGTTGGTAGCACGATTTTTGCGATGACAATTTTTGAATCAGCCATGTTAGCTGAAATTGTTCGTGGTGGGATTGTATCTGTCCCTAAAGGTCAGTCAGAAGGAGCACGCTCTAATGGCTTAAGTTTTGGGCAAACGTTATGGTACATCTTGTTGCCACAGGCTTATAAGAAAATGATTCCACCAATTATTTCGCAATTTGTTTCTTTGATTAAGGATACGTCATTGGCAACGATTATCATGTTGCCAGAAATGACCTATCGGGCCCAAATTATCTATGCCCAAAATCCAAAGCAAATTGTACCTATGTTTTTGATGTTAGCCTTCCTATACTTTGTTTTGAATTACTGCTTATCAAAGGTCGGACAAATTATTGATAAACGGATGATTGTGTAGTTATTGTTGTAACGCTGGAATTAAATAGAATTTTGAAAAGGATGAACCATTGTGGGACATCCTTTTTTGCTTAAAGTGGTGAATGAGGGTGAGTTAGAAATTAGGCGTTAATGTGGAAAATAGTTTGTTGAAGTGGGTTAATTTTAGAAGACACGCTAATGATGCGGGGGTTCATGGTATAATAGAATAGATATTATTGTGAAGGAGAGACCAAAAAAATGAAACGTTTTAGTCTATTCCAGGCTTTGCCAGATTTTTTTCAAAATCGGCGATTGACCTGGTTAGCCATATGGGTCACAATCATGGCTGCATGTGGGACCGTATTGGCATTTATGGCTAATTGGTTGGTAGGAATTATATGGGTCGCTATCATTGCCTGTGCTTTAGTGTTTGTCTTTAATACGTTAAAGATTATTGGTAGCAATACGCAAAAGTATATCGCAAGCTTATCTTATCGGGTGAATCGAGGAGAACAAGAAGCTTTAATCCAAATGCCACTTGGGGTAATCTTGTATAATGATAAAGATGAAATTAATTGGGTTAACCCGTATTTACAAAGCTTGAGTGCAAAGTCCCTGATTGATCAAAAAATTAATCAAGTTAGCCCAGATTTAATGAATATAATTGAGCAGGCCCAGATGCGCGTGGATACTGAAAAAGCAACTTTTAAAGAACACTTAGATTGGTTGGATCACCAATTTGAAGTTGAAGTTCAACCAGAATTACAAGCCCTGTACTTGCGCGATGTGACCGAAGAGTTACGAGTTCAAGAGCGGTTTGAAGATAATCAATTGTTTATTGGAGTTGTATCTTTGGACAATTATGATGAAATATCAGAACGTTTGAGCGATACTGAATCATCAGTTTTGCATACACATGTGACGACGACTTTGAGCGATTGGATGGATGAACGACATATTTACGTTCGACGGAGTGCCTCGGATAAATATATGTTAATTGGTTACATGAGTGGATTGCGTCAGGCTGAAAAGGATAAGTTTAAGGTTCTAAATACCATTCGTGAATCAACCTCGAGTCAGAATATGCCGATTACGTTAAGCATCGGAATTGCCTATCAAATTGAGAATATTGCCGAAATGGCCACTTCGGCCCAAAAGCAACTCGACTTAGCTTTGGGTCGTGGTGGTGATCAAGTGGTAGTTAAGGCGCCAGGACAAGACGCGCGTTTCTATGGTGGGACAACTAACCCGATGGCAAAACGGACGCGGGTTCGAGCCCGGGTGATTTCACAAGCTTTAACTGAGTTGATGAGTGCGGCTGACCAAGTCTTTGTGATGGGACATGCCCGCGATGATATGGACTCAATGGGAGCCGCGCTAGGGGTGCGGCGGTTAGCTAAGATGGTGAATAAGCCTGCCTGGGTCGTTGTTGATCCAGACGTGAAGCGTCATACTGATATGCGGTTATTACTTAATGAGATGCATGAAGATGCGCAGACTGCCGATGCTACAATGACTCCTTCAGAAGTGTTGAATGCAGCGACGGAACAATCGTTATTGATTCTAGTAGATCATTCGAAGGAATCAATTACTGAAAGTCGTTCGGTGTATGCTGCCTTGAAGGACCGCCTAATTGTCATTGATCATCATCGCCGGGGTGAAGAATTCCCTGAGCAGGCTTTGTTGGTGTATATTGAATCATATGCCTCGTCAACGTCTGAATTGGTGACGGAGCTTTTTGAATATCAGTCTCGCAAACGCCGCGGGTTATCTAGAATTGAGGCCACAGCTTTGTTGTCTGGAATTCAATTGGATACGAAATCCTTTACGATTCGGGCTGGAACGCGGACCTTTGATGCGGCGAGTTATCTGCGTTCCGTGGGGGCCGATGGTAAGTTAATTCAAAACTTTATGAAGGATTCCGTGGAAGATTATCGTCAACGCGCAGCATTGGTTGCGCAAGCCCAAATTCTTGGTGATGATGCCGTCGTAATTGCTGATGACCAGACAATTTACGATTCAGTTTCGGTGGCACAAGCGGCTGATTCATTATTGCAAATTATTGGGATTGAGCGGTCCTTTGTGGTCGCACGGCGGGATGCCACGACGGTTGGCATTTCAGCACGATCAGATGGGCGTAAGAATGTGCAGACGATTATGGAACAACTGGGTGGCGGCGGCCATTTGAGCTTTGCTGCAACGCAATTAAATGATGTTTCCACTAATGAAGCTGGACAAGAACTATATGAAGTATTGAAAAAAGATCAAGCAGATGCTGAAATGGAGGATTAGAAGATGAAGGTTATCTTTTTAGAAGATGTTAAGGGTCGCGGTAAAAAAGGTGAAGTTAAGGATGTCCCAGATGGATACGCCAATAATTTTTTAATTAAAAATAAAAAAGCTAAAGTAGCGACAAATACCAATGTGGCAGCCTTGAAAGGTCAAAAGCGGGCCGCTGAACGGGAAGCCGCTGAGGAGTTAGCCTCAGCGGAAGCGTTAAAAACTAAGCTGGAGGACGACAATGCGGTCATTGAGTTAAAAGCCAAAGCGGGTGCTGATGGTCGTTTGTTTGGAGCTGTTTCATCAAAACAAGTCGTTGAAGCAGCTCAAAAGCAATTAGGAATTAAGCTTGATAAGCGCAAGATGGATATGAAAGAACCAATTCGGGCGTTAGGTTATCGGAATATTAAAATTCGTTTGCATAAGCAAGTTGAAGCAACTTTGCGGGTGCACACGATAGAACAATAAGTAGGAAGATTTGAAAATGGCGGATGAAGTTGTAGATTATAAAAGCGCTCCGCAAGATAATTTTGCTGAGCAAGCAGTCTTGGGGTCCATTCTTATTAGTACGGATCCAGTTGATACCTTGACTACCGTCAGTAGTATTATTCAAAGTCATGACTTTTTTCAAACGCGGCATAAATTGATTTATCAAGCGATGATAGCGCTCGATGATGCGGGGCGGCCGATTGATTCTTTGGTCTTACAAGATCAATTAAGCAGTATGAATCAACTCGAGAATTCAGGAGGGGCTGCTTATTTAGCTGAACTAGGCATGGTAGTACCCATTGCTAGTAATGCGGAAACCTATGCGAAAATTGTGAAAGAAAAATCTCAACGGCGGACATTGTTAGATGTTTTAGCTGATGGGACTGAAGCGAGTTATTCTGAATTAGAACCCGTGACAGACCTGATTGCACGAGTTTCAGGTTCGTTGGATGGGATCGATACCGAAGATGGCTCAGCAGATTTTCGTTCAATTGAAACGGTGGTTACTGAATCGTTTGATCAAATTGAACGGAATGCGCATAATGATGGTAAAATTACTGGCTTGGCATCTGGTTTTCGGGAATTAGATAATCTGACAACTGGCTTTCACCCTGGGGAAATGGTTGTCGTGGCCGCCCGTCCAGCGGTTGGTAAAACGGCTTTTGTCTTAAATGTTGCGCAAAAAGTGGCGGTGATGAATCCAAGTCTACCGGTCGCAATTTTTTCATTGGAGATGCCAGCCGTTTCGTTGGTGAATCGAATGTTGGCCTCCGAAGGTAATATTAATTCACAAAATATGCGAAGTGGGGCTTTGACGGATGAAGAGTGGAGTAAATTAACAATTGCGATGGCTTCCTTAAGTGGGACCAAGCTCTTTATTGATGATACTGCGGGAATTAAAATTACTGAAATCCGTTCGAAATTACGACGCTTAAAAAAACAAGAAGGTCAATTAGGCTTAGTAATTATCGATTATTTACAGTTGGTGGAAGGAACGACCAATGAATCGCAACAGCAAGCCGTTTCATCAGTTTCACGGAATATTAAGAAAATGGCGATGGAGCTGGAAGTGCCAATTATTGCATTAGCTCAGTTGTCACGTGGGGTTGAACAACGTCAGGATAAGCGCCCGGTGCTATCTGATATTCGTGATTCTGGTTCGATTGAGCAAGACGCGGATATTGTTGGCTTTTTGTATCGTGAAGATTATTATCGGCAAGATAACGATGAAGGTGAGAGTACCGGAGCTGGTCAACAAGATGAGGATGGTCCAATTGAATTGATTATTGAAAAGAATCGTTCGGGAGCGCGCGGAACAGCTAAGATGCTTTTCCAAAAAGCATATAGTAAATTCTCTAATTTCGACTACTATCATACTGATGATGATAATCCCTTTAATTAATCCTTGAAAGATTAGACTATTTAAGGTAGAATAATACTGTTGTGTTTGTGGCTTCCACAAACTGCAACCACTCGAACCCCGTTATAAAGGTATGCCCTGCGGATTAGGTGAGTCTAAGTTGTTACTATATTATATTAGGAGGTCTCATACTCATGTCATATGCGATTATTGAGGATGGCGGAAAGCAATATAAGGTTTCTGCCGGTGACGTAATTTACGTTGAAAAGAAGGAAGCAGCTGAAGGAGACAAGATTGTTTTCGATAAGGTTGTCTTTGCAAATGGTACTGTTGGTGCACCTTACGTTGATGGTGTTTCTGTTTCAGGAACAGTGGCTAAGCAGGGTAAGGAAAAGAAGGTTGTAACTTTCAAGTACAAACCAAAGAAGCACTCACACAGTAAGCAAGGTCACCGCCAACCTTATACTAAGGTTGTCATTGACACTATTGCCTAATCATCGAATAATAGGAGGATAAAATCATGGAATTGAATTTAACTAACTTGACGATGCTTGCTCACCACAAAGGTGGAGGTTCATCTGCTAACGGTCGTGATTCAGCAGGTCGTCGCCTTGGTACGAAGCGTGCTGATGGACAAGATATCAAAGCAGGATCAATTATCTATCGCCAACGTGGAACACATATTTACCCTGGTGTAAATGTTGGACGCGGAAATGATGACACTTTGTATGCTAAGGCTGATGGTGTTGTTAAGTTCGGTCGTTTAGGCCGTGACAAGCGTCAAGTTTCTGTTGTTTCTCGTGACGAGTACAAAGAAATGATTGCTAAGTAATTTAATATAGATAAGGACTTACCAATTTAGTTTGGTAAGTCTTTTTTTATTGTTCTAAAGTGATTTGTGAAGGAGAAGATAACCTGATTAGATGTTCTCATTATTACTCGTGATGAGTACAAAGAAATGATTGCTAAGTAATTAAATTTAAAAAAGGCTGGTCATTTGTGACGAGTCTTTTTATTTATTGTTAGAACACCATACATAACTCTTAGAAAAAAACATCCGTCGACCAGGACCGAGTTTGACGACCCGTGATCATCCATGGTATTTAAATTAATGGAATAGTTTTCAAGATGAAGTATTCTGCGATAATATCGGAGTATACTTTTCGTAAAAATTTACAAAATAAATACTATGAACAGATTGCTCTTTGTGGTTTCTTCATATCAAATATGATATGGTTTTGTTGTAAAAGTGATTAATAATAATCATAATTTATACGTTTTCTAAATGGAATTGTCTTATAATAAAGTATGTAAATCTAATTCAATAATATCTTTAAATTGATTGCGTAATATACAAAAAATGTATTTATTAATAATTGTGCCTAATGATGTTGCTAAAGATATTACGACTATCCAACTGTAAAACAGCTCCTTTTTAAAAGTTGTTTGTGCTACAATATAAAGGCTTAGTATAAAAAGTTACTATATTTTATATATATTAAATGAATGTAAATAAATGAAAACAAAGAAATCGATTTCATTGAAATTAGTTTAAGGAAGGAGGTTGCAAATGGAAAATAAGAATTTAAAACAAACGAATCAGACGTCAGTGGTACAGATTGAAATTCTGGAACCGGCGGTGGCTTTGGAAAAACATATGCAGGCGGAAACGTTGTTTTATTCCGCTAAGGATGATCAACAATATGGTTATAGTGATGAGTATTTTGAACCAGGTCATTGGTGGTTGAAAATTAGGCAAACGATAATTGCCTTATTAAGTTGGGGATGTGTCTTAGTCCCAAGTTTTATTACTATTGAATCCTTTGTAAATTATGCGACGCATCAGCGGCATGGCATTGGGTTTTGGCGCTATACTGAGGGAATTCATGAGATTTTGTTTTTAATTTTTTTATTGGCCTTTATGGCGAGTGTTACGTTTATTTTTGCGATTTCAATGACTTTAATTCAAAATAATCGACGCGAAGGGACTTTAGAGAAATGGCCTACGTTTGATTCCATTGATGATATACATAAAAAAGCAATGACTGAGCAATTTATGGAACGACGCTTTGTTATTAAAGCGGTGCGACATAATGTACGTTATTATGAAGTGCAACCTGACCAGAACTTAGAAGATACTGAATTAGCAGATTACTTACACGTTGATCGTGGATAAATATAGGGACGAATGGAAGTTAGGATGATTAGTGAAATTTTTGATGAAATGTTGATGCAAGGGAGACCGATAGCGATAGCATTACGTATCATTTTAATAATTCTATGCCTTTACCCTGTGATGGGGGCGATGTTCTGGTTTTTTGGTTCATTAAGTTATCGTTGGCTTAAGATTGGTCGTAAGGAAGTCGCATTTAAAAGCATCCCTAAAGTACAGCAGCCGATGATTACGATTATGATTCCAGCTCATAATGAAGAGGTAATGATTGAAGAGACAATTCATTATTTATGCACTAAATTAAATTATGGTAACTATGAAATTTTGGTCATGGATGATGGTAGTACGGATGATACGAATAAAATATTACGGCGGTTGCAGATGGAGTATTCAAATTTGCGAGTTATCAAAATCGTTAAAAATAAGGGGAAGGCGCATGCTTTTAATATTGGGATGAACTTCGCGAAAGGTGATTATATCTTAAGTAATGATGCCGATACTTTACCGGAGCCAGATTCATTAATGAAGTATATGAATTATTTTATTAATGCCGAAGATGTGAATACCGCCGCAGTAACGGCCAATATGGACGTTCAGAACCGGACGAAAATAATTGGAAAATCGCAAACCGTGGAGTTTTCTAGTATTGTCGGAGTGATTAAACGCAGTCAAACGGCAATTAATGATTCAATGTACTCGTATAGTGGTGCTAACACCATGTATCGTAAACAATTTTTAATTGATGTGGGAGGTTTTCGGCAAGACCGAGCGACAGAGGATATTAGTATCGCTTGGGATCATTTGTTGTTCGGAGTAACGCCACGTTTTGCCCCAGATATTATTTTTCATATGAATGTGCCAGAAACCTTATCGGAACTTTTTCGGCAACGTAAACGCTGGGCCCAAGGGGGAACAGAAGTTTGGTTGACCAATGCACATTTGTTTTTACGGCATCCAATTAAATATCGATATGTTTTGTCTATGTTTATTGATACCACCCTTTCGGTAATTTGGTCATTCTTCTTTGTGATAACGACGATTATTTTTATAATCACGATGCTTTATTTTTTGTTACAAGGCAATTATGAACGGGTCTGGCATGGAATTTCGTTGAGTTTTATTTTTATGACCTTTGAATTATTTTCAGGCTTTTTACAATTGTTAGCGGCGTTGTTATTGGATCAAAGTGCGGCTAAATTTAAATATTTTTTGTTCGCACCGATTTACATGCTGTTTTTATGGATGGTCAATCCATTGACCATTGTGGTCACCTTCATTCCCGCGGTTCAGTCATTGTTGGGGAAGGGTCATGGAACTTGGGTGAGTCCAACGCGTAAGTCGTTAAAGAAATAGGAGGAGCCCGATATGATTTTATATGTTGCTTTTGGCATTATCTTGGTGATGGGGGTCGTTTTTTCCATCGCTATTTTCAGTAGTTATTTTTGGGCGTAACGGCAAGCAGGCATTTATTCAACTGTGGATAATACAATGACCTATAAATATGGCTATTTTATTCAAAAAATTATTGATGAAAAGGGCGTTGGTGTCGGTTCAGAAGCGTTGTTGCGGTATTATGATTCTACCGATGGACGGTGGAAGTTCCCCGAAAATTTTGCTAATTTTTCATTATACGAAATGATTCCATTATTATCCGATGTTTTGCAGCGGTTCGATCGTTCAGAAAAATTTCTAGCTATTAATATCACGGTTAATCAAATGAATGATCCTCGGTACGAATGGTTTATTCGTTGGGCCCGAGGAACGATTTATCCCGTTGACTTACGAATTGAAATTAGTTTTGAACCGGGTTATCGACCTAAGCATGCGGAAAAGCGCCGAATCAAACATAATCTACAAGTCAGTGAACAGTTGGGGGTTGATGTGATTTTGGAAAAAATTGAATCCAATAAAAAATACCTCAAGAAGGTGCGTTGGATGTTTCATAATATTGCCGGCATTAAAATCCCCTTTTCTCAGTATCGTGCTTCTGGAGTTGACCACTGGGTTGATATTAATATGGGTGAATGGAAACGCATTTCCGAGTATTACGGCTTTTCAATTGATGTGACCGAACTCGAGTACACTGATGATATTGAATTAGCGGATAAGCTCCATTTAAAATATCGACAAGGTTATTTAATTGATAAGCCTAATTATGGGACGCTTCGAAATTAAGAAAAATTTTCCTTCATACTTAAAACTATCTAAAAAATTAAAATGGTGGTATAACGAGCAATTCGATTATACTGCCGTTTTTTGGATGATAGTACCGTAAACTACATTGAATTTATATTTAAATGAAATTAATCCTTGCTAAAAAAAGACTAAGTTGCTAAAATGAGTACATTATTAAAAAATGATATTAAGGTTAAGGAATGGTGATGAATATGGAAGAAGGCATTAAAAAGGAACGCAAATTTTTTGGGCAACCCATTGGTTTGTCGACACTTTTCATGACTGAAATGTGGGAACGGTTCTCATACTATGGAATGCGAGCCATTTTGTTGTTCTACATGTGGCATTTAATTGAGATTGGTGATTTAAATATTTCGCGAGCCGTTGCCGCATCAATTATGGCCATCTACGCATCAATGGTTTATCTCTCAGGAGCGTTGGGTGGTTATCTGGCGGACCGGATTCTTGGTGCACACTGGGCGGTCTTCATTGGTGGTTTGTTCATTATGAGTGGACATATTGTGTTGGCTTTGCCATTTGGGGCTAATGCCTTGTTTGGGTCAATTGTGCTGATTATTATTGGAACGGGACTTTTGAAACCAAACGTTTCAGCGATGGTTGGTGATTTGTATAGCCCCGATGATCGCCGTCGAGATGCTGGCTTTTCAATTTTCGTCTTCGGAATTAATTTAGGATCATTCATTGCCCCTCTCTTGGTTGGATGGGTTCAAGAAAATGCTGGCTTCCACTTGGCCTTTGGTTTAGCAGCGGTGGGAATGTTCATTGGTTTAGTTCAGTATCATTTCGGTGGTAAAAAAGATTTGCCAAAGAAAGACTTAAAGCCTGCTGACCCTTTGCAGCCCGAGGAAATCAAGCCATTAGTAATTAAGGTGATCTTAGCTTTGGCTGTATTAGCAATTATTGTGGTGGGGATGTTAAAGACCGGCATGGGTAGCATTACAAACTACATTAATTTGATTACGGTCATTGCGGTGATTATTCCGGTGGTATATTTTACTCAGATGTTGACTTCAAAAAAGGTTACGAAGCAAGAACGTTCACGCGTTTTAGCATATATACCACTTTTCTTTGGCGCTGTTTTGTTTTGGGCCTTAGAGGAACAAGGTTCGGTTGTATTGGCGACCTTTGCGCAAGAACGGACGCAACATTCATGGTTCCCAGCAGCATGGTTCCAGTCATTAAATCCATTCTTTATTATGTTGTATACACCCATTTTTGCTACTTTGTGGACGAAATGGAAGAAGCATGCACCTTCATCACCAATGAAATTCGCGATTGGGTTAATGTTTGCTGGGGCTTCATTCTTGCTCTTGACATTGCCTGGGATTTTGTGGGGGACTGATGTACGCGTATCACCATTATGGTTGTTAGGTTCATGGGCCTTGATTATCATTGGGGAAATGTTGATTTCACCAGTTGGTTTGTCTGTTACGACTAAATTAGCGCCTAAAGCATTCAACTCACAAATGATGTCTTTGTGGTTCTTAGCAGCAGCTGTTGGTTCAGCTTTGAATGCGCAATTTGTCGGACTCTACAGTGCACAAACTGAAATTCGTTACTTCATGATTTTTGGACTATTAGCAGTTGGACTTGGTTTGCTAATGTTATTCTTAGTTAAAATTGTTGTGCGATTAATGGATGGTGTTGATTAAAAGTTAATTTTAATAAGCGCAGGTGGTCTTGAATGGCAATTCAAGACCTTTTTACTATATAAAAGTAATTATTAAAAAATGTGCGTGATATAATATCTATATTAAAAAGAAGCAGACGGAGGCATAGCAAAGATGACCCAATACCAAATCGAAATCAAGAAAACGGCCGATTTAACGGCTTTAGAAGTGGTGCGGATTATGCAAGCGCGTATTAGCGTGTTTGTAGTGGAACAGAATTGTCCTTATCCTGAAATTGATGAGAAAGATTATGAAGCATTGAATGTGATGATGTGGGATGGCAATCAATTAGTGGCCTATACGCGAATTATCCCCCACGATAATCCTAAGTATATTAGTTTTGGACGGGTCTTGGTTACGAGTGCTTACCGTAAACAACACTTCGGTCGAACTATTGTACAAGCGACATTGGATGAGATTAAACGGTTAAATCCGCATCGACCAATTAAAATTGCGGCGCAAAATTATCTTCGTGAATTTTACGCTTCATTTGGCTTTGAAGCCGTTTCGGATGTTTTTTTGGAAGATAATATTCCGCATGTTGACATGGTACACGCTTAATGCAAACGCTTTTATGATAAAATAAGGTGGGTTGATTCAAAAAGCCTAAAGTCAGGACGGAGGAATGAGTGATGCTTAGTTATCAAAAATTTGTGGATGCTTCACATGGATTGGTCTATTTAGCGACTGCAGTTAAGCAACAGCCAAGTGCACGCTTAGTTGCTTTTGCGGTGGATGTCAACGATGAAAGTGTTTGGTATGTCTTTTCCATGGATCCACATGCCCCTAAAACAGTAGAATTAGCGCAAAATGAGCATGTGGCAGTTGTCACGTCAGTTGATATGAAATCGGGGATGCGCATTAATTCGAATCAAGTAACAATGCGCCCTTCACAGAAAACTTGGGCTGATGTACAACCATTCTTTGCAGATAATCAAGGATTTTTAAATTCCCATTATCCTGAACAAGAAAAGCTTTATGAATTGCATTTTGATTCGCTAGTTTTGGAAACTTATAATCCTGCTGATCGGCAAGAAATCACTTTTCATAATTAATTTAAGGCCAATAAGTTAGAGCTGCGAAGGTAGCACTAACTTTTTTCTATCTCGAGTCAAAAATGGTTTGAAGTTAAATTTTGGTTGAATAAAAAATAAATAAATGAGGTGTAAAATGCAGCTAATTACAGAATTATTAAAAACAAAGTATCCGATTATTCAAGGTGGCATGTCACGGTTAGCAACACATGAGTTAGTCGCTGCTGTTTCAGCGGCTGGCGGGCTTGGAACGTTAACTTCGGTGGGAATGGATGGTCCAGCTTTACGTCACGAAATTCAAGCGGTGCGTGAACAAACCAATCAACCATTTGCAGTGAATTTAATGTTAAAGCAAGCTAATATTGCAGAGTTAGTGGATGTGATTATTCAAGAACAGGTGCCGTTTGTGACGACCGGGGCTGGGACACCTAAAGCATATATGCCAAAGTTACAAGCAGCGGGGGTTCAGGTTTTAGCGGTGATCCCTTCGGTGAAGTTAGCCCGGAAAATGGAACAATTAGGGGTAGCTGCGGTGATTGCGGAGGGCTTAGAATCGGGTGGTCATATTGGTAATATGACAACTATGGCGCTCGTACCACAGGTTGTTGATGCAGTTCAGATTCCAGTAATTGCAGCGGGTGGCATTGGCGATGGACGTGGAATCGCAGCAGCATTAGCCTTGGGCGCTCAAGGGGTGCAGATGGGGACGGCCTTTCTACTGACGCAAGAAGCGCCAATTAATGCTGCTTACAAGGAGGCTTTGGTGCAAGCTGGCGATATTGATACTGATGTGACTGAAGTTGAAATAGGTACCCCTTTGCGGACACTAAAGAATTCGTTGACGCAGCAGTATCATGAATTGGTGCAGCAAGGCGCGAGTGCAGAGGAATTGATGAAATTAATGCGTGGTCGGCATCAAGCAGCCTTTTTACAAGGTGATATGGACCAAGGGGCAATTATGGCTGGGCAAATTTCTGGACTATTACATCAGGAGCAGCCCGTAGCAACGCTGTTAGCTCATGATTGGCAGCAAGCGCAAAATATTCTAAGTTTTAAGTAAATTATAAGGGTTTCAAGTTTAGATGAGATGAAAATACTTATATTTTTATAAGTTAATCGAAATATCGCAAGATAAAATTATTCTATTTTCAAAGTAAATGCGTTATACTTTAAAAATATCTTGTTAACTCGGTAGAGCCGACCAGATAATTACAAAGGTGAGACCTTGAAAATTAGGAGTATGAGCATGAAACGTGGACTAAAATGGTTAGGTATTTTATTGGTATTATTGATTTTAGGGATTGGTCTGTTGTTTAAAGATGAGTTAGTAACTTTGGCGACGGTGAAAAAAATTAATGATAAGCCCTTTTATGAAATGAATTATAAAGGAGATTATGCCTTGGATGAATTGTTACAAAAAGGGGTGAACAGCGATCAGGAATTAGCAAAATTTGCGGCTAAAAAATTATTGAAAGGGATGCCAGTTCAGGTGAATGTCCCAAACTTAGGTTGTACAACTTTTAATGCACAAACTCCAAGTGGCGACCATTTGTTTGCCCGCAATTATGATTTAGATAATGGACCGGCGATGATTGTGAAAACCAAGCCATCTCATGGCTATCAAAGTATCTCAATGGTAGATCCTAGTTTAGTCGGCGTAGAGGCTGATAATATTAATCGTCCAATGTCAAAAGCGTTAGAACTAGTGGCCCCTTATATTCCATTAGATGGGATGAACGAAAAGGGCTTGAGTGTGGGGGTTTTGCGATTGGCTGATCAACCGACAAAACAAGATACTGGTAAAAAAGGTGTGACAACAACCATTGCTTTACGGATGTTATTGGATCAAGCTAAAAATGTGGATGAAGCGGTTCATTTATTAAAACAATATGATATGAATAGTTCGGCACGTTCAGCCTTTCATTTCCAAATTGCAGATCAATCAGGAAAGAGTGTTGTAGTCGAGTATGTTGATAATCAAATGAAAATTTTACCAATGGATAAAAAATATCAAGTGCTTACTAATTTCTATCTGACCCCTGAGAAATATAATCAAGGGAGTGGGCAAGATCGATATGCGATTGCTGATCATGCCCTCGCTAAGAAGCAGGGAGTGATGAGCATGCCTGAGGCGATGCAGATCTTACAAGCAGCGCAATCTAATAAGAAATATCCTGATGGAAGGCCATTAGTAACACAATGGAGTTCCGTTTATAACCAAAAAACTTTGCAAATGGATGTCGCTTTGGATCGTAATTATGGGAAAATTTATCACTTTAATGTTAAATAGAAATTTGGTTTTATAATTCGATGAAGTTGGTGACTAAAAACAGCGTAGGAATGGACCTTTGGAAATAAAATACAAAAGTACGTGATTAAAATGTATCTTTATAAATTAGTTGGTGTTATAATAAAAAGCGAGTTAAAAAGCAATTTTGTTTTATGTTTTACCAAATGTATGGCACGTTGATTTTTGATTTATTATATATGGCATGTGCCAAGGAGGTTTCAGACATGGAACAAGGAACAGTAAAGTGGTTTAACGCAGACAAGGGATTCGGATTTATCGAACGCGAAAATGGTGGGGATGTATTCGTACACTTCTCAGCTATCCAAACTGATGGATTCAAGTCATTGGACGAAGGACAAAAAGTTACTTTCGACGTTGAAGAAGGGGCTCGCGGATTGCAAGCTGTTAACGTTGTTAAGGACTAATTTAAACCTTACAATTTAAAAAGCTGGAGTATTTATGCTCCGGCTTTTTTTGTTAAATAAAATATTAAGTAATTGGAAAATTAGATTTAAATATGATAAAATTAAATAAATTAGAAAAAATCATGAGGGAGTAACGGAGAATTTTAATTAATTCTTGGTCTCATCGTCAACAAGAATACATTTTGTATTCCGGTGATCCTTAAAATGTGAGACTCATGGTGGCTTTTTGGCGCCACTATGAGTCTTTTTATGTCTCCTGGTGGTCCAAGCAGATTTAATCTTGGAGGGATAGGATGAAAGAAGAACAAACAAAGCCTTTGTATCAAAAAAGTGTGCAAGCAGTGTTTGCTGAAGTGGGCAGTGATGCAAAGGTCGGTTTAACGACCGCGGAAGCCCAAAAGCGATTGGCCGAATTTGGGACCAATCAACTAAAGGGGACGAAGAAGACAAGCTTATGGCAAAAGTTTTTAAATCAATTTAAAGACTTTATGATTATTGTCTTAATCGTGGCCGCGGTGATTGCTGGGTTAACTGGTGAAGTAGCGGATGCGATTATTATTATGACGGTGGTGGTTTTGAATGCCGTCTTTGGTGTTTATCAAGAAGCTAAGGCAGACGAGGCGATTGAAGCGCTACAAAAGATGTCGGCCCCAAACGCCAATGTTTTACGGGATGGTAAGATTCAAACTTTAGCGGCCAATGAATTGGTACCTGGAGATATTGTAAGCTTGGAGGCTGGGGATGTTATTCCTGCTGATATGCGACTGATTGAGTCAGCTTCATTGAAGGTTGAGGAATCAGCTTTGACAGGTGAATCAGTGCCTGTTGAAAAGCAAGCCGAAACGCTGACTGCTGATGATTTGCCTTTGGGTGATCGGATTAATCTTGGCTTTATGAATTCCAACGTAACTTACGGGCGTGGTGTTGGGATTGTTACTGGAACCGGAATGCAAACTGAGGTTGGACATATTGCCGGAATGTTGGATACGACGGAAACAACTAAAACACCATTACAAGTTAATCTTTCAAAGCTTGGAAAGTCTTTAACTTATTTAATTTTGGTAATTGCCGTGATTGTGTTTATTGTAGGAATGTTTCGGGCGCCGGAAGTGTCGGGTGGTAATCGAGTGGTTGATATGTTATTGACGGCGATTTCCTTGGCTGTTGCGGCGATTCCAGAAGGTTTGCCAGCGATTGTGACAATTACCTTGGCCTTAGGAACCAAACAATTGGCTAAGCAACATGCTTTGATGCGACGCTTACCAGCCGTTGAAACCTTAGGATCAACCCAGATTATCGGTTCTGATAAGACGGGGACTTTAACGCAAAATAAAATGACGGTTGAGAAGTATTATGTTGATGAAAATTTAATTACAGCTGATACACCTGTCGCTGGTTCAGCTGAACGTTTGGCTGATTTATTAGCATTAAATAATGATACTAAAATTAATTCTGAAGGTGAAAAATTAGGTGATCCTACTGAAACGGCATTGATTACTTTTAATGAAGCTCAGGGACGCAATTTAAAGCAATTATTCTCGCAATACCCACGAGTTGCGGAAATTCCATTTGATTCTGAACGAAAGTTAATGACAACCATTCATCCCTTTGGTAATCAGTTCATGGTGACAGTTAAAGGGGCGCCGGATGAACTTTTGCAAAAGGCGACAACGCGTTTGCAGCAAAATCAAGTGGTCAAGATGACTGAGGATGATCAAAAGCATATTGCAGCCGTGAATATGGCGATGGCTCAAGATGCTTTGCGGGTCTTAGGGTTTGCTTATAAAATGCTCGATGAATTGCCTGCATCGAATCAATTAACTTCAGCATTAGTTGAACAAGACTTAACATTTGTCGGCTTGGTCGGCATGATTGACCCTGAGCGTGGCGAAGTTGCTGGAGCAGTAGCGGAAGCCAAGCATGCTGGAATCCGGACTTTGATGATTACCGGTGACCATAAGGTGACAGCGGAAGCTATTTCACGTCGCCTTGGTATTTTGGATGATAGTCAAGGGAGTGAAGCGGTTATTACTGGAGCTGATTTAGATGCCATGGATGAGGAAACATTTAAGGCTAATGTTGGTCAGTACAGTGTTTATGCGCGTGTTGCACCTGAACATAAAGTGCGCATTGTGCAGGCATGGCAAGCACAAAATAAGGTGGTTGCTATGACTGGAGACGGGGTGAATGATGCACCTGCGTTAAAAGCTGCTGATATTGGAATTGCTATGGGAATTACAGGGACGGAAGTGTCAAAGGGCGCTGCGGACATGGTTTTGGCCGATGATAATTTTGCGACAATCGTAAATGCAGTGCGGGAAGGACGCAAAGTCTTCTCTAACATTCAAAAATCCATTCAATATTTGTTGTCTGCTAATTTGGGTGAAGTTTTGACTCTCTTCGTGATGACGATGATGGGATGGAATATCCTAGCACCGGTCCATATTTTATGGATTAATTTGGTAACTGATACGTTCCCAGCGATTGCGTTGGGGATGGAACCGGTCGAACCCGGAATTATGAAACAAAAGCCACGTGGTCGGCAGAGTGATTTTCTATCGAATGGGCTGGGGAGCACCATTATCTATCAAGGAATTATTGAAGGATTGATCACATTAGGGGTTTATTGGTTTGGCATTACGTATCCAGTACATGCCGCTAGTGGGGCAGCCCACGCAGATGCATTAACCATGGCCTTTGCGACATTGGGATTGATTCAATTATTCCATGCCTTTAATACGAAGTCAGTTTATCAATCAATCTTTACGGTTGGCGCTTGGCGTAATAAGACCTTTAATTGGGCTATTTTAATCTCAATAATTGCTTTGGCGGTGACGATTGTTGTACCTGGCTTTAACCAACTCTTCCATGTGACACACTTAGATTGGCATCAATGGCTAATTGTTTTGGGTGCTTCATTTACGATTATTCCAGTTGTCGAGATTATTAAATTTATTCAACGCCGTTTTTTTAACAAAGGTTAATCATGTATAATATAAAAGGTTGAGGGTTAACTCAACCTTTTTTGTTTAAAAAATGAAATAAAAAAATAGAAGTACGAGGGAATGATGATGAAGAAAAAATTTGCTAATCCGCGCGAATACGCAATGCAATTGTCTGATAAGTTGCAGGAGACTGAAACAACAGGAACGAATGTTGCACCTTATTTTGAAAAATTGAAGGCGGCCATTGAAGCTGGAACCGTGGCCGACATGCCTAAGGTTGAATTTGCTGAAATTTCAGCTGAGTTTGATGATGTCGTTGAAGTATACGCCGCAGTGGCAGATACTTTAGACCAGATGAAGGCACCAGTTCGCTTAATTGGGTTGCATGGTGCTATGCAAAAAACCTTTCGACAATATTACGAAGCCACGAAAGTAATGGCGGGGGCTTTAAATATCACCGATCAAACGATTGATGAAGCAGCATTTAATCAATCAGAAATTGATCAAGATAATTTGATGGAAGAATTTATGAAAGAAGCGCGGCGTGCTTTTCAAACGGTGATGTAATAATGATAGCGGAACTTAAAGCGGTAGATGTAGTTCCCGAAGTCGCTCAAACCTTGACCCTGCCACAAACTAAAGTTCAAGCCACGCTCGATTTATTAAAGGCTGGGAATACAGTTCCTTTTATTGCGCGTTATCGAAAAGAGGCGACGGGCAATTTAGATGAAGTACAAATTCGGGATGTGCAGGCTGCTGCGAAGAAATTAGAAGATTTGCAAGCGCGTAAAGTTACCGTGCAAAAAACATTGGTGGAACAGGGGGCATGGTCGGCGCAATTGGCACAACAATTAAATGCGCAAACTACGATGCAAGGTGTGGAAGATTTTTATCTCCCCTTTAAGCAAAAACGGCGAACCAAAGCCACTGTTGCTAAAGAAGCTGGTTTAATGCCATTAGCGCAATTAGTACAGACTTTTCCTGGCCAAAGTTTTGAAGCGGTGGCCACGGAATACGTGCAACCTGACCGTAGTTTAAATGACTTGGCGGATGTGCGGGCTGGAGTTCACGAAATTTTTGCGGAAGTGATTGGAGAAAATGCTGGTTTACGGGCCTGGATTCGCAATTATACGCAAAAAAATGGACAAATTGTTGCGCACTTGAAAAAGAAAGCGGCAGCCGAAGACCCTAAAGGTATTTATCGATTGTATTATGAATTTCAACAACGAATTCAAAACGTTCAAAATCATCAAATCTTAGCCTTGAATCGAGGTGAAAAGACGGGGATTTTAAATGTTAATATCCTAGTTGATCAAGATGCAATTGAACGTTATTTGAAATTTCGGTTAGTTGGGCAGCGACATGGTTGGGCAGCTGATTTATTAGTGGAAGCGGCACATGATGCTTATAAGCGCTTTATTGGTCCGGCAATTGAGCGAGAATTACGCAAGGAATTAACGGAAACAGCCAATGCGGATGCCATTCATGTATTTGGGCAAAATTTGTATCATCTATTGATGGGGCCAACATTGCGTGGGCAAGTGGTTCTTGGCTTTGATCCTGGAATCCGAACGGGGTCTAAGTTAGCGGTCGTAGATGAGAATGGTAAATTCCTAGATAAAGCGGTGATTTATCCACATCGAGCGGCCAAATATGATCCAGTTGGGGCTAAAAAAAAGATTATAGAGATAGTTCAAAAATATCAAGTAACCTTAGTGGCGATTGGGAACGGGACTGCTTCTCGTGAATCACAGCAATTTATTGCTGATATCATTCAGCATGATTTGCCTGATTTGAAGTATGTCGTGGTCAATGAAGCGGGGGCATCTGTTTATTCTGCATCTGATATCGCTCGGCAAGAATTCCCTGATTTGCCAGTTGAGCAGCGTTCTGCGATTTCAATTGCCCGGCGTTTGCAAGATCCGATGGCGGAGTTAATTAAAATTGATCCTCAGGCGGTCGGCGTGGGGCAGTACCAACATGATTTGCCTGATAAAGAGTTGACTCAAGAATTGGATCAAGTTTTGGAAAGTGCGGTCAATCAAGTTGGGGTAAACTTAAATACTGCCTCACCCCAACTTTTGTTGCATATTGCCGGTTTGAATAAGACAACGGCGCAAAATATTATTGCATATCGGGATCAAAACGGAGCTTTCAAAACGCGTAATGAACTAAAAAAGGTTGCAAAATTAGGACCCAAAGCTTTTGAACAAGCGGCTGGTTTCTTACGGATACCTGATGGAATCAATCGTTTAGATAATACAGATATTCATCCTGAATCGTATGCTGTTGCCCAGAAGTTGTTAAAAAAGGTTGATATTAGTCAACCGGTTGAGCAGCAAAAGCAACAGCTTACCATGTTAGCTCAGCCAGCCGTTGCGGCGGAGTTGGTAATTGGACTACCAACTTTAAAGGATATTGTAGATTCATTGCTTCATCCGGGCCGTGATGTCCGAGCGACATCAGCGGGAGCTATTTTACGGACGGACGTTCTATCGCTTAAGGACTTACAGCCTGGGATGCAACTGCAAGGTACTGTGCGAAATGTGGTTGATTTTGGGGCTTTTGTTGATATTGGCGTGCACGAAGACGGCCTAATTCATGTGAATAATATGGTATCCAAGCAGCAGCGACGCGGTAAAATTAATCCACATGATCATGTTGCGGTGGGTGATGTCGTGACCGTTTGGGTCTTAAATGTAGATATTCAACGCGAACGAATTGGTCTGACCCTCTTTCAAGATCAAGTTTCAGAAAATACACATTGAAAAATGAGCTTGAATTTGATAGAATTATCTATGTTAGTTATCTAAGATAGATAATTGCGGACGTGGCGGAATTGGCAGACGCGCAGGACTAAGGATCCTGTGGTAGAAATACCGTGCGGGTTCGACCCCCGCCGCCCGCATCATCAAGATTTAGAAACCCCGGTAAGTCAACGTAAGCGTTGATTTGGTAGGGTTTCTTTTGTTTATACATATATCTGAATCGAATTGAATGCACATCAACTGTGTATTTTTTATATTAATTTTTTAGTAGTTTTAGAAGTTAACTAAATTAGTAAAAATATTCGTAGTGGTTTCTTTCATTTCTTCGCTTATAGCAATATAAGTGGGAGTCCATGGAAATCCGAACAAAAGGGAATCTGAATAAGGGACTTTTTTAAATTTACTGGCTACGCAAAAGAATTTGATGGACAGTTTGATTACCTTCTAGGTGACACATGGTATGTAGTATTAAGTTAAAAAAATTATAAACAGATAGTTACGGTATGAGATAAACCAACATGATACAATAGAAACAAATTTGACAAGGAGGGATGAATGATGACTAAATCTGATAAACATGCAAATTGGTTAAGTAAAGTTGCTTCAAAATCACATTGGCCACGCATGACAAATTCACAGGCAACATTGCCTGCAATTGCAAAACAATCAGCACCATTCAAACATCCTTTACTTGTTAGTAAACATTTAGTTCAGGCTTTAAAAAAAAGTCAGTGGATGTTGCAAATGATTTTGTGTTTTGGTGGATTAAGTCTGTTTATTTTAATGGGACAATCAATTTTACACGGTTTTAATTACGAATGGGTGAGCCCTTTTTGGCAACAAATTATGATGATTCTGCTGAGCTTAGTAGGCTTGGTCGTTTTAAGTGCGTATGCCTGGTTAATGTGGACGAGAAGTTGGTTTTTGGAGAGCCTTTGGCGTTGGTTAGCAGGAAATTTACTTTTAATTCAGGCGGCCATCACCCAAAATACTACGGAGTTTCTTTGGCTTAATTGTACTTGGGTTCTGTTGATGGGCCAAATGATGTATGAAATGCATTTATTACGAGGAGATGTATTAAAATTTGAATGGAATCTGCAAGTGATAGTCCGAGAAAGTACGACAATCTTGGGTATGCTGTTGATTTTGAGCTGCTCTCGCAAAGATTATTTGGGATTGTTGATTACTTGGTTAATCTTACGGAGTTTACCTTGGACGGAGCTTAGTTCAAAGGCATTAGTAAATCATATTGGTAAAAAATTAAGGCAGCTACAGGTTGCCAGTCAAAATTTAGCAGTCGCTTTGCAGTTAAAGGGCTTTGAGTATGTGATTTTAGATAAAACAGAAACTCTGACGGAACCCATGGCTGAGGTTGATTTCGTCACGATTAAACCGGGAGTAGATCAACATTTAATTTGGTCCTTACTGGTATCCTTAGAAGAAAATCAAAATCACCCAGTTGCACAAGGAATTAATCAATTCGCTAGAGCGAATGGTGGTGAAGTATTGCCATTGAAACAATGGAGCAAGATTTTGATGGGAATTGGGGCAGATTGGCAAGGTAATCATTATGTCTTAGTTAGTCGGAGTGCAGTACGCCAATTGGGCCTTGAACCACAACTGAAGAATAATGGGAAAACGATGAGCTACTTAGTGAAAAATCAGCAAGTGATTTTAGCTGAAATTTGTCTGACAGAAAAATTAAAGCCTCAAGCACGAGCGCTGGTCCAGTTGGTTAAACGTTGGCATTGGGTAACCGTGATGGCAACGGGGGATAATGACAGTAATGCTAATCAAGTGGGGGTTCAACTTGGGTTAGATGTTATCGCTGCCGATTTAACGTCACAAATGAAAGCGCAAGTGGTGCAAGCTTATCAAAAGCAAGGGCGAGTCATCTATTTAGGGGATGGCCGTAATGATCAATTAGCATTACAATTAGCTGATTTAGGGATTAGTTTGGCTGATACATCATTACCATTTCCGCGGGAAAAACAAGCCCACCTGATAATTGGCGAATCATCTTTAGATGCTAGTATACAAGTTTTACAGCTATTACGAAAAGGTTGGCTTAAAAACTGGTTGGATTATCTGGTCTGGTGGGGGCTAAATTTAATAGTTTTGATGTTATTGATTTATGATTTTCCCCAGTTACATTTAACAATCATCGGTTCTAGTGGCGTATTATTACTAAGCCTGTTGTTTAATTGGTGCAATTATTTTTTTAATAGATTTATAAATAATATTGACAATAATGGCAATATAAGATAATATTAAATGTGTTATGAAATAACGCTATGGAGAATNTATTACTAAGCCTGTTGTTTAATTGGTGCAATTATTTTTTTAATAGATTTATAAATAATATTGACAATAATGGCAATATAAGATAATATTAAATGTGTTATGAAATAACGCTATGGAGAATTACCCAAGTCTGGCTGAAGGGAACGGTCTTGAAAACCGTCAGGTCGGGAAACCGGCGCGTGGGTTCGAATCCCACATTCTCCTTTTTATTATCGCGGGATGGAGCAGTCTGGTAGCTCGTCGGGCCCATAACCCGAAGGTCGTAGGTTCAAATCCTGCTCCCGCAATCATATATTCAGTAAAAAATCGTCGTTGATATTGTTTCAACGGTGATTTTTTTGATTAAAAATTAAAAAGCAGTATTTTGATACTACAGACTGATGCCGAACTTGATAAGGTTTGTTAAAGCCTGCCCAAGATTAAAATGAAATTTGCTATACTCTAATACATAGAGATGAATTATAAAAAAATTAGGAGCGTTAATAATGAAGTTTAAAAACTTACGTTATATAATCGCCATTGGATTAATGACTATTTTAAGCGGAGTAGTATGGCCGTTAATACAGCGCCAGCACCAATGGCAAATACCAGAAAATTGGCTTCCGTATGGCTATCCTGTGTTAGCGGGGATTAGCTTTGCTATTTTGTTGTTGTTAATCGTACAGATGTATCGTCAATGGCGTCAGGCTGAGTCTGGTTTGGCAATTGAAGTCGGGTGGGCAATGCTAGGTGTTTTTAGCTGGTTGGTGCTCTGGTTAGTTACGTTGTTTTGTGCGAAAAATAATGCGTGGGTCATTCTACCTATTATGTTGCTAGGTGTGACGCTGTTACTAATTGTGATTGACATTTTTCAACTACAACCATTAGATCAGTTGACGACTTTAGATCAGCGTAATTTAGTGGGAATGAATTTTGTCACCTGGATTATTGCCTTGTATGGCTTAATTTTCTTTAGCCTCACGATTAATTTAATGACCGGCTTGTCAGCTTTGATAACGGTAATTTTAATTACTGATGTACGTTGGTCAACGATGATTTCGCAATATCAGCGGTTAAAAGTCAAAAACCATCTGACCAATTTGGGGGTGCAAGTGAACCGTTGGGAGGCTTTTAATCAATTACCAGGAATTAAAAATATGGTTGTTGAAAAATCTGGTATTTTGACTGAAAATTCTGCACAGATTTATTCTGTGAAAAGTTTAGATGATCGGTATAGTGATAATGATGTGATTGGAATTGCAGCGGGATTGTTAGATAATTTTGCGAGCCCCTTATCAAGCGCATTTGCAATCTATGCAAAAACGCGGGGAATTTCGGCGAGTGAAGTTAGTGAGCCAGAAAAAGTTAACTTAGTAGGAATTTCAGGGGTCATACACCAAGAACGTTTTTCGGTGATTTCAGCGCGGGAAGCTTTAAAAAATTACGCGGTCAACCCAGAAGTTTTAGCGAATTATCAAGCTATTGGCAATTCAGTTTCATATATTGTAGATGGAATTCAGGTGATTGGGGTCATTAATTATGGCACTCCGTTGAAATTTTCATTACTTGATATTGACCATGAATTGACGAAGCGTAAAATTAAGACCCAAGTAATCTCGGCTGATGCATCAGGCTCGGTGCGTGATTTGCCTGAAATTTTTCATAGTGCGAATGTAGTGAAAGCCGGTTTAAGTCCAAGTGCCAAAATTGCCATGCAGTTAACCTACTTGTCACGAAAGGATGCGCTGTTGATTACGAATCAACAAATTCCAAGTGGCATGCCTGATCGAATTATGATTGAAATCGGAGATAGTCTCCCTTTTGTCGATATTCAAATGAATGATTTAAGTCAATTGAAATTTGTTTTGCAAGCTGCTGATGACTTTGTGAAAATAAGCCATCGAAATTTGCGTTGGCTCAATGTGCTAACAATTATTTTGCTATTATTTGGGTTGATTTTGGGATTAATTATAGGTAATTTGATTATTTTAGCTCCATTATTTGCTCTAGGGATTCGAATAATTATTTCTATGATTTTAGTCTATCAAACGCGCAACTAATTAGGCAAAATGCGTTTGTTAAAAGGTCAGTTCAGTTATTGACACCACATAGGAAAGCGACTAAAATTAAAGGGTGTTAAAAAGCGCAAAAGAAAGTAATTATAATAAGTTGAATCAATTAACTTACTAGACAGGAGACAGTGATGAACGTTATATGGATCATCCTTGCGTCGCTTGTCGCAATCGTAATTGGGTGTGCTGGTGGAACGATTTTCACAAAGACGAAAATTGAGAATCGTTTAAAGCAAACACACCAAGCTGCAGAAGATATCACGAAACAAGCACAAATGGAAGCCAAGAGCATGAAACAAAGTGCCTTAGTGGAAGCGCGTGATGAAAGCCAACAATACCAAGCAAAAGTGGAAACTGAACTTCAGAGCCGGCGCCAAGCATTGCAGACTCAAGAAGAACGTTTGGTAAGTCGTGAATCGGTGCTAGATCGGAAAGACGCTTCTTTGCAAAAA
Organism: Weissella kandleri; assembly: GCF_045504165.1. Taxonomy (GTDB): domain Bacteria; phylum Bacillota; class Bacilli; order Lactobacillales; family Lactobacillaceae; genus Weissella; species Weissella kandleri_A. The sequence goes on along the minus strand of NZ_JBJJNY010000003.1, from coordinate 77,731 downwards.
CGGGAAGAAACGATTGCCGATAAAGAAACGAAACTTGAACAACAGCGGCAAAGTGTTAAAGATAAACAACAACATGCTGAACAGTTGGTACAAGATCGAGAAGATAAATTGGTTGAAGTGGCTGGCATGAGCCGTCCTGACGCTCAAGATGTGATTTTAGCTGAAACGAAAGAATCCTTAGTTGGTGAACGCGCGAAGTTAATCAAAGAGAGTGAACAAGAAGCGATTGCTGAAGCGGATAAACGTGCTAAAAGTTTGGTCGTTCAAGCAATCCAACGTTCCGCTGCTGATATGGTGGCGGAATCGACGGTTTCAGTCGTAACCTTACCAAATGATGACATGAAGGGTCGGATTATCGGACGTGAAGGCCGTAATATTCGTGCTTTGGAGACCTTAACTGGAGTTGATTTAATTATTGATGATACGCCAGAAGCGGTCGTTCTTAGTGGATATGATCCAATTCGACGTGAAATTGCAAAACGTGCGTTAGAGACGTTGATTTCTGATGGGCGGATTCATCCCGCTCGGATTGAAGAGACCGTTGATAAAGCACGGAAAGAAATGGATGAACATATTCGAGAAGTTGGAGAACAAACAGTCTTTGATTTGGGACTCCATAATATTCATCCAGATTTGGTTAAGACGATTGGTCGTATGAATTATCGAACTAGTTATGGACAAAATGTCTTAGTTCACTCGATTGAAGTTGCAAAACTAACCGGCTTGTTGGCAGCTGAGTTAGGTGAAGACATTACGCTTGCGAAGCGCGCAGGATTACTACACGATATTGGTAAAGCAGTTGATCATGAAGTGGATGGTTCACACGTGGAATTGGGTGTTGAATTGGCAACCAAGTACCACGAACCAGCAACTGTTATTAATGCCATAGCATCTCATCATGGGGATGTGGAGCCTGAATCAAATATTGCCGTCTTAGTTGCGGCAGCTGATTCAATTTCAGCGGCGCGCCCTGGAGCACGTTCTGAATCGTTAGAAAATTATGTTCAACGACTCCAACAATTAGAAGGAATTGCGAACGCATTTAATGGAGTTCAAAAGTCCTTTGCTATTCAAGCCGGACGCGAAATTCGCGTGATGGTTGAGCCTGCCGCAATTTCAGATGTTGAAGCTACGGTTTTGGCGCGTGATATTAAGAATCAAATTGAGCATGATTTGGATTATCCAGGTCATATCAAGGTGACAGTAATACGTGAATCACGTTCAGTAGAATATGCTAAATAAAAAACAGATGGCATTTGGTGCCATCTTTTTTTGATGGAAGAACCATTTTAGTTGGTGATGCGTATTATGTAAAACTCGTTAAGATGGGCTGATAAAGGCTTAAATTTACCAAGTAATGTTTAAATTGTGAATTTTTTGATTGGCGAAAATCGGTGTAGAATTTATGAAAAGTGTTTTATAAATTATCTAAAATGCGGTATGATTGTCTTAAATTTAATCAGGTAAAAAAGGTTTAAATAGGGGTAGGGTATGGTTACAAAAAAACAGGGCTGGATATTAGGTGGGACGGTTACGGCATTGATAATAGCTGGTGGGTTAGGCTGGTGGTATTATCAATCATCGGCAACTGAAAATGGTCAGGCAAAACAATTTGCTCATCAATATGCAGAGAATTTTGAACGACGTGATTATCAAAAATTGTTCAAACAAGTTGATCAAGCTAGCTTAAAACAAAACGGCGTATCAACCAAGGACCCTGCGGAAAAAATGAACGCTGATTTTAAATATTTAGGGATTAATAAGGTTAAAGTTACTGATATTAAAACGGTACATCAGGGTGCACATAAATATTTATTACAATATCGAGCGGATTTAACGACGCCAATTGGGGTAATTAAAGATCAACAATATCGGGTACCCATTGAGGTCAAGGATAAAAAGGCCACCATTGTTTATAGTAATAGTTTAATTATTCCGGGGCTACATAAATCGCAAAAATTGAACATCTTTAAAGATGGTGGTGAGCGTGGTGAAATTTTAGACCGAAATGGTGAAGTATTAGCGGGCAATCAAGCTACGAAAATTTTAAAAATTGTTCCGCGCTATTTTATAAATGATGATGGTAGCATTGATCAAACTAAAGTTGCCGATGTCGCAAACAAGTATAATGTTTCAGGAGATGAAATCGCCAAGGGCATCAATGCGTATCATGATCATCCAGATTGGGGATATACTGTTAAAAATTTAACAGATGACGACTACCAAGGGGATGATGAAAATGATGGGGCATCGGTGCAAACGGCCTACGAGCGCACTTACCCCAAGGGGGCTGCTTTCGGTCTGTTATTAGGCTATACAGGGACTGCGACGGCTGATGATGTAGCTAAAAATCCGTCTTTGAGTGGAAATGATATCATTGGACGTGCCGGTCTAGAAAAGAGCTTAGATCAACGCCTACGCGGTAAAGAAGCTGTTAAATATCAAATTTTGAATGAAAATGGCACTCCTGACAAGGTTTTGTTGAATCGAAAATTTGAAAAGGGTGAAGATATTAAGCTGACTATCGATGCTAACCTGCAACAGACAACGTATGATGGCTTTGCCGGTAAGCCTGGTGCAGCAGTCATTCAAGCACCGAAAACGGGTGAATTATTAGCGGTTGTCTCATCCCCATCTTTCGCACAAGAAACGATGGTGCAAGATTATAGTAGTTTAGCTAATAATCAAGACTATCCATTTATGGAGCGTTTTAATAAAGGTTATGCCCCGGCTTCTACCTTTAAGCAAGTTTCAGCGGCGATTGGGCTGGAAAATGGCACTTTGAATCCGGATGAAGTGCATCATATTGAGGGTAAAAAATGGACGCCATATAACGTGACGCGGGTTAATTCAGATGTAGATGTTAATTTACAAACTGCCTTACAACATTCGGATAATGTTTATTTTGCGCAAGAAATTTTAAAGGTTGGTCGTGATAAATTTGAAAAAGCGCTGCACGATAAATTTACATTTGGACGAGATTACAAATTACCATTGAATATGGCTAGCCCTTCTTATAGCAATAGTGGTAAATTAGAAAACGATAAGCAATTAGTAGATAGTGCTTATGGTCAGGGTGAAATGTCCGTCACACCAATTGAAATGGTGACGATGTTTAACTTCTTAGATAATGATGGATCAATTGTGATGCCTAAGTTATTGATGGATAATAAAAAGCCAACAGTAATTAAGGATGTGGCAACTTCTGAACATGTAAAGACAATTTTAGATGATGAATTAGGGATTGTCGAAAATGCAGACGGGTATGCACATGCGCTTTATAATGATGGCTTTAAATTAGCTGCCAAAACGGGAACTGCGGAGACGGGTAATAATAACCAAAATGCGCTAGTATCGGTACATGACGCCCAAAATAATAAATTTACTGGTTTATATATTGTTGAAAATTCAGTCTTGAATGGAAAAGATAATAATCCACAAGCTGACGTCTTGGCTAAGCCTTCTATTGATTATTTAGAGCAAAATTATAAGTAAGATTTGATTTGTCAAAGAGATTGATCGTTATACGTTGCTCCTTCAAGGTAGTTAAATAAAAAGGCTTATTGATTATTAAATCAATAAGCCTTTTTAACTATTATCAGGTTGAGGACCTGTCTTTGTACCTAAATAATCGAATTCTTTGTAAACGCTTGTGTGCCAACGCGTTCAACGTTTAAGAATGGAGCCGAGGGGAGTTGAACCCCTGTCCTAACACCTTGTAATTATTACATCTACGTTCATAGTTTGAACATTTAAATTTCGTCGCATGCAGGCCTTCAAACTAGGCCATCATTTTGACTAATCTGATTATCTTATTCAAGCTTTTTCCAGATGTAAAAAAGCAGGCGTAAATCACGTTTATAATGACCAATTTGAAACCGTGATTAGATTTCAGCTTGGTTAGGCACGCTGGTTTTTAGGCAGCGAAAGCCAAATTATTTGAATTTTTTGCAGTTAATTCTTCTGAGTGGATTATAGGGCCACAACCCCTAAACGCAGTAATAATACAAACAGTATCAGTCGATTCCGGAACGACCCCGTATACACTACTTAGTATAGCGGATTTCAGTAAAAATAACCACGAATTTATGAAATTTATTAGAGTGAAGTGGAGGTTGCGGCGCCCGCGTTGTTTGAAAATAAATGGTATAATATTTTTTATTCAGCCTAAACTGAAATCATTAAAGAAGTACGAATTATATAAGAAGAACACGGGAAGAGTGGAAGCATTTATTAATACCTCTGCTGATGCAGATTAATTATTTTAGGAGGTTCTATGGAATTAGTTAATCTTGACCGGATTATAGGAAATCAGCCTTTTGAACGGATTTATTTAGAAGCGTTCCCGGCTGAGGAGCGGATTGCGTTGACTGATTTACAAGATTTGTCGGATGCAAATGTAAATATTTATCTATCACAGCTGGAACAAGCGGGTGAAATGTGTGGTTTGGCTATTCATTATGCACTACCAGGTGAAAAAGGCTTTTTGTTGTATTTTGCGATGGATAGTCGGCTACGGGGACAAGGCATAGGGACGCAAGCCTTAGCACTTTTTAAGCAAATTTATCCCGGTGGAATAATTTTGGAATGTGAATTAATCGGAGAAAATGCTGAAAATGAGGAGCTTCGGCAAGCCCGTTACCGTTTCTATTTACGCAATGGCTTATTAGATTCGGGGACGATATCAGAAAATATGGGTGGTAAATACCATCTAATGCGTTCGACTGCACAAATTACACCGCTTGAATACCAAGAAGCTGTGCATCATTTTGGAATTAAAGCCACTTTAATGGAACTTAACGATTAAAAAAGGTATTCTTTTGGAGATCTTTATAAGAACTAATTGTGAAAAAAATAAATGATCCAGTAAAACGCAGTATAATGTAAAACAAAACATGAAAACCTAAGGGGAAAGAGCGATGGAAAATTTAAAGCGTTGGTTTTTTAGTGAACAAACGCAGATGTATGCAACTTTAATTTTTTTGATGGCATTGATTTATTGGGCACGTACTTTTATGCCAGTTATTTTGTTAATTATCATTTTTGCTTCATTGGGCATTTCAGGGGGGCGTTGGCTAGAACGACGCTTGAAAATTCCATACGTAATCGGGGTAGTGAGCTTTTACGTTCTGATGATTGTAGGAGTTATGTGGGTGATTTCATTAGTCGCACCGATGTTTTATCATGAGGGGTATTCGTTAATTCAGACTTCTATTAAAACTGTGCAAGATTATCCACATTTGTCAAAACAATTTAGTGGCTATTTAGCTCAAACAAATTTAGATGAAAAAATTGCTAATAGTGTGACAACCTTTTTGCAAATGAGTTTAGTAGCGGTGCAAAGTGTCTGGAAAGTGGTGACAGAAGTTGCGATTGCAATTTTGCTAAGCCTAGTTTATGCCGTATCATTGCATCCCTTAAAACGTTTTGGAAAGCAATTTCAGCACTCGGATTTCCCTAACTTTTTTAAAAATGTCTTTGCGTTATCCAATAAATTTGTTTACATTTTAGGACAAATTATTCGTGTACAGGTTGAAATTGATTTAATAAACACAACGTTCTCAACAATTGGCTTTATTTTGTTAGGAATGCCATCACCATTGGTTTTGGGAAGTATGGTTATGGTGTTGGGGTTGATTCCAGTCGCGGGGGTTTTAATTTCTTTGATTCCGTTAACTATCGTGTCTTTTTCAACTGGAGGTTGGGTGTTAGCGTTAGAAATGTTAATTTTCATTTTGTGCATCCATGCCTTTGAAGCTTACTTTTTACATCCGAAGTTAATGGCATCACGGTCGGATCTACCGATTTTTGTCACCTTTATTTCATTAATTGTGATGGAGCGTTTATTGGGACCATGGGGCTTGATTTTGGGAGTACCAATTGTTTCATTTGCCCTGGATGTCTTAAACGTGCACAAATTTACGCATAATGCCATTGATTAAGCCTGGAAAGCTAACATTAATATTAATTAAATAGGTGATAGGCAAGTCTTCGTGATTAGTGTAAAATGTTAAAGGAAAACGTTTACACTTATGATTGCGGAGGCCTTTTTATGTTAATCAAACAAGTTAGTATCGAAAATAATCCGAAGTTAACAGACATTCGGATTGAAAATGGACTAATCCAGACAATCGGGCCCAATTTAACGCCCTTAGCACATGAACAAGTTATTGATGCAACGAATAAGGTGGTGATTCCACCTTTTGTTGATCCGCATGTTCACTTGGATTCAACGCAAACCGCGGGTGAACCAGAATGGAATGAATCGGGAACATTATTTGATGGTATTCGGATTTGGTCTGAACGTAAAAAGCAATTAACGCATGAAGATGTTAAACGACGGGCAATTGAAACGTTGCGCATCCAAGCGGCACATGGGTTGCAGTTTGTGCGGTCACATGTCGATGTGACTGATCCAGATTTAACAGCTCTAAAAGCCTTGATTGAAGTGCGTGAAGAGGTTAAGCCTTGGATGGAATTACAATTGGTGGCTTTTCCACAAGAAGGAATTTTATCATTTCCACATGGTCGAGATTTAATGGAAAAAGCGGCGCAGCTAGGAGTTGATGCACTGGGAGCAATTCCGCATTTCGAATTTACACGTGAGTATGGGATTGAATCGTTACAATTTGTTTTTGCTTTGGCGCAAAAATATCATCTGTTAATTGATGCGCATACCGATGAAATTGATGATCCCGCCTCGCGAAGTTTAGAAACCTTAGCGACTTTAGCCTTGGAGACGGGGATGAAGGAGCAAGTGACGGCTTCACATACGACAGCTATGGGCTCGTACAACGACGCCTATACGTATAAATTAATGCGATTATTGAAAATGGCTGATTTAAATTTCATTGCGAACCCATTGATTAACATGTATCTTGGTGGACGTTTTGATACGTATCCCAAGCGCCGGGGCCTAACACGGGTGAAAGAATTACATCAAAATGGCATCAATGTGGCCTTTGGTGAAGATGATGTTAAAGATCCATGGTACCCAATGGGAAACGGCGATATGTTGGAAGTTTTACACCTCGGGTTGCACGCAACTCAGATGATGGGTTATACAGAAATTATGCAATCTTATCAATTTGTGACAACACATGGGGCACGGGTGATGCAAGTTGAAAATCATTATGGAATTGAGGCTGGTAAACCTGCTTCATTTTTGATTTTGGATGCCAAGAACTTTTATGATGCGTTAAATACCCATGCGGAGATTCTGTATTCAATTCACGCCGGTAAGATTTTAGTTGAAACCAAGCCAGCAGAACGTTCACTTAATTTTTAAGCATAAAATAAACAAAAGCGTTTGGACGATTCCAAGCGTTTTTTTAAATTTGTTGAAACTTTAATTAAAAATAAATTAAAAACACTCCTTTAATTCTCATTTATTTTACAGTATATTATTGCTAAGGGAATTATGGGGGACAAATATATGAAGATGATGTTGATGACTGACAATCAAAAGTTGAAAAAATTATTACATTTAACTTTTCAACGTGATTCTGGGTTTATTGATGTTTTACAAGATTATCAATTAGCAGAGCGCTTCTTAAAACGATGGCCTAGCGAGTGGGAAATTTTGCTCTTAGATCAGCCAACTGATTATGCGTTGGCTCAAATGCTGCAACTAAAACGCAGTAATCGGCACTTGAAAATTATTGTTTTAGCTCGTCAAATTGATCCGGCGGTGTTAATTCATTGGACTAAGTTTCCACCTGATTTAATTTTGGCACCAGAGATTAGTTTGCAGGATTTGATTAAAAAATGTGAGCAAATGCTCGTTCCAACGGTCCAAACACCAGATGATGTTCCAACGCCGCAACCCCTACAACCGCAAAAAAATGGGCGGATTTGTTTAAATCCGGATGAATTTAATATTGTTGTGGACAGAAAAACAGTGGTTGAGTTACGTCCCAAAGAATTTGAATTAATTTCGTATTTAGTGCAAGCGCCTGGTCGGGTTTTTACGCGAGAAGAATTGATGCGTGAAATTTGGCAGTATAAATATTTTGCCGATGATCGGACGATTGATACGCATATTAAAACTTTGCGGAAAAAAATTCCGTTTCCTTGTATCGCGACAGTCTGGGGAGTTGGGTATAAATATGACGAAACGTAAAACATGGGTTGAAAAATTGGTCTATAAATTGGTATAATAATAACTGTACTTGAAAGCGCTTAATCGTGATAAAATATAACTGTGACTAAAAATAAAGGATGGTTAGGTAAATGACGATTAATGTGGCTAGTCTCGGGACGGTACAAGATAATGTGGAAGTGCAAAAAGTAACTATTGAGAATAATCATGGGCATAAGCTGGGCCTAGTGACCTGGGGTGCATCTTGGCAATCATTTCAAACGGCAGCTGGAGTTGATTTAACATTAGGTTTTCAAACGGCAGCTGAGTATCTTGATAATAATTATTATATTGGTAATATTGTGGGACGGACAGCTGGACGCATTGATGGCGCCCGTTTTGAATTAGATGGTCAAGAAGTGGTTATTCCAGCTAATGAAGATGGTAATTTGTTGCATGGTGGTGAACAAAGTTTCTCACACCGCAATTGGACGATTGAAGCAATTGATGAAGCTATGAATCGGGTGACTTTTGGAACTAAATTGACTTCAGCTGAAGACCATTTCCCTGGTGATATGCGGACAACTGTCACATATACCTTGACGGAAAATGATGAGGTAAAAATCCAATTTACAGCCGAATCGACTGCGACAACTTTGTATAATCCAACTGCGCATGTCTATTTCAATCTTGGTGGTGTGGGCACGGATGCACGTAAGATGCAGTTACAGATTAAAGCTGACCGTTACATGGAATTGCGTGCTGATAAAGTTCCAACGGGTAATTTATTGCCAGTAGCAGGGACAGCTTATGATTTTCGGGAGCCTCAATTGATGAGCGCTGCTTTGGAAAAGTTGCCTTCGAATGCTTTTGACAAAAAATTCGATGATGTGTTTGCTTTAAATGGTGACTCAAAGCCAGATGTGATTTTAACTGATCCGGCTTCACAGCGCTCGGTTGAAATTAGCGCGGATCGGAATGCTATGGTATGCTTTATTACGAATCCAGAGGTAGATAATTATGCAGATCAGGAGGCTTTTTTGGCTGAACATCCGTATAATGGAATTGCTTTAGAAGCACAAACGCTATCAGATTCAATTCACCATCCTGAGCTAGGTGATATTATTTTACCAGTCAATCAGACACAGACATATGTCAACACGTATGCGTTTAAAAATATCTAGTTATAAGAAATAGGAGTATTAAACATGACAGCTTTATCTTTTGATACAAGTAAATTATCTTCATTCGTGAATGAGGGCGAGCTAGAAATGATGCAACCCATGGTTAACATGGCAGACTCATTGTTGCGTGAAGGAACTGGGGCTGGTTCTGATTATACTGATTGGATTAATCTGCCAACTGAGTACGATCGCGATGAATTTGCACGGATTCAAGCCGCCGCTAAGAAAATTGCCAATGATTCAAAAGTCTTAGTTGTTATTGGGATTGGTGGTTCATACTTGGGTGCCCGCGCTGCAGTCGATTTTTTGAATGATTACTTTAATTCAGCTTATTCAGATGTTGACCGGACAGCGCCTCAAATTATTTTCGCTGGAAATAATATTTCAGGGCAGTACTTGAACTCGATTATTAAGTTAATTGGGGATCGTGATTTTTCTGTGAATGTTATTTCAAAGTCAGGAACGACAACCGAACCGGCAATTGCTTTTCGGATTTTTAAGCAAATGTTGGAGAAAAAATATGGGGTTGAAGCCGCTAAAGAGCGTATTTATGCAACAACGGATGCCAAGCGCGGGGCGTTGAAGACTTTAGCTGATGAAGAGGGCTATGAAGAGTTTGTAGTGCCTGATGGTGTTGGTGGACGTTTCTCTGTTTTGACCGCCGTTGGTTTGTTGCCAATTGCAGTAGCTGGTGGTGATATTGAACAATTAATGGCTGGAGCTGCGCAAGCTCAAGCTGACTACACCGATGCGGACTTAAGCAAGAATGAGGCATATCAATATGCAGCTTACCGTAATATCTTGTATCGGAAGGGGTACACTACTGAATTGTTGATTAATTATGAGCCAACTTTGGTTCAATTTGGAGAATGGTGGAAGCAATTACAGGGAGAATCTGAAGGTAAAGATGAGAAGGGGATTTTCCCAGCTACTGGAAATTTCTCAACCGATTTGCATTCATTTGGTCAATATATTCAAGAAGGGCGTCGGAATTTATTTGAAACTTTGGTGCGTGTGACTGAACCTGTTACAGATGTCACGATCCCAACAATGGATGCTGATGATGGATTAGGTTATTTGCAAGGTGAAACGATGAGTTATGTTAATCGTATGGCATCAGATGGAACTTTACTCGCACACGTTGATGGTGGGGTTCCTAACATGGTTGTTGAGATTGAAAAGCAAGACGCTTATCACCTTGGCTATATGATTTATTTCTTTGAAATTGCAGTTGGAATTTCAGGTTATTTGAATGGAATTAATCCATTTAACCAACCTGGAGTTGAAGCATATAAAAAGAACATGTTTGGTTTGTTAGGGAAGCCTGGTTATGAGAGCTTAACGGAAGAGCTACGCACTCGTTTGTAAAATTTAATGATAATCAAGGTATTAGCAATAGCTGATACCTTATTTTTGAAATGATTTGGATCCTTTAGAGCATTTTTAAAGTTAAGTTTATGGAAAATTTGATAAACTGGCGCAAAAGATTGAAATGAGGATGGGAGATGATGAAAGCAGACACAATGCAAAGCTGGTTAGTACGCGTTTTGAAGGGGATGGTGATTGCCTTAGGATTTATCTTGCCAGGCGTTTCCGGGGGTGTCCTAGCCGCCATTTTAGGAATTTATGAGCGGATGCTAAATTTTATAGCGAATGTGCGGACCCGTTGGCGTCAAGATTTTTTGTACTTTTTACCAGTTGGAATTGGTGGTCTATTGGGTCTGGCCTTGTTAAGTGCCCCGTTGGAATACCTATTAAATCATTATCAGCTCTTAGTCTTATGGTCGTTTGCAGGGGCAATGGTTGGAACATTGCCGAGCTTATATCAAACGGCTGGACAGCAAGGTCGTAAAATGAGTGATTGCATCTGGATGTTTACGGCGGCTTTAATTGGCGGCTTAGGTCTTTACTATTTAGCAGCATTAACGGGGCCAGTGCCTATTAATGGATGGAGTTGGTTATTAGCCGGAAGCCTCTTAGCTTTAGGCGTAATTTTGCCGGGGCTAAGTCCATCAAATTTGTTATTGTATCTGGGTCTATTTGGTCCCATGTTAACAGGATTTAAAAGCTTCAATTGGAGTGTGCTACTGCCGATTGCCGTTGGGGGGCTTGTGACCTTATTATTGATGTCTAAAGTCATGGTTAAAATTTTAGAACAGGCTTACAGTGTGGTATATCATATTATCATTGGGATTGTGGGGGCCTCAATTATTTTAATTTTGATTCCGCCAGTAGCCAATTATAATCATACTTCAGTATTGGAAATGTTGTTGTGTTTAGTGCTCTTTGTTTTAGGGGTTGGATTAGGATGGAAAATGAGCCAGTTGGAGAAACAGTATAAATAAGTTTCCTTTACAAGAAGATGGAAATCTTTTCGCAGATTTGAATTAATTTGGCTAAAAAATGGTATTTCTGTCGGTTTTCTGTTACTATGTAGTAGATAAAAGTTAATATTTTAGGAGATTTAATCATGGCCATTGGAATGAATGATTTAAAAACGGGTTTGACTATTGAATACTCAAATTCAATTTGGCGTGTGTTGGAATTCCAACACGTTAAGCCTGGTAAAGGGGCTGCCTTTGTGCGTTCAAAGTTGAAGAATTTGCGTACGGGTGCTGTAAACGAAGTAACTTTCCGTCCAGGAGATAAATTCGAAACGGCCAACATTGAAACGATGGCAATGCAATACTCATATGCCGATGGAGATAACCGGGTCTTCATGAACATGGAAACTTATGATCAAATCGCAATTCCTGTTGATCGGATTGAAGATGAGATGAAGTTCTTACTAGAAGGAACCGATGTGAAGGTTACCTATTATGATAGTGAACTTTTGGGAGTTGAGGTTCCTAAGACGGTGGAGTTAACAGTTACTGAAACGCAACCTGGAATTAAGGGAGCAACAGCTAACGGTGGTGGAAAGCCTGCTACTATGGAAACTGGTTTAGTAATTACTGTACCTGATTTCATCAATTCTGGGGATAAGTTGATCGTAAATACAGATAATGGTGGAACATACTCTTCACGTGCTTAAAAGCTGCTGAGTTTTGTCCATTTGTGTAGCGTCTACCAAATGACAGTCCTGGTAGGCGCTTCAATTATATTATTTCATCTTTGAAATCGATGGAATATCTGTATTAGGAAGTATAAATTTCTTAATAGTAGGTATGAAGAAGAAAGCTTTCGAACCTAGGAGGATTAAATAAATGGCAATTGAAGAGACAATTTTATTAACTCAAGATGACGCAGCTGGATCAACTCGAGTGAACTTGCGCGTAATTGATATTATTGCAGGTTTAGCGACTAAGGAAGTTGAAGGGGTTGCACGTTTACGTGGAACTTTTGGCGAGCGCGCTAAAGAAGTGCTAGGTTATAAAGACCAACATAGTAAGGGAATCCTAACGAAGCAAGATGCTGAAGGAAACCTTAGCATTGATGTCTATGTTGACGTTAATTATGGCGTAATTGTTCCTAAGGTGGCTCATGCGATACAAGAACAGGTTAAGTCACAAATTCATGCGATGATGGACTTAAACGTTAAAAGTGTTGATGTCCATGTAATTGGCATCTTATCAGAAAAAACAGAATTAGATATCGATCCAAATAATTTATTTGGTGAAGATGATGTCGACGAGGTGGGAAAGTAATGACGATGTTAACCCGCCATGCAATTCGGCAAGTTACTTTCCAAACGCTTTTTGGATTAGCAGTTAATCCAGACGCTGAAGTGGAACCAATGATTGAACAAGTCTTAGCCGGCGATCCGGAAGTGGAACGTGAAATTGAAGCGCCAGAAGAAGTTATTGACTTAGTGCGCAATGTTCAAGCTTATCAAGATGATGCTGACTTACAAATTTCACGATATTTGGTGGAAGGTTGGACGTTAGAGCGTTTGAACTTAGTAGACTTAGAAATCATGCGAATTGCGATTTATGAAGCGCAAAGAGGCAATACCCCAGCAAAAGTTGCTGTTAATGAAGCCTTGAATTTAGCGAGTGATTTTACAGATGAAGCATCAAGTAAATTTATTAATGGTGTTTTATCGAAAGTGTTGACTTTCTAAAAGCGAGAGAGTAGTATAGAGTATTGTTAGAGAACAAAGTGATGGCGCCCGCTGTCCACCTTGGTAAAGTTAAGTTTGCCGGGTTAATCGATTTCATTGAAGAGATAAATGGATGGCGGGTTATTGTATGATTTACAATAGCTCGCTTTTACTTTGTCTGGAGAAAAATTAGGAGGTAAGTACCATAGCAGCTAATGTACGTCAACCGCAACAGAAGAACGATTTGATTAATGAGCATATTCGGGCTCGGGAAGTTCGTTTGATTACTGATGATGGTGATCAAGGAGTTATGCCCAAGGCCGATGCGCAAAAGATTGCTGACGATGCTGAATTAGACTTAGTACTAGTTCAAGCTAACGCCAAGCCACCCGTTGCGAAGATTATGGATTATGGTAAGTTCAAATTTGACAGCCAAAAGAAAGTCCGTGAGCAACGTAAAAATCAAAAAACGGTCACTGTTAAGGAAATTCGTTTAAGTCCTACTATTGATTCAGGTGATTTTAACACCAAGAAAAATAACGCAATGAAGTTCTTGAGTAAAGGGAACAAAGTTAAAGTTTCAATTCGTTTCCGTGGGCGCGCAATTACGCACAAGGAAATTGGACGTGAAGTTATGAATCGTTTTGCCGAAGAATTAGCCGATATCGCAAAGGTTGAATCACGCGCAAAGATGGAGGGACGTAGCATGTTTATGGTGCTGGCCCCTAAGGACGCTAAGTAATTACAGATTATAATTTTGGAGGATGGACTAATGCCTAAATTTAAGACTCACCGCGCTTCAGCTAAGCGTTTCAAGAAAACTGCTAATGGTGGTTTGAAGTCAGGGAATGCGTATACTTCACACCGTTTCCACGGTAAGACTAAGAAGCAACGCCGTCAATTGCGTGGAACTTCAATGATGGACCACACTACTTTGAAGACTTATAAGAACCTATTGAGCCGCATCTAATTTAAATTAGATTGTATTTAGGGTTCATCGAATTGTAGAAAGATATTGGAGGATTAAACCATGCGAGTTAAAGGTGGAACAGTTACACGTGCGCGTCGTAAGAAGATGATTAAGTTGGCCAAGGGTTACCGTGGACAACGTCATATCAATTATAAAGTTGCTAAGCAACAAGTTTGGAAGGGTTGGGTTTATGCCTTCCGTGATCGTAAGCAAAACAAGCGGAACTTCCGTAAGTTGTGGATTACTCGTATCAATGCCGCTGCTCGGATGAACGGATTGTCATACTCACGCTTTATGAATGGTTTGAACTTGATGGGATCAAAATTGAACCGTAAGATGCTAGCTGATTTGGCAATTTCTGATGCTGCTGCTTTCTCTGCTTTAGCAGATGCAGCTAAGAAGGCTTTGGCTGACAACAATCAAGAATTCCGCGTCGTTACACCTGCTACTAACGAGAAGGAAGTTAAGATTAACATTAAGGCCGCTAAGGAAGCAGATAATGCTAATTCAGCAAAGCCTTCAGACAAGAACACCGTTGCTGAAATCAAGGCATACCTTGATGCTAAGGGTGTAGATTACAACTCATCAGCTAAGAAGGCTGATTTGTTGGAGCTTGTTTAATTTAAGAGCTTAATAAATGAAACCGTTGAACGTGCAAACTGTCGACGGTTTTTAATTTGCTTAAAAATAAAAAACGCTGAGCGCAAGGCTTATGGTTAGGGCAGGTACAAAAGGAATCTTTGCTTTTGAAAATATTTGGTACTGAAATATTGCCAAAAAGCAACTCAGGGTTAACCAGATTAACCATTGCCAGGCCGACAGCCAGAGGCTAACGACAAAAACAAGGTCAATATCACCGTTCCCTAATTTTTTTTCAGTATGGTTGTAGTAAAGGAAAATAATATAAATACCTAATTTTATCCATAAATAAAAATTATGCCACTCGAGCGCAGCTATCCAAATGAATGGGAATAACAGTTGGCTTTGAATCAGTTGCAGTTTTAGGTCCTGCCAACTGAGGTAAATTAAAGTGATAATAAGCAAATGAATCATATTAACGCCTCCTACAGAATAAAGACCCGTGTATGAAGAAAACCACATTAAAAAAGAAACGCCCGGAACTGTTTGCGAAAGGAATCGCGCTATAATTCACTTTTTTCTAAAAAACATTTGACATTATTTGGAATAAAAGTTATTATATTAATTGTGCTTCAAACAGGAAGGTGTCCGCGTTAGTTTACGCGACGTGCTGAACTAACTGTGCGGAGTACCAGTAAATAACAATCCGAATTTTTCTTATATATAAGGAAACGCCCGGTATTGTGGACTAATAAATAATAAATCGAAAGGAGCCTCTTTAGACATGCCTACAATTAATCAATTGGTTCGTAAGCCTCGTAAGTCAAAGAGCACGAAGTCAAACTCACCAGCTTTGAACTTCGGTTATAACTCACAATCAAAGAAAACCATTCTTGCTCCAGCTCCCCAAAAACGTGGAGTTGCAACTCGTGTGGGAACAATGACCCCTAAGAAGCCTAACTCAGCTTTGCGGAAGTACGCTCGTGTACGTTTGTCAAACTTGATTGAAGTTACGGCTTATATTCCCGGAATCGGTCACAACCTTCAAGAACACTCTGTTGTCTTGATCCGTGGTGGTCGTGTTAAGGACTTGCCTGGAGTTCGTTACCATATCATTCGTGGAGCTTTGGATACTGCCGGTGTTGACGGACGGATGCAATCACGTTCTAAGTACGGTGCAAAGCGCCCTAAGAAGAAATAATTAAGGGAGGACATTAGATATGCCACGTAAAAGTTATACGAAGCAGGCTGAAGTTCTGCCTGATCCAATTTACAATTCAAAGTTGGTATCACGGTTGATTAACCGTTTGATGCTTGACGGTAAGCGGGGAACTGCTTCAACAATTTTGTACGATGCTTTTGATCGTATTAAAGAAGAAACCGGTGAAGAACCATTGTCAGTTTTCGAAGAGGCTATGAATAACATCATGCCTGTTTTGGAAGTCCGTGCACGTCGTGTCGGTGGATCTAACTACCAAGTTCCAGTTGAAGTTCGTCCTGAGCGTCGTGTAACGCTTGGACTTCGTTGGTTGGTCTCATACGCACGTTTGCGTGGAGAGCACACAATGGATGAGCGTTTAGCTAAGGAAATTATGGATGCTGCTAAGAATACTGGTGCATCTGTTAAGAAGCGCGAAGACACACACAAGATGGCTGAAGCCAACCGTGCCTTTGCACACTATCGTTGGTAATCTTTTAGCAACGATGAAGAGGGCGTTGGATTCAATTCAACGTCTTTTTTGTAGGCTTTAGTTGGCGTGTTTAAAAGGACTATGCTAAACTAAAAGAGTTAAAACTGAAGTAACACTAATTTATGCCAATTAGTCTTTGGGCTAGTTGTATTTTTAAAAAAATACGTGCATAACGGGTTGGTAATTGCCTTTTTGGGTGGTTTCTTTCCTGCTTTTAGGGTATACTTTAACATAAGCAGCTAGAATGCTGAATTAAATAACAGGAGATTTTTCACAATGGCTAACAAGCGTGAATACCCATTGAGTCGGACTCGTAATATCGGGATTATGGCTCACATTGACGCCGGTAAGACAACGACTACTGAGCGTATTTTGTACTACACAGGAAAGATCCACAAGATTGGTGAAACTCACGATGGAGCTTCACAAATGGACTTTATGGATCAAGAAAAGGAACGTGGAATCACGATTCAATCAGCCGCTACAACGGCCGTTTGGCATGGTTTCCATGACCAATTTGCGGATACTCCTTACCGAGTAAATATTATTGACACCCCTGGTCACGTTGACTTCACTATCGAAGTTGAGCGTTCATTGCGTGTTTTGGACGGAGCGGTTGCCGTTTTGGACGGGGCGGCTGGAGTAGAACCTCAAACTGAAACTGTTTGGCGTCAAGCTGAAACTTACCAAGTGCCACGTATCGTGTTCGTCAATAAGATGGACAAGTTGGGAGCTGACTTCCAAATGTCAGTTGACTCAATGAAGACACGCTTGGATGCCAATGCTAAGGCTATCCAATGGCCAATCGGGACTGAAGATGATTTCGAAGGAATCATTAACTTGATTACCATGGAAGCTATGTATCCAGTGGACGAATTGGGAGAAAAGTGGGAACCTCGCGAGATTCCTGATGATTACAAAGAATTAGCTGAAGAGAAGTACAATGAATTGGTTGAAGCAATCGCGGATGTCGATGACGATATCATGGAAAAGTACTTAAACGGTGATGAGATTTCTCAAGACGAATTGAAGGCAGCTATTCGTCGGGCCGTTTTGTCTTTGCAATTCTACCCAGTTTTGGCTGGATCAGCTTATAAGGATAAGGGAGTCCAAATGGTATTGGATGCCGTAGTTGACTACTTGCCATCACCATTGGATGTTAAGCCTTATGTTGCGACTGATCCTGATACAGATGAAGAAGTTGACTTGGTCGCTAATGACGAAGATCCATTCGCTGCTTTGGCCTTTAAGGTCATGACTGATCCTTATGTCGGACGTTTGACTTTCTTGCGTGTTTACACTGGAACTTTGGAATCAGGTTCATACGTGCAAAATACTTCAAAGGGAAAGCGTGAACGTGTTGGACGTTTGCTACAAATGCACGCAACTGATCGGACTGAAATTGATGAAGTCTTCTCAGGAGATATTGCTGCTGCAATCGGTTTGAAGGATACTACAACTGGAAATTCTTTGACATCTATGGATCGTCCATTGATTTTGGAATCAATGGAGTTCCCAGACCCTGTTATTCAATTAGCAATCGAGCCTAAGACTAAGGCTGACCAAGCTAAGATGACTGAAGGTTTGCAAAAGTTGACTGAAGAAGACCCTTCATTCCGTGCTGAGACGAACCCTGAAACTGGAGACACTTTGATTTCTGGTATGGGTGAATTGCACTTGGATATTTACGTTGACCGTTTGCGTCGTGAATTTAACGTTGATGCCACTGTTGGAGCCCCACAAGTTGCTTACCGTGAAGCCTTTACTAAGACTGTGCAAGCACGTGGATACTTCAAGCGTCAATCAGGTGGTAAAGGACAGTATGGAGACGTTTGGATTGAATTTAGTCCAAATGAAGAAGGAGCTGGATTCGAATTTGATGATGCCATCGTCGGTGGAGTTGTTCCTCGTGAATACATCCCTTCAGTTGAAGCTGGGTTGCGTGAAGCATTGAATAACGGACCATTAGCTGGCTTCCCATTGGTTGATTTGAAGGCTAAGTTGTATGATGGATCATACCACGATGTCGACTCATCAGAAGCGGCCTTTAAGGTTGCTGCATCATTGGCTTTGCGTGAAGCAGCTAAGACAGCTGGTGCCGTAATTTTGGAACCAATCATGAAGGTTGATATCGTTGTGCCTGAGGATAACTTGGGTGATGTTATGGGTCACATTTCTGCTCGTCGTGGAGTGATCGAAGGACAAGAACAACGTGGAAACTCAGTCACAGTTCATGGTAACGTACCATTGTCAGAGATGTTTGGATATGCTACAACTTTGCGTTCATCAACGCAAGGACGTGGAACATTCCAGATGGTCTTTGATCACTACGAAGCTGTACCTAAGAACGTTCAAGAAGAGATCGTTAAGAAGTATGGTCGTGGAAACAGTGATGAAGACTAATTAATTAGTTAAATCAAAGTCTATCTTAGAAAATTATCTAAGATAGACTTTTTTTATTGTGTAAATGTTATGCATCGACTTTATTGCGTTTAACATAAATTGCGGGGACGTTATCACCATAAGTTTTGGCCAAATAGGCGCTTTGAACATTTGTTGAATGAATGGTAATTTTTGTATGCTACAATACCAATGGTATTGATTATACGAGGGCAGCCAACTAAACCAAACGGGCGTCGGCGTCTAGTGTTATCGATGGGCATAATTAATGACAGATGCGTTAATTTAAAGGATTGCTAGTAGACTTTGTAGGTTCACAGATTATCAGTAATTTACTGATAATCTTTTTGCGCTTAGGGGGGAGCATTAGGGTCGATTCGTTATTTTATCAGGAAGAATGTATACGAACTTACTTTTATTCTGGCGGGGGTGGGTTTAAACATAGTATAATGCTAATGAGTAATGAAAGGTGGAACTTGATGTGACGCAACCAATAATCGAATTTAAAAATGTTGTAAAAAACTATGATGACCACGTGGTTTTAAACGGGGTCGATTTAGAAATTGATGCTGGGAAATTTTATACCTTGTTAGGACCTTCTGGGTCGGGGAAGACAACCATTTTGAGACTGATTTCTGGCTTTTTGGATGCCAGTAGTGGTGATATTTTATTTGATGGAAAACGGATTAACGATGTACCCGCAGAGAAGCGTCAAGTTAATACCGTTTTTCAAAATTATGCCTTGTTCCCAAGTATGAATGTTTATGAAAATGTGGCTTTTGGGATGACCTTGCGGGGAGTAGCACCGGCGCAAATTCAAACCAAAGTAACAGAAATGTTGGAGCTCGTTAAATTAAAAGGTTTTGAAGAGCGTGAAATTGATGAATTGTCAGGTGGTCAACAGCAACGGGTTGCCATTGCGCGGGCATTAGCGAATGATCCCAAGGTTTTGTTACTGGATGAACCGCTATCAGCGTTAGATTATAAATTACGCAAGGAAATGCAATATGAGTTACGGGCGATTCAGCAACGTTTGGGGATCACCTTTATCTTTGTGACGCATGATCAAGAGGAAGCATTAGCTATGTCGGATTGGATTTTTGTCATTAATGATGGTGAAGTCGTTCAAAATGGGGATCCCATTGATATTTATGATGAGCCAATTAATCATTTTGTGGCGGATTTTATTGGTGAGGCTAATATCATCCCTGGCACAATGGTTTCGGATAACTTAGTGCATTTTAATGGACAAGATTTCAAAAACGTAGACGGGGGGATGCGACCAAATGAACCGGTTGAAGTGGTGATTCGGCCAGAGGATGTTGATATTGTGTCCGTTGAAACGGGCGCTGTTACGGTTCGTATTGACACGGTTTCTTTTCGGGGAGATTATTTTGAAATTACGGCTTCAGACATCGATCATCATGAGTGGCAAATTCAATCTACAAATGGGGTTGAAGAAGGCAGTCGGGTGGGGTTAACTTTTGATCCGGAAGATATTCATATTATGCGCTTAAATGAAACCGAAGAGGATTTTGATGCACGTTTGGAGGCCTACGATGAAGAGTAGACAATCGATTCCTTACATGGTTCCGTATGTCCTTTGGATTGTTTTATTTGTAATCTTGCCGTTATTGCTGATGTTGATTCAATCCCTTCAGGATATTCATCAGCACTGGACGTTGGCTAATTATACGAATTTTTTTCGATCAGGCACATATTTAAAGATGACCTTTAATTCGATTTTTTATGCCTTGATGGTCACAGTGATTACACTAGGTATTAGTTATCCGATGGCGTATGGACTTAGTCGGATTAAGAATAACCAATTTTGGTTATTGTTAGTGATTCTACCGACTTGGGTGAATTTATTACTAAAAGCATATGCGTTTATTGGACTTCTTTCGCAGACTGGAACTGTGAATCAGTTTTTAGGCTTTATTGGAGTTGCACCGCAACAATTATTGTTTACGGATGCTAGTTTTATTTTGGTGGCTTCTTATATTGAATTACCCTTTATGATTTTACCGATTTTTAATAGTCTCGTGGAATTAAACCCAAGTCTGCCCAATGCAGCGCGTGACTTGGGAGCAACGCCGTGGCAAACTTTAAGACGGGTTATTTTTCCGCTTACCTTAGATGGGGTCCGTGCTGGCATACAGGCGGTCTTTATTCCGACGCTTTCGCTCTTTATGTTGACACGCTTGATTGGTGGAAATCGGGTCATTACCTTAGGAACAGCAATTGAAGAACATTTTCTCATCACGCAAAATTGGGGGATGGGTTCCACAATTGGGATTATTTTAGTAGTGGCGATGGGGATTACTATGTATGTCACGCGTGATCGTAAGAAACGGGAGAAGCGGTAATGAGAAAACAAAGTCTTTTGATGAAAGTTTATTTAATCGTAATCTTTCTTTTGATGTATTTGCCAATTTTTTACCTAATTTTATTTGCCTTTAATCGAGGTGACTACATGACTAGTTTTACCGGTTTATCGTTGCGGCATTTTGTGACGATGTTTGCCGATACGCGTTTAATGGGCATTTTGTTAAATACATTTATTATTGCGCTTCTATCATCGTTAGTGGCGACCCTTGTGGGAACGTTTGGCGCCTTGGGTATTTATTTGTTAAAGCGCCGGCATTTACAGAATACTTTTTTAGGCTTAAATAATATTTTGATGGTTTCACCGGATGTTATTATAGGTGCCTCTTTTCTAATCCTCTTTACAATGGCTGGGTTAGCGCTGGGCTTTGGGTCAGTTTTGATAGCTCATATTGCTTTTTCCATTCCAATTGTTGTACTCTTGGTATTACCAAAATTAAATGAGATGGATTCCGCTTTAATTCGGGCTGCGCAAGATTTAGGTGCACGTCCGTATCAGGTGCTAAGTTACGTGATTTTACCATACATTTGGACGGGTATTATGGCGGGATTTTTCATGGCGATTACGTATTCATTGGATGATTTTGCGGTAACATTTTTCGTGACGGGGAATGGTTTTACCACGCTGTCTGTTGAAATTTATGCCCGGGCGCGGCAAGGAATAGATTTGTCAATTAATGCCTTATCAGCGTTAATGTTTTTGGTATCGTTGATGCTGGTGATTATTTATTATTTCATCGCCAATCATAAACAAAAGGGGTCTGGCAAGAATAAACGCGTAACTGTTAATCAACAGTTGGGGGGAGGAGTGCAGTGAAGAGAATCTTTTGGTTCATGGGGATTATTTTAGCAGTGGTTGGCTTGCTATTTGGGGTGAAAGTAGGCTTAGATTGGCAGTCTAGTCAACAGCAAGCTGCGGCCCGTCAGAGTAAAAATCAAGACCAAACTTTGACCATTTTTAATTGGGGTGATTATATCGATCCTGCTCTAATTCATGAGTTTGAGCAGAAAACCGGTTATCATGTTGATTATGAGACATTTGATTCGAATGAAGCGATGTTTACTAAAATTAAACAAGGCGGAACGCGATATGATTTAGCGATTCCTTCTGATTATATGATTCAAAAAATGCGGGCTGCTAATTTATTGGAGCCTTTAGATTATCATGAACTTACTGAGTTGCAGGAGTATAATCCTGAATTAATGAATCAACCATTTGATCCTGGGAACCGGTATTCTTTACCTTATTTTTGGGGGACGCTTGGGATTGTTTATAACGATCAGGATGTTTCAGTTGGTGAATTAAAAACGTGGAATGATTTATGGAATCCTAAGTGGCATCAATCAGTGATGCTTTATGATTCAGCCCGGGATGTGATGGGTGTTGGCCTGGCGTCCAATGATGATGATATTAATAGTGCTAATATGAGTGAATTATTAGCAGCTAAGGGACGCCTAGATGCGCTCATGCCGAATGTAAAAGCAATTGTCGGTGATGAAATTAAAATGTATATGGTGCAAAATGAAGCTAAAATCGCGGTAGATTTCTCAGGGGATGCGCAACAAATGTTAGCACAAAATTCGCACCTGCATTATGTCTTACCCCAAGGACGCGGTAATATATGGTTTGATAATATGGTGATTCCAAAGACCGTTCGTAATAAAAAAGCAGCCTATGCTTTTATGAATTTTATGGCTGATCCGGAGCATGCGGCTAAAAATGCCGAGTACACGGGTTACTCAACTCCAAATGTAGGAGCTAAGCAACTTTTGCCCGCAGTGGTTAAAAATAATCCTGATTTTTATCCGAATCAACAGACATTGAAAAAATTGACGGTTTATCAAGATTTGGGCTTAGATTGGACGACCACGTATAATGATTTATATTTAGAGTTTAAGATGAATAATCATCGGTAGGGGGACGAAGTAATGAAAAAAAGAAAGCGGATTGTAATAGCGGAAATGACATTTTTACTTTTATTTGCATTGACCGTTATTTTAGGCATGTTAGCGGGATAAAACTTGTCTTGGTAAAAGACATTTAAATAGATAAGGAGCAAGAAGCAAATGAACAAGTCAAAACGCTGGAGTATCATAGTAGGAAGCATCGGGGCAATAGTTATCGTAGGATTAGTGGGGTGGAGTTTGATGCAAAATAAGCAAGCAGATAACACCAATCAAGCTAGTACTGAACGGCAATCAAGTGAGCAAAGCTCAAAGCGGCAAACGGAAAGTAAGGATAAGCTGAACCAAGAACCATTACCTCAGTTGTCAGAAGCAGTGACGGCGGATGAAGCGGTCGTAAAATTACAAACGACGGTGGGTGATATAGATATTAAATTATTCCCAAAGTATGCGCCATTAGCGGTTGAAAATTTTATCACGCATGCGCAAGAAGGATATTATAATAATACAAGCTTCCACCGGGTCTTAAAGGATTTCATGATTCAAGGGGGCGATCCAAAATCAGCCGAGGACCCCAATGCTGATGATTTAGGAGCAGGCGGTAAGTCTATTTGGGCGTCTGGTACGCATCAAAATCACAAAATCGATTCTGGGAACGGTTTTAAAAATGAAATTTCATATAGTTTGTATAATTTGCGGGGGGCTTTGTCGATGGCCAACGCTGGGCCTGATACGAATGGGTCTCAATTTTTCATTAATCAAAATGGACAAGATATGACATCTGAATTAGATACCGATAGTTATCCTGACCAGATTGTTGAAGCATATAAAAAAGGTGGAAATCCGAATTTAGATGGGAACTACACTGTTTTCGGGCAGGTTACAGCCGGGATGGAGGTTGTCGATCAGATTGCGAATGCTGATGCAACCACAAATCAAAGTGGTGAAAATTCAAAGCCTAAAGATCCAGTGAAGATTAAGGGGATTCAAGTTGTTCAAACGGCAGCCAATGTTCAGTAAGCTGCATTACAGAAAATAAAAGAAGGTCTTCTTGTAAGAAGATCTTCTTTTATTTATTGATAAAGTTTTGTTGAATAGGCTTTAATTTTGTACAATCATAACATCTGTTTTTGAATTTTGAACCACAAAGGAAGCAACTGAGCCTACGATTAGCCGTTCAAGCCGGCTTAGTCCTGATTTTCCAATCACCGTTAAGTCGTTGTCGTGATCTTGAGGGAACTCAGTTGCAATTACTTTCTTTGGTGAACCAAAACGCATGTGAATATCAATATCTAAATCAGGGAATAGTTCGAGGACTTGATCACGATAACCTTCAAGCTTAGTTTGTGAATCTTGAACCAAGTGGTAGACAACATCTCCCGTCACGGACATTGAAGCAATACCGGACATAGAATTAGTATCAATTACGTAGAGTAAATCCAGATGTGCTGAATCGCGGTGTGCGATGGAAGCAGCCTTATTAGCAACTTGTTCAGAGATATCTGAGCCGTCAATCGGAGCTAAGACGCGTTCATAAGTTCCATTTTTCATAATCTGTTCCTCTTTCATTTATAACTTAATTTAATTATACCGTAAATTTGATTTTATGTAAGGGGTTACACATGAAAAGGTTAAATTTATGTCATAAAAAGGGCAGGACAAGGCGTTAAAATGGTGGTATTCTAAAGCGATGAGAATTAATATTGTGAAAAATAGAAAAGAGGTTTAAAAATGGCAGAAGAAACATCACTGTCACCAACACGGGTTAGATGGATTTTAGTCGCTTTAGGGATGTTCACCTTTATGTCGACTTTGGATTCATCTATTATCAACATCGCGTTACCGGTGATTGCTAAAGATTTAGCGATTCCGATGAACCAAGCAACTTGGTCAGTTTCGATTTATTTAATTGTAATTTCAGGTTTATTGACATTATTTGGAAACTTAGGGGATCAACTTGGAAAGATTCAAGTCTTTAAGTGGGGGACGTATATCTTTACATTAGGTTCATTTTTGGCTGGAATTAATTTAGGCTTGGGCTTTTTATTATTTGCTCGGGTAGTACAAGCAATTGGGGCAGCCATGACGATGAGTAATTCATTTGGAATTTCCACGACGGTTGCACCTGCGTATATGCGGGCACGGGCAATGGCAACGATTGCTATGTTCGTTTCGCTAGGTTCGATTGCTGGCCCCGCTGTGGGAGGCTTAATTTTATCAGTCCTATCATGGCCATTTATTTTTTGGATTAATGTGCCTTTAGGGATTGTGACCATTATTTTAGGCTCATTTATTTTTCCTAAGTCTCACCGCGCTAAGCAACCAGTTCAAATTGATTGGTGGGGAACTTTGGCCTTCTTTACCTTAGTGGCGATTTTCTTTGGTGGCATTAATGTGGCGCAAGAACAAGGCTTTACTGCGCCAATCTCGATCGTATCATATGTTGTTAGTTTGGGATTGTTATGGTTCTTTATTAAATGGGAACAAAAAGTTAAGTACCCTTTGATTGATTTGACTATTTTTAAGACGAAGATGTTTACCTTATCAATCATTACATCATTTTTGGTGTTTGCGTCAGGCTTCTTTATTAATGTATTATTACCTTTCTATCTGGAAAATTTGCGCCACATCGAGCCAGGAAAAGCTGGAATGTTTATGATGGCCTTTCCTTTGGCAATGTTACTAGGGGCCCCAATTGCGGGAATGGTAGCTGATCAGTTCGATCGGGAATATGTTACTTTCTTTGCGTTAACGGGGATTGCTTTAGGAATGTCAGGATGGCTTTGGATGGGGCAAAATAATCCAATGTATTGGGTAGTCTTCTTGAGCGCTCTGACAGGATTCTCAACGGCGTTCTTTAATTCACCTAATAATGCGATTACGATGTCAAATGCACCGCAAGATAAGCTCGGTGTAGCTGGAGCCGTGAATGCTTTAGCGCGAAATGTGGGAATGATTACAGGAACCACGATTGTTACTACGACTTTGTATATTTCAATGTCGCATCAATTAGGACGTCAAGTTACAACTTTTCCAGTGGCACATCCCAACGTTTTTGTGAACGGGTTACATTTTTCTATGTTCTTTGGAATGATGCTAGTAATTATTGCATGGTTACTAACGGGCTATCGCTTGATCTTGCGGTTGAAAAACAAAATTTAATTTGCTATAATTAAAGTATGCGATGAGTCGAGAAAGATTAATGCGTTAATCTTTTACTAAACGGCCAACGTTAACACCCGTATGGTGGTTGGTGCAAAGGATGTTGTGGAACTGAATTTGCTGCACATGACTAATATTTGTTTACAAATAGTGTACGTTGACAGTTAGCTTTGCTAACTCCTGAGTTGATGCAGGTCTTACATCAACATTGCCAAACATAAAACCCTACATTCTGTTACAGATTGTAGGGTTTTTGTTATAATGAAGTTATCCTTTGGTTTAAATAGTTTTTTAAGCCAATGTAAATTGATTTGAAGGGAATTTATTATGAAAATAACACGTTTTTCATTCTGGCAACGGTTAATCATTAATACCATTATGTTATTAGCTTTAGCAGGTTTGTTTTCACAAGGCCTTTATGTTCAAAATATTTGGACGGCTTTCTTAGCCTCAATTGTCTTGGGCATTTTAAATATTTTTGTTAAGCCAATTTTGCAAATTTTGAGTCTACCATTGACGTTCTTTACGTTTGGACTATTCTCATTTGTTGTTAATGCTTTTGTCTTATGGCTGACGAGTTGGTTCGTGGGACCCGGCTTTCAGTTTACGAGTTTTGGCTGGGCGTTTCTAATTTCGTTAATTATGTCATTTATAAATGCAATTTTATCGGATTATTTCAGTCGCTAAAGGGAGCACCGATTATGGGAAAAACAATTCAAGTTAAAGATTTACTAGCCAATACACGGTTAAGTGTGGTGCAAGGTCAAGAATATTTAACCCGTCCCATTACGACCGCTGATATTTCACGGCCTGGTTTGGAAATGACGGGTTATTTTGATTATTATGCTCCTGAGCGAATTCAATTAATGGGCATTACAGAGACCACTTTTGCGCAGCGGATGACGCATGATGAACTGATGATGATTGCGCGTAAAATGATGGATCCGCGAACACCGGCGTTTGTGGTGTCAACTTGGCGTAAATTACCAGTTGAATTTTTACAAATTGCAGCTGAAACTAAAATTCCCGTTCTAGAGACTGAATTAACTTCGTCTCAAATTTTAGCTAATATGACTTATTACTTATCTGGACAATTGGCTGATCGGCAATCCATGCATGGGGTGTTAGTGGACATTTATGGTCTTGGGGTTTTGATTACTGGTGATTCAGGGGTTGGTAAATCTGAAACGGCCTTAGAATTAGTTCAGCGGGGGCACCGTTTAATTGCCGATGATCGGGTCGACATTTATCAACGTGATGAAGAAAACTTAGTCGGTGAAGCTCCTGCGATTTTAAGACATCTAATGGAACTACGGGGGGTAGGAATTATTGATGTCTTAAATCTTTTTGGAGCCGGAGCGGTACGTGATCATTCCACGATTGCGTTTAACTTGCATTTAGCTAAATGGGACAAAGATACTAAATTTGATCGCTTAGGCAATGGTGAAGACTATATTACCGTGCAAGGAGTCCGTCTGCCACGCATGGTTTTGCCAGTTCAGACTGGACGGAACTTAGCTGTGTTGATTGAGACGGCCGCTAAGAATTTCCGTGCTAAGAAAATGGGCTTTGATGCGACAGAAACGTTTAACCAAAATTTGAATAAGCTGATTGAAAAAAATTCACCAAAAGAAAAGTAGGTTAGCATGAAAAACATGTAAACGCTTTATTAGCCGTTTGAAAATTCATAAAAGTATGGTAATCTAGTACAGTAATTGGTGTGATTACTGAGGAGGAAACTTTTGAAACAAATAAAAATTGCAGTGCTCGGCGCTGGATCTTGGGGAACTGCCTTAGCAAATGTCGCTGCTGAAAATGGGAATCAAGTAATGCTTTGGGCGCACCGTGCTGTTACGGTAGAAGAGATTAATTCTCGGCATACGAATAAACAATACTTAGGTGACCGCGTGCTACAAGCCAATATTCAAGCGACTACGGATTTAAAGACAGCCGTTGATGGTGCAAAAATTGTTTTGAGTGTTGTTCCTACAAAGGCAACGCGCGAAGTGGCCAAGCAGCTGAACCAAGCACTGGTAGAGTTGCAACAATCCGTGATTATTGTAGCAGCTACCAAAGGTTTGGAGCCAAAAACTTATAAATTTGCTTCACAGATGATTGAAGAAGAAATTCTGCCACAAAATCTAACAGGCTTAGCGGTCTTGGCAGGTCCTTCACATGCTGAAGGTGTTATTAAGCATGATCCAACGACGGTCGTAGCGGTTAGTAAGCAATTGTCGATTGCCGAACGAGTGCAAGCGGCGATGAGTAATGCCACTTTCCGTGTTTATACCAATGATGATGTCGTTGGAGCCGAACTCGGGGGTGCTTTGAAAAATGTCATTGCAATTGCGGCAGGGACGTTGCAAAGCTTAGGCTATGATGCCAATGCTAAAGCAGCACTGTTTACGCGTGGTTTAAACGAAATGACCCAGTTGGGTCGATCGTATGGTGCCAACGCTATGACCTTTATGGGCTTAGCGGGAGTTGGTGATTTGTTTGCAACAGCAACTTCTGAACATTCACGAAATTTCAAGGCCGGTATGCAATTTGGTCAAGGAAAGACGATGGATGAAGTAGTTGACAATATGGGTATGGTGATTGAAGGAATTTCAACAACCAAGGTGGTGCACGATCTTGCGCAACAAAAAGGGGTTGAAATGCCAATTTCAGAAGCTGTCTATCAGGTGCTGTATGCACAAAAAGATCCTAAAATAGCAATTAATAACTTAATGGAACGTCCATTACAACAAGAAGGGAAGTAAATTTAATATGAAACCAGTACGTAAAGCGATTATTCCAGCTGCCGGGTTAGGGACCCGTTTTTTGCCTGCAACAAAGGCTTTAGCTAAGGAAATGTTGCCGATTGTGGATAAACCTACGATTCAATTTATTATTGAAGAGGCCTTGGCTTCTGGAATTGAAGATATCGTGATTGTTGACGGAAAGTCAAAGCGTTCAATTGAAGACCACTTTGACTCAAATCCAGAGTTGGAAAATAATTTGAAAGAAAAGGGTAAGGATGAATTATTGAAGTTAGTTGAAGAAACGACTGACATTAATTTGTACTTTATTCGTCAATCGCATCCTCGTGGGCTTGGGGATGCGGTGTTAACAGCTAAGTCATTTATTGGAAACGAACCTTTTGTGGTGATGTTAGGTGATGACTTGATGACAGACGAAAAGCCTTTGACTAAGCAATTGATTGAGCGCTATGAGCAAACGGGAGATTCAACTTTGGCCGTTATGAAAGTTCCGCATGATCAAGTATCAGAATATGGTGTGATTGATCCTGAATCTGAAGTAACCCCTGGTTTGCATAAAGTTTCAAGTTTTGTGGAGAAGCCTAAGCCTGAAGAGGCTCCATCTGATTTGGCTATTATCGGACGTTACCTTTTGACACCCGAGATTTTTGAAGAATTAGAAAAGACTAAGCCTGGTAAGGGAAACGAAGTGCAGTTGACCGATGCGATTGATACATTGAATCAACGGCAACATGTTTATGCCCACGAATTCACTGGAAAGCGTTACGATATTGGTTCAAAGATTGGTTTCTTAACGACTAATATTGAATTTGGTTTACAACATCCACAAACGGGGGCCGCTTTAAAAGCATATTTGAAAGACTTAGCTAAAAAGTTAGACTAATTGTGAGTGTTGAAGGTTAGATTGATTAAATCTAGCCTTTTTTATTTGTTAAATTATTTACGAAATGTGAGCAACTATAATCTTTTAGCATTTTGTGATAAAATCATGGTTATTCATTAGAGCATGCGAGAGTGTGCTGAAAGGGGCGGCAGTAAAATGGAACATTATCAGACGATTGTGATTGGAGCTGGTCCTGGTGGTATGACAGCAGCAATTTATACCGCTCGGGCTAATTTACGGACTTTAATGTTAGACCGTGGGATTTATGGCGGACAGATGAATAATACTGCTGAAATTGAAAATTATCCGGGCTATGTTAGTATTCAAGGCCCTGAGCTGGCAGAAAAAATGTTTGCTTCGACAGAACAACTAGGCGTGGAGTATGCGTTTGGAAATGTGGAACATGTGACACGAGCAAACCAGCAATGGATAGTACAGACGGACATGGATCAATATACCGCGGATGTCGTTATTATTGCGACAGGTTCACAGTATCGGAAGTTAGCAGTACCTGGTGAAGATAATTACGCAGGTCGCGGAGTTTCATATTGTGCGGTTTGTGATGGGGCGTTCTTTAAAGGACAACATGTAGCGGTGATTGGTGGTGGCGATTCGGCCTTGGAAGAAGCCAGTTATTTAGCGGGAATTGTGGATCATGTTACGGTGATTCACCGGCGAGATCAATTACGGGCCCAAAAGATTTTACAAGATCGCGCATTTGCTAATGACAAAATCGATTTTATGTGGAATACCGAAGTGATTAAAATTGAAGGCGATGATAAAAAAGTTCAAAAGCTGCAACTCGTTAATAATCAGACGCAATCCACGTCCGAATTAGCTGTGGCTGGGGTCTTCATTTATGTAGGACTATTACCGGTCGCTGAACCTTTTCATGATTTAGCCATTACGAATTCAGAAGGTTGGATTGAAACCAATGAGCAAATGGAAACACGGCAACCAGGTATCTTTGCTTTAGGCGATGTTCGAGCCAAAACTTTACGGCAAATTACAACGGCTGTGGGAGATGCAGCGATTGCCGGGCAAAATGCATTTGCTTATCATGAACAATTAAAGGATTAGCAAATTTTTCAAAAAAATGATGCAAGGTGGTGACGTCATGGATTATAATAAATTACTAGAGCAACTCCGTCGGGGTGAGATTGATGAGTTTCAATTAGCGCCAGCTGAATTTCCAACTTTTTATGAAGCCTGGCGCAATTATCCTTATCAAAATTTACTCCGAGGGGTAGCTGCTCGAGGGGGCCTTGTTACCTATCAACGCGCAAAACCAATGTGATCAGATTAGCATTTAGTGAATAATTTTTTAGCTAGATTGATTACCAAATGTAAAAAATGTGCGTGCAAATTGTAAACGTTTGCAAAAAACATAAAACATCGTTATAATTATTCTTGTAAGTAGGAGTGAGCTCCTAATTATCAACAGAATAATGAATATAATTAAAAGGGAGTATTCTATCATGGAATCACGCGAATTTCACATTGTAGCCGAAACAGGTATCCACGCACGTCCAGCAACTTTGTTGGTTCAAACTGCGTCAAAGTTTTCATCAAACATCACATTATCATACGATGGTAAGGATGTTAACTTGAAGTCAATCATGGGTGTAATGTCACTTGGTGTGGGACAACATGCTGATGTTAAGATTACTGCAGATGGTGATGATGCCGCTGAAGCAATTGAAGCCATCGCACAAACGATGACAAATGAAGGATTAGCATAAATCCGACACTGAATATTGCACGAGTATGAAGGGAGTCTATGATGGCGGAAGTTATCAATGGAATTGCGGCTTCAAATGGAGTGGCAATTGCTAAAGCCTATAAGTTGGTAGATCCTGATTTGTCTTTTGAGCAAGTGAACGTTGAAGACGTGCAAGCAGAAGAGGGTCGCTTAGAAGCGGCCTTTTCTGTTGCCAAGACAGAATTGGAACAAATTCGAGATAAGGCGATGCAAAACATGGGAGCCGATGAAGCAGAAGTCTTTACGGCCCACATTATGGTTTTAGAAGATCCAGAATTAATTGGCGGAATTAAGAATGCCATTGAGACAGATAAGCTTAATGCCGAAGCAGCTTTGCAAAACGTAACGGATATGTATATTGGTATGTTTGAAGGCATGGCTGATGATAATCCTTATATGGCTGAACGGGCCGCTGATATTCGTGATGTGACTAAGCGAGTTATGGCACATTTACTTGGTAAAGAGTTGCCAAACCCAGCCCTTATTCAAGAAGAAGTTGTCATTGTGGCTAAAGATATGACGCCTTCAGATACTGCCCAACTTGATCGCAAGTACGTGAAAGGCTTCGTTACTGATTTAGGTGGTCGGACAGCGCATGCAGCTATTATGGCGCGAACCCTGGAGATTCCTGCAATCGTGGGTGCTGGTGATGCAACTAATCAAATCAGTACGGGTGATACTTTAATTTTGAACGGATTAGAAGGAGTGACCACAATCAATCCTTCAGCTGAAGAAATTAAGTTGGCACAAGCCAAAGCCGATAAGTATGCTGAACAAAAGAGTGAGTGGGCCAAGTTAAGGAATGAGCCTTCTCAATCAGCTGATGGTCGGAAGTTAGTTGTGGGTTCTAATATTGGAACGCCCAAAGATCTTGCAGGAGTTTTGGCCAGTGGGTCAGAAGGTATTGGCCTATACCGGACGGAATTTTTGTACATGGATTCAGCTGAATTACCAACTGAAGATGACCAATTCGAAGCTTATAAAGCCGTTTTGGAAGGAATGAATGGTAAGGCAGTCACGGTACGGACAATGGATATTGGTGGAGACAAGTACTTACCATATCTACCGCTCCCTAAAGAAGAGAATCCATTTATGGGGTATCGGGCTATTCGGATTTCTTTGGATCGGACTGATATTTTCCGGACGCAATTACGGGCGCTTTTGCGAGCCTCAGTTTATGGTGATTTGTGGATTATGTTCCCAATGATTGCCACAATTAATGAGTTCCGCGCAGCGAAAAAGATTTTTGAAGAAGAACGGGTAGACTTAAAGCAAGCAGGTGTAGCAATTTCTGATGATATTAAATTGGGAATTATGATTGAGATTCCAGCTGCTGCTATGTTGGCTGATCGTTTTGCACAAGAAGTGGACTTCTTCTCAATTGGAACCAATGATTTGATTGCTTACACAATGGCTGCTGATCGTGGTAACGAACACATTTCATATCTTTACCAACCTTATAATCCATCAATCTTGCGCTTAATTAAACAAGTTATTGATGCAGCTCATCAATATGGCAAGTTTGTTGCTATGTGTGGTGAGATGGCTGGTGATCAGATTGCAGCACCATTATTGTTAGGAATGGGACTTGATGAATTCTCAATGTCATCGACTTCAGTTCTTCAGACACGTGCATTACTTCGGGCATTGGATTCAACAGAGATGGCTAAGTTAGCTGAAAAGGCATTGAATATGGATACTAATGAAGAAGTTAAATCTTTGGTAGCGGCATCTGTTAAAATTTAAATTTTATTGAATGAAGTTGTGAACAACTTCGTTTTTTATTAGCTAAAAAGGTGCTGAAAATTTAGTATAATTAATTTAAACGTGATTAGTCAGGTTTCAAAAAATTTGTTATCTATCAGTATCAATAGAGGCCTAATGACTCATCAAATTGGCTTAAAGTCGAACAAAATGTGAGGAGTTGATGAAAAGATGGAAATGATGCGACGGCGACCACTGGTAGTGGCTAATTGGAAAATGAACAAGTTGCCCAGCGAATCGGCAGCTTATATTGATAAGATTGAGAAACCAGCAGATCAATTTCCGGATGTGATTCCAGTCTTGGCTGGTCAAGATGTTCTCTTGCCTGGAATGATTCATGCCGCCCGTGGTACCAATATTTCAATTGGGGCGGAAAATATGTACTGGAAAGATCAGGGATCTTTTACTGGTGAGACCTCGCCAGCTGCCTTAGCTGATTTAGGAATCCGCTATGTGATTTTAGGGCATTCTGAACGCCGGAACTATTTTCATGAGACAGATGAAATGGTGAATCGGAAAGCCCAGGCCGCTTTGCAGCATAATTTGATTCCAATCATTGCGCTTGATGAGGCAATTATCCCGCGTAATGAAAATGATCGTTCACATTGGGTCGTCAATCAAGTGATTGAAACTTTTGAAGGAATTTCGGCGCAAACAGCAAAGACGGTAATTTTGGCGTACGAGCCCACCGCTTCGATTGGAAGTGGACAAGCTATGACTCCAGAGCTTGCTCAATTTGCGCTCCGCCGGATTCGTTTGACGTTAGCGGATATGTATAATTGGGATGTAGCAAAGGCTGTGCGAATTATGTACGGTGGTTCGGTGAAACCTGATAATGCCTATGAATTAATGATTCAAGACGATATTGATGGGGTTTTAGTGGGAAACGCCGCGTTAGACCCCGACCAATTTATTGCTTTGTGTCAAATTGCGAACCAGGCTCTTTTGACAAAAATTAGCCGACTTGATGAGTTTTAACCGCGAAATTATGGTATAATTTTTTTGTGAATGAGATTACATCTCAGTTAATAATTCTATAAAAGCGTAAGGAGAAGACAAAATGTCTGCAATTACTGATATTTACGCACGTGAGGTCTTAGATTCACGTGGTAACCCTACTGTTGAAGTTGAAGTTTATACTGAAGAAGGTGGTTTCGGTCGTGGAATCGTACCTTCAGGTGCATCAACTGGTGAGCACGAAGCTGTTGAGCTACGTGACGGCGACAAGAGTCGTTTCCTTGGTAAGGGTGTGTTGTAGGCTGTTGTAAATGTTAATACAGTCATCAAGAACAAGTTGATTGGAATGGACGTTACTGATCAAGTTTTGTTGGACAAGACCATGATCGCTTTGGATGGAACACCAACTAAGGCTAAGTTGGGTGCCAATGCTATCCTTGGTGTTTCAATCGCCGCTGCACGTGCGGCTGCTGATGAATTGGGAACACCTTTGTACAACTACTTTGGTGGATTCAATGCACACACTTTGCCAACTCCAATGATGAACGTTATCAACGGTGGAGCCCATGCTTCAAATTCTGTTGACTTCCAAGAGTTCATGATTATGCCTGTTGGGGCGAAGTCAATGGCTGAAGCTGTTCGTATGGGTTCAGAAACTTTCCATGCTTTGCAAGCATTGTTGAAGGCTTCAGGACACTCAACTGCTGTTGGAGATGAAGGTGGATTTGCTCCTGACTTCAAGTCAAATGCAGAACCATTTGAATATTTGTTGAAGGCGATTGATAACGCTGGTTACAAGGCTGGTAAGGATATTGCGATTGCCTTTGACGTCGCTTCATCAGAATTCTTCGATGCTGAGCGCGGTGTTTATGTCTTAGAAGGTGAGCCTGATAAGAAGGAATACACTACTGACGAATTCATCGAATACTTGTCAGACTTAGTTGAAAAGTACCCAATCGTTTCTATCGAGGATCCTCTTGATGAAAACGAATGGGATGCTTGGGTTAAGTTGACTGACAAGTTGGGTGATAAGGTTCAACTTGTTGGGGATGACTTCTTCGTTACAAATACTGAGTATTTGAAGAAGGGAATTGACATGGGCGCAGCCAACGCTATTTTGATTAAGGTTAATCAAATTGGTACTTTGACTGAGACTATGGAAGCCATCGAAATGGCCAAGGAAGCTGGATACACAGCCATCGTTTCACACCGTTCAGGAGAAACTGAAGACACAACTATCGCTGACTTGGTTGTTGCTACTAACGCCGGACAAATCAAGACAGGTTCAATGTCACGAACTGACCGGATTGCTAAGTATAACCAATTGATGCGGATTGAAGATTTGTTAACTGAAGACGTTGCTGATTACAAGGGAATCAACAGTTTCTACAACATTGATAAGTCTGCTAAAGATGCAATTGTTAACTATAAGTAATTAAATCCAATTATTTATAAATGAAAAGCTTGCTTTAAAGGCGGGCTTTTTGTTTTTTGATAATATTTTGTCGAAGTGCAATTAAAGATTGAAAGTGTGATGCTAATGAAACGATGTCAATGGGCTGATTTAGAACAGACGCCAGAAAATTTAAAACGGTACCATGATGAAGAGTGGGGACGTCCTGAATATGATGAACAAAAGTTATTTGAATTGATGTGTTTAGAAAGCTATCAAGCGGGATTGAGCTGGCAAACTGTGTTAAATAAACGAGCAGCCTTTTTAAAAGCATTTCATAACTATCAAATTGGAGCAGTCGCGGCGATGACAGAGCAAGATTTAGATTTGTTAATGCAAAATAAAAATCTGATTCGGCATCGCTTGAAATTGTCCGCTACGATTAATAATGCCCAACAAATTGAAAAATTACACGTTCAGGGGAAGAACTTAACGGATTTGGTATGGTCACGGGTTGATTATCATCCAATTGATCATCAGGTGACGGATTTACAAACCATCCCGAGCTCTAACCAAATTGCCAAAGCGTTAGCACGTGATTTGAAAAAATTAGGCTTTAAGTTTTTAGGGCCGGTAACGGTGTATTCATTTATGCAAGCTGCTGGTTTGTATAATGATCATGAAGTAGAGTGTACATTTCATTAATAGTTGAAAAAGAAATGAAGGATAGATGAATGGCAAAAAGGCGCAAAAGGATAACTAAAAATAAAAAATGGCTGGGACTAGCGACAACGCTGATTGTAATTTTAGCCGGTGCTTTAGGGGTGGAAAATCCTCAAAAGATACAGCAGTGGATACCAGGATCGAATAATTATGCCACACAAAAGCAGGCGGATACGAATGGAACAGTCCAGTATGGGACGGCGCAAGAGCAGCATCCGACAGAAAGTTTAGCTAGTTCGGTTTTAAGCGATACGATTAAAGAACAATTAAAAGCTGATACGATTGAATATAATGGTGCCGGCGCGTTTGTGCTGAATAAGAATAAAAATACGTTGAACACTGATGTTGCTTCAGCACCATACGTTCAATTATCACGACAAGATACTTTAGGTCGCCCCGGGCCAGCAAATGCCTGGTTAACTAAAGCCAGTCGGCAATATCGGAATCGAAGTGAGACCGGTAATTCTCAGACGATTAACCCTGTTGGTTGGCGTCAAATGAAAATTAATGGGCATAACAAAGTTTTGTATAATCGAGGGCATTCGATTGGATACGCCCTAGCTGGTAATATTAACAGTTTTGATGCGAGTGAGGCGAATCCACAAAATATTACTACGCAAACGGCGTGGGCCAATCAATCATCAAATGGCAATGACAAAAATACAGGACAAAACTATTATGAAACGTTGGTACGTCGAGCTTTAGATGCTAATAAGCGCGTTCGTTATCGGGTCACGCCGTTATATGAAGGTCAAAACCTAGTTCCATCTGGTTCACATATTGAGGCTAAATCAACAGATGGAACGTTAAATATTAATGTTTTTGTACCAAATGTGCAACCAGGGGTTAAAATTAATTATGCGGATGGTTCAGCACAGTTAGTTCAATAAATAAACGTGTAATACACACATATAATGAAGCATAATTTTTATGAAAGGTTATGCTTTTTAAATTGTATAAAAAAGGCATTGAGAATTACTCAATGCCAAAGGTTAAGTTGTTATTAATATTAATGTCGGAATGCAATCGAAAAGGCGCTCTGCTTAGGTGTACCGATGAAGCGTTGATAAACATAGATACTCAGGCGATAAAATCCACGCCAGTAACGTTCAGTGTTATCAATTACAAAAATAGCAATAGTAGTAAAACCAACTATGGTTAAGATGAAGAAGAATGAAATAATAAGTAAAGATGTTAAATAGGTGTTCATAATACCCTCCAAAAAAGATCAAGATTAAGTATAGCTTTATTATATATTAGGCAAAACCTAATATCAAGACTTAATTAGGTTAAACTTGTTTTGTGTTAAGTTTCAGTTTATAATAAAGAAAAATAACATAAAAGGTGGATATAACAATGACGAGTTCTGAAGGACGGATGATTATGGGGCAAAATATTAAACGTCTCTTAAAACAGCAACATATGACTGCGGTTAAATTAGCTGAGATGGTTGGAGTATCCACGGCCACCGTTTCGGATTGGTCAAATGGAAAAACGTATCCGCGGATTGATAAATTAGAACTAATGGCTAATTGCTTTGGTGTTTCTAAGGCAGAGCTAGTTGAAAATCGCGATGAAAAAAAAGAAGCGGAACCAACGTTAATGGCTGCACATTGGGGTGTGGACTTATCAAGTGTACCTGATGAAGATCGACAAAGGATTATCGATCGCGCTAAATCTTATGTGGAGGGCTTGGTCGCAGATTATGAGGATCACCTATGAATAGCTTAGAATATGATGAAGTATTAATGCGAGTCGAAAATGACTTAATTAAACATCATTTGCAGCCTGTTATTTTAGATACGGTACCGCTATATGATGAAACTAAATTAGATGGGGTTACCTTTATTAAGGGCGGTCGATGCTTTATTATTATTGATAAAACATTGGATTATTTCCGAAAATCAAAAACCTTGGTGGAAGAATATTTCCATGCGATTTCGGATTTAGGAAATCATTTAGATTATGATGAGATTCGCGCTCAAAACGATGAAGTAGATGCACGGGATTCTATTATTGAATATCTAGCTGATGAGGATGTCATTTTACATTTGGCGTATAAATATTCTGATCAGCCGTTTGAATCGTGGATTTTGATGGATGAATTAGGTTATGACTTAGATTTTGCTGAGCAAACGATTGATCATTACCGCCAAAGAGGCATAATTTCATAAATTAATACTAGGCAAAATGCGGATATGTGTGCTATACTTATTGAGTTGTTAAGGCGCGCCTAGTGTAATGGATATCACGTGAGATTCCGGTTCTTGAGATGAGGGTTCGATTCCCCCGGTGCGCATCATTAACATTTAGAACCCCCGTTATATCAGCATAATCGTTGATATAACGGGGGTTCTTTTGTTTATACATGTCCGTAAAAGTCCGCAGGAGTACGTTGAAGTCCGAATAAAAGGGGACCTGAAGTGGGGACTTTTAGAAGTTAACTAAACTAGTAAAAATATCCGCAGTGGTCGCTTTCATTTCTTCGGTTACGGCTGTATAAATTGCAAGCGTAGTTTGAACATCGTCGTGGCCAAGTTGATACTGCAATTGTTTGACATTCATTCCAGCTTGTACTGAAAGCGTTGCGTAGGTATGTCTGAATCCATGAATTTTAATTCTAGGAAGGTTAGCTTTTTTGGTTATATTTTCACACCAGCGTCTAGGCTTGGTGACTGTTAAATAACTTTGAAAGTCGTTTCCGGTGAATACTAAATTTTTGGATGAAATACCTATCTTTAAAATAATTGATGCTTGGAGAGCTTGCCAATGTTTTAAAATAGACATTGTTTTTGAGTCAACTTTAACAGTCCTATATCCAGCCTTGGTTTTGGGAGTGCTAAGAATAGTGTGAGCTTTAACATCAATCGACAACGCTTTGTTAATAACGATTGTATTATCTTTGAAATCAAAGTCTTCCCAACTCAAAGCTAACGCTTCTCCTCGGCGCATTCCTGTAAAAGCTAATAATCTAAACAACGCGAATATATAATAATATTTTTGATTACCATATAATTTTTCAGTTTCTTCAAGAAAAGTTGAAAGTTGTTGCTTAGTATAATAATCAACTCGATCCAAAAATACGGGCTTAGCTTTAGATTTTGGATATGTCACTTTATCAAATGGATTAGATTTGATAATTTCAAGTGATACCAACATTTTCAAAGTTTGTTTGAATGGGTAAATATTTTTTCGATAATCAGTATTGGTCGTGCTTAAATCATTTAAAAATGATTGTACGGCGATTAAATTGATTTTATCGACTTTTACCTGATCAAACCAATTTGATGTTAAAATATGATTATTGATAAAACGTTCTGTTTTTCGATATGTGACTGGTTTAACCTGTTTTCTATAATTTTTTAGCCACATATCAAATGCGTCATTTAACGTCATATCAGAACTAAATTTATCAAACTCTCCAGCATCAATTCTGTTTAAGACATCTCGTTCCCACTTTTTGGCCAAAGTGACGGACTTGATGCCTTTTTTCTTTTTCTCATGGCGCTTGCCAAGAGAATCGGTATAACGGACGCGAACAGAATATGTTCCGTCAGCTTGTTTTTTATAACTCATTTTAATTTCCTCCTGCATCCCGGCTTGGAGAAATTAATGAGTAAGTAGTTTAACGACTTGCTCAGGTCGAATATGTATCCCGCAGAGCGGGTAGGGGCATTTATTGTCCAAGAAACTCAGTTTGAATTTCGCCCGATGTTTCCATGTAATCTGGAGTAGCGGCTAGCGCATCTTGGGCAGACATACCTTTATTTTGCATTAACCATACAGCAGGAGTAACACCGTATTTATTCACAAATTCTGATAAAGTAGCAGGTTCATCTGAACCTTGGCTGTTTTCAACTGGTGCTTGTTGTTGTACTTGCGTTTGTTGCTCTTGGGCATTTTCTACGCTGCTTTGTTCTGATTCGCTCACAGATGATTCAGAAACAGAGGAAGAAGATTCACTTGAGCTTGATTTTTGCTTTTTAGAACTGCTTGAAGAACTCTTTTGACTACTTGACTTTGCAACGTCATTAGAGCTTTGATGCTGGTTGTTAGCAATTAAATATCCAACAACACCAATGAAAATTAATGTAATTAGTCCCAACAATATTTTCTTATAATTTTTACTCAAACCATACTCCCTAAAATGAGCCTTTTAGTGTGGATGCTTAGCACATATGTATCCCGCAGGGCGGAGAATATTTCTAATTATTATTTGGGATTATAATACCATTGCTTACTAAAATATCTTGCGATGCATCATCCATTGCTACGAACCCTTTATTTAGCAATTCTTTAATGTATAATTTGTTATAAATAAATGAATATACAATATAGACAGCCATACTTCCAACTACCGAGCATGGTGCACCTACGATTATCCCTGTTAATGCAATAATGGCAAACCATTTCCAATCACCTCGAAATAAGGCTGGAAAGAATCCAAAAAATAGAGTAGTCCACGAATAGCCGATTTTAGCTTGTTTAACTTGATTAGTGTTAGGGTTCTTTAAATTAACATTCATAAATAAATATAGCTCCTTAAAATAAGCCTTTTAATGTGGATGCTTAGCACATATGTATCCCGCAGGGCGGGGAGTGATTTATTTTGCAATAGTAGCATTAGTGATCTTTACTTCATAAGAAGAAAAATGCTTATCAGTTGAAATTTCAAAATTAACTGATTCATCTTTATTCCAAGAATCAGCATCAATATAATCAGTGTCTACAACAGTTCCGCTTTCATCTTTTAATTTAATATCTGCGGTAAAATCTTCAATGTCTTCACCGGTGGTATTCTTAACAGTTGCTGTGTAGTCTAAGTAGTCGCCCTCCTCATAGTCTTCATCAGGTTGCGCTTGGAAATCAGCAGACTTAAAGATGTTATTTAAATTAGTTTTAAATGTATCGTTTTTATTAGCAGCATGGCCAGAACCCAGAATCTCATCAAGATTATCTTGATATTTCTTTGAAACTTTAATTTTTTGAATGTTATTAATTTTTACTAAGATACCAGTACGTTTGTTATATTGAGCTTCCCAATCATCGTGAAATGAGTCAGAACCATAAGAATCTAAAGTTGATTTTGAATCTTTAAGAACATTAACATATGAAACAGCTTGTTCTTTTAACTTAGAATCTTTAAATTTTTTGTCCTGATACTGTTCAACAGAATCCAATTCGGCATTAATAGATTTCTTGTATTCAGCTTTACCAAATTCATCATCAGGGGTTGAATCGGTGATATCCCAACGACGTTCTAAACCTTTGCTAAGGCTAGACATGAATTGATCGTCGTAAGTTTGGTCTTCTTTATTTTGAGTAGTAAAGTAGAAGATAGTTCCGATAATAGCGATTAAAACAATAGCGATTGAAGAAAAAATAAAAGGTTTCTTCTTAAACCAAGGGGTGGTATTCATAATATAGCTCCTTAAAATAAGCCTTTTAGTGTGGATGCTTAGCACATATGTATCCCGCAGGGCGGGGAGTGATTTATTTGTTTAATAATTTCTGTTTTTGGTCGTCAAATTCTTCTTGTGTTAAGAAACCTTGTTCTTTTAACTCTGCCAATTTTCTAATTTCATCTGCAATAAGCGATGAATCTAATGACTTAGTATTCTTATTATTTTTTGGTACTTTCCACCCCTCAGAAATCAATCTTTGAATAATGATCATAACAGGTAGGCCGTTAAAACCGGTCATAATAATATTCTTACCCCGTGATCTTTGAAATTCAATACCATCAGTATAGGGAATTATATTCACAATAGAAGATAAAGATATTTCTCCAGGGTTTTGACTTGAAGCCATTATTAATCTTTTGTTTGTTATGTAGATTTTCCCTTGTCTTATTATCTTTTGTTCAGTAATTGTGTTTACCATAGGTTTTATATTTCCAACACGATAGCTAATGTTCTTGGTGATTTTAATATTAGAAGATAATCCTGAATAGCCAACGCGTTCTGTTCTCGTCCTGTTTTCTTGCCAATTGACTAAAAAGTCGACTTTAAAAAATAATCTCTCAGTATTTTTTAGAATAACTTCGTCTGTTGATTGGGCTAAATCATCTAGTGGGGTGTCGGTAATGTTCTTAACGAGCAAGTCGAATT
This sequence comes from Weissella kandleri, assembly GCF_045504165.1. Lineage (GTDB taxonomy): Bacteria > Bacillota > Bacilli > Lactobacillales > Lactobacillaceae > Weissella > Weissella kandleri_A. Next base: position 34,976 of record NZ_JBJJNY010000003.1, on the reverse strand, counting down.
TTAACTCTAATTCTTGTTGTCGTTTTTCTTCTTCTTGCTGTATTTTTGCTTCTTCTTCCTTAATTCTTTGTTTTTCTTCTTTAGTTTTAAATAATTTCATACTAGCTCCTTGATTACAGTCTGACTGCATAGATCATATTTTCACAATTAAATTGCTGAAATGACCTCTTTAATTTCTTTTTCAGCAACATAATAAAATTTTCTAATATCTAGTCCAGCCCAGCGAAGAAATCTTTCTGGATAAAGACCCGTATCGTAATTTCCTTCGAATGTTTTAAGCCATTCAATTACTTTTTGATGAATCATGTATTCATTAGCTCGAGCTTCACTTTGACTGTGTAGCATAGTTGATGAAAGTTTAGTGATAGGGGAACCGTCTAAAAGCTGCCCCAATTCATGATTAAATACATAATCTATCTCTGACGAAGAAAGATCGCTTTGAATAAAAATAACGCCAGTATGAAAACCTTTAAATTCGCCAGCGATGTTATATCCGCCGTTTAGTAAAGGTTTGTTAACCCAAATGAGTTTAACACCAACTGATTTCGCTTTATCTTTATATTTATCCATAAATTGTTATTCCTCGTCGTCGTCACTATCTAACCATGCAATCAATGATTCCCGTATTTTCTTTTTATCGGATTCAGTGATTGGTTTACCATTAAAAGCCTGCGCGTTGCTAATAGCATCGTTTAAGTCTGCGTCAGACCACCCGGCATGAGTCCTTGCTGAGTTCAAGTCGTCTGTATTACCTAATAGATAGTCGACAGAAACGTTTAATACATTAGCTACTTTGTTTAAATTTTCTGATTTAGGATTATTTGTATCCCATCTATAAATCGCATTTTCGGCTAATCCGGCTTGGGATGCTACATATTTTAAAGATAATTTGCGAGCGTCTGCAGCTTGTTTTGTTCGTTCATATAAAGACATTGTTTAAAACCTCGTTTATAAGTATATGGTTACAAGTTTGATAAAAACGTATTGACAAGTTACAAACTTGTAGTTTATACTATTCTTGTAAGTTAGTTAGTTACAAAAAACATAATAAAAGAGCTTACTTAATTATCAATCTTTGGGGGAGGGATAAATGTAAGATAAGGCTTTTTGTTATGCGTATTTATTATGTAATTATAGTATTAAACTTGTAACTTGTAAATATATAACTTACAAAAAAAGTAACAAAATTACTAAAAGGAGGCTAGAAAGTATGTCAGATATTTGGAGTTGGCGAGAAGAATTAGCTAAAGCGCATTTAAATCAATCAGACATTGGACGTCATTTTTTTGAAAATAGTCCAGTACCACAGATTTCAACTTTGGTTAAAAAAATGGTTGTCGGTGAAGGAAAAACAGCAACTGAACGAGATAAAGAGATTTGGGCAGAAATTCTTGAATTTATTGAATTTAAAAAAAATCAAGTTAGTCAAAATGTATAAAAAAAAGCTCCTAATGGAGCTAAATACTTATTAATGATTACCATTTGCCTTTGAAACATTGTATGCAAGAGAATGTATTCCATTTTCAGTAAATGTTTTAGCAAGTTGCTGTGTTGCAGATTGAGCTGACGCAAATGTTTTGTTTTTTTTCATAAAGTCAGCTCCCATCATCTTTTCTACATTAGGTAAAGCGTTTGCATGTACAGACGTAATCAAATTGTTATCGTTAGAGTTTTTTATCACTAACATCTAAATATTTCTATTTAGCTCAGCATATCTTTTCAACCATTAAGGCTGTCGGGCGCTCGTGGATGGATTATTTATGTCAGTCACCATCTATGCGTTGCACCTTCGTTATTCTTTAAGACATATAACGCTTGGCTCAGGGTTACCTTGCTGTTGTATCAGTTTAGGCTTTCCTTGAATTCACCCGATGCTACTTAATTATCGCTAATTAAGAGGGCAATTTAATAAGTAAGTTTATTATATAACAACGTTGTAATATTGTTAATATTTAAAAATTATCAATCATAAATTAAGGAGAAGTAAACATGAATGAAGTACAAATTTTTAATTTTGAACAGTCAGATGTTCGAACGGTGTTAATTGAAAATGAACCATATTTCGTTGGTAAAGATGTAGCTGAAGTATTGGGATATAAAGATTCAGATAAAGCGGTTCGTGATCATATTGAAAAAGATGAAAAGCTGACCCGCCAATTTAGCGGGTCAGGTCAAAAACGGAGTATGACAGTAATTAATGAATCTGGCGTTTACTCATTAATCTTTGGATCGAAGCTAGAATCAGCAAAGCGCTTTAAGAAGTGGGTAACATCTGATGTCCTTCCAACCATTCGTAAAAACGGTGGTTATCTAACTGATTCAAAAATTGAAGAAGTTCTTACTGACCCAGATACAATTATTAATTTGGCAAAACAGTTAAAAGAAGAACGAAATCAAAAGCTAATGTTACAACAGCAAGTTGCTGAAAGTCGTCCCAAAGCTGATTATTATGACCGGATTATGAAGTCAAAGTCATTGGTAACGATTAGTCAGATTGCTGAAGACTATGGCTGGTCGGCACAGAAAATGAATGCTAAGTTGCATGATTTAGGTGTTCAGCACAAAGTTGGCGGACAGTGGTTGCTTTACGCCAAACATAAAAATCACGGGTACACTTTCAGCGAAACTGTCGACATCACTAAAAAAGATGGCAGCAATGACGTAAAGATGAATACGAAGTGGACACAAAAAGGTCGTGTATTCATTTATAACTTGCTTAAAAATGACGGAGTGTTGCCAACCATTGAACGTAATGATGTTGCATAAGTGTGGTGGGTGTAAAAGAATTAACGCCCTATAACTTTATCCCAACAACTAAATTATTAGACAAATAAAAAGTCATCCCGGCTTGGAGAAATAATATGAACAGCATGGTTGAAGTAATTCGCGATTTAGCCGATGCTATTCGCGAAAAAAATAGCGATTCACCTTGGATAGATAGTGATAAAAAAGCTATTGCATATCTGCCATTCGGTAGAACGGTTTTTTATGAACTAAAAAAGAATGCCGAAATTCCATATAGGACGTTGGTAGATCAAGGAATAGCAATTGATTTTTATGACAAAAGAGAACTGGATGAATGGCTGGAAAGTTATTCATCGAAAATAGGAGGTAAGTGAAATGACGGAATTAGTATTTTTTATTTTAGGAGCTATAGCGATTCTATTTTCAATGTTGATTGCAGAACGGTTGATTGAAACGCCTACTAATCGACGTGCAGAGCAGCATAACTTAGAGCCCTGGCAAGTGGCAGACCAGTGGCACAATCATATTTCAGGAGAGAAGTAATGAAAAAAATTGATTATAACGTAAGTGAAACAGTTCAAAAATTTGTCATATCGACACTTGAAGATGAACAAACGAAATATAGCCCCGGGATGGTTGAAAGCATTGCTGATATGTTGAGTGTAGTAGAAGAATACAATCAACATATTATCGATGCCGTTAAAAAATTCGTCGTGGAGACATTAGGGGACAAAACAAAAAACAACTCAGAAATGGTTGCAGCCATTGCTAAGTTGTTAGATGTAACTACTGATTAATCGTGAATTTTAAAATATGTGACACTGTCAGGGTCAATAAAATATTTAGTTTCATGATCACCAAGAGAATCAGAAACTTCTAGTGAAACTTTTAGAATGTCAGTTAAACCCAAAAATTTATTGGCTTTAAAATGTTCACCAGATGTTAGGTGAATTTCAACCGAGTTCTTGTTTGAAAGAGCTTCTTGAATAAATCCTGTTACTGCTTTCATATCGCTTTCTCCTTTCATTTAGGGACTAGGCAAATGAGCCGGTAAATTAATTGTATCAAAGCAGGAGAGAACAACAATGAAAAAGTCGCAAACACAAAAAAGACTAGCCGCCGCCAAGCTTAGCTAGTCATGTACTAATACGAGGAGAATTTTAACATGAATGAACTAAAAATTGTAACTGAATTTGGTGAAATTTACGGAATGAGCCAATTAACTAAACAACAAATAGCGAATATGTCTAACGAACAATTGGAAGAATTTGCTTATATAAGTAAGTATATTGAGCCCACTTTTAAAGCCGCCAAGGATGAATTGAAGAAGCGTTTTGAGTCAGGTCAAAAATTTAATCACGCTCAATATACAGAAAGTATGCGGACTACTATACCCGACAACGAGAAGAATAAACAGGCGTTTTTTAAAAAGTACGGGTTAGATGCATTTGCTATTAAAACTCCAAAACAATTAAAGACTAAGTTTGGAGAAGATATTGAAGCGGACTTAGATAAAGTGACGGTCTATAAACCTACGCATATTTTAAATTTAAAGTGAGGGTTACGAAATGACTGAATTCAATACAATTTACGAAGCGCTGGGTGCGACTCAAGAGAATATTGAGCAGCCTAAAAAAACGTCTGAAAATCCAATGTTTAAATCTGGTTATGTGAATTTGGATGGAGTCGTGGCCGCTATCAACAACGCTAAAAAGAAAGCTGGAGCAAAGTTCTTCTGGACTAATACAGTTCGAGATGGGCTTATGTATACGACTATTTACGGCTATGGAGAGGTTTTAGAACTTCCAGGAAGTCGAGTTGCTGATGGACTAGGCAATCGTGGTACAAACGCGGCTCAAGCCGAAGGAAGCGCATTAACTTACGCGCGGCGTTACTCATTGAGTATGGCCTTTGGCATCGCTGCCGATATTGATGATGATGGGAACGCTGTTAAGACAGACCAAAGAGGTCGACAAGGCTATCAAAATAATAATAGAAATAATTATCCTAACAACAATCAAAACGTTCGTAGAAACGCTGCAGGTCGAAATAATACAGGATATAAGCAACCAATCAATCAACAAAGCAGTCCATTTAATAATGGGCAAAAGGTGAATGATAATGAGTTACCGTTTTAGAAATATAGAATCAAAAAGGAGTGAGATCAATGAATAAAGTTGTATTAGTGGGTCGATTGGCTCGTGATGTTGAATTGCGTTATACCCAATCTGGAACAGCAGTTGGTTCGTTTTCGATGGCTGTTGACCGTCGTCGTACAAACCAAAACGGAGAGCGTGAGACAGATTTTATTAACTGCAAAATTTGGTCCAAAGGCGCTGAGAATTTGGCTAATTTTGTTTCAAAGGGTTCACGGGTTGCAGTTGAGGGCCGGATTGAAACGGGCAGTTATCAAAATAATCAAGGGCAGAAAATTTATACGACGGAAGTTGTAGTTGATAATTTTGATTTAATCGAAACACGAGCTGAATCTGAATCGCGGCGTAGCGACAATCAAAATGGTTATACAGCTCCAACTAACAATCAAGGCAATGTTAATTTCGGCAATGCACAGGCTAGCCCGTTCACACAACAAGTCGCGCAAAGTCAAAATAGCCCGTTTGTAAGTGATCAAGCTGTTGATGATAATTTACCATTTTAGAGGTGAAATATGGCAAAGAGAAGAATGATAAGTCTAGATATTTATGATAGCGACGACTTTTTAGAAATGCCATCAGAGTCACAAAATTTATTTTCACATTTAACGGTGCGAGCTGATGATGATGGGTTTGTTTCGAATCCAAAACGAATTCGAAGAATGTTAGGTTATGGCGAAAATGTATTTGATGTGCTGTTGGGTAAAGGATATGTTTTGGCTTTTAAAACTGGGTATGTAGTTATTACTGATTGGCCTACTATGAATCGAGTAGAGCCGTCTAAAAAAACTATCACAAATGCCAAATACGAAAAAGCACAGTTACGAAGTATTAATAAGCGTTATGAGTTGGATGAAAACGCAGATACATCAATACTTGAGGATGTTTCTAGAAATATTCTAGAAAGTCGGCAATTTATTTCTAGAAAAATTCTAGAACAGGGTAGGTTAGGTAAGGTTAGTCTAGTACAGGTTAAGGATGATGATGAATATAATCAATCATTAGAAATTCAAAAATCAGCAGAAGCATTTCCCAAAACAACAATAGCTGAATTGCTAGATGACAATCCACAAGTAGAAGGATTAGTTAATGACTTGTTTTCAGATTTGATTGTAGATAATCCAGACCAAGCCTTTGAAGCAATTAATGCGGTCGTTAGTCAGTATTGGCGATTAAGAACGTTGTTAGATGATGGCAATGAGGTTCTAAATTTCAAAGAAAAAGTACACGGCAAAGATAAAGGAATACTAGCAGTGATTAAAGAGGCGGCAGAAGCTCAATTAGAGTACATGAAGCCACGTTTAGCTAATTTCAATATGTTTGGCCGGTACTTTGAAAACGGATTAATAGACAGAGTGAATACGGCGATTTCAAGCGGAGGTATTAGTAATGGCAATTAGTAACTTTGAGTTGCAAAAGCTTGAAGATGAACGAGATGAACTGGCGCGTGAGTTTGATGAAAAGGTTAAAGACTTATCGAATCTGTATGCTGGTGACGCTGCAGTGCCAGGGTTACTTGAAGATTTAATGGATTTGAATGAACAATATAACGCCCAAGATCGCTTTATCGAGTGTGGAGGCTATTACGAATGATTCACAATAAATTCAGTTTTAACATTGAACCACAACAACAAGAGCGCCCTCGTTTTTCGAAACGGGGAAGTTTTGTTAAAGTCTACGATCCAATTAAAACAGCTAACTATAAAAAGCAGTTACGTTTAATGGGAACAAAGTTCGCTAATAGTGTGCCTAAAATCGACGAGAAGGTACCAATTCGCCTTGAAGTTACGTTTTATCGTCAAATACCTAAAAGTGCAACAAAATGGCAGAGAGCGCTCGTTAAGCTGGGAAAATGGTTTCCAGTCACTAAGCCGGATTTGTCGAATTACATTAAGGCGTTTGAAGATGGATTAAATACTGTTTTGTGGCACGATGATAGCCAGATTGTCGATATTGTGGCCAAAAAGCGTTTTGGAGATCCACGAATTGAAGTGGAATTATTCGAATTGGAACAGGGGAAGAAAGATGGATAAGGATTATAGAAACAAAGCACGCAATTTAATCAAAACATTGTATTTAATGCTGGAATGGTTGGTGGTCTGTGCCCTATCAACTTACTGGGTAATTGTGACTTCTGATTTCGCTTTGAAGATAGTCTCGCTTGGATACATTTTTACGGCCGGTGGAGCGTTGATTTTTGCACTGATGGTTATTTATTCGGTGTTTATTGTTAAAAGGCTAATTGAAGATTTTCGGAGGCTCAAAGATGAACAGAATTAAAGAGTTGCGAAATAATCAAAAAATTTCACAAACGTCATTAGCTACAAAACTCGATATGCCACAGAACACGATTAGTCAGTGGGAATCTGGTAAAAGAAAACCTTCGAGATACGCTGTTAAATTTTTAGCTGATTATTTCAAAGTTAGTTCAGACTATTTAATGGGTTATGAACAATGAAGTACGCATATAAAAATAAAGATGGGCTGTATTTCAAAGAACACTATTTAGAAAATGGAAAACGGTCATGGCAGTTTACTGATGATTTACGCAAAGCCTACACAGAACGCATTAATACGGCGCAGTATGGGCGACATGTTGTTAGCAAGTTTGATGGTTTTGAAGTCGAGGAGGTTGAGCTATGAAGGGCAAAAGAGCAAATTATGTAGTTTATGACCGAGACGAACTGCCTGTGACGTTTGGCGATGTATTTGATGTTTCTGATTTTTTAGGAATGAGAGTTGATTCAGTTTACTGTGCGGTTTCAAGAAGGAATGCTACAAAAAGTGGATATACGATTGAAAGGGTATAAAAATGGCTGATACAAAGTTTATTGAATTGCAGAAAACATTAGGTAAGCAAGCAGCAGAAAAAGCGATTGACGTCAGCAATAGTCAATATTTTAAAGAGAGTACTTTTTCGTTCTCGTATAACGGACACAATTTTAAAATGACGATTGAGGAAATGGAGTGGTGAAATGGCTTCGATGTTTGTTAGTAGTGGTGCAAAAAAGCAACTAGAAATACAGACAGAATCTATTAAAAGTTATTGATAAATATTGGCGGACTGATTAAAAGATTGGAGAACAAATGATGTATAAATTAACACCAGAATTATCAAAAATTATTAAAGAAGCAAAACAAAAATATTTGGAATTTGGATTATATCCAAGGACTACTTTGAACGAATTAAGTTTCTTTAATGAATATACAAATTTTATTGGAACAGATCCAGTTGAAGGATTTAAAAAAGAGATAGCTGTACTCGATTTTATTTACAAAGACGATACAAGTAAGTTGAAATTTGCAGGTATTAAAGTCGTTGTAGATCATGATCGATATCAAAAATTATTGGAATATGAACGAATTATTGAATCTAAAGACCTTACTAACGGAGTATATGACACGGTTTCAGATTTAATGGAAGTTAAGGTGAAATACAATGACTGATAAATACAAAGTACCGCAAGCAGTGGCTGATTATATTAGCTATGAAAAAGAGGAAGGATATACGTTATTTGGAGCATTCACACATCTAGAACAGATTGCGTTGCGTCGTAACAATGGGGTCTCAGTTCCAGCGTCTGTATATAATGTGTACGAATGGGTGATTGATGGTAATCAAGAAAATTTTGCTAAAGCGTGGATTTATGGGTTTGAAGTTAAAACACCGACTTGGGTAATTATAAATAAGCATGATTATGATGAACCAAGTTGGCTGGTCTTAAAATTAAGTGATAATGGTCTTACCGAATATTGGCACACCGAAGAATGGACACTTAGAAAGACTGCCATTGCTTATGCTACACGTATCACAGACCCAAAATTGAAAGATGCCCTGCTATATGCATACAAAGACTTTGATGCGATTGAGGTGGAGGAATAGTTATGACATTTTCAAAACAAACAATTTGGAATACGAGTACGAATGCTAAGGATATTAAAACAGGAAACAAAGATGATTTAAAGCGAATTACTAATCAAATTTATGGTGTCCTAACGTTTGAGATACCGGAAGTAGTGAGCGAAAATTATGCCTTTCCACTATCCTTAGAAGCAACTTTTGGTTTCGTACAGGACTTCCATGATGGTAACCCATTCCTTTTGGAAATATATAGTGTTGTAGTTGAACGTGAGCATACGTGCGTTGAAATGGATGTCACTATTGAACTAGTAGAAACTGGGGATGGAGTTACACAATTAATAATTAATCGGGAGATTGGCTAATGAAAGCCAAAAAGAAGCCAATTGTTCTTGATGTATGGCAAATTGATTTAACGGAAAAGTTACCACCGTGGGTAAGGTACTATGCGGGTCGACGTAAAATTCAATTTCCTTATCATGATTTTGAAGTGCGAAGAGATCGTACGGTCATTAGAACTCTAGAAGGTAAAATGGAAGCTGATGTTGGCGACTATATCGTCAAAGGAACAAAGAATTATTGGAGGGTTAGTAAATGTCACAATATGAAAATGTAGCAATGGTTCAAAAAGGTGTAATTGAATCTGTTTTAGGCTTACAACCAAATGATGACGGAACATTTACCATCACAGCCAAACAATCTTATCCACGTAAGAAGGACAAAATTATTGAAATGACATTCACTGAAAATGGTGTGAATGCATTAATTGGCACTTGGCTAAGTGCTGTTGAATTTAACAAAAAATAGAAAGAGGATAAATATTATGAATAAAATTGACTTGAATTTAAACAGCTTGGCGAAGGGAGCGTTAGCTGAAGACATCAATGAAGAGTTAGCAAAGGTTGGTCGCAACTTGATTGACCCAAATGTTAAGCAATCAGCAAAACGTGAATTGAACTTGAAAATCACTTTTAAAATTGACGCAGATGGAACAATTGTGACGACGAGTGAGGTTAAGTCAAAACTTGCGCCACGAGAAGAAAAGATTACTCGCGTTTTAGTTGGAGAAAATGGTGCGGGTAATATTGAAATGCGAGAGATGAACACAGATGTTCCGGGTCAGACAATGATTGATCCAGAGTCGGGCCAATTATTAACTGATACTGGTGAGCCAGTACACGGGGAAACGACAGTAGCACCAATTGAAACAGCAACTAAGAAATACATCTAATAAGGGAGATTAACTATTATGACAATGACTAAAGAAGCGCTAGAATTTTTGAACAACCAATCAGTACAAGCAGCCGAAAAGGCAATCATCCACGATGGCGACAACACATTTTTACTTGAAAATGGACAAGTGCGACGATTTGAACCAAACGGAGCGCCAGCTACGATTGATATGCACACGTTAACAGGATTAGTCACAGCTATTAAAACAGATGCTTTATCCGCACAGGTTGTTTCATTACAAGTCGTAAGTCCAACAGAAGTCCGGGTATTTGGTTTTGTAGATGAATACGGTAATCGTCCTATTTTGGCAGAATCGAACGCGTTAATTCCGGATTTCCCGTTTGAGCGTTTCATCAAGCAAGAAGACTTTCAAATTAAAATGCGGTCAATGTTTATTCAAAACAATCACCGAGATATTTTGATTAAGTTTGCGGGCGATTTGGTAGATAACAATGAGCAAGCTTATTCAGATGATGGAATTACCCAAAAGGCAATCGTCAAGTCAGGAGTAGCAAGCAAGACCAATGCAGAAGTCCCATCCCCAGCGGAATTACAACCATATCGAACGTTTATGGAAGTAGCACAACCAGAAAGTGAATTTATCTACCGGATTAATAATTCAAACGGCGATATGAAGATGGCACTATTTGAAGCAGACGGTGGAGCATGGAAATTACAGGCAATGAAAAATATTCATGATTATCTAGTTGAAAAATTGCCTGATATGGTAGTCATCGCTTAATTTATTGCAAATAAAAAAGCCAGCTCACGCCGGCGGTTAAGTAGATAAACGATAATTCTATTTTACCATGGAGGCGTAGGTTAGTGGACGAATTGTTTGATTTATTTGATGAAGATGAACGTACTTTGAACAAATATGAAACTTATAAAAAAGCAAAACGGTTTATGGATAATGGAATGCAACGTATTATGTATATGGCGGGTGAAGACTTTACTAGTGCTAAAGGTCAAATCATATCCGGAATGCCCACTGGGAGCCCTGACGGTAACGCTAGAGAAGATAAGGTTGTTTTACACGTACAAGCGCAAGACGCGTTAGACGCCATTCTGAGAGCTTCTAGGAATATGCCAAATGATCATCGTACCATTCTTGAATATAGATGCTTTAAGCGTATGAAATGGTCAAAAATATGTAAAGAAACTCATTTCGAAAAAACAAGAGCCGAAGAGATACTAATTGAAGCCTTAGTAATGTTTGCTTATAACTTTGTTAATCATATGAACTTGCTTGTATTTTATGAAAAAGAAGAAGAGACCACTAAAAAATAGTGGTCTTTTTTGTATAAAGGGGTTGCGAATAAAAATGTTGCTTGATGAACGCGAAAAAGAATTAAATTAATTCAATAAATCATGTTGATTAATACGTTATAACGTATTATAATAATTTATGTAAGTTAGATAAGTAATTAAAAACAACAGAAAAAAAGAGGATAATAAAATGGTTGAATTAACAGCATTAAACATTAACGAGATTTTGAGCGACGAAGCACTTACAAAGATGATTGAAGCCAATCCAAAAGTTGAATATGCTGATGGGCGCTTCACAGTCCGCGAAGATTATTTACAAATGAACGAAGATGAAGACAGCCTAGCCGGTCGCGATGTAATCACATTTGAAGAATTACGGAACGCTTATCAAGAGTATTTTTATGCTTTAGATTATTTTATGTCTTCAGCTTACGAAGAAGAAGACTATATCGATCGAAACGGAAAAGAAAAGGATGGCAAGTTAATCTTTACACCGTTGGATGAAATGTTGCCCTTAGACGATTGGTCTAAAAATGAACCGGTTGTTAAGCCTTTACGTGACGCTTATACAGATTTTGAATATGAATTAAAGTTTTTGGCAGATTTGGGCGTTGAAATGAAAGAATTTGAAGGCGTTGTTATTGAGGATGAAGAAGAGGATGAGGACTAAAATGCAAATTGATAAGTATCTAGAACAGAAAAATCTAACAAGATATCAAGTAGCTAAAATTAGCGGAATTCAACCCAGCACGTTGTCTGACGCTAAGAAGCGTCCTATTAATAGAATGACTGTTAAAACGCTTCAAGCATTGGCTATGGCAACCGCAGACACGCCTGGTAAGGTTTTGGATAGCCTCATTGAATTAGAAGGCGACCCAATAGCTAATTTCATTGAGGCTCATCCTTTTATCAATAAAAATATTATCCAAGATGTTCAAAGTGTTTTGGACGAAGTTAAGTTCAAGAATGTTGATGTTTCTAATGTAACTTTTAATCGTTATTACGATGAAGAAGAAGACACAAATGAAAATGCAGAAGTGGCGTTAAAAAATATGGTCACGACTTTAGAAGAGATAATTGAAAAATTAAATTAATTGGATAGGTGACTTAATATCAATAAATTAAGTCATTTTATTTTGCAAAAATGGTTGTATTTATATAATATCGGTAGTATAATATAAATATAGAAAGGAGGGAGATATGAGTATTAAATCAAGGAAATCAAGGAAAACTAGGGTAAAACAAAAAGAGCCCTGGTCAAGGTCAGATAAGCTGTCATTAATAGGTGTGGTAATCTCATTAATCAGTCTTATCAAAGAGTTGCTTAGTTAGGGCTCTTGCCTTCGGAGGTCAGAGATGACCTCTTTTGGTGTACTCATATTAACATATTAAAATGAAAAAATTCAACAGAACAGAGAAGTTATTAACGGCTATGATTGTTATTCAGATAATTACATTAGCGATTGCTGTGTTCAAATAAAGGGGGACTTTATGGAACGAGAACATAAAGTAGGACGGCCTAAAAAATATGAAGAGCCATCGACTACGGCTCAAAATGAAGCTAATAAGGCATGGCAGGAAAAGAATCGAGAGCGTGCAAGATATTTACGCAACCGATCGGCAGCACGCTCATTCATTAAGAAACAAGCGACCAATGATGATATTAATGAGTTATTGGGATTAATTGATGAACGTAAAGAAATTCTAAAAACGGGAGAATAGCGGTATTTTAGCGGTCATCACTAGGGCGCAAATGATGCTATTATGTTAGTATCGAATAATTAATAAAGTTCCAAGGGTGCACAAACAAAAACGGACGATTAGATGAGCCGGCTGATAAAGTTTTACTTGGTTTGATTATCAGAAGTCGTACGAATCCTACGCCGAGAGTGGCAAAAAAGGCGTGCGCATTATAGTAGTGGCGGAATAGGTAGACGCTAGAGTTATGAGGCAACGAGTGTTTTAAACGCTCCCTCTGTTAACACTTCCTTGTCGTAAGTCGACCACCTCAAGGGTAAGAGTTAACATGTAAGGTGCAAATCCTTACCTACTATATTAAACCCCTCGAAATCGAGTGGTTTTAAAATTAAAGAGTTTAAAGCAATGACTCAGGTTGTTGCTTTTTTTGTTATATTGAGACGACGCATATAGTTGCGTGATTACCTGGAGGGAAAATATTTGAAATTAATTAACGGCGAAACGTTGGAAGAAATGGCTAAGCTCCCTGACGAGAGCATTGACTTAGTGTTGGTGGACCCACCATATGGAACGATTAAAGGGGTGGACAAAACAACGGACATGAAAAATGTTGATTGGGATGTGTTGGTGGATATGGATGAAATGTTCAACCAGTATAAGCGATTGCTGAAAGTTGGTGGTCGCTTGATTATGTTTGGTAACAATGGCTTCACGCAACAAACGAGGGACCAAAGCACCAGTGTTTTAAATTATGCGTACCCTATGTATTGGATAAAAAATAGCTTTGGCAATCCGTTGCAAGCTAAAAGGGCGCCTCTTTCGTACATTGAAGATATATCGGTATTCAATAAGAATGATGATAGAAACAGTGTACAAGCACCAATGACACGCAAGTATTCACGCGATGTTAGAACATACCTGGGCAATATGAAAAAAAGCGAAATTATGAAGCCGTTTGGGAATTTCAAACTATCACACTTTTTAAGTAGTGATGGTGTTCAATTTGGAATACCAAGCAAAGAAGCTTATGAATCATTTGTTAGGTATTATGATTTAGATAAATGGGAAATGCTTTTAAGTTATCAAGATTTAAAGATGATATTTGATAATGAAAAAACCAATGCGCATAACAAAATTGCCAGGCGCTTTAATATGGTTGATGGAGCTAAACACATACCGAATAAATTAGCATTTGATAAGCCTACCCATTCAGTACATCCGACACAGAAGCCTACTGAATTACTAGAATATTTAATTAAAGTATTTTCAAATGAAGGGGATGTAGTGCTTGATAACACAATGGGAAGCGGTTCAACGGGTGTGGCTTGTGTGAATACCAATCGGGATTTTATCGGGATCGAATTAGATAAACATTTTTTTGATATAGCTGTGGATAGAATCGAAACGTCTAACAAATGTTAGGCGTTTTTTTGTAGGAGGAATTAACATGTTTGGAAGTAAAACGAAAAAAGTAGGGACGATTAGCGGACCACCGGTGGGACCAGATATTTATACTGCACCAGATGATTTAGGAGAAGAACCTGTTGAACCATTTACCGCAGAAGAAGCGTTGAATAGAACCGTTGACGAAATGGACGAAGCGTTTGAATTACTGCGGGATAAAGCGTTTAAAGAAATTAATGAAGCGATTAAACGTGGTGAATATCAGACGGAACTTACTACATATTTTGTTGCTCATGATGTTAATGCTAAACGTTTAGCTGATTATCTAATTAGGTTAGGATATAAAGCTGAGTTGGGTATTAATGGACTTTATGCGGGTCAAGAACTCTTATATCAGCTTGTTGTAAATTGGGGTGAAGATATTAATGGTTAGCGATTTTATAACTAATCTGCAATCAGTAGCTAACAATCGTAGGCGTAAAGCATTTAGTAATGCTACTAATGCAAAGCAATATCCAACAGAAGAAGAAGTTATTAAGTTCTACCGTTCCAATGAGTGGAGACAGATACGTCAAGCAGTACTAGAGCGAGACCATGGCATAGACCAACGGGAGTTAACAGAGCGTGGCAGGCTGATACCGGGAGACACAGTGCACCATATAGTAGAGATACGAGAACACTGGGAGTTACGCAATGACATAGATAATCTTGAAACAATTAGTAAAAGCAATCATAATCGTGAACACATTGAAAAAGGTAATAAAAAATTAAATAAAAGTCGTTATAAAATTGATGATTTTAAAGTTAAAAACTCAGTGAAATCTAGAGATGTTCAGGATGAAATTTTCTAGGTACCCCCCTACAAGTTTTAAATGGCTTTATATTTTTTATCATTGAACGGGTCAGCCCATCCTGTACACAAACAATGATTTCAAAACAATTTACTTTTTATAGATGCGCGAAGGGCTATAGGTGGGGGTTCAGGTTTCTAAAAACACAAAAAACGACCAGATTTAAGCAGATATAAACGGATATTTTGGGATATAAACGGATATTTTCCGCTCAAATAAGACGAAAAGGAGGTGATTTAATGGCTGTAGATCAAATGAGAAAAAACGTGATTCCAATTAAAAAGCAGCCAGATAATAACAAAAATTTGACCGAAGAAGCTAACGAGGATTCATTTGAATTTAAGAACTTTTTAGCTCCAGATGATTTGCAGGAATCAGCTAGAAAAATTTTTTATTCTGTTAAGAAAGCGTTGAATAAAATGGGAGCACTAAATTCTGCTGATATTTATCTTGTGGCCGGTTTTGCCCGATACTCTGACATGGCTAATGAAATTAATAATATTATTGCAGAGGAAGGATATTCACTTTCCGATAATAATGGAAAATTATCAGCACACCCATTATTAAAAGAAGCAAGAGCAGCAGATATTTTAGCAATGAAGTATGCTGATAAGTTGGGAATTACTCCTGAAGCTCGGACGGCAATCATAGTGGAAAGTAATAAGAGCGGGAAGGATAGAGTATGATTAATCCATTAGAATGCAGCGAAAACGAATTGTATAAGTGGTCACAGGGTTTTATTGATAAATATCGAGATTGGTACTACATTGAGGGGCAATCAGAAATGTTACTCACGACCTACTATGCTCAACTTGTTGTTAACGGAGAAGTTCCCGCCAACAAGGAAGTAATTCAATCAGCTCAACGTCATTTAAATGATCTAAAACGTCAAGATGACGCTGACTTTCCTTATTATTTTGATGAAGATGCCGCGTGGAAGCCGATTAAATTTATTGAAGACCATATTAAGCCAAGTAAATCTAATAATGGACAAATGAATATGCAACCTTGGCAGCACTTTATTTTTGGGTCAATATTTGGGTGGAAAGATAAGCGGACGCATCTAAGGCGATACAGAACAGCACACATATACTTAGGGCGTAAGAATGGTAAAACGACCCTGATTAGTGGCTTGGCAGCATATATGGCTGGATATGATGGTGAAAAAGGGGCAGAGGTTTATGCACTTTCCAACTCTAAGGACCAAGCTAAGATTCTATTTAAAGAAACCAAGAATATGATTAATCAATCATCAACAATTGCAGATGATTTCAAAGTTAGACGTGATGATATTGTCCATAAGGAATCGGACGGACAAATAGTGGCACTGAGTGGAGAAAAGCATAATAAAGACGGATATAACGCATCAGTTGCAGTATTTGATGAAATTCATGAATTTAAAACTTATGAATTGATTAATGTTATGCGTAATTCTATGGGGATGCGAGAACAGCCATTGACTTTCTTTATTTCAACGGCTGGGTATGTATTAGACGGTCCAATGGTTGATTATTTTCAAGCAGGTCAACAAGTGTTGAGCGACTATGAATCTGATAGCGATATGAGTACGTTTTATTATATGGCTAAACTAGATGATAAAAATGAAGCCAATAATCCCGAAATGTGGATTAAAGCTAATCCTAATATGCCAATGATGCCTGTAAAAACAATGGTCGAAGATTATCGACGAGACCGTCGTACTCCTCAATTAAAAGCTGATTGGATAACAAAACGTTTCAATATTTTTAGCGAATCTGGCGCGAATTCTTTGTTTGATAATGAGACCATCTTACAAAATAATGATGTTATTGATGAATCGACATTATTAGGTATTACGCCAGTGGCTGGGTTTGATTTGTCTGATACAGAAGACTTTACGGCTGCGGTGTTGGAATTTCCACTTCCGGATGGTCGTATTTTTATTAAACAACAAACTTGGATTCCTCAGGCTCGATATGACAGAGAAGAGCAGTATAAGCGTAGATTTGATGATTGGATTAATTCTGGTGAAATGATTGTATTACCTGGATATCACGTAGACCACGGTGCTGTATATGATTGGCTTATTGAACAAGATAGTAAATACCCAATTGAACAAATTAATTACGATCCAGCTAAAGCAATTACGTTGAATGAAATGTTGATAAGTTATGGATTTAAAACGGAAATAACTCGGCAAGGATTTAAGAGTTTAGGACCGGCATTACAAAATTTCAAGGAATTAATGCTTGATAAAAAGGTTATATTCAACAATAGTTCTATATTCAAATGGTATTTATCAAATACAGCTGTGGTAACTGATCGAAATAATAACTGGATGCCTGAAAAATCATCTAAAAAAAGAAAAATAGACGGTTTTGCAGCTGCGTTGAATGCGCACGTTAAAATTGCGCCAAGGTTATCAATTGACCAAGGCGAAGTACCAGAAGTTAAATTTGTCTCATTTGATGACTTAATGAAGTAATGAAAGGAGGAGGACATGGGATTTTGGAACAATTTATTTGCCAGAAAAGGCACTGAAAATAAAAGCAGCTTTGAACCGTCATTAGGTAATGGATTTCAGTTTTCGGATGACCCGGTTAATTCTAACGCGGCAATATATGGTGTTATATCTAGGCTTTCAAATACTATCGCTACGTTGCCGTTGAATTTATTTAATTCAAAACGACAACCGGTGAACAACGAAGATGTTTCCGTGTTGGTCGGTCGAGAACCTAACCCGATTTTTAGCGCATTTGATTTATGGAATAAAGCCGAAACAGATAGAAATGAGCATGGAAATGCATTTATTTTGATAGAACGAGATGAATATTATCAACCTATAAAATTATGGAATATTAATGCAAGTGACGTAGTTGTTTTGCAAGATGAAGATACCAATGCGTTATTTTATAGAATTAGAGGTAAAAGCAATTCAATTGTTGTTGATTCATCAAATGTTATTCATTTAAAAAACATCACTGGTTCAAATAGACTAATGGGAATTTCTCCCTTAAATGTTTTATCTGATTCATTAAAATATGACCAAGCGTTCGAACAATTTTCATTGAGTGAAATGATGAAAAGAGATAGTTTTTCTGTCACATATGATAGGAACTTAGATAAGGCACGGCGTGATGCTGTTGTTGAAAGTATAAAGAGATTTGTAAAAGACAATGGCGGAGTTTTATTTAATGAACCCGGTGCGGAAGTTGAGTTGATGCAACGTAGCATTGCGACTACAGACGTTGCGAGAAACGATAACACTTTTTACAGACGAGTTGCCAATGCGTTTAATGTGCCATTATCGTTTTTAAATGCAACTGAAGCAACAGTTGATAGCGAAAATAACATGATGTATTTTGTACAGATGACATTGATGCCAATCTTGAAGCAGTATGAATTTGAATTGAATAAAAAGTTATTAACCGACTCACAAAAAAGAGGCGGTTTTTATTTTAAATTCGATGAACGTTCATTGCTTCGCGGAGATACTCAAGCGCAAGCAGCGATGCTTCAACAAGAAATTCGTAATGGAGTTTCATCACCTAACGATATTTTGGAACAGATGGGACGTCCACGTTCTGATGATCCAACGATGGATAAGCACTATGTTTCCGGCGATATTTATCCTATCGACTGGACACCAGAACAGCGTCGTGGAGCTTCTAGTGAGGCAATTAATTCACGGAAAGGAGGTGATAATAATGAAGTTTTACAACATGAGCAAAAGTGATGAAAAAATAGCAAATGTTTCGTTTGATGGGACCATTGGTGAAGATTGGTGGGACACAGCATCTAAGACGGCCGGTGATTTCCGTGATGAATTAAAAGAATTAGGCGATGTAGAAACTATTAACGTAAGTATTAATTCTCCGGGCGGTTCTGTTTTTGATGGAGTAGCTATTTATAATATGCTAAAAAATCATAAAGCAAAAATTAATGTAGTTGTAGATGGATTAGCAGCGAGCATAGCATCTGTTATAGCGATGGCTGGAGATACATTAACAATGAATACTGGTTCTATGTTGATGATTCACAATCCTTGGACTATTGCGCAAGGTAATTCTAAAGACCTACGTGAAACAGCTGATACGTTAGATAAATTACGAGATAACATTTTATCAATTTATACAGATAAAACCGGGCTCAACGAGGACGATGTTAAGCAATTAATGGACGCTGAAACATGGCTTACATCAGAAGAAGCCTTTAAACAGGGATGGGTCGATTCTACCAATGAACAAATTGCTGTAGCGGCAAGTATTGATAAAGATGTCGCAAAGTTTTATCAGAAGTTGCCAGATAAACTTCAAGCCGAGGCAGAGGCTAATCTTAATGATGAAGAGACTCCAAAATCTAAGTTTGATGATGAATATCGTCAACAAATTAAAGCACACATTGAATTAATCAATGCACAACAAAAGGAGATTCAAAATGGATAACGTATTTAATTTAAAGCATAGCGCTGATGTATTGGGTGAGAATGCAAAGAATGAAAATGAGAAGTTAGTAAAGATGACGATGGACACTACTTTATCGTTAGATCAAATTAACAAGCAAGAGGAAGTAGTGGCAACAGCTAATAAGCGTTTTGAAATTGCAAAGGATGCTTATGAAAAGGCGGACGCCAAAGCTAAAGCTTCCCTCGGAGATGCAAAGAAAAATTCATTGAATGACCCTAAAATGAAGGCTATTAATGGTTATGCTGATACTTTGCGAGGCGTAATGAAGGGAAACACAGTTTCAGAAGCTGAGTTCAAAAATGCCACAGGCGCAAACGTAAACGGTACAGATGACGCAAATGGTGGAGATAACTTTTTGCCCATTACTTTGGGAAGCGAGATTATCTCTGAACCAGATACACCAAATCCATTGCATGACGCGGCTACTTTTTCATCGTTAGTTAATTTACGACTACCTAAAGCTGATATTGATTTTGGAGACGCATGGGCTGTTGTTAATGATGGCGCTGAGGCAAATGATGCTGAATTAAAAGGTGATCACATTGAGTTTGGGCGTAATTTATCAAAGATTCGTGTTGGAATGACGGATACCCTTTTAGCTGGTACTTCATTGGCCTTAGTTCAGTGGGCACAACAAAAGTTAATTAACGGGTCATCCGCATTAGAGTTGGCCCGAGCATTCACTGACAAGCCAATGGCCGGTGAAGAGCATATGTCATTTTATGATCCGACAAATAAAATTAAGGTTATGAACGATGGAGCAGATCTCTATGAAAAGATTACCGGTGCATTAGCTGACTTGTCAGATGCTGATGCAGACCAAGCCTCTATTTTTATGACACGAACAGATTTCAATAAAATCGTTAAGTTGCTTTCTAATAGTTCAGCTACTTTGTTTGGCGCAGCGCCAGAAACCATTTTCGGTGTTCCGGTACATTTCACTTCACGAGCTGTTAAACCTGTAATTGGTAACTTTAGCCAATACCAAGGAAATTATGATCCAATGGGTTCAATGATGGAACAATATCGTGATCCAAAGACGGGTGTTACTTATGTTCAATACACTCTTTGGTATGATGCACAAATTAAGCGCCCATCAGCATTCCGTATTATCGGTGAAACAGAAGCGAGTAAATAATCCGAAAGTCAAAGAAATCGTGACTACGGATAAAACGGCAACGTTGGAGGTAGAGTAAATGACAACTACATTTGATTTATACGACGGAGAAACAAAAGTACAAACTGGTGTTTCATCGCCAATCTTGATTGATGGATTGAATTCTGATACTGAATATACAAATTACTCAGTCTCATATTCTGGTAAGTCTGATAAAACGCCAGTATCGTTCAAAACTAAGGCTGCAGCTAATGTACCAGTAACCGGAGTAACAATGTCGCAAAAGACTGCGTCGATGAAAGTCGGCGACACAAAGCAAGTGACCGCTACTGTGGCACCAGAAGATGCTACAAACAAGAATGTGACGTACGCATCGGACAATGAAGAAATTGCCACTATTGATGCAACAGGTAATATTGTCGCTGTAGCAGTTGGTTCAGCAAACGTCACGGTAACAACAGCAGACGGTTCATTTACCGATAAGACTGCAGTAACTGTCGCAGAAGCTTCTTAATTTGATTTGATAGGAGGTAATCAATGGATAGCGATGAAATTTTACCCATCGTTAAAGGCTCGTTGAGATTAGTTGGAAATTCAGAAGATAAGGTAATTTCATCCATCATTAACGCAGCAATTCAATCTACAAAAAACGCTATTGGTTCGGATGATGAATTTTATAATCGCGAGGATGTTAAATTTATTTTTTATCAAGCAGTGGTTCAATTGTCAGTGAACAACTATTTAAGTCGTTCAGCTTCATCAGACACAGCTCAATTTAATACTAAATTTGGATATAATAGTATGGTTTTAGATTTGAAAGCTACGTACGCTTTGTATGAATCGGAGAAGTCCAATGAGTAATAAAATTGATATTTATCGATATAATAAGTTGCTTACATTTGGTAAAAATAAATCAACCGAAGGAACAGACGGTGTTTTTAGAAGTGTTTTTTCAGAAATGCTTTCTGTTTGGGGGGCGCTTTTCAAAATTAGTGATGATGGTAATGTTTCAATATCTGGTAAAGATATAAAAGTAACTAAAGTATTTGCTGTCCGAGAATTAGTTAATATCGATTCAACAATGATAGTCAAAATTGACGACCATTATTATGAAATTGATAAAATAAGCGACCGGGTAGATAGAACTGATCCATATAGTTACGATTTAGTTTATTTAATTGAGACTGATAGTATAGGTGATTAATTATGGATTTTGATTTAGATGTTCAAATGCCTAGTTTAGAAGAACTTGTTAGTCGACATACATTGACATCTAGTGAACACGAAGACGTTTCAGAAGCTGGGGCACGACAATTTAAAGTTGGTATAACCGATTCTATTAGAACGACAGCTTCTGAAACGGGAGGTTCGAAATCACGAACTGTTAATGGAGTTACTTACAGAAGTTTAAAGCAACATTTTTCTGGATTAGAAAATAATTTAATCATTGTTCCAACGCATGGAGATAATATGGGGGTAGCGTTTGATGGTTATAATTCATATTATTGGAAATTCGTTGAAGATGGGCATTTTGTAGTTGATAACAGGAAAAAATTTAAGGTTGGTAGAAAATATAAATATCGACTGAAAACTATAAATAATGGAAATAGACATTTTAGGGGGCTTCACTTTTTGGATACTGGTATAGAAACTAGTAAAGATGATGCTGTAAATGATATGAAGAAGAAGTTTATATCCATTATTAAAAGTAAAGGGGGTTGAACTTGAAAATTAACGAGCTGAGGGACCTGATTAGAAACTCTAACTTGGAATTATCGTCCCAAATAATTGGAGATGTAGAAACCAAAAATGTTTTTAATTTTCATGTTCCTCATGAACTGGCTAACAGAACGGACTTTACAACTGTTTTAATTACTGAGTTGGGTAATAATTATGATGAATACGGTGGCAATGAGCCTCGAGTTAAGATGCATGATTATCAAATTCAGATATATTATGTTGAAAATACAGATTATGAGAAATTTGAATCCCAGCTTGATAAATTATTACGTTCAGCTGGTTATTTACAAACCAAACAGTTTGGCCATGATTTAGATGAAGAAACAGGTCAATTGATGACTACAATTTATTACACAGGATAAACGACTAACTTTATATTAGTCGTTTTTATTTAGGAGGAAAAAACATGGAATTAGAAGGACTTTCGCACGTATTGATTGGACCGATGGCATCTCAGAATGATGACACAATTGATCCAAAAGACGTTGTTATTTTAAATTCGGAAACAGGTGGACCAACTGGTTTTTCAATTAAAAATCTATCACCCGCGACTGAAAAAGAGTATGGAGGAGATGGGGTGTTCTCTGTCTCAACTTCCGGGGCCGGTGATGTTGAATTAACATTTAATGCGTTAGATTTGCCACAAGATTTGGTAGCTAAGTTAATGGGGTATCAAAAGGATTCAACGGGTATGTGGATTCACGGGCGAAACTCATTACCAATCCCTGCCGCTGTTATGGGTATTTCTCACCACGGCGGAAAGGCAGTATTTCTTGGAATGTTCAAGGGAATGTTTGCTCGTGGAGATGTTAATCCAGAAACTAACAACGAAAAGAATAACAAGGCACACGATTCATTGACGTATACCGCTACACAAAACGCCAAGGGGCAAGTTTATGCTGAGGGCTCTGAAGGTGCTGATGGAGTAACTGTAGCTAATGCAACTAAGTTAATCTTTGGAACTGAAATTGAAATTCCGGGATTGAATGATAACGATGATACAGCACCAGAAGTTGAAAGTATTGCAACAACCGATAAGACAGCAACTATTAATACTAAGTAGTTGTAGCTCCCTTAATTGGGAGATACATAGCGGATATTTGATCCGCGAATAAAAAATAAATGAGGTATAAAACTATGATTGAATCAGAAAAGACATTTAAAGCTTTTGGCAAGGAAGTTACATTACAACGTACTATTCGAATGTACAAGTCAGTCTTGAATTGCGATTTAGAGCTAGCAAATTTAAGCGATGAGTATCAAAAAAAGATGGAGTCAGAAGATGAATTTTCATATAAAGACACTCTAGATTTTGAGTTTGGATCGTTGGATATTAAAAGCGATTTCTTAAAGCCATTATTTGATTTATCTGATGATGAGATTGAAAACGAGATTGATCCAAAAGACATTCTTGATTTATATAATGCTGTGTTTTATTGGGTTACCAGCCAAGAAGAAAAGAACGCTGAAAATGACGACCCGTCTTTAGTATTGGAATCGATGAAGCGATTCAACAAGTAAACGAATTGGTTGCATCATTGGTTCAAACTTATGGCTGGGATTTGAAAACAGCATATAACCAAAACATCGATGACGTACATGCGCTTAGCCAAACGTTAAATAAAGAAGATACATCTGAAAATAACAAAGAACAAACTATGAGTTTAGCTGATTTTGTTAATGGTGGACATATGGGGAAGGGGGACTTTTAAATGGCTGCTAATGATATTGTTGTACGAGCCATATTGGATGATAGTGGATTTGTGCGTACTTGGCAGAATATTAGCCGAGAAATAAAGACCAACACATCCATGTGGAAGTCTGAATTTCGTCAACTGTCTACAGCTGGGAATTGGACGGAAGCTTATGAGAGTAAATTAAAAGGTTTGAAGCGCACAGAAGAGATGCTGCGTAATGAGCAAAAAGATCTAACTAGAGATGTAAAAGATTTAGAGAATGCTAATCAGCAAGGAACAGCAAAGTGGGAAAAAGCGACTCTAGCCTTGCAAAAAAACACTTCTAAATTAAATGAAAATCAACTTCAACAAAAACGCGCAGCTGTAGCGCTGGATAGATCAAAGCAGGGCTTGCAAGAAATTGAACGACGTTATCAATCAACTGATCGCGAAATGAAAGTTCATAAAGCATTACTAGAATCTCAAGGCAAGCAATATACTGCTAATCGCGTTCATATGAATGGTTTGATGACTATGTATAGTCAACTAAACGAAAAGCTTAATGTTCAAAAAAATTCACTTAAAACAGTGGATTCAGAACTTGGTAAAAATTCAAATGAGTATAAAAAGTTATCAGATGAAATTGCTGAAACCCAGTTAAAAATGACTTCATTTGCTAATGAAGCTAAGGTATTATCAGCTAATTCATTAGGCTCAAATATGGCTGTTAATCGAATGGGCGATAGTTTCAAAAAAATTAATAATTCTTTGATTTCCACCGGCCAACATATGCAAAATATTGGTAATAATGCATTTATGATGTCGGCGACAATGGGTGTTGCCATTGCTAGTGGCGTAAAAAATGTTATGGAACTTGATAAGGCATATAAAGTTAATGAAAATCTTTTGTCAACATCTGGCGAGAATGTTGTTGAAGTGACAAAAAACATTTCTGAAATGCGAGAGAATGGGCGCCAAATTTCATTGAAGTATGGTATTTCTCAAAAAGAAATAGCTGATGGTTATGAAGAATTGATTCGCCGTGGCTATGATGGTTCACAGGCCGTTTCGGCAATGAATGATATTGTTCAAGCTTCTGTTGCTTCTGGTGATGGATTAGGAGAAACACTGAAAGTTACTACTGCAGTAATGGAAGGCTTTAATATGGGTGCTGCCAATAGTACGGATATTTTATCTGACACTAGGACAGTTGCTAATCAATTAGCCTATGCGGCTGACACAACGGCTACTGATTTTCACGGTTTAGGGATTGCAATGACCTATGTTTCTCAGACGTCTAATTCTGTAGGATATTCTGTTGCAGACACATCATCAGCATTAGGTATTTTAAGCAACAACGGGTTAGAAGCTGACAAGGCCGGTACGGGATTGAGAAAAGTTATAACTTCTTTGGCCGCACCTACTGCAACTGCTAGCGACACATTAAAAGAGTTAGGGGTACAAGTAACTGATTCAAGTGGAAAGTTTAAGGCAATGCCTGATATTTTTGAGCAATTGCATGATGCATTAGCTAAGCTTCCGCAAGACCAACAACTTGGAGCTTTGAAAGCTATTTTTGGTCAAACAGGATTGCAAGCCGCTGGTATTTTATCAGGGCATTTCGAGGACTTGCGTAAAGAAATTGTTAAAGTTAATGATGCCGCTACAAGCACTGGAGCATATATTCAACGTTTGGCAGATTCAAACATGGAAACTCCAGCTAACCAAATGAAAATATTCAAGGCTACATTAGATGATCTATCAATGTCATTTAGCCGAGAATTGTTGCCAACAATCAATTCGGCAATGAAAGATGCAGAAAAATTAATGCATTGGTTCGGTAATTTAGATGACGGAACCAAGAAGTTAATTGTTTCTACAGCTCTGTGGGGGACAGGTCTAGGCTTAGCGATGAAGCCATTGGGAATGCTAACCTCTGGAATTGGTCAATTAGGTAATGGATATTTAGGACTGCTGAAAATTTTAAGTAAGGTTAAGTCTATATCTACAGCTGGAAAGGTCGCTAAAGAAGCGGCTGAAGTTGGAAAATCTGCAGAAAATGTTGCCAAAGGCACTTCGAAAGCTTTACCATTGTTGAGCAGATTAAAATCGGCATTATTGAATGCAGGTAAATCCGGAACTGCGGCCAGCGCCGGCCTTTCAAGTGTTGAAACTGAGACGGCTGCGGCTAGTGCAGGTGCAGCGGGATTACGTACTGCATTCTGGTCATTTATCGGACCGGCGGCAGCAGTCACAGCAGCAGTTGGATTAGTAGCAGGTGGATTATATCTTTATTCAAAGCATCAACAGAAAGCTCGCGAAGAACAAAAGAAAGCCAATCAGGAAGCGGCATTCGGTACGCAAGTTACAAAGCAACAGCGTGTTGAGTTAGAAAATTTGCAACAATCAGCTGATGCTGTACAACAAGAAGTATCTAAAATTAAAGATGTTAAATTAGATACTGAAAACGTAAAAGATGCAGCTGCAGCATGGAGATCATGGGCGGATGTATTAACTGGAGATAACGCAGATTCAATCGCCAAGAATGAAGAGAAAATAAAAAATCTTCAAGATATGATTAGCGATCCATCTACGTCACAAATGATAAAAAACGCTGCGCAAAATGAAATAAATGCCTTGCGCGGCAAAGATAATGCCTATAAAAACTCTTCTGAAACAATCCAAAAAGCGCAAGATGATGTCACAAACATTTTAAATGGGGCGGCTAATGATCATAGAAAGCTGACAAAAAAAGAATTGTCACAAATTGAAGCCGACAAAAATACTATGATGAAAGAGGCAATCAATAATAACAACGACCTTACTAAAAAACAAAAGGAAGATGTTATAAAAATGTTGTCCAACGATGACATCACCAAATTACCATTAGCTCGATTGCAAGAGGCTAATAAAGAATATGGTAAAGCCATGAAAGCTACCATGGCTGATTCTGTCGCACAAGTTAACGAAGAAGTGAAAAACGGGTTGAGCAAAAGTACAGCTTGGAAAGACTTTTTCCAAAATAATATGGCGACAATTAAGCCGTTAATTAATAATTTTAATGCTGAGTTAAAAAAGATTGATTGGTCTGATACAGCTAAAGGCGTTAAGCAATATGGAACTGCATATGACAATATGAAAAGTTCTGTTGAGGCCGCTGGAATAGACTGGGGCGAGTTCTCAAAACAATTCCACATAGCCAATAAAAAAAATGTTGATGATATGACCGGAACTGCCTCAGAAAGTAAGGCTATGCGTAAAGCGTTTGGCGATTCAGTATCAGATATGATAAGGGGTACGCAAGAATGGAATAGCTTGAATCCGGAAGAAAAAGCATTGATTGTTGATGATAAAGCATCCCAAAAGTTTTTGGGCGCAGCTCAAAAAAGCGGGATGTGGGATAAAATTTCTCCGGAAGAGAAAAAGCTTATTTTGCAAGATTTGGCATCAGGTAAAGTAGACGATGCCAATCAAAAATTAAACGCATGGAAAGCATTCAATGTTCCGCCTAAAACAGTTAAAGCTAACGATGCTGCCTCTAAGGTGTTGAAGAGTGCTGGTATTTCAGTTAAAGATTGGAATAAATTAACTCCAAAGCAACAAAAAGCCGTTGGTAAAGATTTGGCATCTGGTAATTTTAAGGGCGCTAAAAGTAAGGTTGATGCATGGAATAGGACTAAACCTAAAGATAAAACTGCCAAAGGACATGACAACGCACAAGCTATTACGAACGCCAAAGGACGAACTGACGCTTGGAACAGAACACATCCCGGGTCAAAGACTGCTCATGGTTCTGACAGTGCTCATGGTATAACGAATGCTAAAGGTCGTTTGGACGCTTGGAATTGGACTAATCCTGGGCATAAAACAGCCCATGGAAGTGCCACTGGAACAGGGTCAATTAACAGTGCTATTGATTCATTAGAGAGATTCGCACGTAAGCCAAACATTATTTCAAAAGTTATTGAAACGATATTTAGAACTCGATCTGATCATAAAGCTATTGGTGATTCTGACTATAAAGGTGGAAGTGTATGGCTCGGTGATGGTGGTAAGAACGAGCCATATATGACCCCAGATGGACAGTTGGGAGTATCGCCGTCAGATTGGACTTTAACAAGTTTGCCCGCTGGTACAAAGATATGGCCATCAATGTCTGCGTTCCACTATGACACCGGAAAGAGTATTAACCCGTCATTGATTCCTAAATTTGCGACTGGTGGAACAATTAACAGCGTTATGTCTGCAAATGATAATTTTAGTAGGTCGAGCAATCCAGCTATTATCGACAGTCAATTGGACAGTGCAATGATATTGAATGCTATTTCGGAGTTAGCCAAAATGGTTGCTTCTCAAGAATCGGACACAGTTAATATTAACGTTATGGCTGATATGACTGATAGAACTATTAATAAGCTTTCTGATCGAGTAGAAAACGTAATAACACGAAAGCAAAATAATAAAAGCAGAGTTTACGGAGGGAGGTAATAGTTAGATGAATTTATACGATTTTAATATTAACGGGTTTATTGGTTCGAAAAATAATGTTGAATTATTCGATCATACCGATACTGCTTTGGCCATGAGAAAAATAGTAGTTAATTCAGATATGTTAGGAATTGACCGTTCTTTATTGACTGATAATAAAACGTACTCCAATCGAGAAAGCACATTAAAATTCAAAATTAAGGCTAATAATGTCGATGAAATGAACTCTCGATATATTGGCTTTTTTAATGCAATAAATAAAGGCTCTTATGTCCTTGCGAATTTTTATTATGATCCTGCTTATCAATATCAGATTTTTTGTACTGGAATTAAACCGACTACAACTAATCATAATTTTATGTTTAATAGGGTGTACGAAGTAACAATTAGTGCTGCACCTTTTAAATATTTGATTGATGCGCCATCGGTAAGTTTTGGAACGACTAGCACGACCATTACTAACAAAACATCGTTTAATTCAAAACCACATATCAAAATAACAGGGAGCGGAGATATTACATTGACTGTCAATGGTACGAAGTTTTCATTTATTGGCGTGACAGGTTCAATCGAGCTAGATAGTTCACTCCAGACGGTTTATCGAATGGACGCAGGTAAAGCCGTTAATGAGAACAGTAAAATGAAAATTGGTCCATTTCCTGAACTAAAACCCGGTAAAAATACGATTAGCGTTAGTTCAGGAACAGCCGTGATAGAACCGAGGTGGCGTACACTATGACACCAATATTATACGAGTCAACCGAGATTGATTTTTTGAATAATGGATTAGGACCTTTAGAAGAAATACAGAATGTAGACATTGCCGAGCAACGGAATGGGTTGTTTAATTTAACAGCTACTTATCCAACAACGGGAAGTCTGTATAAGGAAATAGAGGTTGGCAGAATCATATTAGTTAAGCCATATCCCACTGGTTTGCTACATGCTTTTAGGATTGTGACTTCTGACTTAGATGTATTCGGCCATAGCTTACAAATCACGGCTGATTCTATTACTTATGATTTAACGCATAACTTGATTAAGCATGTTGTGTTGCAAGGTAATGGTCAGATGGTGATGTCACAATTACAGAATGCTACTGTTAATCCGCACATGTTTACGTTTAGTTCTGATTTGCAGCACGAGGGTAAGTCAGAACTAAATAATGTTAATCCGATGGAAGCTATAGCTGGTACATCTGGTTCAGTGCTTCAAATCTGGGGTGGTGAACTAAAACGAGAAAATCGTAAAGTTTCAATGCTTAATAGACGAGGACGTGACAATGTTACGTCCTTTCGTTTAGGCAAAAATTTAAGTGGTTTAAAGTATTCTGTAGATATGAGTAGTCTGGTTACTCAAATCATTCCGTATGTCACTAGAACCGAAAACGGGACCGAAAATACAGAATATATTTATGGAAACGTTGTTAATAGTAATAAAATCGAAAACTATCCGGGTATATATGTACAACAGGTCGACGTTTCTCAAAATATCACTGTGTCTGATAAAGATACTAATGTAGAAATAATCGACAAAATTAATGAGTATGCTAAAAACTGGTTTACTAAATCAGAAAATACGCACAAAGATGAACCAAAAGTAACGATTGATATTAATGTATTAAGTTTGCAAGACAGCTCCGATTATCAAGAAAAGTTTAAAGATTTAGAGACAGTGGAATTGACTGATACAGTTACAGTTTATGTTCCTGAATTTAAAATTAACGTTACAGCTGTTGTGAATGAGTTGCATTATGATCCATTAAATGAACGTATTACTAGTTTGGTAGTCGGTGCGACTAAAGTATCATTTGCCGATTCCAATCATAATGCACTTGATGATATGCAAAATAAAATTGATGAAATCCATGAAGATGCAAATAATGCGATTGCATCAGCAAATGGAAAAAACACTATTTATTATGGTAAAGAAAAACCAAGCCACCCTGTTGAAGGCGACCTCTGGTACTGGACCGATGGCGATAATTACGGACTTAAAATTTATCAAAACGGCGAATGGGTAGATGTAATAGATTCGAAAACTCAAGAACGGATAGATCAAGCCGTTGATGAAGCTATAAATGAAGCAAATGATTATGCCGACAATCTAAATAAAGTAACAAATGATAATTTCAACAACACTATCAATGATGTTAATGGTCAGCTAGAAAGTATTCAGCCGCGGATTGACCAGGCTAGAGATGATGCAATTGCTCATTCTGATGGCAAAGACGTTATTATTCAACAAGGTATAGATAATATTACCGAAATAGTTAATGATCCAGAAACAGGATTATCATCAACACGAGTGCAGCTAAGCAATGCTATTCAACAGGAAATTAAAGACCGCGTGACGGGTGATGCCAATACACTGACTCAATCAAAAGACTTTACTACTAGTCAGATTAAGTCTTACGATACCGGACTCCAAACGCAACTGACCCAGACAGCTAATGGAATCATTGCATCAGTGAGTGCAATTAACCAAGTTGTTGATTCATCACTTATTAACCAACTTGAACAATGGCAATCAATAAATCAAGGTGGTAAGCATGTTGATGGAAAATATTATTATTCTAAGGGGGCTTCATATAAAGGAGTTCCGTCAATCGGGTATAATCAGACCACTTTAAATGGTGAATATTCATTTATGACTTCTCAACGAATGGATAAAATAGGGAATAACAATAATGCAACAACGTTTATTTCGGTTGATTTATTTGTAGCCAAGATGGGTGGAACTTCGACAGATTATTTCGTTGTTTATTTGCACGAATATGATAAAGCCGGCGCGCTTATTAAATCTGATAATGTGATTGGGACAATAACTAACAAACAGGCTGATAATAAATGGCATAATTATAGAAATAAAATAGCTTTAGATGTAAATACACAATTTATGAATTTAACATTTCAAATGCGTGGAAATGGTAATTTATATATTGCCCGTCCTTACGTTGGTGTAACTGAGTTGTCTGAAGGTGGATATGCTCCGGGACCAGTAAGCAGTAATTCGACCGTCTTACAATTATTTAACGATAATTTTGCTTTAGGCATTAAAAATCATTCCGGTGATATTATTTCGGGTATCAATGGAGATAGCAGCGGGACCGTTATTTCTGGTAAGAAAATTGTGTTAGATGGGACAGTTACTGTGACCGGAGATTTTTATGCTAAGGGTGGTAATTTTAAAAATCTAAACGCTTCTAATATGACGGCCGGAACATTGAATGCAGCTAATGTGAATATTATCAATATGAATGCTAGTTCAATTTCAACCGGGACACTTACTGGGGTTAATATCAACGTCAATAAAACGCTAACGATAGCAACTGGTGGGAAAGTCACATGGACATCTAATTCTTCATATTTTTCATTTTCATCAGATAAAAAGTATTGGGGCGGAACTCCTGATGGAACAGCAATTATCCCCATTAAAGAATCTGGAACGGTCACGATGAACACTAGCGGTAATATTACCATGATGGGAGATTTAACCGCACCGAATAGTTCCGGACCAGGTTATATGTGGTACCACACTGATTTGGGCGGGAAAGGCAGTAACAAAGCTTATGGACGAACTATCATTTCAGAAGCGGGAATTCAAAGCTCTGTATTTTCAAGTAAAAGCCAAGTTGGGAAAAACGTAAGTAATTATTTAATTATGACGCCTAATGTTTTGGCGATGGGGACTAATATTAATAAGCCAACTATCGGATTATATTCTGATACTGGATTCGTTCAAGCTAAACGGTTTGAATTTAGCAATGACCCTTCGGACGCAACAAAAAGTTTACAATTATCTTTTTATCAAATGTCCGGAACCACACCGTCTCGATTCGTGATTATTGACTATGCGAATAATCCGCCTAAAACTTCCGCTAGCGCCAACGCTGTTATATCTAGCAGTGGGGCGCTTTTTACTAGTTCAAGTGCTAGACGATATAAGACGGACATTCAGTATACAAACGATGTTGATTTAGGCTATTCATTGATGTATATGAAACCTACTTCTTGGCTGGATAAACAGGAATTAGCAACTGAGAAAGCTTACTGGAATGGTGCAGATGATGAGGATGTTGTTCCAAAACGTTATGTAGGACTAATCGCCGAGAATCTGTTGCAAGCAGGATTATCTGAATATGTTGATGTTGATGCGAAAACTGGACAAGTGCAATCAATTTACTATGATCGTTTAGTAGTAGCGTTATTGCCTGCGCTGGCAGATATGAATCGGAGATTAGTAAAACAGGAGGAAAAGAATGAATAATTTAGAAATTGTTGCCATTGTCAATCGAGATGAAAACACGAAAGAAGTACGGTTTGTTTTGAATCATGAAGACTCGATTAGTTTTCGAGGAACAGCGATGCTTGATGCATCAGATCCGAATTTCAAGATTGATGAAATAAAACAATATATTATTGACTTATTTAAAAAAGAAATGGAGATTTAATTATGCAAATCAAAAATAATGAATTAGTGTTAGTTGGTAATTTTTTAAATAGTCTAACCTTACCCGCAAAGGTTTCACGAGCACGCACTAAGTTAGTTAAAACGCTACAAGAACGATTAACCGAATATAACGACGCTCGGCAAGAGATTATTAAAGATCACAACGGTGATATTAATGAGAAAACAGGAGTGGTCACATTTCCAGATAAGGAAAAAGATGCGGCTAATTCAGAAGTCTATGATTTAGACAATGAAACGCCTATTATTCAAGCAGCATACAACGAACAATTCAGCACGTTAAAAGCATATTTTGAAGATTGGGACGGAGAAGTTTCAGCTGAGAATGCCAATGCCTATGACGTGCTTTTTGATGCGCTAGAAGTAGACAATAAGGAATAATTCTAATGGAACAATTTTTAAATTTTATGTATCTCAATCTTAACGGGCCAACTGAAACGTCGGTCCTTTTTTTGTTCATGATTATTGATACAATTTTTGCTAATTCGTGGCGAAAGAAACGAGGGGTGGCAATTACCAGTGGCGGTGGCTTAGGTGGATTGATTAAATCAATTCCGTTGGCTCTAATGCCGGTTATTATTTGGAGTTTTGAAATACCATTGTCGTTAGCACCGGATCATATTGCCGGACTACAAATGAACTTTAATCCAGCTATTTTCGATATTATCGCCTTTGCCATGTTTGTTTTAATTGGTTGGTATTGGATTAAGTCTATTATCGCTAATGCTAAATTGGCGGGATATAACCCTCCGACTTGGGTCGGTAAGTATATTGAAGATGAGTATCACGTTAAATTAGAAAAAATGGAAACTGAACCAAACTCAGCTAAAAAGGATAAACAGCAAAATAAGACAACGTCTAAATATGGTAGTCGTAATGACAATGAACAATTTAAATAAACGGAGGACTATGTAATGACAGTAAATAATGAAAAAGTTGTACAATGGTTCATCAATCATGAAGGTATTTTGACGTACTCAATGTCTGGCTCTAGAAATGGAGCGGATGGAACAGCAGACTGTTCCGGTTCAGTGACGCAAGCCATTTATGAGGCAGGTGGTTCAGAATACGGATACTTGTATTCAACCGTTACATTGCCCGGATATTTGGCTATTAATGGTTATGAACGAATTTGTGTTAATGGTACTTGGGACGCTCTGGAAGGTGACATTGTAATGATGTCTGGTGGTGCGTCAATGGCTGAATCAGCTGGAGCTGGTGGCCATGTTGGTGTAATGATGGATGACATTAACTTCATTTCAACTGATTGGACTACTCAAGGACAAGCTGGAACAGCGGTATCAATCAACAACATTAATACCTATCTAACGAATGCCGGAATGTATTATGAGATTTGGCGTAATACTGGGGTACAACCTTCGACAGATAATGATAGCGATGCAATTAAAGCTTTTAAGCAAGCTGGGAACCAATTCACACTTTATAAGCCTTTTAAGATTGACGCTGTTCGATTCTATAAAGGTATTTACCAAGGAATTAGTTTTGAGATGGCTGGCATCACTCGAGTTGAAGATGCCAATTGGTATAATCAAGGTATTCCACTAGCGTTCGTTAGCCGAGTGGACGGCGGCGACAATATGAATATTGAGCCCGGAGCTATGGTTAAGCTAGATGATGGATATAACTACGGAACTATCGACCAATACGATGCCGAAAGTAATGGAGTATTCATTGTTTGGAATAATGCATATGGTGGTACTTGGTTCGATGCAGACGCTGTAATGAATCACTAAAATAGAATAAACAAAAAGCCTACTGACTAGATTGATTTCTAGTTGGTAGGCTTTTTTGTTATGTACAGCAAATG
>NZ_JBJJNY010000029.1:0-1142 GCF_045504165.1 Weissella kandleri | reverse complement strand
TATTGGGCGTAAAGCGAGCGCAGACGGTTATTTAAGTCTGAAGTGAAAGCCCTCGGCTTAACCGAGGAATTGCTTTGGAAACTGGATGACTTGAGTGCAGTAGAGGAAAGTGGAACTCCATGTGTAGCGGTGAAATGCGTAGATATATGGAAGAACACCAGTGGCGAAGGCGGCTTTCTGGACTGTAACTGACGTTGAGGCTCGAAAGTGTGGGTAGCAAACAGGATTAGATACCCTGGTAGTCCACACCGTAAACGATGAGTGCTAGCTGTTCGAGGGTTTCCGCCCTTGAGTGGCGCAGCTAACGCATTAAGCACTCCGCCTGGGGAGTACGACCGCAAGGTTGAAACTCAAAGGAATTGACGGGGACCCGCACACGCGGTGGAGCATGTGGTTTAATTCGAAGCAACGCGAAGAACCTGACCAGGTCTTGACATCCTTTGACCACTCCAGAGATGGAGCTTTCCCTTCGGGGACAAAGTGACAGGTGGTGCATGGTTGTCGTCAGCTCGTGTCGTGAGATGTTGGGTTAAGTCCCGCAACGAGCGCAACCCTTATTGTTAGTTGCCAGCATTTAGTTGGGCACTCTAGCAAGACTGCCGGTGACAAACCGGAGGAAGGCGGGGATGACGTCAAATCATCATGCCCCTTATGACCTGGGCTACACACGTGCTACAATGGCAAGTACAACGAGCAGCCAACCCGCGAGGGTGCGCAAATCTCTTAAAGCTTGTCTCNCGGATCAGCACGCCGCGGTGAATACGTTCCCGGGTCTTGTACACACCGCCCGTCACACCATGAGAGTTTGTAACACCCAAAGTCGGTGAGGTAACCTTTATAGGGGCCAGCCGCCTAAGGTGGGACAGATGATTAGGGTGAAGTCGTAACAAGGTAGCCGTAGGAGAACCTGCGGCTGGATCACCTCCTTTCTAAGGAAAATCGGAATGCATTTGTTGAAACGTTATTTAGTTTTGAGTGTTTTACAACATTCAATGAAATATTTAATGGGGAATTAGCTCAGCTGGGAGAGCACCTGCTTTGCAAGCAGGGGGTCAACGGTTCGATCCCGTTATTCTCCATTAACAACCGGAAGGTTGTTAAATTAGTTCTTTGAAAACTGAATCATATCATTAAATTTAAAA
>NZ_JBJJNY010000028.1:0-1251 GCF_045504165.1 Weissella kandleri | reverse complement strand
CAACGCTTTTAACGCTTAAGTAAGGAGACAACGGGGCTAAACAATATCAAAAATCAATGACTGTAAAACCCCGTTATATCAACGTTGTTGTTGATACGACGGGGTTTCGCTTATTTATACATGTCTGTAAAAGTTCGTTGAAGTTCACGGATATCCGAATAAAAGGGGACCTGAGGTGGGGACTTTTTAGAAGTTAACTAAACTAGTAAAAATGTCAGCAGTGGTCTCTTTCATTTCTTCGGTTACAGCTGTATAAATAGCAAGCGTAGTTTGAACATCATCATGGCCAAGCTGATACTGTAATTGTTTGATGTTCATTCCAGCTTGAGCTGAAAGTGTAGCGTAGGTGTGTCTGAAGCCATGAATTTTAATTCTAGGTAAACCTGCAGTTTTTGTAATAGTTTCGCACCATTTTCTAGGTTTTGGAAAAGCCATATAAGAGTGTAGGTCATTACCTGTAAAAATCAATCCAGTAGCTTTCAGACCGTTTTTAAGAATTGATGTAGATTGAACAGCTTGATAATGTTTTAGCACGCCTATGGTTCGTTTATCGAGTCTTACGACACGATTACCAGCCTTCGTTTTAGTTGTACTTAAAATGGCATTTCCATTTTTATCAACTGACAGAGCTTTATTAATATCAATTGTGTATTTATCAAAATCAACATCAGACCATTTTAAAGCAAGAGCTTCGCCTTTTCGCATCCCTGAAAAAGCCAAAAGTCTAAATAAGGCAAAAACTTGATAATTAGAATCTGCATACAAAGCATCAGCAGTATCTAAAAATAGTTTTAATTGGTCTTTGGTATAATAGTCGACACGATCCAAAAAAACAGGCGCAGGTTTAGCTTTTGGAAATACAACTTTATCAAATGGATTAGATTTGATGACTTCTAAAGTGACCAAAGACTGCATAACTTTTTTAAAAGGATACAAATTCTTTTTGTAATTCACATTCAATGTACTCAATTCATTTACGAATGATTGCAACATTACAGATGTAATTTTATCGACTTTTACTTGATCAAACCATTTTGGTGTTAAAATGTGCTTATTGATAAATTGATCTACTTTTTGATAAGTGGAAGGTAAAACTTTTCTAGAATAAGTTTTTAGCCACATATCAAAAGCATTATTTAAAGTCATATCAGTACTAAATTTATCAAACTCTCCAGCATCAACTCTATTTAAGACATCTCGTTCCCACTTCTTGGCCAAAGTGACGGACTTGATGCCTTTTTTCTTTTTCTC
>NZ_JBJJNY010000027.1:0-1441 GCF_045504165.1 Weissella kandleri | reverse complement strand
GTATGTCGCATTTGTGTTTAATGCTTGTGGTAAAATTACTACTTGAGGTTGTGAGATTAGCAACCGGGAAAGGAGGTGAACTCCTTTGGAAACCTTCAACTATGTATTGCAACAGCTTTCAGCCATGCTTTGGCAAATAGATGCCGGTTTAGCATTAATCTTGTTGCAAAAGTATTTTGACGATAACGATCGCTAAAATTACATGTACCTCGTCTGGCAGGNCCCAAGCAAGCATTGCAATCAAACCAAACAATATCCAATAATATCTGGCAATAAATTCCCAACCATTATCAATATGATTATATTGCCAATCTTTATCTACATCATCTTCTGTTAAAAAACGATCTAATTTTTTATGAATAAGTGAATTTCTGTCTTCTTGACCAAACAATAATTTCTCTACTGGAACTTCCAAAACTTCAGCCAAACTTTCAATTGTATTTAAACTGGGTTGAACGTCTCCTTTTTCCCAAGTAGAAATTGCCTGTCTAGTAACAAATAATTTCTCAGCTAAATCATCCTGCGATAGTCCTTTTTCTTTGCGTAGCTTACTAAGTTGTTCAGCAAATAAAATTTTCATAATCAATAAATCTCCTTTAGTATTTATAACTTGAGAATACCCAGAAAGTATAATTTTTAATCGCAAACATTCGTAATTTTTGCGCAAATAAAATTTACAAATAGCAAATATAAACATCTAATACAAAAAAGCCCATCACTGGCAGGTGACGAGCTTGAAAGGAAGGTATGAAATCCACAACCTTCAACTATGTATCTATATTCTAACACATAATTAAAAAACATACATTAAGTGTAAAAGTTAGCTTGGAAGTCTTGCTCACTTATATTCTATCCGCGATGATCACCAGATGGTTAGGTAAATGTCTTTTGTTAGTTTTTAGTGAACTTATGTTTATGATCTGAAATTATATTGACATCGTTTCAGACGATATAAAAATATGAAATCTTTTAGTATATTTACTTTTGCAAGCATAGTGCTTGGGTACCCAAACCCGTAAGTTTAATCTTACTATATTGTTTTTTTCTTTGAATTATTAAAAATAATAAATCAATTCATAAGAAGACGTCAACAGATTATATTCAAAACAAGGTAAAAAATTTATCGTATAATTTAATCATTAATGAAATTGAAAGAAAGATGATTACAGACAAGTTTGATTAAATTAAGCTAATTTTGTTATAATAAATACACATCATAGTACAGGCAAGACATGCCTTGAATGTCTCATTAGGTTAGGCTATGATTAGCATTTAGTACAAGCAGGGCATGCTTTGAATTGTCACATTAGATAAGGCTAAATGTGAGTTATTATAATAACTTTAATTAAACTCTTGGTACAGGCAGGATATGCCTTGAATATCTCATTAGGTGAGGCCAAGAGTTTTTTTGTGCGATCAAACAAGTATTTTAGGTAGACCA
>NZ_JBJJNY010000026.1:0-1654 GCF_045504165.1 Weissella kandleri | reverse complement strand
GAAATCCGGTCGGAATCTGGGAGGACCATCTCCCAAGGCTAAATACTACCTAGTGACCGATAGTGAACCAGTACCGTGAGGGAAAGGTGAAAAGCACCCCGGAAGGGGAGTGAAAAAGTTCCTGAAACCATGTGCCTACAAGAAGTCAGAGCCCGTTAATGGGTGATGGCGTGCCTTTTGTAGAATGAACCGGCGAGTTATGATTACATGCAAGGTTAAGGTGGAAAGACCGGAGCCGTAGCGAAAGCGAGTCTGAAATGGGCGACTAAGTATGTAGTTGTAAACCCGAAACCAGGTGACCTACCCATGTCCAGGGTGAAGGTGTGGTAAGACGCACTGGAGGCCCGAACCCGTGCATGTTGAAAAATGCTGGGATGCGGTGTGGGTAGCGGTGAAATTCCAATCGAACTTGGAGATAGCTGGTTCTCTCCGAAATAGCTTTAGGGCTAGCCTCGGAATGTAGCGTATTGGAGGTAGAGCACTGTTTTGGTGCGGGGCCCATCTCGGGTTACCAAATTAAGATAAACTCCGAATGCCAATTACGTATGTCCGGGAGTCAGACAGTGAGTGATAAGATCCATTGTCGAAAGGGGAACAGCCCAGATCGTCAGTTAAGGTCCCTAAGTGTGTGTTAAGTGGAAAAGGATGTGGAGTTGCATAGACAACTAGGATGTTGGCTCAGAAGCAGCCACCATTTAAAGAGTGCGTAATAGCTCACTAGTCGAGTGATTCTGCGCCGAAAATGTACCGGGGCTAAACACACCACCGAAACTACGGGTGCCACGAAGTGGCGCGATAGGAGAGCGTTCTATGGGCGAAGAAGTCAGACCGTGAGGACTGGTGGAGCGCATAGAAGTGAGAATGCCGGTATGAGTAGCGAAAGACAGGTGAGAATCCTGTCCACCGAATGACTAAGGTTTCCTGGGGAAGGCTCGTCCACCCAGGGTTAGTCGGGACCTAAGGCGAGGCCGAAAGGCGTAGTCGATGGATAACTGGTCGAGATTCCAGTACCAGGTGAACATGTTTGAACAATGGAGGGACGCAGAAGGCTAGTGGATCCCAGCGATTGGAAGTGCTGGGTTAAATTGTAAGTTTGGGGAGTAGTAAAATGCTTATCCCTGTTAAGAACAAGCAATGATGAGGATCGAAATCAAGTAGAGAAGTCCATGATGTCACGCTGCCAAGAAAAGCTTCTAGTTAGTGTTTACCTGCCCGTACCGCAAACCGACACAGGTAGTCGAGGAGAGAATCCTAAGGTGAGCGAGTGAACTCTCGTTAAGGAACTCGGCAAAATGACCCCGTAACATCGGGAGAAGGGGTGCACAGCGAAAGCTGAGCCGCAGTGAATAGGCCCAGGCGACTGTTTATCAAAAACACAGGTTTCTGCAAAATCGAAAGATGACGAATAGGGGCTGACGCCTGCCCGGTGCTGGAAGGTTAAAAGGAGTGCTTAGCAATAGCGAAGGTACGAATTGAAGCCCCAGTAAACGGCGGCCGTAACTATAACGGTCCTAAGGTAGCGAAATTCCTTGTCGGGTAAGTTCCGACCCGCACGAAAGGCGTAACGATCTGGGCACTGTCTCAACGAGAGACTCGGTGAAATTTAAATACCCGTGAAGATGCGGGTTACCCGCGACAGGACGGAAAGACCCCA
>NZ_JBJJNY010000025.1:0-1731 GCF_045504165.1 Weissella kandleri | reverse complement strand
TGCTTCAACTGTCCTAAGTTCATCTGATTCAATCCTCATTTCAAATATAATTACGCCCTTTGTTTTTCTTAAGTGCCAGTAAGTTTATCATATCAAAAAAGTCTTCACAACAGTATCCCTATCATGAAGACTTCATTAAACTTTTAAAATTTTAATATTTTGAAGATAGATCATCCTTGATCGTAGCCACTATCCAAAGAATCCTTTCTTATGTTGTCCATTCATAGCTGCTTGATACTGCTTCAAGGCATCTTGTTGATCACGTGATAACTTTGTTGGCACATCAATGTAAACAATTACATATTGGTCACCAGTTCCTGTTCCACGTAGACGTGGTGCACCTTTACCACGAAGACGGAAACGCTTACCATTAGGCGTTCCGGCCGGAATCTTCAACTTTGCTTCACCTTGAACCGTCTTAACAACGATTTCGCCACCTAAAGTAGCTGTTGCAAAGTCTAAAGGTTGCTGCAAATAGACATCTGCGCCATCACGTTCAAAGCCATCCTTAGAAGGCGCAACATTGAAGACCACAAACAAATCACCAAATGGTCCACCATTAGTTCCAGCTTCACCGTAACCCGCCATACGCATTTGTTGACCATCCTCAACTCCTGCAGGTACCGTTACCTTAACCTTCTTTTGCTCGTTTTGGCCATTAGCTCCTAATCGACTGTATTCAATATCAACTTCCTTACCTGCAATAGCTTCATCAAAACTCAAATGTAACCGATATTGTAAGTCTGAACCTTGCCGGGGACGATTAGGATCAAAGGCTCCTCCAAACATCTGGCTAAAGATATCACCAAAGTCTGAATAACCACCAAAGCCGCCTTGGCCTCCAAAACCACCTTGACCACCAAAGCCTTGTTGATCACCAGTTGCGCCAAATTGATCATAAGTAGCACGCTTTTTCTCATCTCCCAAGGTCTCAAAAGCTTCTTGCACCTCTTTATACTTCTCTTCAGCCCCTGGCTCTTTGTTCAAATCAGGATGATATTTTTTTGATAACTTTCGGTATGCTCTTTTAATTTCATCTTGGGATGCGTTCTGATCGACTCCCAAGGTCTCATATAATTTAGTATTATTCATGGGAAACCCGCCTCTACTTTCTTTTATATGTATAAAAATGAGCCTTACAGCCCATTTTTGTTAATCAAATGGTTATTCGATTTCCCATACCAAATTACTTCTTATCTGATACGTCCTCGAAGTCGCCATCAACAGTGTTGTCATCACCCTTGGTATTGGCGGCACCATCGGCACCGTCAGCTCCTTGTTCTGGAGCAGCTTGTTGATACAACTTAACTGCTAATTCTTGCGAAACCTTTTCCAAAGCTTCCTTCTTTTCCTTCATCTGATCCAAATCATCAGCTTCCTTAGCTGACTTCAAATCATTCAAAGCATCTTGAACTGGCTTCTTATCATCATCACTCAACTTATCACCAGTGTCATCCAAAGTCTTCTCAGCAGTAAAGATCATTTGATCAACGTCATTACGCAAATCAACTTCTTCCTTACGCTTCTTGTCGGCTTCTTCATTTGCCTTGGCATCATTCATCATCTTCTCAATCTCTTCATCTGACAATGAACCTGAGTTTTGAATGGTGATTTTTTGTTCCTTTTGCGTTCCTAAGTCCTTGGCTGAAACCGTTACGATTCCATTACGGTCAATGTCAAACTTAACTTCGATTTGTGGAACACCACGAGGAGCAGCAGGAATATCTGCTA
>NZ_JBJJNY010000024.1:0-3196 GCF_045504165.1 Weissella kandleri | reverse complement strand
GTATACTTGTCACCAACGTTTCCTGACTTTACTTCTGATTTGGCAATCTCCTTACCATTTTCATCGACGTATTTCACAGTTACATCCGCACCTTTTTCAGGGTTCTTAGTATAAATATACGTGACCGTTTGTTCCTTATCAGTAATTTTCCCTGTTTCATTTCCTTGGACTTCTTTGAAGGTATATCCTTTGATACTCTTCTTTTCGGTCTTATATACTGACCCTAATTTTCCACCCTTAATCTCACTATCCGTAATTACATTCCCTTGTTCATCAACATAGTTAGCTTTTACTGTTCCAACTTCGTTGGCTGGTAACTTGGTTAGGATGTAATCTGCTTCATCATGTAATTGAACAAAATTACCTTTAATTAAACCATAGTTTGAAACTTGCTTATAACCTTGTTTTTTAAGATCTATCAATACTTTATTAACTTGATCTGTTAAGTCATACGCATCTTTATAAGTTCCATCAATACTAATTTCATCAGCAATTTTTTTACCATTCATATCATAGAAATTTACAGTATGATTTGAACCATCATCTTTGTAATAAGTATATGTCACTGTTTTAGGTTGACTATCTAACTTACCACTCGTTTCACCCTTTACATCATGGAACGTATACCCCTCGAATGTTTTTTGCTTCGTTTCAAAAGAATCATCAACGTTTCCAGAAATAATGGTTGGATCTTCAATATTCTTACCATTTTCATCCACATACTTGACAGTCACATCTGCTGCTTTGACAGGCTCGCCAATTTTATACAATTCAGTTCCTGATTGTACTAACTTACTACCATTAGAATAATTATGAATGTGTTTTAACAATTGATTATCATGACTTCTCTCTCCTTGAACCAATATAGTATCAGGTATTCTACCAGTAGTATAATCATTTATAGTATATTCCCCATTATTATTGGTCAGAGCCCCACTGGTTGAAATAACACTATCAGTAATTGGAGAACCATCTAACCCTTTAACTTGCGATTTAAAAGATACAACCTTTTGTCCATCTTTTACTTGCACTGGATTTGGTAATTCTTGCCATTGATTTATTGCTTGAACTGACAAATTACTATATTCAGAAAATTGGCTAAAATCAAAAATTTGATTATTGTCTAATGCAAACATCCTACTTCCATGCTTATATGCGTCATCAAAATAAGGTTTTAATGCTTTAAATTGGTCATTTGTAATTCCACCAGCATTATAATATACGTTGGAATCATTTTTTCCATAAAGTCCAACTACATGGGCCTTATCTCCCCAATGCGTTGAGTTCAATGCGTCTATATCTTCGTCTGAAAAGCTCGCCTTACCTAGCCATAAATCTTCTAAATTATTTAGCCCTGTTAGAGGCTTCAAAGATACATCCGAATTCATATTCTGTATTTCAATTGATATATTGATATTTGATGGCAAATATTTTAGTGCCTCTAGCCCCTTTAATGATGTTGGTCCAGTTGGACCGTTTTCTGGACTACTATAAAACATATCTATACTAATAAAATTATTTCCCGAAGTATAGTTGCTAAAATCACTTTGAGTTAATGGTTCTGAATCAGTTTTTTTAGTATTTAATGCATCACGAACGACACTTTCTAGTGCTGGGTCATCAAAAGTTACAATCTCATCATTTTCTTGTACTTTTGATTCATCTATTGAATCCTTTGTACCTTTTGTTTTATCTGCAATATTTTTTTTATCTGACAAAATGGTACTTGAATTAATGTTATCAACCTGATTATCTGCCAAAACCGCTAACGGATTAACTAACCCTAAAAATGTTGTACTTATTAATAAATATTGCCCAATTTTCATTTTTAATTTCTCCTGTATTGAATTACTGTAAA
The DNA here is from genome assembly GCF_045504165.1 of Weissella kandleri. GTDB lineage: Bacteria > Bacillota > Bacilli > Lactobacillales > Lactobacillaceae > Weissella > Weissella kandleri_A. The sequence goes on along the minus strand of NZ_JBJJNY010000024.1, from coordinate 1,338 downwards.
ACGTCCAAATCTCTTACTTTAACTGTTTAGCACGCTCATCCAGATATTTCATATCTTTAACTAAGATTAGACCATACTGCATCAATAATATTTTCATTAACTAATTCAGACATACCCCTTTGTTACCGCTGTTCTTTAATTCATATCAACAAATTTGACAATGATTGTTTGCTTAATCCCGTGATTTCTGAACATTTCATTTATATCATCTGAATTTGAACCCCAAAACATTGGCGTGGCTTAATATAAAAAAGCACATATATGTCCTCTACTAAAAAAGACAAACCTTTTTATGTCTCATTTAATACAATTGTAAGGTTTAATTGAGGTTTTGCGATTCTAAAAATTGTCTCAAAAAATACAATTTTTGGTTAGGAATTATCACATTCGATACATTTTGTTATTTTTTGGAAAAAATTTAAATTAAAAACACTTCAATAATTAAGTTAAAGCGCACAGATGCGCAGAAGTAAATTATATTTTATATTGAGTAGTAAATAATATTCTCCAATAGCTTAGTATCCGCGTCCTTTAAAAATAAAAGTGTGGTCGATTAGATGATCGTTAGTTTTTTATATGCTGTAAATTGCTTTGCACCAACAATATTACAAACCATTATCACCCTGACTACTTGTTGGCTGGGGGGGGGGTTTATGTAATATAAAAAGCTCTGCCGAAATAAAGCTTAGACAACGATTTTCTCTAGCAAAAAGTTTATTCAATACAAACTTAAATCCTTACTTCACTAATCCCTTTTTAGCCAAAATATAATATGCCGACATCCAGGGTAATACTGTAAATTTTACTAGTAACAATATCCATTCCATTAGCCTCTAAAATATCAATAAATCCGTTTTCAAACAGAAGTAAATTATTCTTAGGTTATTTAAATTAATGAAAACGTTTAAAAAATAATAACTACACTATTTAAAAAATCGCTATCATTTGTTATTCGTTTCTTTTCCTAGTTAGTAGCCGAGGGCAAAGAAAAAGACAAGTAAATTAATACTTGTCTCATTCTTTACCAAATTTAACACAATAATATTAACGTTATTTATAATTTGTAGAATTATGAATAAATTATTATATTTTTATTTCCGCTTCTTCCAAACTNCTTGTCTCATTCTTTACCAAATTTAACACAATAATATTAACGTTATTTATAATTTGTAGAATTATGAATAAATTATTATATTTTTATTTCCGCTTCTTCCAAACTATCAATCCAACTAATGAAGCTAACACAACACTGACAATTCCAGCTAATGTCACCTTTTCAGCTGCAGTCTTTGGTAATACTGACTGAACTCCCTCAACTACGTTATTCATTACGTCATT
>NZ_JBJJNY010000023.1:911-4944 GCF_045504165.1 Weissella kandleri | reverse complement strand
CAATGTTCTACTTGTTATCTCGTTGAGACAACTTTTAAATTATAGCACATCATAATTATCAAAGTCAATAACTTATTTTTAACTGATTTGCTAAGTCGTTGCGATAACTCGTAACAACGTTTATTAATACTACATGAAACCAATTAAATCGTCAACTACTAATTTCATATTTTTGAAACTTTTCTAGATCAATATGATAATACCGCCGTTTAACTAAAAAGTTCCTTTATGCTGGATTATATCGAACAATTTATCGTCATTCTTTCATAGAGACCCACGTATTGTTACCCCTTTTGAAAAATAATAATAACTACAATATTTTAGAATGATGGCATTATTGGTTATTCGGTTCTTTTCCTAGTTGGCAGCCGGGGGCAAATAAAAAGACAAGTAAATTAATACTTGTCTCATGATTTATCAAATTTAACACAACAATATTAGTTCTATTTATAATTTGTAGAGTTATGAATAAACTATTATTATGTTTTATTTCCGTTTCTTCCAAACAATCAATCCAGCTAATGATGCTAGTACTAAGCTAACAATTTCAGTCCATGTTACCTTTTCAGCTGCGGTTTTAGGTAATACTGTCTGCACATTTTCAACGACGTTTTTTACAATGTTATTGGTTTCATTATTTGTTGTTGAATTACTGTCAGAATTACCGTTATTATTTGAATTACCTGAATTTGAACCATTATCATTATTGTTATCAACAACTGGAACTGTTGGTGTATTTGTCTTTGGATTTACTGGTTTTGTTGGCATATTTGTTCCAGGATTACTTGCTTTTTCCTTTTGATAAACATACGTTACCGTTTGTCCAAATGCAGTAATCTTCCCACTAACAGCACCTTGAACCTCTTTGAAAATATATCCATCAATATCTTTCTTTTCAGTCTTATAAGCAGTTCCGGCTTTTCCAGTAATAACTTCTGCCTTGGCGATTTCACTATTTGATTCATCAACGTATCGTACCGTTACGTTTCCGTTAGCTACCGGCTTAGATGGTGTATTAGTACCAACCTTATTATAGACATACGTTACTGTTTGCGCTGTATTAGTAAACTTTCCAGTTACGTTTCCTTGGACTTCCCTAAAAGTGTAGCCTGGGATAGATAGTTGATCCGTCTTATAATCATCACCAACATTCCCGGACTTGACCACATCTTCTGCAATCTTATTTCCTGCCGTATCAACGTATTTTACTGTCACATCAGCGGCCTTCACCGGATCTTTTGTATATACGTACGTGACCGTTTGTGCCGTATCCGTAAACTTTCCAGTTGGATTACCTTGTACTTCCTTGAAAGTTTAACCCTTGATCTTTAATTGATCAGTGCTGTAATCATCACCAACATTCCCGGACTTGACCACATCTTCTGCAATCTTATTTCCTGCCGTATCACCGTATTTTACTGTCACATCAGCGGCCCTCACCGGATCTTTTGTATATACGTACGTGACCGTTTGTGCTGTATCCGTAAACTTTCCAGTTGGATTCCCTTGAACTTCCTTGAAAGTGTAACCATTGATCTTTAATTGATCTGTGCTGTAATCATCACCAACATTCCCTGATTTGACCACATCTTCTGTGATTTTATTGCCAGCTGTATCCACATACTTTGCCGTCACATCGGCGGCTTTCACCGGATCTTTTGTATATACGTACGTGACCGTTTGTGCTGTATCCGTAAACTTTCCAGTTGGATTCCCTTGAACTTCCTAGAAAGTGTAACCATTGATCTTTAATTGATCTGTGCTGTAATCATCACCAACATTCCCTGATTTGACCACATCTTCTGCGATTTTATTGCCAGCTGTATCCACATACTTTGCCGTCACATCAGCGGCTTTCACCGGATCTTTTGTATACACGTACGTGACTGTTTGTGCTGTATCCGTAAACTATCCAGTTGGATTTCCTAGGACTTCTTTGAAAGTATAGCCCTTAATCTTTATTTGATCCGTGCTGTAATCATCACCAACATTCCCTGAATTGACCACATCTTCTGCGATTTTATTGCCAGCTGTATCCACATACTTTGCCGTCACATCGGCGGCTTTCACCGGATCTTTTGTATATACGTACGTGACCGTTTGTGCTGTATCCGTAAACTTTCCAGTTGGATTTCCTTGGACTTCTTTGAAAGTATAGCCCTTAATCTTTAATTGATCCGTGCTGTAATCATCACCAACATTCCCTGACTTGACCACATCTTCTGCAATCTTATTGCCATCAGTATCAACGTACTTTGCCGTCACATCAGCGGCTTTCACCGGATCTTTTGTATACACGTACGTGACTGTTTGTGCTGTATCCGTAAACTTTCCAGTTGGATTTCCTTGAACTTCTTTAAAGGTATAACCTGGAATATCTAGTTGATCAGTACTATAATCTTCACCGAGAGTCCCGGATTTTACAACGTCCTCTGCAATCTTATTTCCAGCTGTATCAACGTATTTCGCTGTTACATCAGCTCCAACTGTGTCATCCACCACCCCACCTTTATCCAGATCGTAACCTACTTTCCAGTAAATATTATCTGGATAAAACGTCTCTAAATGAACTGTGATTATAAAATCCATATCAGCTGAAGGCGCAATGGTTTTTGTATAGTGTTTATTACTACCATCATCAGTTGATTCTATCCTATCACCATTAAAATCAATATATCCACTTGCTTTTCCACTATTACCTGATGTAGATTGAGCCTGCGCATAAATTATATCAAAATTATACGTATGTCCTTTTTGTAGTTTCAATACTTTTTTAGCTGTGAATACTGTATCACCTTCACCCCCAACTTGAATAGAAGCATATTTTTGATTTAAAATAGTATCTGCATAGCCTTGCACAAAAATTTCATTTACATCGCTGTGATAATCACTAATAAATTCTGTAACATTCCAACCTGTACTAACATCCAAGTCTGAATTATCAACTCTCGTTGATAAGTTATTTGTTTGTCCATAATCAATAGGTAATTTATTAGTTGTTGCTTTTTTAAGATTATTATTTGTAATTTCACTTACTTTTTTATTATCATTTTTGTTACTTGCCTTTGTTTGAGCACTTTGCTCTGTATTCTTCACTTGATTAGTTTTATCACTAGCCAATGCAATTAATGGATTTGCCAATCCTAATACAGTTGTGCTCAATAATAAGTATTTACTAAATTTCATTTTCCTTCTCCCTATCCTACTTTATTCGCATATTGATCTAAATATGCCAAATTCTTAACTGTTATATAGCCACTCTTACTTTCGATAATTTGATCATTAATTAAATTAGTTATTATCCTACTCACTGAAGATCTTTGCGATGCTCCAATGAATTTACCGATCGTTCCATGTGTTATTTTATGATCAATCAATATATAATTAGTATTTTTAGGACTTTCAACCCCAAATAACTGAACCGCTTCATATATAAAAGCACAGATTTGTCCTTTTCGATCATTACTAAGTTGTTGGCGTAATCGTGAAAAATTGACTTGTAATTGGTTTCGATAATAATTTCGAATATATTTACCAATTCTAGGATTGCCATTAACTATTTTCCAAAAAATCTTTCTATCAATTTTATAGAATTGTGCTTCATTTGAATCTACCAAAATATCAAATGGTTGTTTCACCACACTCTCATCTTCTGCTCCCAAAATCGTTACAATACTAGATCGGTTTAAATACATAAAATGATATTGATTTTTCAAACCAACTAAACTAATAATCACAACTCCATCAATTAAAATATAAATATTAGTTTCGAAGTCATTTTTCATTGTTAGATAACTCTTTTTTGACCTATTAACTAAAGTCAATCCACTCATTGGATCTTTTTTTAATTGATCAATCAGGTAAATCAACTCTTCATCCACTTATCATCAACTCCTTTAAAAGTTAAATTAAACAAAAAAAAGCATGACTATCGTAGTAGATACTACATTAGCCACACTTCCGTGTTTTTAAAGCCATTCAAAAAAACCTTATCTAGGTGCTGTGCTGTGCTGTGCTGTGCTGTGCTGTGCTG
>NZ_JBJJNY010000023.1:0-771 GCF_045504165.1 Weissella kandleri | reverse complement strand
TGTGCTGTGCTGTGCTGTGCTGTGCTGTGCTGTGCTGTGCTCCGTCATTATGGTCTCCTTTCCTCCATTTTATCAACCAAGGATTTATTTTATGTTTAATTTAATATTAATTATATCATTTGTGACCAAAGTTATTAATTTCATTTTTTTCATTTTTATTGCAATTTATGATTTGAAACAAGCAACTTTTAACACTTGTTTGTTTTATTCTGAAATATAAAAAAACGCTTCAACAATTAAGTCAAAGCGAACATATCCGCAGAGGCAAATTATATTTAATATTGAGTGGGCAAAAATATTTAAACACTCTCAAATGGCTTGATGTTCGCATTCTTTAAAAATAAAATTGTGGTCGATTGAGTGGTCGCAAGTCTTTTATATGCTGTAAATGGCTTTGTATCAACAATAACAATACCATAAACCATTACCACCCTGATTGCAGTCCATATTTAAAGTTAACATTTCTTGATTAATACGCTACTCCAAGCATACGATAATCATTTATACCAAACTAATAACGCTTCCTATTCAATCATTAAGGCGCTGATGCTTTAACTCAAGCAAAATAGCTTTTAAACAATCTAAAAGGCTTAAACCGCGTATTCTCAACAATTACACTATGCAGTTGCCAATTCTAGACCGACGGTTTGTTCAGCATGCGCAATTATACCTTATTTATCAAAAACTAGCCAATAAGTTTAATTGAAGACACAAAAAAGACTCATCATTGCTGATGAGCCTTTATCTTGCATCGCGACTTCCTATCCTCGC
>NZ_JBJJNY010000022.1:0-5246 GCF_045504165.1 Weissella kandleri | reverse complement strand
GAAAACCCCGAAAGTTACTTTAACTTTCGGGGTACGCCACAATGAGTTAATACGGCGTTTTTTAATTTAGGCTATTAATATGATTTTTTATTTTTAAAAGCACGCTTTTGACGTTTGTATTCGTTTTTACCACCAAACATACGTTCCAGCTTTTTGTTTTCAATTTCACGTGAGTTTAAACTATCATACTGAGATTCATTGCTTAATTTAATAAAATTAGCTAATCTTTTGGAATCTAATTGCCCTGCTGCAACACTTGCTAGTACAGCACATCCGGGTTCATTGGTATGCGAGCAATTCCTAAATTTGCATTCGTGGGCTAGTTCTTGAATATCGGCAAAGCTCTTATTCAGATTGACGCTTTGAAGGCCGAGTTCGCGCATCCCAGGAGTGTCGATTATCATCGTTCCATTTGGTGAGAAAAACATTTGGCGATGACTGGTGGTATGCCGTCCTTTACCATCATTAATACGGATCGAGCCAGTATTGATAAGCTCTTGACCGATTAGTTTATTGATTAAGGTTGATTTACCTACACCACTGGATCCGACAAAAGCAATCGTTTTAGTTGGTTTCAAATATGGTGTCAGTTGATTTAAACCGTCATTTTCCACAGTATTAGAAAGAATGATGTCGACACCAAGTGCAATGGCTTCAATTTGGAGTAAGACACTGGCAATGTCATCACATAAATCCGACTTAGTTAGGACTATAACGGGGATGGAACCGCCGTCCCAAGCAATGGACAAATAGCGTTCAAGTCGCCGAGGGTTAAGGTCTTCATTTAAAGACATGCAGATAAATAACGTGTCTACATTTGCCGCAATGAGTTGTGAATTATGTGTATTACCTGCCGCTTTACGAGTAATAACGCTTTCCCGTGGCAAAATAGCTTTGATTATGGCAGACTTTTGATCAACTAAGTCGCACATAACAAAATCACCGACTGTTGGGAAGTCCTCAGTGGAATTAACCTGGTTCAGGTATTTACCAGTTACTTTGGCAGTTAAAATACCATCTGTGCTGATTATCTTATAGAGACTACGATGTGACTCTATGACCCGAGCCGGAATTAATTCAGAATAATTATTACTTTCATTTTTGAATTTTTTAGTAAATCCGTATAATTTTAAATCTTTTTTCAATTTGAATATCTCCATTATATCAATCAGACGAATATAAAGAGAATAAACAAATTTTATTCAACTATATCATCTGATTTCTTTCAATTGTGTTTCATTCACGTTTAAAGCTTTAATAACAATCATCTACAGATCCCCAACTTTCTTTTATTTAGAATTACACGTTAACGTTTATAGGATTAATTGTCAAATTAGGTACATTATGATAATCGAATATTTTGATAAACCCAAAAGAATGGATTAGGTTAAAAAATTGTCAAAAAAGGACGTAAAAATTGTAAAAATATCCTAAATTAAATTCAGGACGGCATTAAAATAAATAGTTTCATACAATTTAATTGTAACATTTTTTAAAGATCCAAAATATGTATCTACGCCAATTAACAGACTTTTATTAAAAATATATTACTTTTAGATTTAATAAAGGTTAAAATATTTAAAATTATATGTTAGAATATGGGTAAATCTTGGAATAATTAATACTAAAAGCATTCACATCTATAAAATATAGATGTCCTTAACTTGGAGGTAATCAATTATGAAAAAGTCTGGCATAAATTTAGTAGTAGGTACAAATCGTATTACTCGGAAAAAATTATATAAGTCAAAGAAGGTCTGGATGGCTTCTTTGATGGTTGGAGTAGTTATAGGATCTAGTGGGGTTGGTCCAATTACTAACATCTTTGGCGTTGATCATAATCTTAGTCATTCAGTTTCGGCCTCAGTCGTTCATGGAGAAATATTCTCGGACATTCAGACGCTTAATGATAGTGGAACGACTGATCAAAATGGCTTAGATCCACTTCAAACTAATAATGTTAATTTTACAATTAGTGGGGGCAGTGCGGTCGACGTTTCAGTATTAGGCGATAATCAAAAATACGCTGTTTTGGGGATCCCCACCGACTTACAAGGTAAGGTGGTCGCCAATGGTCCAGCTCAGGTAACGACTAATGTGACGGTACCGCTAGATAAATTTACCTTACTAAAAACAAATCTAGATTTAATTCATACATTTGTAACTGAGGCTAATCGTTTACAGAGCTTAAACCCAGCATTGCATATTGATTTAGCTGGCGTCAATAACGCGTTAGATGCTGTGGAAACCGTTTTGGGATCAACAAGAGGAAGTTATAATAGTCCAATTAATGATAATGGTACCTATTTATCTGCTGATATTGGAACAGGTAGTAGTGAGATCATTGCTAATAACTTAGTGACGGCTCTTAGTCAACTGGAAACAGCAGTGAATAATACGCAATTTACTGGATTGGGGGCGGGGACAGTTAACAATTTGTTGAGTGTTCCTAAGAAAGCAGCGATTGATGCTTTAGAAATTTCAAAGACGGGTTTGAAAACTGGTGGTACTTTATTTAATCAGATTGCAGATATTTCATTATTTGGAGCAACGACTGTGGTAATGTCAACGACAATTAACCCAACTGATAATTTAAACAATGGTCAAATTAATTCAGAAAAATTTGTTGGGACGATGGCAAATCCTAATTTTATTACGGTAGATCTTTTTACAAACAGTTCTGGTGCAAGTAATGTGTTTATTGGAAAAGAACAAGTTGATGATTTAGCAGCTGAAAAGCAGGCTGCGATTGATGAAATTAATGGTTTAAAGAATTTAGAAGCAGGGGCAAAACAGGGCTATATTGACCAAGTGAATGCAGCCAAGACTACGGGTGAAATCAATCAAGTGGTTGACGCCGCCAAGGTCGCTGATCAGAAAGCTTTAGATGATGCGAAAGCATCGGCGAAGACAGAGATAGGTAAAATGGCTAACTTGGATGATGCCGCCAAGCAAGGATACGTGGACCGAATAGAAAATGCCACAACGGTGGCAGAAGTAGAACAGATTCTGGCAGAAGCACAGGCAGCAAACCAAGCAGCGGATGATTTAGCAGCTGAAAAGCAGGCGGCAATTGATGAAATTAATGGTTTAAAGAATTTAGAAGCAGGGGCAAAACAGGACTATATCAATCAAGTGAATGAAGCCAAGACTACGGGTGAAATCACGAAAATTGTTGATGCCGCCAAGGCTGCAGATCAGAAAGCTTTAGATGATGCGAAAGCATCGGCGAAGACTGAGATAGGTAAAATGGCTAACTTGGATGATGTCACTAAGCAAGGGTACGTGGATCGAGTAGAAAATGCCACAACGGTGGCAGAAGTAGAACAGATTCTAGCAGAAGCACAGGCAGCAAACCAAGCAGCGGATGATTTAGCAGCTGAAAAGCAGGCGGCAATTGATGAAATTAATGGATTAAAGAATCTTGATAAGGATCAAGAACAGGATTATATTGACCAGGTCAATAATGCGAAAACCGCTGATGAAATCACCAAGATTGTTGACGCCGCCAAGGCTGCAGATCAGAAAGCTTTAGATGATGCGAAAGCATCGGCGAAGACTGAGATAGGTAAAATGGCTAACTTGGATGATGCCACTAAGCAAGAGTACGTGGATCGAGTAGATAATGCCACAACGGTGGCAGAAGTAGAACAGATTCTAGCAGAAGCACAGGCAGCAAACCAAGCAGCGGATGATTTAACAGCTGAAAAGCAGGCTGCGATTGACCAAATTAATGGATTAAAGAATCTTGATAAAGACCAAAAACAAGGTTATATCGATCAAGTGAATGGGGCGAAGACTACGGGTGAAATTAAGCAAGTGGTAGATGCCGCCAAGGCTGCAGATCAGAAAGCTTTAGATGATGCGAAAGCATCGGCGAAGACTGAGATAGGTAAAATGGCTAACTTGGATGATGCCACTAAGCAAGGGTATGTGGATCGAGTAGAGAATGCCACAACGGTAGCAGAAGTAGAACAGATTCTAGCAGAAGCACAGGCAGCAAATCAAGCAGCGGATGATTTAGCAGCTGAAAAGCAGGCTGCGATTGACCAAATTAATGGATTAAAGAATTTAGAAGCAGGGGCAAAACAGGGTTATATCGATCAAGTGAATGAGGCGAAGACTACGGGTGAAATTAAGCAAGTGGTAGATGCCGCCAAGGCTGCAGATCAGAAAGCTTTAGATGATGCGAAAGCATCGGCGAAGACTGAGATAGGTAAAATGGCTAACTTGGATGATGCCACTAAGCAAGGGTATGTGGATCGAGTAGAGAATGCCACAACGGTAGCAGAAGTAGAACAGATTCTAGCAGAAGCACAGGCAGCAAATCAAGCAGCGGATGATTTAGCAGCTGAAAAGCAGGCTGCGATTGACCAAATTAATGGATTAAAGAATTTAGAAGCAGGGGCAAAACAGGGTTATATCGATCAAGTGAATGAGGCGAAGACTACGGGTGAAATTAAGCAAGTGGTAGATGCCGCCAAGGCTGCAGATCAGAAAGCTTTAGATGATGCGAAAGCATCGGCGAAGACTGAGATAGGTAAAATGGCTAACTTGGATGATGCCGCCAAGCAAGGATACGTGAATCGAGTAGAAAATGCCACAACGGTGGCAGAAGTAGAACAGATTCTAGCAGAAGCACAGGCAGCAAACCAAGCGGCGGATGATTTAGCAGCTGAAAAACAAGCCGCAATTGATCAAATTAATGGATTAAAGAATCTTGATAAGGACCAAAAACAGGATTATATTAACCAGGTCAATAATGCGAAAACTGGTGATGAAATCACGAAAATTGTTGATGCGGCTAAGGCTGCAGATCAAAAGGCTGGCGCAGATAAATTAGCGGGAGAGAAGAAAAATGCGATTGATGAAATTAATGGGCTCAAGAATCTTGATAAGGACCAAAAACAAGGTTATATCGATCAAGTCAATAATGCGAAAACTGGTGATGAAATCACGAAAATTGTTGATGCGGCTAAGGCTGCAGATCAATAGGCTGGCGCAGATAAATTAGCGGGAGAGAAGAAAAAAGCGATTGATGAAATTAATGGGCTCAAGAATCTTGTTAAGGACCAAAAACAGGATTATATTGACCAAGAGAATAATGCGAAAACCGCTGATGAAATCACGAAAATTGTTGATGAGGCCAAGGCTGCAGATCAAAAGGCCGGTGCTGATAAATTAGCGGAAGAGAAGAAAACCGCAATTGATGAAATTAATGGGCTCAAGAATCTTGATAAGGACCA
>NZ_JBJJNY010000021.1:0-6088 GCF_045504165.1 Weissella kandleri | reverse complement strand
AGTATTTTAATGGGTGTTCGGATTAATGTTGCAATCTGCCAAATAAAAAAATTCTTTTCAATTTTTATTTATGGTATGACATAAATAAAATAAAGTTATTCGTCTAGGTTAATCTTATTAATACTCTTTCTCACTAGTGAGAAAGAGTATTAAATATACTGCAAGGCAAGACATTTGGTAATTGAAGAATAACAAGCAAAAAAATAGCAGTCAGGTCTCTTGACAAAGTATAGTTGCTATTCTTTTTTTAGGCCCTACTTTAATGAAATTTTTGTTTGGAGGGAACGACCTCATTCCTTTGATTATTTCAGTTGAATTTAATAGAGAAGCCTGGCGTCTATTAAGAAATGCTTTTCTTGATGAACGTCAATTTTTTTAACGGAAATCTATCCTATACTAAATTCAGTAAAGGAAAAGGAGGAATCAAAGGAAACTATTTTAAACAAACCAAAATTATAGGAGGAATAGATCATGACTGAAAATAAAGCTTCTCAAGAAAGAACACCCCAAGAAAGATTTCAAGAAGAACAAGAACACAAGGAACATGTCCATCATACAAAAATTAATGCAGCGGCCATTTCGGATCATCTTTTAGGGAATATGCATACTTTACATGTGAAATTGCACCAATATCACTGGTATGTAAATGGTGCTAATTTCTTCACCCTGCATGAAAAATTTGAAGAATTGTATAATCAAAACGAAGAATGGTTCGACAAACTAGCAGAACGCTTAATTACTTCCGGTCATAAACCGGCTTCAACCACCGCTGAATTTGAAAAATATTCCATGCTTTCAGAAGATGCCATCAATAAATACGCTAAAGCAGAAGACATGGTTGAAAATATTATCGAAGATTTCAGAAGTACCCGTGAATTAACGATTCGTGCTATTCGTTTAGTACAGGATGAGGGTGACGATGCTTTAGAAGATACACTGATTGCTTTTAAAAATGACTTAGATAAAAACATTTGGATGCTGCAAGCATTCATTGGTAAAGAGGCATTGGAAGACGACGATGCGTTTGATGAGGATGAAGATTAGGTTTTTCGTAAACATACATTTAAAAATTAAAGATTTTGGGGTTGGGACTCTTTCCAGCTCCTATTTTTTTGCCGTTAAAAAGACTTTTCTTGATGAGAGTCAATTTTTTTGAGGTAGGGGGCCTTTACACTAAATATAGGAAATTTAAAAAAAGACAATAAACTGATAAAGGGGGAGAACGAATTGACTTAATACACCCAACCACATGCAGAAGGAGACCACTCAGCTTGTATTCGCTTAGTCCCAATATTCAATCATTTGGAGGAAGGCTCGATGGATCGCATTGCTGGAAAAGCTTACACGAAGCACTATCAAAAAGGGGAGTTTCTGTTTCGCTCGCAAGAAAAAGACGATGCCTTGTATATTGTGAATCGCGGAAAAGTCCGCATCTATCGCTTGTCTGATTCTGGCAAAGAGCAACTAGTGCGTATTTTGAATCCGGGTAACTTTACGAGAGAATGGGCGTTGTTCAATCCTGATGTTGTGCACGAGGAATACGCAGAAGCTACTCGAGATACGTCTGTCTGCACGATTCAACAACATGATGTACAAGAGTTTCTAAAAGAGTATCCTGCTATTTCGTTAAAGCTGCTAGGAGAGATGTCGCAGCGGTTAGAAAGATCCGCACGTCAAACCGCACAAGTAGCCGTGGAGAGTGTCATTACCCGTTTAGTTTTGTTTTTAGCAGAAAATGTGGAACCTGGAATGGGCAACTCTCCCACCATCACCCTGCCGATGGCAAAAAAGGACATTGCTTCCTGTTTAGGAACGACACCTGAGACCATCAGTCGCAAATTTGGAGAATTGGAGAACGAGGGATTGATTCAACAGCTGTCTGGAAAAAGGATCAAGATTCAGGATTTAGATGATTTATTGCTTTACAGCGAATAATCGGACACGGAAAAGTGGCGTATTACGAAGCGAGTGACCAGGGGGGGCTTAGCCGGAATCTTGTTCAGCATCACCATGACTAGAATGACGCGAAAAATTGAAGAAATGGAGCAAATGGTACCTACTACCATCCGACCTTCTTATACGAGTCATTGTGGAGTTTGTTGGGCTTTGACCTCATCGTCACTATACGGAACCGAAAAATAGCTTTTGCATCAAGAAGAAGTCGCTTTGAGTTACGTTTTGTGGTACTCAGTGGGTCGGTTCTTCATTGAAGGTATGCGAACGAACAGTTTATGGATTGGCGAGTGGATCCGCGTTTCGCAAGCCTTGTCTCTGGCCCTGTTTATTGGCGCGATTGTAGTATGATTTATACGCAGACAAGATTATCCACCAATTTCTTATTATTCTGATGGCAATAAGGGGCAGAAAAAGACTATTAAGATGGTGAATTGAGCAAAAAGATAAAAAGAAGTGCCAAACTTGATATGCGTCAATTTTCGTTTGCTAAAAGTGAGCTATATTACAGTTGTAAATAGGAAAAGGCAGTGTTCATTAATCTGCTGCCGATAAAATAAAAACACATAAAGGAGATAGGAATTATGGAAAAAGCTATATTGCAATTAGAAACTTTGTCTTGTCCAAGTTGTATGCAAAAAATTGAAGGTGCCGTAAAATCAGTTAGCGGTGTTGATAAAGACAGCATTAAAGTATTATTCAACTCCAGCAAAGTCAAAACCAATTTTGATTCAGCTGTCACTTCGATTGAAGAGATTCAAAAAGCTATCGAAAACGTAGGCTATCCGGTCCTTAAAGCAAAAGTCAAGGCCGCTTAACAGATTAAATGAACTAGGCAATTCTGGAAGGAAAGCTATTTTTCCAGGATTGCTTTTTTTGTTGCAATCCGATTCGAGGTGCTTAGAAACGATAAAAGAGAACTTTCTAAACTTGATATCCGTCAATTAATTACTTAGGCAATTATCTTATACTTTGTTTATCAATAAAAGAGAAATTAAATTTGGAAGGAAAAAGCATGCAACAATATATATTAAGCAAAAAAAATATTATCACCGTCATCAGTGGATTGTTAATCGCACTCGGTTTCTTCAGTCACTTTGTTTTAGAAAACGTAGGACTTTCAGAGTGGTCTTTGATCATCGCCTCTGTCTTTGGGATTATGCCAATTGCCATTCAAGCGTTTCAAGCAATGAAAGTCAAAGTCATCAGTATTGATGTCTTAGTTAGTATTGCAGCGATTGGTGCGCTTTTTATTCAAAATTATGAAGAATCGGCTATTGTCACGTTCTTATTCTTATTCGGACACTACTTGGAACAACGAACATTGAACCAAACGCGATCTGCTATCAAAGAATTGACTGAAATGGCACCCGAAAGCGCCTTGAAACAAATGGATAATGGCGAATTTGAAGAAGTAGAAGTGGATGATGTAGATGAAGGGGATATCTTGCTCGTTAAAACGGGTGCGAAAGTTCCAGTAGATGGTACAGTTCTTACGGGTGAAGGGCATATCAATGAAGCTAGCATTACAGGTGAAGCTGTTCCGGTCAACAAGCTAGCTGATGCAGAAGTTTTTGCAGGAACCATTTTAGAAAATGGAACGATTCAAATCAGAGCTGACCGAGTTGGTGAGGACACCACATTTGGAAAAATTGTTGAACTCGTGGAAGAAGCACAAGATTCTAAATCCGAAGCGGAACGGTTCATTGATCGCTTTTCTAAATACTACACACCAGCTGTCTTGGTCCTGGCAATTGTTGTATGGGCGTTCAGTCAAAATATTGAGTTAGCAATCACCATCTTGGTTCTAGGTTGCCCAGGCGCATTAGTTATCGGAGTGCCTGTTTCAAACGTTGCCGGTATTGGGAATGGTGCTCGTAACGGTGTTCTTTTAAAAGGGAGTGAAGTCATTCAAGACTTCAGCAATGTGGATACAATTGTATTTGATAAGACAGGTACTTTAACTGTCGGAAACCCAACCGTTGCAGCGACTGAACTGTATGAAAAAGATTCTGCTGAAACGCTTGGCTATCTGGCCAATGTGGAACGGGAATCAGATCATCCATTAGCAAAAGCGGTCTTAAATCAAATTGGAGAAACAAACTTTTATCCTGTTGAAGAAACTGAAGTCGTGAAAGGCGGCGGAATCGTTTCAAGTGTAGCTGGACATAGAGTGACTGTCGGGAATGTGGCCTTGATGGAAAAAGAAAATGTCACTCTCAGCAAAAAAGTGCAAAAAGATGTCAAACGGTTTGAACAACAAGGGAACTCTCTCGTTTTGACAGCGGTCGACGGTGAATTAAAAGTACTGATGGGCATTCGCGACCAAGTCCGTCCGGGTGTGAAAGCTAATTTGCAGGAATTAAAAGACCTGGGCGTAAAAAATCTAGTCGTTCTTTCAGGAGATAACCAAGGAACCGTTGATGTGGTCGCAGGCGAACTTGGTTTGACCGAAGCTCACGGCCACATGTTGCCGGAAGACAAATCGGCTTATATCGGAAAACTCCAACAACGTGGTCAAATTGTAGCCTTTGTTGGAGATGGCGTTAACGATAGTCCGTCCTTAGCTTTAGCAGACATTGGCATCGCAATGGGAAGCGGAACGGACGTAGCGATCGAAACATCCGATGTCGTTTTAATGAACTCGAACTTCAGCAACTTGCCTCACGCATTAGGAATAGTAAAAGCTACCGCAAATAATATGAGACAAAATATCGCGATTGCAATTGGAGTAGTGTTGGTCTTGTTGACCAGCGTCTTCTTCAGCGAATGGATGAATATGTCTATCGGAATGTTGGTTCATGAAGGTAGTATCCTGGTGGTAATTTTCAATGCCATGAGATTAATGAAGTATAAGTTGAAAGGTCGAAAAGAATAAAAAGAAGTATCAGCACCTGCAGAGACAGTAAAAATATCTTAAGAATAAACTAGAAGAGGCTGGGACAATAGTCCATCCTTGAAATGACAAAAGCGGAAACTCCCAGATTTAAAATTCTGGGAGTTTCCACTTTTTTGAGTTCTTGAAAAAAATAAGAGTATAGAGTATGCTCTTTATAAAATTAATTTTCGTGTGAATGATTAAAAAATCTAATAATAAAATTTAAATTCCTATTAAGTTTTAACACATGAAATTACATAATTCATCATATTGGCTATATCGTGTTTACGATATTAATAAGGAAGCAAAATTAGAGAAGTATCATGGCAATCTAGAACAATATTTTAGTTTTGAACCAACTGATTATCTTGCTTTGAAGAAAGATAATTAGAACGTACAGGGCCCATTTTTACGTAGAAGGCCTTGATACTTATACACCTATGTTGACGGAAGCATTGCATTTAAGTTTATGGTGTTATACAAATTAAAATTATAGGTGGTTTAGAATGAAAAAAATTTATTTTTTATGTACAGGAAATTCTTGTCGCAGTCAAATGGCTGAAGGATATGCAAAAATAATATTGCCGGCAAATGAGTTTCAAATCGAGAGTGCAGGGATTGAAACTCATGGGTTAAATCTAAATGCTGTTAAAGTTATGGCTGAAGATGGAGTAGATATTAGTAGCCACTACTCTAAGTTAATTGATCTAAATTATTTGAACACTTCAGATTTAGTTATTACTTTATGTGGTGATGCCAAGGATAAATGTCCTATGCTTCCCCCTCAAACCAAGAGTTTACACTGGCCTTTATCTGACCCAGCGCAAGCCACAGGAACTTTAGAAGAACAACTACAAGAATTCCGTAAGGTTCGTGACGAAATTAAAAAATTAGTTACAAGTTTGAATAACTACGTTCATTAATAAAAAAACGCCATATAGTGCCGCAGTAAAACAGTCCAATTAATTTATTGACTTCTAAGTAAAATACCAGGAGTTTTGCTATGAGTTAACTATGATCCTAGGTGGTTACTAAAACATTCCTTAATTTAGGGTCTATAATTATATAATCGCCCCTATAGAAGACTATTAAAACAGCTCTCATTATCTGACTAGTAGATAACGGGGGCTGTTTTTTGTTAAGTGATATAATAAACCATAAAAGAAGTTTAGAAATACGGTCCTGGTTATCAATAAATAAACAATTTAATTATTTATGGCAGATTGCAACATTAATCCGAACACCCATTAAAATACT